>NZ_JRJU01000005.1 GCF_000787375.1 Halalkalibacter okhensis | reverse complement strand
ATTGACTACCGAAGTTAGAGCCTGAAGAGGATTACGGTAGCCAAAGAGGAAGATTGACTACCGAAAAGAGCGCAAGAAGGAGCATACGGTAGCCAAAGGATGAATCGTCCCCTTAAATAAGCGCCAGAAGTCAGACTCCAGTCGTCAACCCGACTCTCCCATAAAACGAAACGGCAAAAGAGCATAGGGACCTCCCCTATGCTCTTTACTCCGTTTCCTTCCTATTCCAAAGATAAAACTCTATACTTTATCTACTGGCGTAAACCAACAGCCAACCTCTGTGACGTCCTCATGTACGTCGATTTTTTGTTTGTTAAGTTCGTTTCGAATCAATTCTGTTACTTCTTTTGATTCAGCAAAGGCGGAAAAGCCATTTTTTATTTTTTCGACCTTTTTTCTTGCCATGTCTTTTCGATTGATCACCATTTCTTTTCCGGTAATGTCCATGTCTATCCCTCCCATAATCTAATGAGATGCTACTTATATTATACATTAAATGGGGGAGCAGAACGGGGAAGTGAAGGAACGTTCGAAAAAATGTGATAATTACCTTCAGCTGTTGGATGGGACAATTCTGACGATAACTCGAACGGTTGTATAAAGAAACACGTGCTCGACTTCTAGTTGGTAGCGTTTGTCTCCGGCTCGAAATACTTTATTTTCCAGATTGCTGACTAAGAGTTCATGCATATTTGAGACCGTTTCTATGTCTTTTCGTTTAATATATTGCAACTCGTTTAAGGCTTGTTGCTTTAAGTCTAGCAATGTTAGCTGGTTAAGTCGTAGTTTGCGGTCGTTACTAAACTGGATGTCGATCTCTTGCACGGTCAACTTTTGTTGGTTTTCTTCATTCAGTCTACTTTGTTCGCTTCGTAATAGATCGATATCGTCTTCAAGCTCATTGATGATCGCTTCTTGTTCAGAGATTCGAAATACTAATCCTTCATACACTTGTCCATATTGATAGATGAAGAAGAACCAGCCAATAATAATTCCTATAATGATCCCTGCAAAAAAACGTTTGACGGTCGGGCGTTCATAAAAAGGAGGAACCCTCATGGTGATAAAGACTCCCCAACAATCCATTGAATCAGAGCCGTTCCAGATTGTGCCCCACATAAAGCAGCGAAGATCATAAATGCGGTTTTGAAAATATCATCATGCGTTCCGTAAAAAAGGCCCCGCTCAATACTTGTAATAGCATCAAAAGTTCCACCGATGGCGGCAACGATAGCCCAAATCTTTAAACTGCCGGCTAAATCATGCATGACTGATAAAGGTGGTTTTCCGATTAAAAACGCACCAATTCCACCAATGATGGCCCCACCAATAATAACGCCGAATGCGACAAAGAAATCAATAATTAACGTTGCGAGAAGTTCTCGACTTAGCATGTGGTTCCACCCACTTTCATTATTTCAGATCTAGATAAAAGAGCTTATCCATATCATTTATAAGTGGAATACGTTTAAATTATGACTAGTAATTCCAAACTCATAAGTTGCTCGCGTAAACATTTACGCTAAATTTGTACTATACTAGAGAAACAAAGAATGAAAGGTGAGGAGAGTTGTATGGAGATTGTTCAGACGCATGTGTACAGTGAATACAGTCTTCTATCATCAACGAATCGAATAGAGGAACTTGTCAAAAAGGCGAAGGAGCTTGGTTATCAGACGCTTGCGTTATGTGATCACCATGTCATGTATGGTGCAGTGCCTTTTTATCAAGCTTGCTTGCAATATCAGATCAAACCAATATTTGGCCTAGAGTTAACAATAGAATACAAAGAGGGGGAGTTAGGTCATATTCGTGTCTATGCGAAAAATGAATCAGGGTATGCAAACCTCCTTAAGCTCGCTACAAAAATTGGTCATCAGCAGTCAAAATATCCGAGTCTAACCAAACAAGAGGTGGTCCCACACTTACATGGTGTACTTGTTGTTGTACCATTTAATAATGGACCATTAGAAGCGTTTATAAAAAAAGGTCAATTTGAGCAGGCTTTTTCTTGGTGTGAGTCGTGGAAGGGAGGAACTAGCCGAGCTGATTGGTTTTTGGAACTTCAGAAAATAGAGGGACAACAGAGTGATAAGTACGAATCGGTGAAACGGTTTGCCGAAAAAAGCAGTATTAGACTTTTGGCCTCGCATCCAACACGTTTCTTAGAGAAGGAAGGGGCTGCCTCCTATCAAGTGATACGAGCCATTAAAGAGGGAGTCAAGGCGGAAGATTATCCTCTTGAACAAGAGGAACGCTCCTTTTATTTACAAAGTCCAAATGAAATGCTGGAGCGCTTTTCTGCTGATAAGCAATCAGTAGTGAATACAGGCTACTTTTCCTCTCTATGCTCCGTTCAAATTGAACTAGGGAAGCAAAAGCTACCGCAATTCCCTTTAGAACAGGCACCTGCTAGTGAAGTGTTGCGGTCTTTATGTGAGGAAGGCTTAAAAAAACGGTACTCAACTATAACGGATAGTGCGAAGGCTAGGCTAGATAAAGAGCTTGCCGTTATTCATCAAATGGGTTTTGATGATTACTTTTTAATCGTATGGGATTTTATGAAGTATGCAAAAGAGCAAGGGATTTTAACGGGACCAGGAAGAGGCTCAGCAGCTGGGTCACTTGTTGCGTACGTTCTAAATATTACAGATGTCGATCCATTGCAATATGATTTGCTGTTTGAGCGTTTTCTAAATCATGAACGTGTATCGATGCCTGATATTGATATTGACTTTCCAGATCACAGACGTGATGAGGTTATCGAGTATGTTCAAAAAAAATACGGAAAAGAGCATGTAGCGCAAATCATTACGTTTGGAACATTAGCCGCAAGAGCCGTCGTTCGTGATGTGGGCAAAGTGCTTGGAGTTGATAGTTATGTGATCGGTCAATTAGCTAAGGAAATTCCTTCAGCTCCTGGGACAACGTTGGAAAAAGCAATAAGAACGAATCCACGTATTCAATCACTAATCAATGACTCTGAAGAATTAGCTGCGTTATGGAAAATTGCTAAACAATTAGAAGGATTGCCAAGGCATGCATCTACACATGCTGCAGGAGTAGTGATCAGTGCAGAGCCATTAACAGATGTAATAGCACTCCAAGCAGGGCAAACGTCCATTTCCCTTACACAAGCGCCGATGGATGTCGTAGAAAAAGTAGGGCTGCTTAAATTTGATTTCCTTGGTTTACGTAACTTAACTCTTTTAGAAAACATTGCTCGTCTCATTGAATATCATTACGGAACGAAGGTTGACTTTTCTCGAATCCCACTCGATGATCAAAAGGCATTTCAGTTGTTAGGAAGTGGTGAAACGACAGGAATTTTTCAACTTGAATCAGATGGGATGAGGCAAGTGTTGAAGACGTTGCAGCCGACGGAATTTGAAGATATTGTGGCGGTTAATGCACTGTACCGGCCAGGTCCGATGGAATATATTCCTTCTTACATTAGTGGAAAGCATGGAAAGAAAGAGGTTTCCTATGCTCACGCAGATCTTGAACCGATTTTAAAAAGGACGTATGGAGTTATCGTCTATCAAGAACAAATCATGGAAGTCGCTTCAAAAATGGCCGGGTTTTCGCTAGCGCAAGCAGACAACCTTAGAAGAGCCATTAGTAAGAAGAAAAAGGACGAGCTCATGAAGCAGCGTGAGGCTTTTCTTAAAGGAGCGAGAGGTAAGGGCTATACAGAACAGGTCGCAACAAAAGTATATGAATTAATTGAACGATTTGCTGATTATGGATTTAATAGGAGTCATGCTGTTGCTTATAGTATGATTAGTTATTTGTTGGCTTATTTAAAAGCGAACTTTCCATTAGCTTTTTATACATCCCTTTTATCTGGAGTATGGAATAATGCAGATAAATTATCTCATCACATCCGCGAATGCAAAGAAGCAGGATATGAAGTATATCCACCATCCGTTTGCAAAAGCCATGTATTGTTTACAATTGAAGGAGAGGGCATACGTTTTGGTTTATTACCCGTTGCGCACGTTGGGTTCCCTGCGGCCAAATGGATTGTAGACGCCAGAAAAAAAGAACCGTTTAAAGATCTTTTTCATTTTGCTGTGCAAATGGATCATAAGATTGTGAATAAAAAAGCTGTAGAAAATTTAATTAAGGCAGGGGCAATGGATGATTTCGACTCTAACCGTGCCACATTGTTATTTTCTGTAGAAGATGCATGGAAGTTTGCCGATGAGGTTAATTCGTTTCAAGATGAAACGGAAGGCTTGTTTACACTTGATATTCAAGCGCCCGATTATAACGAAATGGAACCGCTCGTCATACAAGAGAAATTAGATTATGAAAAAGAGGCATTAGGCTTCTATTTATCTGGTCACCCGATTGAACAATATAAAAGTAAACTCTCACATTTAGGGAGGCGCACGTTGCAAGAGGCATCAAAACGAAAAGATACGATCCGAGTAGCGGGGCTTCTGACGCAAGTCAGAAGAATAAAAACAAAAAAAGGAGATGCAATGGCGTTTGCCGAACTGACAGATGAGTCAGGGAGTGGAGAGCTTGTTATTTTTCCGCGCATATGGAAAAGCTCTGAGCAAGCCGTTATTGAAGGAGAGTTAGTCATTGCAGAAGGGCGAATTGATGACTCGAAGGGACGCTCACAATTTATTGTTGGGAAGATAGGGTTAGTTCAAACACTTCCTGAAGAACAAAGAGCGAATTTGCGAGTTCTATACTTACGAGTTAGCCCCGATCATGAAACGCCGGATGTACTAGAAGAGGTGAAATCCAATCTATTAGCTAAGCAAGGGTCTGTGCCTGTCATTCTATATTATGAACAAACGAAACAAACCTTACATTTAAGTGATGAGTATCGTGTCGAAGCCGATGAATGGTTTCTTGATACTTTGAAAAAAATATTAGGGGATAACAATGTTATCTTAAAAGAATGAGGGAAATTAAGCTTTTGTACTTGGCGAATGGACAATTCTTCTATATAATTAAGATTGTTTTTAAGTGGTCTGACCAGTCAGGAATCTTACTAAATATCGAGAAAGAAGAAGGAGAGTGTCGTTGTGGCAACCACAAGAGAAGAAGCCTTACATATGCACCGTGTTAACCAAGGAAAACTGGAATCAAAAACAAAAGTCGCTGTTAGAAATGCGAAAGATTTAAGCTTGGCGTATTCTCCGGGAGTAGCGGAACCTTGTAAGGAGATCTTCGAAGACGTTGAAACCGTTTATGAATATACGATGAAAGGCAATATGGTAGCTGTTGTTAGTAACGGAACAGCTGTACTAGGCCTTGGAAATATTGGTCCTGAAGCATCTTTACCTGTTATGGAAGGGAAAGCTGTTTTATTTAAGTCATTTGCTGGAGTAGATGCATTTCCAATCTGCTTACGAACAAATGAAGTAGACAAAATTGTTGAGACTGTTAAATTAATGGAACCTACTTTTGGTGGGGTGAATTTAGAAGATATTGCAGCACCAGAGTGTTTTGAAATTGAAGAAAGATTAAAGAAAGAAACAAACATCCCTGTGTTTCATGATGATCAACATGGGACAGCGATCGTAACGTTAGCTGGACTTATTAATGCATTAAAAATCTCTGGGAAAAAGCTATCTGAGGTGAAAGTTGTCGCCAACGGTGCTGGTTCTGCTGGAATTGCTATTATTAAACTTATGCAACGCATGGGGGTTCGCGATATTATTTTGTGCGACTCAAAGGGTGCTATCTTCGAAGGCCGGGCGTATGGAATGAATGATATGAAGGCTGAGGTTGCAAAAAATACAAACCGTGACAGACTTGAGGGTGATTTAGCTAACGTTATTAAAGGTACGGATGTATTTATCGGCGTGTCTGTTGCTGGCGCATTAACAAAAGAAATGATTGAGAGTATGAATGATAATCCGATCATTTTTGCCATGGCAAACCCAGTACCTGAGATTATGCCAGAAGAAGCAAAAGCAGCTGGAGCAAGTGTGATAGGAACGGGTCGTTCAGATTTTCCAAACCAAGTAAATAACGTATTAGCATTCCCAGGTATTTTCCGAGGGGCACTTGATGTTAGAGCTACGCATATTAACGAAGAGATGAAGGTTGCGGCCGTTTATGCGATTGCTGACTTAGTCGCTGAAGCAGACTTATCTCCTGACTATGTAATCCCAGCACCGTTTGACCCACGTGTTGCACCAGCAGTTGCCGCAGCGGTTGCTAAAACGGCGATGGAAACAGGAGTGGCTAGAAAACAAGTTGATCCAGAGAAAGTAGCAGAAAAAACAAGAAAACTTGCCATAATTGGGGATGAAAAATAAAGAATATGTTTATAACTGAGGTGAGGGTGGCAAATGTCATCGGAACAACCAAAAGTCTATTTAGAAGTCATTAAGCAAATTAATAACATTATAAATGAAGACCAGTTGGCAAGTGGAGATAAGTTACCATCCGAAAGAGAATTGAGCGACCGTCTTGATGTCGGTCGCTCCTCTGTTCGTGAGGCGCTGCGAGCGCTCGAATTATTAGATTTAATTGAAACAAGACGTGGGGAAGGAACCTACATAAAAGCTTTTGGAAGTTATAGGCTTGTCGAAATTCTCTTATCATTTCTTCTTAAAGATGATAATGCGAGGAAGGATTTGACGGAAACAAGACGAATAGTAGAGCTTGAAGCACTTAAATTAGCTTGTGAGCGAATTACTGATGAAGCTATAGAGCAATTGCATTTGCTGGTTAACCAGGCGAAAGAAGAATGGTCACATGGAGACTTACCAGTAGAAGTAGACTATTTATTTCATAAAACTATCGTCGAGGCTAGTCATAATCGGTTACTCCTTAATCTGTGGGTGTCACTTGTTCAATATAATAAAGTGGCGATTGAGCGCTCATTAAAAAGAGAAGGGCGGATGCCCGTATCTTTAAATGAGCACGAGGAAATCTATTATGCTCTAAAAAGTCGCAATCAACAAAGAGCTACAGAGGCGATGAGACGCCATTTAGAAAATAGTCGTTTTTAGCTTGTACTATTTATGGAGTGTATGCCATATCCTGAATTAATAGTTAGCTTAGGCGAATGAGGTGGAAAAATGCTTAAGGATTTTTTAAAGAAAAAGAAAAGATACGCAACCATTCCTTCCGAACGGGCGAAACAAGAAGTTCCAGAAGGACTTATGACAAAGTGTCCGTCTTGTAGAACAATTATGTATACGAAAGAATTAAAGAAGAATTTATATGTGTGTGACTCGTGTGGACATCATCATCGAATGACAGCCTACGAGCGATTTGATAGTTTGTTTGATGAAGGAACATTTGTTGAATTTGATAAAAATATGATCGGGGAGAACCCTCTAGATTTTCCTACGTATGAGGAAAAGTTAGAAGCAGATCGTAAGAAAACTGACTTAAATGAAGCCATTGTTACAGGAAAAGGTACGATTAATGGATATGGAGCAGTAATGGCTGTAATGGACTCTCGGTTCAGGATGGGGAGTATGGGCTCTGTTGTTGGTGAAAAGATTACAAGAGCCGTAGAGCAATCGATTGAAATGGGTGTTCCATTTATTCTCTTTTCGGCCTCAGGTGGGGCAAGAATGCAAGAAGGCGTCTTAAGCTTAATGCAAATGGCAAAAACAAGTGCTGCGCTAGAAAAGCTGAGCCGTCAAGGTGGATTGTTTATTTCCGTTATGACTCATCCAACAACAGGAGGGGTCTCTGCCAGTTTTGCTTCTTTAGGGGATTATAATTTTGCTGAACCAAAAGCATTGATCGGTTTTGCTGGTCGTAGAATTATTGAACAAACAATTCGACAAGAGCTTCCAGATGATTTTCAGACGGCTGAATTTCTTTTGAAGCACGGTCAATTAGATCGAGTGGTTTCCCGTCTAGAAATGAAAGAGTTATTGACAACTATATTAGAGATTCATTCTATATAAAGGAGGTGCCTTAGCATGGTAAGTGAATTAGGATTTGAAAAACCAATCGTGGAATTAAAAAATAAAATCTCCGAACTTCGAACGTTTACCGAAGAAAAGGAAATTGACCTAACGGATGAAATAACGAAGCTTGAAAAACGCTTACAACAGCTTGAACGTGATATTTATGGAAATTTACAGCCGTGGGAACGTGTTCAGATTGCAAGACATGGTGAACGCCCTACAACCCTAGATTACATTGGAGAGTTATTTACTGACTTTTTAGAAATGCATGGTGATCGTCTGTATGGCGATGATGCTGCTATTGTAGGTGGAATTGCCAAATATAAAGGGCGTCCGGTAACTGTTATTGGTCACCAACGCGGGAAAGATACAAAAGAAAACATTCACCGTAATTTCGGAATGCCTCACCCAGAAGGGTATCGCAAGGCCCTTCGTTTGATGAAGCAAGCAGAAAAGTTTAAGAGGCCTATTATATGTTTCATTGATACAAAAGGTGCTTATCCAGGAAAAGCGGCTGAAGAAAGAGGACAAAGTGAAGCCATTGCTAGAAACCTTTTAGAAATGGCTGGTCTTACAGTTCCCGTTGTTTGCATCGTAATTGGTGAAGGCGGTAGTGGGGGGGCTCTTGCCCTTGGTGTTGGTAACCATCTTCACATGCTAGAAAATTCAACCTACTCCGTTATTTCGCCCGAGGGAGCAGCCGCGTTATTATGGAAAGATGCCTCTCTTGCGAAAAAAGCGGCCGAATCGATGAAAATTACAGCTCCAGATTTAAAAGAACTTGGAATCATTGAAGAAATTGTTCGTGAAGTAAAGGGCGGAGCGCACAGAGACCTGACCCAACAAAGCGAATTTATTGATGCAGTTTTGCAGGAATCGATTACGCAACTTTCTAAGTTAACGGAAGAGGAGCTTGTTGAACAACGCTATGAAAAATATAAAAAAATCGGACAATTTACGCATGTAAACGATACCAATGCTGTAAATAAAGGATAAGTGCTTTCTGCTTTTTAGAAAGCACTTTTTATGCTGGAATTAACTGTATTGTGTTCACTTCGTTAAAGTGGTATTTTTAAAAATGGGAATTGCTTAATTACATAATCATATTGAGTCTAAAAGTACACATGCTAAGAAGGTTATCAAAAAAGCAATATTGACTTTTTAATCACCTCACTTCTAGCATTGAACTTTTTAATATATTTTATAACTAGTTGAGTTTGAGGAGGAGACGAAATGAAAAGAATAGGAGTATTAACAAGCGGTGGAGATTCTCCGGGAATGAACGCTGCTATCCGTGCAGTTGTGCGTAAGGCCATTTTCCATGGCTTAGAAGTTTACGGTATTTCTTACGGATACGCTGGTCTAATTAATGGCGATATTAAAAAAATGGAATTAGGATCTGTAGGCGATATTATCCATCGCGGGGGAACAGTATTATATACGGCTCGCTGTGAAGAATTTAAGACACTAGAAGGCCAGAAAAAAGGGATTGAGCAGTTGAAGAAGTTTGGAATTGAAGGGCTTGTTGTTATTGGTGGAGACGGCTCGTACCAAGGTGCTCAAAAACTAGCTGAGCATGGGTTCCCTACAATTGGTGTGCCAGGAACAATTGACAACGACATTCCAGGAACGGATTTTACAATTGGTTTTGATACGGCATTAAATACCGTTATTGATGCCATTGATAAAATTCGTGATACAGCAACATCACATGAACGTACATATGTCATTGAAGTGATGGGACGTCATGCAGGAGACCTAGCACTATGGTCAGGTCTTGCAGATGGTGCAGAAACAATTATCGTTCCAGAAGCAGATTATGAGATGTCTGATATTATCTCACGTTTAAAGCGTGGCCAAGAACGTGGAAAAAAACATAGTATCATTATTGTTGCAGAAGGTGTGGGCAGCGGCTTTGACTTTGGTAATCGCATTAAAGAAGAAATGAATTTAGAAACAAGAGTTACCGTATTAGGCCACATCCAACGCGGTGGTTCACCATCAGGATTTGACCGTGTGCTAGCAAGCCGATTAGGAGCAAAGGCTGTTGATCTTCTTTTAGAAGGGAAGGCTGGTGTAACGGTAGGTATAGAGAAAAACGAGCTTGTTTATCATGATATTAATGAGGCATTATCCCGTAAGCATACGATCGATATGGAAATGTACAAGCTTTCTCAACAGTTATCGATTTAACTAAATATAACTAAATATAGCCATACTGGTACCTTTCACCTGTATAA
Organism: Halalkalibacter okhensis; assembly: GCF_000787375.1. Lineage (GTDB taxonomy): Bacteria > Bacillota > Bacilli > Bacillales > Bacillaceae_D > Halalkalibacter > Halalkalibacter okhensis. Next base: position 155,967 of record NZ_JRJU01000005.1, on the reverse strand, counting down.
GCAAAAGCCTTATATGGGTGGTAAGTACTGAATATTCATATGAGAATACAAAAATATACGAGCAAGCAGGAGGATATTATGCGTAAAACAAAAATTGTATGTACAATTGGTCCGGCAAGTGAATCTATTGAAAAACTAGAAGCTTTAATTGAAGCAGGGATGAATGTAGCACGATTAAACTTCTCACATGGTGATTTTGAAGAACATGGTGCAAGAATTCGTAACATACGTGAAGCGGCAGAGAAGACAGGGAAAACCGTTGCAATTTTACTTGATACAAAAGGCCCTGAAATTCGTACGCAAACATTAGAAGGTGGCGTAGCTGAATTAGTTGCTGGGGATGAATTGATTGTTTCAATGACAGAAGTTGTTGGAAACAACAAGAAAATTTCCGTTACATATCCTGGTCTAACGAACGATGTTCATCCTGGATCAAAAATTTTATTAGACGATGGGTTAATTGGGCTTGAAGTAACGGCAGTCGGTGATGGCGAGCTTATTACAAAAGTTCTAAACAGCGGAACGTTGAAAAACAAAAAAGGGGTAAATGTACCAAATGTAAGCGTTAATCTCCCGGGAATAACGGAAAAAGATGCAGCTGATATAAAATTTGGTATTGAGCAAGGTGTGGACTTTATTGCTGCTTCATTTGTTCGTAGAGCAACGGATGTGCTTGAAATTCGTGAGCTTCTTGATACGAATGGAGGAGAAGAAATTCACATTATCCCTAAGATTGAAAACCAAGAAGGCGTTGATAATATCGATGAGATTTTAGAAGTGTCTGATGGATTAATGGTTGCTCGTGGGGACCTTGGTGTAGAAATTCCAGCAGAAGAAGTACCGCTCGTTCAAAAAGTTCTAATCAAAAAGTGCAATGCGGTTGCAAAGCCAGTTATTACAGCAACACAAATGCTTGATTCTATGCAACGTAACCCAAGACCAACGAGAGCAGAAGCAAGTGACGTTGCAAACGCCATTTTTGATGGAACGGATGCAATTATGCTTTCTGGTGAAACGGCTGCTGGTGACTACCCTGTTGAGTCTGTTCAGACGATGCATAACATTGCAACTCGTACGGAAGAAGCATTAAATTATGCTTCAATGCTTCGCAAGAAAACAAAAGAGGAAACAACGACAATTACGAGTGCAATTGGACAATCTGTTGCTCATACAGCGTTTAACTTATCTGCATCCGTTATCCTTTCTGCTACAGAGAGTGGACATACAGCACGTATTGTATCTAAATATCGTCCTAAATCACCAATTGTAGCCGTTGCGAGCAATCCAAAGGTTATTCGTAAATTAAACTTAGTTTGGGGCGTTACACCAATTCTAGGTAAGGAAGCCTCATCAACTGATGAGATGTTTGAAGCGACGATTGGTACGGCATTAGAAACAGGTTCAATTAAACAAGGTGATCTTGTTGTGATAACAGCCGGTGTACCTGTAGGTGAGTCAGGCACAACAAATATTATGAAAGTTCATGTTATCGGTGAAGTGATTGCAAAAGGTCAAGGAATTGGACGTCGTTCAGCAGCTGGCCGTGTAGTCATTGCTCGCTCGGCTGAAGAAGCGCTTGAAAAGACAAAAGAAGGGTCTATTCTTATTACGTACAGCACGGATAAAGATATGATTCCTGCTTTTGAAAAAGCAGCAGCAGTGATTACAGAAGAAGGTGGCTTAACGTCTCATGCAGCTGTAGTAGGCTTAAACCTAAGCACTCCAGTAATCGTGGGTGTTAATGGTGCATTAGAGTTATTTACAGATGGAGAAGAAATTACGGTAGATAGTGCTCGTGGTGACATTTACAGAGGTCACACAAGTGTACTATAATTAAAGGCGAGGAGAAGGGAGTTCCCTTCTCCTCTTTCCGTATAGAAGTAGATAATTCCTTTTAAGAAAGGAGCAGCAAATGTTTCGTTTATTGTTGTTGTTAATTATAATTGTGCCTGCCCTTGAAATTGCCGTATTAATTTTATCTGGAAATGTCCTAGGAGTTTGGCCGACGATCTTGCTTATTATTGCAACAGGAGTTCTAGGTGCTTGGTTAGCCAAAAAAGAAGGGTTACAAGCATTAAGGCTTGCTCAGCTTCAAACTCAGCAAGGACAATTGCCTAGTGGAGTGATCCTTGATGGAATTTGTATTTTAGTAGGTGGGGTCGTGTTACTTACCCCAGGGTTTATTACTGATGCCATTGGTTTTTTCTTGTTGGTTCCTGCAACTCGAACGATTGCAAAAGGCTTTTTATTAAAATTGTTTAATCAAATGATTAAAAATGGAAACTTTGTTATTATGACTAGAAAATAACGACATTATGGATCCATTCAAGATAACAAAGTCAGATATGTAGATGAATAAATGATAATATGTTAAAATTAAAGGGCTATGAAGTGCACTTACAAAAATTTTGTAAGTGAGGAAGAAGGGTCGTTACTTGTTCTCACAAGCATCCGTTTTTATGTTAATTTTATTGCTTGTGGCTGTGGTTGCCAAAAATCAATCTCTGATCGTAGCAGTTCTATTCTTGCTCGTTATTAAATGGGTTGGACTGGGTGATAAATTATTTCCCCTGTTTCAACAAAAAGGGATAAATATCGGCGTCACCGTTATTACGATCGCGGTGTTAACCCCCATTGTCACAGGTGAAATAGGGTTTAAGCAATTAGGAGAAGCTGTAAAATCGTCTTATGCGTGGATTGCATTAGCCTCAGGTATCCTAGTGGCTATCATCGCAGCAAGTGGAATTGATTTATTAAAGTCAGATCCGCATATTACAACTGCATTAGTATTAGGTACGATTTTATCGGTTGCTCTTTTTAATGGGGTGGCAGTTGGTCCGCTTATTGGCGCGGGGATTGCTTATCTTACAATGAGAATCGTTCAGTTTTTCACTCATCTTGGCGGATGAGTGGACGTTTAAAATGAATAATCAGAATAATACAACATGTTTAAGTTTTAGAATTTATTAATAACTTTCCGCGAAAACGTTCACAAAAGCTTAATAAATCGTTATAATGGAACTTGTGAACATCCTTCTTACATAGCGTGGCTTTCTTTCTCCAAATGGAGTGTAAGCACTTACTAGTTTGAGGAACTTTAAGTATTAGAGAAAAGGAGAGGTTAACGTGAGTACAACTCGTGGTCTAGAAGGTATTGTAGCAACGCAATCAAGTGTTAGTTCCATCATTGAAAGTGTCCTTACTTACCAGGGATATGATATTGATGATTTAGCAGATAATGCGAGTTTTGAAGAGGTTATATACCTCCTTTGGAATGGGTCATTACCAAAAGCAGATGAACTTAGTCAATTTACTCAGGAACTTGCCAACAATGCTGAAATACCAAAAGAGATAATTGATCAAATGAAGGCATACCCAATTGACAAAGTCCATCCAATGGCAGCCCTTCGTACAGCAATTTCAAGTCTGGCATTATTTGATGAAGAAGCAGATGTTATGGATGAGGCTGCAAACCGTCATAAGGCAATCAAGATTCAAGCACAAATTCCAACAATAGTGACAGCGTTTTCAAGAGTGCGCGAGGGATTAGAGCCAGTTGCTCCTCGTAAAGATTTAGGCTTTGCTGCAAACTTTCTTTACATGTTAACTGGTAAAGATCCAGATGAAATTGCAGTGAATGCATTTAATAAAGCGCTAGTGCTGCATGCTGACCATGAGTTAAATGCTTCAACGTTTACTGCACGAGTCTGTGTAGCGACACTTTCTGATGTATACTCTGGTATTACGGCGGCAATTGGAGCGTTAAAAGGGCCTCTACACGGTGGTGCGAATGAAGCGGTAATGAACATGTTATCTGAAATTGGTAGTGTAGAAAACGTTGAACCATACATCCGCAAGGCATTAGATAACAAAGAAAAAATTATGGGATTTGGACACCGTGTTTACAAAGATGGAGATCCACGTGCAAAACATTTACGTGAAATGTCTAAAAGATTGACAGAAATAACAGGTGAAACTAAGTGGTATGAAATGTCTACGAAGATTAATGAGATGGTAACCAGTGAAAAAGGGTTACTTCCAAATGTAGATTTCTATTCTGCTAGTGTCTATCATAGCTTAGGAATTAAGCATGATTTATTTACACCGATTTTTGCGGTAAGCCGTGCTTCTGGATGGTTAGCTCATATACTAGAGCAGTATAGCAATAACAGACTAATTCGTCCGCGTGCTGAATATATCGGACCGAATAAACAAACCTATATTCCAGTAGAACAGCGTTAATAGAGTACCTGGGAGGTAGTTCCTCCCTGTACATAGATTGACATTTGCTAGAAAGAATAGCAACATAATAGTGATGTACTTTATACTTTTTTTGAATAATTAGGAGGTAGTGTAGCATGTCAAACGGTCAAGTAATTAAAGTAAACAATGGAGTATTAGATGTACCAAATAACCCAATCGTACCTTACATTGAAGGAGATGGAATTGGACCTGATATTTGGGCTGCTGCTTCTCGTGTATTAGATGCTGCTGTTGAAAAAGCATACAATGGTGAGAAAAAGATTGAGTGGAAAGAAATTCTTGCTGGTGAGAAAGCTTATAATCAAACTGGGGAATGGCTTCCAGAAGCAACTTTAGATGCAGTTCGTGAGTACATGATTGCGATTAAAGGACCTTTAACAACTCCTATCGGTGGAGGTATCCGTTCTTTAAACGTTGCCCTTCGTCAAGAGCTTGATCTATATGTTTGTCTTCGTCCAGTTCGTTACTTCCAAGGTGTTCCTTCACCTGTGAAACGTCCTGAAGATACAGATATGGTTATCTTCCGTGAAAATTCAGAAGATATTTATGCTGGAATTGAGTATAAAGAAGGTTCTGATGAAGTTAAAAAGCTTATTGATTTCTTACAAAATGAAATGGGAGCTACAAAAATCCGCTTCCCAGAAACTTCTGGTATTGGTATTAAGCCTGTTTCCCAAGAAGGAACAGACCGACTAGTTCGTGCGGCAATTCAATATGCGCTTGATGAAGGCCGTAAGAGTGTAACTCTAGTACACAAAGGAAATATCATGAAGTTTACTGAGGGTGCATTCAAAAACTGGGGTTATGAAGTAGCTGAGCGTGAATTCGGAGACAAAGTATTTACATGGGCTCAATATGATAAAATTGTAGAAACAGAAGGAAAAGAAGCTGCAAACAAAGCTCAAGAAGAAGCAGAAGCTGCTGGCAAAATCATTGTAAAAGATTCAATTGCTGATATCTTCTTACAACAAATTTTAACTCGTCCAAAAGAGTTCGATGTTGTAGCAACAATGAACTTAAATGGTGACTACATTTCTGATGCGCTTGCAGCACAAGTTGGTGGTATTGGTATTGCTCCAGGAGCAAATATTAACTACGATTCCGGACACGCTATTTTTGAAGCAACTCACGGAACTGCACCTAAATATGCTGGTCTTGATAAAGTGAACCCATCATCTGTTCTTCTTTCAGGTGAGCTACTGCTTCGTCACCTTGGTTGGTTTGAAGCAGCAGATCTTATTATGGGATCTATGGATAAAACTATTGCGAGCAAAGTAGTAACATACGACTTCGCACGTCTTATGGACGGAGCAACAGAAGTATCTTGCTCTGGATTTGCAGACGAATTAATTAAAAACCTATAAGAGAATGAACCCCAAAAGGCGCTTTTCCTTTTGGGGTTCATTCGAAGCAATGAGCGGAGCCGCCGTAATGTTTTAAGCCTTTCGAGTGATCTTCTCGAAAAGGCGCACGGCGAGAGAAGCCATTGCAAATGATCGCACTGTTACGGCTGGAAGGGCGCGTTTCCCATTTGGTGTTCATTCGAAATCAAGTGGTTTCATGGAGTAGGGTAAAAAACTAAAAATAACGGGGTGTGCATAAATATGGCAATTAAACGTAGAAAGATTTCCGTGATCGGTGGAGGTTTCACTGGAGCTACAACGGCTTTGATGGTTGCACAAAAAGAGCTAGGCGATGTTGTTCTTTTAGATATTCCTCAGATGGAAGGCCCGACAAAAGGGAAAGCATTAGATATGCTTGAATCAACACCAGTAGCAGGAATTGATTCTAATATCATTGGAACGTCTAACTACGAAGATACGAAAGATTCAGATGTGGTTGTTATAACTGCAGGGATTGCGCGTAAGCCAGGCATGAGCCGTGATGATTTAGTTAGCACCAATGCAGGTATTATGAAAGCAGTAACGAAAGAGGTCGTGAAATATTCACCTAACTGCTACATTATTGTCTTAACGAACCCAGCGGATGCAATGACATATACAGTATTTAAGGAATCTGGATTCCCTAAAAACCGTGTTATTGGTCAATCTGGTGTACTTGATACAGCACGTTTCCGGACGTTTGTTGCTCAGGAGCTTAACCTTTCTGTTGAAGATATTACCGGGTTTGTTCTTGGGGGGCACGGTGATGATATGGTGCCTCTTATTCGTTACTCGGCAGCAGGTGGTGTTCCGCTTGAGAAGCTTATCCCAAAAGATCGCATAGATGCGATTGTTGAGCGTACTCGTAAAGGTGGCGGTGAAATCGTAGGTCTTCTTGGAAATGGAAGTGCATACTATGCTCCCGCTGCATCTCTAACTCAGATGGTTGAGGCGATTATTAAAGATAAGAAACGCGTAATTCCTACAATTGCTTACTTAGAAGGTGAGTATGGTTATGAGGACCTATATGTAGGTGTTCCGACGATCTTAGGCGGAGATGGAATCGAAAAAATCATCGAACTAGATTTGACAGACGATGAAAAAACAGCATTAGCTAAATCTGTAGAATCGGTTCGTAGTGTTATGGCTGCTTTGCCGACAACTTAATGATTTAAAGGGATTATCCTAAAAGGTTAAATGAGGCCTTTTAGTGATAATCCCTTTTTCGTTTTTCTAGATAGCAATTATCCTATACTTTGCTATACTATTAATAGAAATAGAAAGAACCCTTTTTAGGGCATTTAGCAGGATGGACCGTTACATTTACCCGTTTCTTTGAAACGAGTTTGGGAGGATCAATATGTCACAGCGTTTGTTAATTGTCGATGATGAAGAATCCATTGTTATGTTATTGCAGTTTAACTTAGAGCAAGCCGGTTTTGATGTCACGACAGCAATGGATGGGGCCAAGGCTTTGGAATTGGCTACAAATGAACCATTTGATTTACTCGTTCTTGATTTAATGTTGCCGGAAATGGATGGCTTAGATGTGTGTAAGCAGCTGAGGCAAAATAAGGTAACAACGCCTATCTTAATGCTTACAGCGAAGGATGATGAATTCGATAAGGTGTTAGGACTAGAACTTGGGGCAGATGATTATATGACAAAGCCGTTTAGCCCGCGTGAAGTCGTTGCAAGAGTTCGAGCTATTCTCCGTAGGTCACAACCAATACATTCTGAAACAAACACGAATCTAGCGCATACTGAGAATGTCATAAGGTTTGGAGAGGTGGAAATCCACCCAGATAATTATGAAGTGTTTTTCAAAAATGATGCACTTGAATTAACGCCAAAAGAATTTGAGTTATTGCTCTATTTAGCAAACCATAAAGGTCGTGTGTTAACGAGAGATCAATTGTTAAACGCGGTTTGGAATTACGAATTTGTCGGTGATACAAGGATTGTTGATGTTCACATAAGTCATCTTCGTGAAAAGATTGAAGTGAATACAAAAAAGCCAGCATATATCAAGACTATTAGGGGACTTGGCTATAAATTGGAGGAGCCCCCTGTACATGTATAAACTTAGGTTCAAAATCATGTTGGCTGTTCTATCCATTACGTTGCTGGTTTTAATTGGCATTGGGTTTGTGATAGGAAAGCTATATGAAGATTTTTACATTAATAATTTGAGTGATCGTGTAGAAAAAGAAGCCAACTTAGCTGCATACATGCTTGCAGAATATGGTCTTGATAAAGAAAATGCGCAAAAGCGAGCAATGGAAATAGCAGAAATGCTTGATTCAAGAGTAACGATCATTCTATTAGATGGAACAGTCATTGGTGAATCAGCAACTGACCCTAACACAATGGACAATCATTTGCTGAGGCCTGAAATTGAAGCGATTGAAAATGACGAAAGTGTCTCCTACATTCGTTATAGCAATACGGTACAGGAGGAGCTTCTTTATTACGCTGTTCCAATTATAGATGGGAACAATAGTAAACTTGGATTCATGCGTTTAGGGCTTTCAACACGAACATTAGCTGATATGACAGAAATGATTTGGTTAATATTAGGAATAAGTTTCGCCGTAGCTTTTGTCATCATTGTATCGATCACGTACCGAGTAACAAATGAAATGATAGGTCCAATCGAAAGTGCGACCGTTGTGGCCAATGAGTTAGCAGAAGGAAATTATAAAGCAAGAACATCAGAAGGAAAAAGAGATGAAATTGGGCAACTATCAAGGTCTATTAACATTCTCGCTTATAATTTAGAGCAACTAACTAAAAGGGATCAGGCTCAAAAGGAACGGATGGAAACGTTGATCGACAATATGGGGAGCGGCTTAATATTAATTAATACTAAGGGAGACATTTCCCTCATTAATCGGGCATGTCAAGAGATCTTTGAAGAAAATACAGGCCTTTGGAAACATCAACTGTACCATGATGTAATAAAACATAAAGAACTTATTAAAATTGTACAGACGATCTTTCTGACTGAAAAAAAACAAAGAATGCAAATTCACTTCCCGGTACATTTAGAGGTACGTCATTTTGAAGTGTATGCAGCACCTGTCATGAGTAATAAGGATAAGTTAAAGGGGATTGTTCTTGTGCTTCATGACATCACTGAATTAAAGAAATTAGAACAAGTTCGTACAGACTTTGTTGCAAATGTATCACATGAACTTAAGACACCAGTTACGTCAATCAAAGGATTTACAGAGACCCTTCTTGATGGGGCAATGAATACGGAACCCCTTCGAGAGAAGTTCTTAACGATTATTGCAAATGAAAGTGAGCGATTGCAAAGCTTGATTCAGGATTTGCTGGACCTTTCAAGGATCGAGCAAGCTTACTTCCAGCTAAATTGGAAACGAACGAACATCCAACATATTGTTAGTGAAGTGATTGAGTTACTAAAAGATAAAGCACAAGAAAAACAAATTGATTTACAGATGTTCGCAGAAGGGGATCTAACTTGTGAAGGTGATACGGAACGAATAAAACAAATTGTTATCAATTTAGTTAATAATAGCATTATGTACACTCCCGTTTCTGGATCGATTGACATTTTCGTAAGAGGACATGAGGAGACGATAACATTAGAGATAGTAGATACAGGTGTTGGAATAAGCGAAAAAGATCTTCCTAGAATATTTGAACGCTTTTATCGGGTAGATCGAGCAAGAAGCCGAAATTCTGGAGGTACCGGTTTAGGACTTGCTATTGTCAAACACTTAGTAGAAGCCCATCAAGGAAAAATAGTAGTGAATAGTGTTGTTGGGCAAGGAACCTCTTTTACCATTACATTTAATCGGTATCGAGCGGAATAATGTGCAAAAAGTAGCTCTGTAACAGAGGTGGTGTCCCAGAAGGTCAAAACAGACCTTATAGGACACCACCTTTTACAATAAATTTACATAGTATTAAAACAACCTTAATTTATGGAAATTATAATGAAGGGGAACGGTTTTCATCACTGCTTAGCAAGCGTGTCATACCCTTGCTAAAGTCAACCCTTTGATAGACATGAGCGCCCCCCTTTGTGCTCGTGTCTTTTTTTTGTATTAATTATAATGAATACAGCACCTCCCTAAGAGATAAATATGCAAAACTCCCACTAAAGATTGTTAAAGGATTTCCAATGAAAAGACCCAAACACCTTAAAATTTGTACTATAATGAAAAAGAATGAGATTCTTTAAAATTAAATGAAACCGATTTATGTAAAGAATCGTAGATAGAACTAGAAAACAACAACATCGAGAAAGGAATGATAAGATGACGGTGAAGCAATTATTAGTTGGCTTTGTCTCCTGCATAGGTATCGCTATTTTAGCCTTATTTCTTGCTACTGGCTGGTACATAGTCGACGAATCAGAACAAGCAGCGTTAATTACATTCGGTAAGGTAGAGGACACGATAACAGAGCCAGGTTTGAAGTTTAAAATGCCATGGCCAATACAAAGAGTTGAAATCTTATCAAGAGGAACTTATAACCTGCAAGTAGGGTATATGGAAGAAGATGGAGAAGTTGTTGAGTTCACTCGAGAAGCGAAGATGATTACAGGTGATGAGAATATTTTATTTGCTGATTTAGCTGTTCAATGGCGAATTACAGACCCTGAGCAATATTTGTATAATTCAGTTGATGCTAGAGAGGTGTTATATAATGCTACATCATCAGCCCTTCGTTCCGTTATTGGGAGTACAACAATTGATGAGGTGCTAACAGATCAACGACCTGAAGTAGAGGCACGTGTATTTGAAAATTTAATTGAACTATTAGAAATCTACGAAATTGGTGTAAGTATACAAGATGTTAAACTTCAAGATGTAGAACTTCCAACAGATGAAGTGCGTCGTGCATTTATTGAAGTGACAGATGCTCGTGAGGAACGTTTGACCAAAATTAATGAAGCAACCAGATACCGCAATCAACAAATCAATGAAGTAGAAGGGGAAAAAGATGCGATTATCTCTCGTGCAGAGGGAACAAGAGCTGAGCGGATTGAACGAGCACGTGGGGACGTGGCAAGATTTGATGCTCTTTATAATGAGTATCTTGATAACCCGGATGTAACTAGACAGCGTCTTGTACTAGAAACCCTTGAAAATGTATTACCAGATACAGAGATTTACATTATGGATAGCAACAATGATACGGTTAGTTATTTACCAATTAGACCACTAGAGCGTGGACAAAGTTCTGCTGAAGGAGGGAGCAACTAATGAGTGATGAGAACATCGTTGATTTAAATGAACGACGTCCAAGTGATGAGTGGAGAAAGTTTGTAAAGCTTGGTGCGATCGTTATTATTTTAATTGCGCTTTTAGCAACAATCATTAGTAATCTGTTTATTGTAGAACAAGGTGAATATAAAGTTGTTCGTCAGTTTGGTGAAGTGGTTAGAATTGAAGATGAACCAGGGTTAAGCTATAAGATTCCCTTTATTCAATCTGTTTCAACCCTACCAAAATATCAATTAATTTATGATATTCCACCAGCTGAAATTAATACGAGAGATCAAAAGCGAGTGTTAGCTGATCATTATGCAGTATGGAGAATTGAAGATCCACAACTAATGATTTCGAATACAGCCACACAAGAACGTGCAGAAGCAATTATGGGAGAGTTAATTTTCTCAGCGATTCGTGCAGAATTAGGGCAATTAGAGTTTGATGAGATTATTAATGAAGAAGAAACATCGTCCCGTGGAAGTTTCAATGAGCTTGTACGTGATCGTGTTAACGAGGCGCTTGAACGAAATCAATATGGAATTGCATTAACAGATGTGCGGATGAAGCGCACCGATTTACCGGAAGAAAATGAAGAAGCGGTCTATAGTCGAATGATTTCTGAACGTCATGCGACGGCGCAAGAGTATTTATCTCAAGGGGATGCAGAAGCAAACCGAATTCAATCAAATACAGACCGGGAAGTAACGGAAATCCTTGCAACAGCGAATGCTGATGCAAATGAAATTGTCGGGGAAGGGGAAGCGGAAGCAGCTCGGATCTATAACGAATCGTTTGGACGTGATGCAGAGTTTTATCAACTTTATCGTACACTCGAATCATATGAGCAGACCATTGGTGAAGAAACGGTCATCGTCTTACCGTCTAACTCTCCATACGCTCGTATCTTAATGGGCTATACTGACTAATTGCTTCAAGGTAGTACCAAAAAGTCAAACCCGGACTTTTTGGTACTACCTTTTTCCTTGTGCTACAATAATGATAAGAAAATATTGGTTTAAGAGAGGGGCATTTAGTTGAAAAAGCTCGTATTAATAGATGGAAATAGCATTGCCTATCGTGCTTTTTTTGCACTGCCATTGTTGAATAATGATAAAGGTGTTTATACAAATGCAGTGTATGGTTTTACAACGATGTTATTAAAGATTATTGAAGAAGAAAAGCCAACGCATATGTTAGTGGCGTTTGATGCAGGGAAAACCACTTTTCGTCATAAAACGTTTGATGAATACAAGGGTGGGCGTCAAAAAACGCCGCCAGAGTTATCAGAACAGTTTCCTCTTGTGAGGGAAATGCTTGATGCCTTTAATATATCTCGGTATGAAGTGGAAAATTATGAAGCTGATGATATCATCGGTACGCTTGCTAAAGATGCATCAAGCAAAGACTTTGAAGTGAAGGTCTTTTCTGGAGATAAGGATTTGCTTCAGCTCGTCTCTGATAAAGTGACGGTTGTGTTAACGAAGAAGGGGATTACTAACGTTGAAGCATATGATGAAGCGCTCATAGCAGAAAAATATGGAATTAGTCCGAAGCAAATTATTGATATGAAAGGTCTGATGGGAGACAGCTCAGATAATATCCCTGGTGTTCCAGGTGTTGGTGAAAAGACAGCGCTGAAGCTTTTAAAAGAATTCGGGTCAGTCGAAAAAGTACTTGATTCCATTGACCAAATCTCAGGCAAAAAAATGAAAGAGAAACTAGAAGAGAATCGTGAGCAGGCACTAATGAGTAAAGAGCTTGCGACTATTTTTGTAGATGTTCCTTTTGAAACGCCATTAGATGACCTCAGTTTTGGGGAGTATGATAAGCAAGATGTTGTCAAATTAATGAAGGAACTTGAGTTTACGTCACTTGTACCCAAATTTGATACAGAAGGTGCTACGTTAGAGGAGCTAGAAGAGATTACATATGACGTGTTAGATGAGGTTACTGAGGAACATCTAACAAAGGAAGCTTCCCTAATCGTTGAAGTGTTAAGTGAAAACTATCACCAAGCGAATATAGAAGGATTAGCCCTGGTGAATGAAAAAGGTCGTTTCTTTATAGAGACACAGCAGGCTTTAAAGTCTCGAGCGTTGGTTGAATGGTTAAAAGATGATACGACAAAGATTACCGTATTTGATGCCAAGCGAGCAGTTGTTGCTCTAGGGTGGAAAGGAGTCCTGCTAAACGGGGTGACGTTTGATGTACAAATGGCTTCATATTTACTAGACCCTTCCTTATCGTCGCATGAAATTAGTGATGTTGCTAAGCGTAAAGCGAAAGGACAAGTGCAAGAAGATGAAGTTGTTTATGGAAAAGGGGCGAAACAAAAGGTACCCCAACAAGCACAGCTTGCTGAGCACTTAGTTCGAAAAGCTGATGCCCTCTATCAACTCCAACCAATTTTAGAACAAGAGTTAATTGAAAATGAGCAGGAAAAGCTGTTCCGAGAACTTGAAATGCCTCTTTCGATTATTTTAGGTCGTATGGAAACAACGGGTGTGAAAGTAGACAAGCAACAGCTTGAACATATGGGAGAAAATTTAAATGAGCGTCTTCAGGAATTAGAGCAGACGATTCATGAGCTTGCTGGTGGAGCGTTCAATATTAATTCTCCGAAACAATTAGGGGAAGTGCTGTTTGAAAAGCTTGGTCTTCCGCCTATCAAAAAAACAAAAACAGGTTACTCAACCTCTGCGGATGTGCTTGAGAAACTGGCAGAGGATCATGAGATCGTTCAGTATATTTTGCATTACAGGCAATTAGGAAAATTGAACTCAACCTATATCGAGGGATTATTAAAAGTAACTAAGGATGAAACGAATAAAATTCACACTCGCTATAATCAAGCCTTAACTCAGACAGGGCGCTTAAGCTCTACAGATCCAAACTTACAAAATATCCCGATTCGATTGGAAGAAGGTCGTAAAATTCGAAAAGCATTTATTCCGTCAGAGTCAGGCTGGAAAATCGTAGCGGCTGATTATTCGCAAATTGAATTACGAGTATTGGCTCATATTTCTGGTGATGAAAAGCTAATAGAGGCATTTCAGTCTGATATGGATATCCATACGAAGACGGCGATGGATGTTTTCCATGTAAGTGAAGAGGAAGTTACTTCGAATATGCGTAGAAGTGCAAAAGCTGTCAACTTCGGGATTGTTTATGGCATAAGTGATTTTGGTTTATCGCAAAGTCTTGGGATTACAAGGAAAGAAGCAGGTCAATTTATCGATCGCTATTTAGCTAGTTATCCAAAAGTAAAAGAATATATGGATCATACAATTGAAGAAGCACGTGAAAAAGGCTATGTTACTACATTGTTGCAGCGTAGACGCTACTTAGCTGACATTACAAGTCGCAACTTTAACAAAAGGAGCTTTGCTGAACGAACGGCAATGAATACGCCAATTCAAGGATCAGCAGCTGATATTATTAAAAGGGCGATGGTTGATATGGCGGAGCGCCTTGTACAAGAGAATCTGCAAAGTAGGATGCTATTGCAAGTTCACGATGAACTGATTTTTGAAGTGCCTGAAAATGAAATGGAAATCATGATGAAGCTCGTACCAGAAGTGATGGAGCAAACAGTTAGCCTTGACGTTCCTCTAAAAGCAGATGTTTCTTATGGTGAAACCTGGTATGATGCGAAATAAGGGGAGAACGAGAAATGCCTGAATTACCAGAGGTCGAAACGGTAAGTCGAACGCTACGCCAATTGGTGATTGGAAAGACCATTGCCGCTGTTGATGTATTATGGGCTAATATCATAAAAAAGCCTGATGATGTCGAACAATTTCAGCTTCACTTAATAGGGCAAACGATTCATGAAGTCAATCGGCGCGGGAAGTTCCTATTGTTCGTGCTAGATGATATAACAATGGTTTCTCATTTACGGATGGAGGGACGTTATGGTCTTTTTCAAAACGGAGAAGAGCTAGCGCCGCATACCCATGTCATCTTCTCATTTACAGATGGAACACAACTGCGTTATCAAGATGTTCGCAAATTTGGTACGATGCATATTTTTAAAAAAGGAACGGAAGAACATACCATGCCACTATCTCAATTAGGAGTTGAACCTTTTTCTCCAGAGTTTACTGTAGAATTAATGGAACGCTCCTTTGGGAATACGACAAGAACAATAAAAGTCGTGTTATTAGATCAAAAAACAGTTGTTGGTCTTGGAAACATTTATGTCGATGAAGCACTCTTTAAAGCAGGCATTCATCCTGAGCGTATGGCTTCTTCTTTGTCAGCAGGTGAATTAACACGGTTGCATGATGCCATTATTACGACATTGCAACAGGCCGTAGACTTAGGAGGCAGCTCAATTAAATCGTATGTTAATGGTCAAGGCGAAATGGGGATGTTCCAACAACAGCTTACGGTCTATGGTCGAAAAGGAGAACCCTGTGTGAATTGCGGTGAAGAGATTACAAAAAAAGTTGTTGGTGGTAGAGGGACGCACTTCTGCATAAACTGTCAAAAATAAAGTACCATTGGATAGGCTCATGCCATATACTATCGTATGTTTGAAATGGAAGGGGCTTATCAATATGGTTGAGATTCTCTCCTTATTAGCCATTGCTCTGGCTGTAAGTCTTGACAGCTTCGGGGTTGGACTAACGTATGGACTCCGAAAAATGAAGTTGCCTTGGAAGTCACTCCTTTTTATCGCGGGATGTTCAGCAACCTCAATTTTGATTGCTATGTATTTTGGAACTGTTATCCAGACGTATTTATCTCCACGTATTGCAGAATCAATTGGTGGAGCTATTCTTATTTTGATTGGTGCTTGGGCACTGTATCAAGTATACAGGCCAGCTACAAATACAGTGAAAACAAAGGGTGACGAGGTCATACTTAATTTTGAAATAAAAGTATTAGGTGTGGTCATTCGAATTTTGCGCAAACCAATGGTAGCTGACTTTGATGATTCAGGAACCATTACTGGAAGAGAGGCATTATTGCTTGGAATTGCTCTTTCTCTTGATGCGTTTGGTGCCGGAATTGGAGCTGCGTTAATTGGTTTTTCACCAGTTTGGATGGCTGTTTCTGTAGCGACGATGAGTGCGTTATTTGTAACATTAGGTATGAAAAGTGGGAACCGTTTTTCTGACTCCGCCTGGATGAAGAAATTCTCATTTATCCCTGGTCTTTTACTTATTTTAATTGGTGTTTTTAGCCTATAAAGTTTATTATCAACTGTGTAACGTTCGCTCTTAAGTGACTTTTCTTTTGAGCGGATATGGGTGAAGGAGAGTTTATCAATGTTAATTGGATTAACCGGGGGAATTGCAAGCGGCAAGTCAACTGTCAGTTTACTTATAAAGGGAAAAGGTATCCCTGTCATTGACGCAGATCAAATTTCTCGTGAAGTTGTAGAGCCTGGAACGAAGGCTCTACAATTAATTAGTGAGCACTTCGGACAAAGTGTCATCAATGAAGATGGAACGCTTGCAAGGAAGAAGCTAGGGGAGATTATTTTTGAACATCCTAAAGAACGTGAAGTCTTGAATCAAATTGTTCACCCTGCTGTCCGCGATCGAATGAATGAATTAAAGGAGAAATATGTTGAAGCTGGCGAAAAAACCATTGTCTTTGATATTCCACTCCTATTTGAGAGTGATTTGTTTCATTTAGTGGATAAAGTATTGCTGGTCTATGTTGATGAATGGACCCAGTTAAAGAGGCTGATGGAACGAGATAAGGCGGGAGAAAAGGATGCTAAACTTAGGATTGCTTCACAAATGCCATTAAAAAAGAAGCGAGCTCGAGCGGATGCGATCATTGATAATTCCTCAACAGTAGAAGAGACGAAAAGGCAATTAGAGAATATATTGAAAGAATGGACAATGACACATTAGGCTGTCACAAAGGTCATAGAACGGATCTTTGTGACAGCCTTTTTTTATTTTTTATGATTTTAATAATGTCCTTTAAGTTTTAATGTGTTATACTATTTGTGAGATAAACAGACGAGAGTATAACGTTATTATGAGGAGGAGTTATTCTAATGAAAAAGAGAGTTGCTATAAATGGCTTTGGACGTATAGGGAGAATGGTATTTAGAAAAGCAATGAATGATAAAAAAGTAGAAATTGTAGCGATAAATGCTAGTTACCCAGCTGAGACGTTAGCTCATTTAATAAAGTATGACACAATTCATGGGAAGTATAATTTGTCAGTAGAGGCCAAAAATGATGCTTTGCTAGTGGACGGAAAAGAAATTAAGCTTCTGCAATCTCGTGATCCAAGAGACCTTCCGTGGACAGAGCTTGGCGTCGACATTGTTATTGAGGCAACAGGGAAATTCAAAACGCAAGAGACGGCTGGTTATCATTTGGAAGCAGGAGCAAAAAAAGTGTTGATTACAGCTCCAGGAAAGGATGAAGATATCACGATTGTAATGGGTGTGAATGAAAGAGATTACATCAACACGGAACATCATATTATTTCCAATGCATCGTGTACGACGAATTGTTTGGCTCCAGTGGCGAAAGTTCTAGATGAAGCGTTCGGTATTGAGAGCGGACTTATGACAACAGTGCATGCCTATACGAATGATCAGAAGAACATCGATAACCCTCATAAAGATTTACGGAGAGCGAGAGCGTGCGGTCAATCAATCATCCCAACATCGACTGGGGCAGCAAAAGCCATTGCTAAAGTCCTTCCACAATTAGAAGGGAAATTAAATGGTATGGCGTTACGAGTCCCAACGCCAAATGTATCTTTAGTTGATTTAGTCGTAAATGTAAAGAAAGATGCATCGGTAGAAGAAGTAAATGAAGTACTTGAAAAGGCTTCGAAAAATTCGTTAAGAGGGATTTTAGGATTTACTAAGGATCCGCTTGTATCAGTCGATTTTAATGGGGATGAACAATCGTCTATTATTGATGGCTTATCAACGATGGTGATGAATGACAGACAAATTAAAGTCCTTGCTTGGTATGATAATGAGTGGGGGTATTCATGTAGGGTGGTAGATTTGATGAATCTTGTTGCCAAACAATTAAACGAAACAAATCAAATTCATTCAGCTTCATAATTGATTTTGATTAGGGTACCTTATTGAGGCCGTTTTTTCCTCATGAAGGTACCTTTTTTTATGCGTTTCTACAGCGTAATTAGTACAAAAGAATAGCGTCTACTTTTTTGTGTACCATAAAAGTAATGATTGTTATTAACTAACAGTCCCCAGTGCGAGCGAACATTTCTACAGGCAATAGAAAGTGTGAATTTTCTATAAAGGGGGAATTAAATTTTGGAAACAATGGGACGCCACGTAATCGCAGAATTATGGGGATGTAACGCAAACAAGTTAAATAATAGGAGCTTGATTGAACAGGTTTTTGTTGATGCAGCGTTAAAAACGGGAGCGGAAGTAAGAGAGGTAGCCTTTCATAAATTTGCGCCTCAAGGAGTGAGTGGGGTTGTTATTATTTCTCAATCCCATCTGACGATTCACAGTTTTCCAGAGCATGGATATGCAAGTATTGATGTATACACTTGTGGAGATCTTGATCCTACTGTGGCTGTTACTTACATCGCAGAATCATTCAATGCGACATCAAGTGAAGTAATAGAAGTGCCAAGAGGGATGGGGCCAATAAAAGTTGAGAAAACAAAACTAAAAATACCATAGTTGAAATAATAGGTTGTCATATTTAGCTTTCTTATCCCTAGATTCTACAGTAGTTCGTGTTAACTAAGTATAGATGTTAAACTAACGTCAACCTCTTTTTGGATCATTCACTTTCGTAAGGATCTTTATGTTATGATAAACTCTTGAAATAAGAGTTCTTGTCAGACTTCTACTTTTTCTATATCATAAAAATAAGATACTTAATTGAACGAATTAGTACGATACGGAAAGTGGAGATGATCAAATGCTATGTCCTGCTTGTCATCACAATGGAACTCGAGTGCTTGATTCAAGGCCAAGTCATGAAGGGCGTTCTATTCGTCGTCGGAGAGAATGTGAAGAATGCAGTCATCGATTTACGACGTTTGAAATGGTCGAAGAAATTCCTCTAATTGTCGTGAAAAAAGATGGAACGAGGCAAGAGTTTTCAAGAGAGAAGATTTTAAGGGGATTAATACGGGCCTGTGAGAAGCGACCTGTTTCGTTGGATACACTTGAAAAAATTGTTAATGGTGTAGAAAGAGAACTTAGAGGCTTTGGGAAAAATGAAGTGAATAGCCATGACGTAGGGGAGCTACTCATGGAGAGGTTAGCAGATATTGATGATGTTGCTTATGTTCGATTTGCTTCAGTGTACCGTCAATTCAAGGATATAAATGTATTTATAAAAGAACTAACGGAGCTAATGAATAAGAATGAATAAGAGAGCTTAAGCGTAACCGCTACAAGCTCTTTTTACGTGAGGAACATTTTGGATGTATTTTGGGGGTGAGGACATGACATGGCATTGGAAAGAACTTTTGCCAGTTGATCGTTTTTCTGTGCGGACAAGCAATTATATAACAGAGATGGATAGACAGACACTAGCATTGCTTTATCAACCACTGACTGGCGCTTTAGCTCATAGCGTATACGTAACGTTGCTTTCTCAGCTTGAGAAGGATCAGTATTGGAGCGATGAATTGACCCACAGACAATTGATGCTGTTATTAGGTGTCTCACTCGAAGTTATTTACGAGGAACGGAAGAAGCTTGAAGGAATTGGCCTTTTGAAAACCTATAAGCGTAAGGATGAGGAGGGAGGGGCAACGTATTTATATGAGTTGCAACCTCCGATGACGCCAAAACAATTTTTTGAGAACGATGTGTTAAGTGTGTATCTCTTTAATCGGCTTGGTAAGTCTCATTACCGGGTACTTCGCGATCGTTTTACCATAGATAAGATCGACCATGACCAATATACGGAAATGACGTATGCATTTGATGAAGTTTATGTCTCTTTGCATCACTCCGAAATGGTTACCAATCTTCAGTCTGAAACGAGTAATGCGTTAAAAATGAATAAAGAAAAAGAGCTTCTTTCTATAAATGATCAAAATGAAATGATCTTTAATCAATTCGACTTTGATCTACTTGAGAAAAGTTTATCGACTTTTATTGTGCCAGAAGAGATCTTAACGAGTGATGTAAGAAAAACAATCAGTAGGCTAGCGTTTGTTTATAAAATTGAACCTCTTGAAATGAGCAGCATCGTACAACAAGCGCTACTGCACGATGAAAAATTAGATTTACTTGAACTAAGGAAAAAGGCACAAGAATGGTACAAGGTGGAGCACGGCAATGAACCGCCAGGAATAGGGATGCAAAAGCAGCCACTTAATCAACAGACAATGGCCGGGAAAGAACCACAAACTGAAGAAGAACGAACGATTAAATTTTATGAGACCATCTCCCCATTGGAGTTACTTGAGATTCGTTCCAACGGTGGTAAAGTAGCGGCGGCTGATGTGAAAATTATTGAATCATTAATTATTGATCACCAGTTGCTTCCCGGAGTGACGAATGTCTTATTGGATTTTATGTTATATAGCCAAGACATGAAATTGTCTAAAGCGCTGGTTGATAAAGTTGCGGGTCATTGGTCAAGAAAGAAAGTGAAAAATGTGAAAGAAGCTATGCAGCTTGCCTTGCTAGAACGACGTAAAACGACTGAGGCTTCTAATCAGAAACGAACTCAGTCACAAGCAAAGAAACGACCTAGTCAAAAAAGGCAGATGCAAAAGCGAGATAAACTGCCTAAATGGTTGGTTGATGATAAAGTAAAACAAGAACAAGTCGAGCAATCGACAAATCCATCGAAAGAAAACGTGAATGCAGACCGTAAAAATGATGAACAGAGCTTTGAAGAAATGCTAGAGAATCTAAGGAAGAACAAAACTCAGAAAGGAGGGATCTAAGGTATGGAGTCCATTCAGTCAGCTTTAAAACAATGGTCGAAAGACAAAAATATCGAGCAACGACTAGCGAATGCGAGAAAATCTTTGCTTGCTGATCCACTTGTAAAAAGCGCAATAGAAAACATGCCCGTTACCGATGAAACGATCGATCAAGGATTGATTAAGCTTTATGAGTTCAAAAATGAACGAAATAACTGTGAAAGTTGTCCTGGCTTAGCAGCCTGTCCAAATATGATGCAAGGGTATAAGCCTGAACTCATTTTTGCTCGTCAGGCGATTGATTTAGAATATCATTCTTGCTCTTTAAAGAAACAAGCGGAAAGTGCGAAGAAACAACGTCAACTAATGAAATCACTTTACGTTCCAAAGGATATTCTAACCGCAACATTTGATGAACTTGACCTTGATCGAGAGCGTGAAGAGGCGAGCCGGAAAGCATTAGCATTTGCAGTAAATGCTAGACCGGGTGAAGATGGCCAAGGGTTGTACTTTTACGGACGATTTGGGGTAGGGAAGACACATTTAATGGGTGCAATAGCAAATGAACTTAGAGAGAGAGAAATAGAATCCTTTATTGTTTATACGCCTGATTTCTTTCGGGAGATGAAGCAATCGATTGGGGACGGTACATTTCAAGAGAAGCTAGATATGGTGAAACGAGCTCAAGTTCTTATTCTTGATGATATTGGAGCTGAATCAATTTCTGCATGGATTAGAGACGATGTGTTAGGGGCGATTTTGCAGCATCGAATGCTTGAGAATTTACCTACATTGTTCACATCCAATTATGACTATGATGAACTTGAAGAGCATCTGGCTTATTCAGAGCGCGGCGGAATTGAAGAATTAAAAGCAAAGCGAATTATGGAACGTATTAAGCATTTTACATCTTTTGTCCGAGTTGAAGGAGCGAATCGGCGAGCTAGATAAAATAGTTGAAGTTTCTTCCAATAGGAGAGTCCTTACTTTGCGCCTGAGCTTAACTATGGTAGGATAACAGTATCCTATATTGAGAGATTCGGAGGTACAACATGAGCATTGATGCTATATTAGAACGTGCCGTGAATGGTGAACGATTGTCGATGGACGATGTAGTTGCTCTATATGAGAGTGACGAGGTTGAAAAAATGGGGGAAGCAGCCAATCAAATTATGTTGAAATGGCACCCAGAACCTGTAACTACTTTTGTAATTGGACGTAATGTTAACTATACAAATTTCTGCGATACGTATTGTCGTTTTTGTGCTTTTTATCGTGCTCCAGGGCATAAGGAAGGATATGTTCTTGAAGATGAGGAAATTTTCAAGAAAATACAAGAAACGCTAGATGTGGATGGGACAGAAATTCTTATGCAAGGTGGAACGAATCCTAATTTGCCACTTAGTTATTATACCGATTTATTACGTGACATTAAACGACGTTTTCCTGATATTTGGATGCATTCATTTTCTCCTGCAGAGATATGGAAAATTGCTGAAGTATCTGATCTTTCTGTTGAAGAAGTCTTACGACAATTACACGAAGCAGGTCTTGATAGCATGCCTGGCGGTGGAGCAGAAATCTTAACAGAGGAAACCCGCCTTCGTGTTAGTCGTTTGAAGATTACGTGGGAGCAATGGATTGAGGCGATGAAAGCTTCCAAACGTGTTGGCATGCATGGGTCCGCTACGATGGTTATTGGGTTTGGTGAATCATTTGAAGAGCGTGCATTGCACCTTCAACGCATTCGGGATGCACAAGATGAAACGGAATGCTTCACGGCCTTCATTTCGTGGCTTTTCCAACCGGAGAACACAGGAATGTATAAAACGAAAAAACTCACATCTCGCGACTATTTGAAAAATGTTGCTATCTCAAGGCTGTTTCTTGATAACATTCCAAATTTCCAGTCATCTTGGGTAACGATGGGCCCAGAGGTAGGGAAGTTATCACTTCAGTATGGTTGCAATGATTTTGGTAGTACGATGATGGAAGAAAATGTTGTTTCGGCTGCAGGTACTACACATAAAGTAAACACAAATGAAATACTACGTTTAATTCGCGAAGCAGGGAAAATTCCAGCGCAACGTGATACAAAATACAATATTTTGCGTGTGTTTGATGAGAAGGAAACAGCAGCAAAAGACTTTATTATGCAAAACTAAAGAGTTTTACTAAAAAAGAATCTGACCGTTTGTGTCAGGTTCTTTTTTTGCGTTTTTAGAAGGTAGCATAAAAGAGTACCATTATATTTACGGTGTGAGGGGAGAAAACGGTTCTTCATTATGAATTTTCTAATCATGTTTTTCTAATCTGAACATAGGATGAAGTAGAGCCTGTCTGAAATGACGAAAAAGATGATGTTCACATAGAGGTGTTCGTTATATGTAAGGGGGAGTAAGCGTTGATAGCAATCCATTTTGAAGAAAGCTATGATTGCAAGCAGCTGTATCATCAGCTGACAGCGTATATCCAGAAGTACGCTGAGTACGGCTTAGGTGGAGCCGTGAGAGCAGAAGGGGAAGATACGATTATTCTCAACTATGAACACAAACATATTGACTTTTATGATTCGTTTCATCCTTTGCTTGCTTCTGTGTTAACCGATTATGTTATTAGTACAAAAGAAGATGAGTGGTTGTTAGATATTATTGAAACCATGTTTTATTTTCAAGATGAGGAAGAGCAAGAACAGATTCTCACCATTGCTAGGTCTATATTAGAAGGTGATCGTAACGATCTACCTCAAATGAAATCGTTCTTCAATCGAAGAGAATTTATTTATCAGGCATTCTCGAATCATTTGGAAGAAGATACGACCTTTTATTATGAACCGTTTCTCACATTCCGATTACGAGATTATGGGGAAGTCTTAATTGATTGTGTGGAAATGGCCATTGATGAGTATATGCTTGAGCAAGAGTATCAAAATATGATTGAAGACTTTCGCCAATTTGTGCAATTTAAGCGTCCGAAGCTAGAAATGGTTTACATTGTCCACGATGAAACTTTTACGTTCTATGATGAACATTTTCGGAGAATGACAAGAGAAGAATTGTTGTTTCATCTTCAGGATGACCTTGTTTTTGAACAAGAAGTCGATATAGAGGATATGGTTATTAGTCCTTTAGTAAGTATGGTGCCACGGCTTGTTCATGTTTTCTCAGACGATCCTGATCATGGGGTGATTTTATCCATTCAAGCAATTTTCCAAGAGAGAATGAAGCTGTATCCGTTAAAAGCCTACGATAAAGAATGGAGCTAACTTCAAAAAAAGAACGGTTGTTGGATCGATTTTTAAATGCTACTTGATTTTCTAATTAAGGCTCCCTATAATACTACATATCATAGTCTAACAAGTAAGAGTCTTGATGAGGACATGAGACGTTGTATCGGTTTTCAGAGAGGGAAGCATTTGCTGAGAGCTTCCTAACTAGAATAACGTTCTTACCACCTCTGAACTGCGACAGGGAAACACACAAGTGGATTATCTGGAGCCGGTAACAACCGTTATTTTGTATCTTGAGGAGAATGGTTTTGTTTCTTTGTGAAACGAGGCGATCTTAAACAAGGGTGGAACCACGAACTACACTCGTCCCTTCTGTATGGAGGGATGGGTGTTTTTTTATTTTATTCAGATTAGAAGGAGTGGACAAGTATGGCTGAAGTTAAAATTACGTTTCCAGATGGTGCCATCAAGGAGTTTCCAAGTGGAACGACAACAGAAGATATTGCAGCATCGATTAGTCCTGGCTTAAAAAAGAAGGCACTTGCTGGAAAATTAAATGATACTTTGATTGATTTACGTACGCCTATTACAGAGGATGGTGAGATCGCTATTGTGACACCTGATTCTGATGAGGCATTAGAAATCGTTCGTCATAGTACAGCTCATGTTATGGCTCAAGCAATCAAACGTCTATACAAAGACGTGAAATTAGGTGTTGGCCCTGTCATTGAAGGCGGGTTCTATTATGATATTGATTCAGAGGAATCACTAACACCTGAAGATCTTCCAAAGATTGAAAAGGAAATGAAGCGTATTATCTCAGAAAATCTTGAAGTGAAACGGATTGAAGTAACACGAGAAGAAGCCATTCAAAAATACAAAGAAATCGGTGATGAGTACAAGTTAGAGCTCATTGAAGCGATTCCTGAAGGGGAAATGCTAACGATTTATGAGCAAGGTGAATTCTTTGATCTTTGTCGCGGA
This sequence comes from Halalkalibacter okhensis, assembly GCF_000787375.1. Taxonomy (GTDB): domain Bacteria; phylum Bacillota; class Bacilli; order Bacillales; family Bacillaceae_D; genus Halalkalibacter; species Halalkalibacter okhensis. The sequence continues at coordinate 130,987 of NZ_JRJU01000005.1, read as the reverse complement.
ATACACATCCCATCAACAAATAAAATTAAAGAATTTAAGCTTTTAAGCTTAGCGGGTGCTTATTGGCGTGGCGATAGCAAAAACAAAATGCTTCAGCGGATTTACGGAACAGCGTTCTTTAACAAAGAGGACTTGAAAGAACACCTTCGCTTGCTTGAAGAAGCGAAAGAACGCGATCACCGTAAACTAGGAAAAGAGCTTGGAATCTTTGCATTATCACAAAAAGTAGGACAAGGTTTGCCACTATGGTTACCTAAAGGGGCAACGGTTCGTCGCATCATTGAACGTTACATCGTGGATAAAGAAGAACGACTTGGTTATCAGCACGTCTACACACCGATTTTAGGAAGCTCTGAGCTTTATAAAACTTCTGGACACTGGGATCATTATAAAGATGATATGTTCCCAGTTATGGAACGCGATAATGAAGAGTTTGTCTTGCGTCCGATGAACTGCCCTCATCATATGATGGTGTACAAGCAGGAGATGAGAAGTTACCGCCAACTGCCCCTTCGTATTGCTGAACTAGGGATGATGCATCGTTATGAAATGTCTGGTGCTGTTTCCGGACTTCAGCGTGTCCGTGGAATGACGTTAAATGATGCACACATCTTCTGTCGTCCGGATCAAATTAAAGAAGAGTTTTTACGTGTTGTACGCCTTATTCAAGAAGTTTACAAAGACTTCGGTATTGATAAATATAAATTCCGTCTTTCGTATCGTGACCCAGAAGATACGGAAAAATATTTTGATGATGATGAGATGTGGAACAAAGCACAAAGCATGCTAAAAGATGCGATGAATGAGCTTGAAGGAATTGAGTACTTCGAAGCAGAAGGAGAAGCGGCATTCTATGGTCCGAAGCTTGATGTTCAAGTGAAAACAGCACTTGGAAAAGAAGAAACATTGTCAACGGTTCAGTTAGACTTCTTATTACCGGAGCGTTTTGATTTAACTTATGTTGGAGAAGATGGACAGCAACATCGTCCAGTTGTTGTTCACCGTGGGGTTGTATCAACAATGGAGCGTTTTGTTGCGTTCTTACTTGAAGAGTACAAAGGGGCATTCCCGACTTGGTTAGCTCCCGTTCAAACACAAATCATTCCTGTATCTAATGATGTTCATCTTGATTATGCGAAGAAGGTACAAGAAGAGCTTCAAGCGGTTGGAGTTCGAGTAGAAATTGATGAGCGTGATGAAAAGTTAGGATACAAGATCCGTGAAGCACAAATGCAAAAAATTCCTTATATGCTTGTTTTAGGTGATAAGGAAATGGAAGCAAAAGCGGTGAACATTCGTAAGTATGGAGAGCAAGATTCTGCATCGACTTCTTTGGAGGAGTTTGTAGAGCAGATGAAGGTAGAGGCTAGGAAGTAGAAGAGAATATTGCAAAGGAAAAGTGCGCTTATACATAAAGAGAGCGCCCAAGTTTGCGATGGCTCCGCGCGCCGTGCGCCTTTTAGGAGAAAACCGCTCCTAAAAGGCTTAAAAGATAACGGCGGCTGCGCTTATCGCATCGAGAATATTGCAAAAGGGAAAATCACCCTTTTGCAATATTCTCTTGCATTCTTCTATTTCAGGAGGTAGAATAATTAAGTCGGCCGCCAAAGAGTTGACGTGATTCGATGGGTATGTTATAGTCATTGAGTAAACAATTTAACATTGGAAACAAAGCAAGCAGAAGCGCCCGCTTCTCACCTGATTGACGCGTAAGCAGTTTACAGGTATGAACAGTTTCATTTCTATGAATGGACGAAGTGTGGGCGTAGTGCGCCTACACTTTTTTTGTACTTGAATGAAGGTGCATTGGACCACAAGATCCATGCAACCCTTGCTTTGATTCGTTAAAATCCTTTGGAGGTGGCTCATTATTAGTAAAGACATGTTGGTCAATGAAGGGATTCGTGCACGTGAAGTACGTCTTATTGGAGCAAACGGTGATCAAGTCGGTGTAAAGTCAAAACAAGAAGCACTAGACATGGCTCAAAATGTCAATCTTGATTTAGTTTGTGTAGCTCCGAATGCGAAACCACCTGTATGTCGAATCATGGACTACGGAAAATTCCGTTATGAGCAACAAAAGAAAGATAAGGAAGCTCGTAAGAAACAAAAGGTTATCAACGTGAAAGAGGTTCGATTGAGCCCGACGATTGAAGATAACGACTTTAATACGAAGCTTCGTAATGCTCGAAAATTCCTTGAAAAAGGAGATAAAGTAAAAGCAGCGATCCGCTTCCGTGGACGTGCCATTACTCATTCTCAAATTGGACGGAAAGTATTAGAGCGTCTTGCAAAAGAATGTGAAGATATTGCAACAGTTGAATCAATGCCTAAGATGGAAGGACGCAGTATGTTCTTAATCATGGCCCCTAAAACTGAAAAGTAATTCTTTGCTGAACAAGATTAAGGGAGGACCTGAGTTATGCCAAAAATGAAAACTCACCGTGGAGCAGCTAAGCGTTTCAAAAAGACTGGATCTGGGAAGCTTAAGCGTTCACACGCATTCACTAGTCACTTATTCGGTAACAAGTCACAAAAGCAAAAGCGTAAATTACGCAAAGCTGGAATGGTACATTCTGGTGACTTCAAACGTATTCGTGAAATGTTAACGTACAAAAAATAATTGATTTCGTTTTTTAGAAAAAGGAGGGAACTTCGATGCCAAGAGTAAAAGGCGGTTATGTCGCTCGTCGTCGTCGTAAAAAGGTATTAAAGTTAGCTAAAGGATATTACGGTTCTAAACATACATTATTTAAATCAGCGCAAGGACAGGTAATGAAGTCTTTACTTTATGCTTACCGCGATCGTCGCAACAAGAAACGCGACTTCCGTAAGCTATGGATTACTCGTATCAATGCAGCTGCTCGTATGAACGGTCTTTCTTATAGCCGTTTCATGCACGGTTTAAAGCTTGCTGATATCAATGTTAATCGTAAAATGCTTGCTGAACTTGCTGTTACTGACGAAAAGTCATTTGCACAACTTGCTGAAAAGGCAAAAGCAAGCCTTAATGCATAAGATTAGAAAAAACGCGGCTGAATAGTCGCGTTTTTTATTTGTCTAAATTTCTAGTTTTAGGGGCGTAGAACTAGAAAGTATGTTAGGCTCAAATAGGTTTTAAAGATAGGGGGCCGACCGAACATGATCATAACGATTTATTTCCTTTTCGTTAATTTCCTCGCATTTGTTATAATGGGCATGGACAAGGCCAAAGCTAAAAACCGTCAAAGAAGAGTGCCTGAGAAAACATTGTTTTGCTTAGCGTTTATTGGCGGAAGTGTTGGCATTTATGCAGGAATGAAGAGATTTCGTCATAAAACGAGGCATAAAAACTTTGTCTATGGAATTCCCATCATCATCCTGACCCAAATTTCTGTACTAGTTTTCATCTTATTTAAGGTCTCAGCATAGATTAGAGAGAGGGGGACTAATGATGGAGGAGTTTTTAGAACGTTCATTTCAATTTATAGAACAAAGTGGTTGGTTTGCTCCGCTATTTTTCGTCTTACTCCATGTGTTTAGACAAGTCTTTTTTATTCCTGTCTTACTTGTGTGTCTGCTTGGTGGTTATTTGTTTGGGACCGTTTATGGGTCTATTTATTCTATACTTGGGCTGACGGCTGTTAGTGTTGTTTTCTATGGTCTTATTCATATTTTTCCAAGCATGAGAGAGAAACTGACGAAGTTGAAAAAAAGATTTTTGAAAGAGAAGCATCAGTTAACGATTGTCCAAATGATGATTATGAGGTTGATGCCATTTATTCACTTTCATTTAGTCTCATTATATTTGATTGAATCAACCAAAAATCTAAAAGAATACACGAAATACTCTTTTTTCGTAAGTATCCCACCAGCTGTTGTCTATACGGCCTTTGGAGATATGATCCATGAACTCCCTTTAGCTGGCACATTGATCTTTGCTTCATTTTTAGCGGTTTTGTTTTTATTTTTCCGTAAAAAACGAACGAATATTAAATGGGACGACTTCTTTTCAACGTCTAAGCAATAACACAAAAAAGTGGAGTTGGTCAACAGGTAAGGTAGATGCGTGATTAATTAAAGAAGAAAAGGGTCTATTAAAAAGAGGCACAGAAAAAGAAGGTTCTTCTTTTTCTGTGCCTTAAGCAATTTTTGTTTTGTAGGGAAGTAAGGCTAACGCTTCATGTTTGTTGAAGCCCGTACGCGAGAGAAACAGCCCGCCACGGGTTTCAAAGCAAGAGATTGAAGCCCGTACGCGAGAGAAACAGCCTGACACGGGTTTCAAAGCAAGAGATTGAAGCCGTACGCGAGAGAAACAGCCTGACACGGGTTTCAAAGCAAGAGGTTGAAGCCCGTACGTGGGAGAAACAGCCCTCCATGGGTTTCAAAGCAAGAAATTGAAGCTCTGTGCGTGAGAAAAGTAGATCCACTTGGGTTTGGGAACCGGTTGTTCTTTTATTTCCGTAAAAGCTCTTTAATCGGGCTCTTCCATTCCACTTTTGCATTTGGATAACGTAAATGAATATCGTCAGAAATAAACTGGAAGTCTTCTTTGTTCAGTCCTGTAAGCTGGTCCGGTTGTTTTGCCCATACATAAATAGAGATAATTTCAAAAGACTGCTCTGTTGTTCCAAGATATTTTTCCCCTTCAAACATGACGCCTTTGTATGTGATAAGAAAATTTTTGCGGACATCTTTGTTGTCATCATAAAAGAAATATTGTTTACGCTCATGTGCTTGTTCTAGTTTTCTGCGTGGGTGAAATAAGTACTTAAATGCGCTATACGCAAGTACAAACAATGCAATTATTAACAACAAACGGAATAAAATTACCATAAAATCGTCTCCTCCTTATGAGGTGCAAATCATAGGAATGTATTTTGATTTTGACATAGGTTTATCAAGAAAGTAAAGCTTCTATTGTGTAATACGAATCACTTGGACTTTGGTTACGTGTTTTTTAAAAAATTGTTATAATTAATTGGATTGGAGGATTGTCATGGAAATTCATAATTTATTTGCCATTCAAAAAGAATTAAACGATCGCATTATTCAAGAACATGATTTGTTTGACTATCATTTGTTTAAAGATCAACTGCTAGCTTTCACCGTAGAAATTGGCGAACTAGCCAATGAAACGAGATGCTTTAAATATTGGAGCAAAAAGGCAGCTTCAAAACGTGCGGTCATTTTGGAAGAATATGTAGACGGATTACATTTTGTGTTAACACTAGGTTTATCATTAAATTTTACGTCGATTACAGTGAAAGAAGAATACCCACAAGTCAGACATACTACTGAACAGTTTCTACTTATTATAAAACAAGCTCTAGAGTTAGATACGGCTCCCTCACAAGAAGCGTTTCAACTATTAGTAGATGAATTTTTTACACTAGGTCAACAGCTTGGGTTTTCAATGGAAGAAATAGAGAAAGCTTATTTAGAAAAAAACAAAGTAAATCACCAAAGGCAAGATAATGGGTATTAGATTGTCGCTATTAGCTCTTAATATTTCGTAGTTATTGATTTCATTTGAGTAGCGAAATTGTTTTCTGTATACTGAATGTAATGATATGAGGAGGTTATACATAATGACAAATCTTGATGAACGATTACAAATGTTAAAAGATTTAACGGATGCAAATGGAGTTCCGGGCAATGAGCGAGAAGCGCGTGAAATGATGAAAAAGTACATCAGTCCATTTGCTGATGAAGTAACAACAGATAAACTTGGAAGTCTTGTTGCTAAGAAAACAGGAAATGCCGAAGGACCGAAAATTATGGTTGCCGGGCATCTTGATGAAATTGGCTTTATGGTAACGAGCATTGATGAGAAGGGCTTTCTTCGTTTTCAAACAGTTGGAGGCTGGTGGGAACAAGTGATGCTAGCTCAACGTGTTACAGTTATGACAAACAAAGGCAATGTTCCAGGCGTAATCGGTTCAAAACCTCCACACATTCTTGCTCCTGAAGCAAGAAAGAAACCAGTTGATAAAAAAGACATGTTTATTGATATTGGTGCAACAAGCAAAGAAGAAGCAATGGAATTTGGTGTGCGCCCAGGCGATTCAGTCGTTCCTGTTTGTGAATTTACGGTCATGAAAAATGAAAAGCTTTTAATGGCTAAAGCGTGGGATAACCGAATTGGTTGTGCGATTGCAATTGATGTACTTCGCGGTTTACAAGGGGAAAACCACCCGAATGTCGTTTATGGAGTAGGGACCGTGCAAGAAGAAGTTGGTCTTCGTGGTGCTCGTACATCCGCTCATTTAATCCAGCCTGATATCGGCTTTGGTGTCGATGTAGGGATAGCTGGAGATACACCGGGTGTAACAGAGAAAGAAGCACTAGCCAAGATGGGTGAAGGCCCTCAAATCGTCTTGTACGATGCATCAATGATTTCTCACAAAGGCTTACGTGACTTTGTGACAGATACAGCGGATGAACACAACATTCCTTATCAATTTGATGCAATGGCTGGCGGTGGAACCGATTCAGGTGCGATTCACTTAACGGCAAACGGAGTTCCTGCTTTGTCCATTACAGTAGCGACACGTTATATTCATACCCATGCTGCTATCCTCCATCGTGATGATTATGAGAATGCAGTGAAACTTATTGTTGAAGTGATTAAAAAGCTTGATAAAGACACGGTTGACAAAATTACGTTTTCTTAAACAATCGTTACAGTAATTGAAAAGAGGTTGCTCAAGCTAAAAGCATGAGCAACCTCTTTATCTCTATTGTAATCCTTGGCTAATTTGTTGACATACGTCGTCTTTTTGTTGCTCGCTTGCGTTTTTCCAAAATACTTCCATCATTACACCTAAACCTGGAAGCATTTTTTCTTCGCCGCGTTGAACAGCGTCGACAATGACTGCTTCTACCTCATCTTGTGAATTTCCTTGAATGTTTGCCATGATAGCACCACGTAAGTTAAAGCTCATCTTTAGCACTCCTTTTTTAGTAAGTATGGTTAAATCTATTTGTAGTATGTATCAGCATGGACTGGATTATAACGAAAAAAATGGGTATGATGGATGAAATGAGAAAGAAGTTTTAAAGGAGTAGAGCATGAAGCGAATTGATTCAGTAAAAAATGACCATGTAAAACGTTGGAAGAAACTACATACAAAAAAAGGAAGAGAGACAGCCGGTCGTTTTCTCGTAGAAGGATACCATCTTGTCTGGGAAGCGGTAAAAGCTGAAATGGCTGTAGAATACATTTTAATGACAGAGGATGCCGTTTTACCTTCATCGTTATCCATGCAGGACCAGGATGTCATCATTGTAAGTGATCCTGTAATGAAAGAACTATCAGAAACAGAAACGCCACAAGGGATTGCCGCTGTTTGTGTGATTCCAACTGAACCTAAGGTGGACAAGTTATCGGGGCAATATTTATTATTAGATCGTATACAAGACCCGGGTAATCTTGGAACCATGATTCGAACGGCGGATGCTGCGGGGTTGACGGGAGTAATTCTTGGCGAGGGAAGTGTGGATGTTTTTAACAGCAAAGTGATCCGTGCAACCCAAGGATCGATCTTTCACCTTCCAGTTATTAAAGGGAATTTAGAAACATGGGTTGACGCGCTTAAAGATTCTTCTATCCCCGTTTTTGGAACATCCTTAAGTGATGCAAGCTCCTATTCGGCTATTGAACCACAATCTCACTTTGCTCTTATCATGGGAAATGAAGGAGAAGGTGTATCGCAAGCATTATTAGAAAAAGCCGATCAGAACATTTACATTCCGATTCATGGACAAGCCGAATCACTAAATGTCTCTGTGGCAGCAGGAATCTTGCTGTATTATTTAAGGGGATAATGGCAAAGATGGTTGCATGAAGAAACTATATTCACTATAATAAATAAATCAATAATATTTTTTGAAATGCTAAGAAAGAGAGTAGTACGTTTTTAACCACCATTCAGGGAGAAGGTGCCTTAGACTGAAAGCATCTTTATGGAAGGAAAAGCCGAATTCGCTCTGGAGCAGGCACTGGACCACAAGTCTTTCTTGTGAAGGTGATCCCGGTTTCGACCGTTAGAGCAATGAAGATAATGGAGGGAGAAATCCCTTCATTAATAAGGGTGGTACCACGAGTCTTCGTCCCTTTTGCGGGAGCGAAGGCTTTTTATTTTGGGCAATATTTCGTAATGGAGGTTGCCCCATACGTTATATGGCTATCTTAAGGAGGAAAAATTATGCGTGAACGTTTAGAAGCCTTGCGTGATGAGGCGTTGGCAAAGGTCGCTGTTGCCAAGGATGTAAAAGCATTGCAAGATGTGAGAGTGGCTTATTTAGGGAAAAAAGGTCCAATTACTGAGGTTTTACGTGGAATGGGCAAACTTTCTGCCGAAGAGCGTCCGGTTATTGGTCAAATGGCTAATGATGTACGAGATGCGATTAAAGTGCAAGTGGAGCTGAAAGAAAAGGAACTAGAAGCAGCTGCTATTGAAAAACAACTTGCGAACGAGAGTATTGATGTGACGTTACCTGGACGTCCAGTTCAAGGTGGTTCTACGCATCCATTAACTCAAGTCGTTGAGGAAGTAGAAGAGGCGTTTTTAGGGCTTGGCTTCTCAGTTGCAGAAGGTCCAGAAGTCGAAGTCGATTACTATAATTTCGAAGCATTAAACTTACCAAAAGACCATCCAGCACGAGATATGCAAGACTCCTTTTATTTTACTGAAGAGTTGTTGCTGAGAACACATACGTCTCCTGTACAAGCGAGAACAATGGAATTACATAAAGGAAAAGGCCCTGTAAAAGTCATCTGTCCAGGAAAAGTATTCCGCCGCGATGATGATGATGCGACTCATTCACATCAATTTATGCAAATTGAAGGATTGTTTGTTGATGAAAATGTACGCATGAGTGATTTAAAAGGGGTATTAGAACAATTTGCCAAATCTTTCTTTGGAGAAGATCGACAAATCCGTTTACGTCCAAGTTTCTTCCCATTCACAGAGCCTTCTGTAGAAGTAGATGTTTCTTGTGGAATGTGCGGCGGAAAAGGTTGCCGTGTTTGTAAGCAATCTGGTTGGATTGAAGTACTAGGAGCGGGAATGGTTCATCCACGCGTGTTAGAAATGAGTGGATTTGACTCAACCAAATATAGCGGATTTGCCTTTGGAATGGGTGTTGAACGCTTAGCCATGCTTAAATATGACATTGATGACATTCGTCATTTTTATACGAACGATATACGTTTTCTAGCGCAGTTCAAACGGGTGTAAGGAGGAAAAAATATGTTAGTCTCTTATAAATGGTTACAAGATTATATAGATGTGAAAGATCTTTCGGCGAATGAGATTGCAGAAAAAATGACGCGTGGTGGAATTGAAATTGATTTCGTTCACGAGTTAAATAAAGGGATTTCGGGTGTAGTGGTTGGCTATGTAAAGGAATGTGAACAACATCCAAACGCTGATAAATTGAATGTTTGTCAAGTTGACATTGGGGAAGAGGAGCTTGTCCAAATTGTATGTGGCGCAAAAAATGTCGGAGCTGGTCAGCATGTTGCTGTTGCAAAGGTAGGAGCGGTTCTTCCAGGTAATTTTAAAATTAAAAAAGCAAAACTACGTGGAGAAGTATCACAAGGAATGATTTGTTCCTTGCAAGAGCTAGGCATCGATGGGAAGCTTGTTCAAAAGGAATACTCTGAAGGAATCTATGTTTTCCAAGATCAAGTTGAAGTTGGTAGTGATGCTCTTGCTGCCCTTAATTTGGACGATACAGTATTAGAATTAGATTTAACTCCAAATCGTTCAGATTGCTTAAATATGCTAGGCGTTGCTTATGAAGTTGGAGCACTATACGAGCGTGAAGTAACGCTTCCAACGATTGACGTGGTCACAAATGACGAATCGGCTACTGATTATATTGATGTAAAAGTTGAAGCTACAGAAGATAACCCATATTACGGAGCAATATTGATTAAAGATGTAAAAGTCGGAACTTCTCCACTTTGGCTGCAAAATCGTCTAATGGCAGCTGGGATTCGCCCGATTAGTAATGTTGTTGATGTAACGAACTATGTGTTGCTTGAATACGGTCAACCATTGCATGCATTTGACTATGACCGCTTTGGGTCCAAAGAAGTCCTAGTTCGTCTGGCACATGATGGAGAAAAAATCGTCACATTAGATGATCAAGAAAGGACGCTGACAAGCGATCATCTTGTTATCACAAATGGCAAGGAGCCTGTTGCGATTGCTGGTGTGATGGGCGGGGCAACCTCTGAGGTTCATGAGGGTACGACCACCGTTCTGTTAGAGGCTGCTTATTTTAAAGGTGCAACCATCCGTAAAGCATCAAGAGATTTAGGCTTAAGAAGTGATGCAAGTACAAGGTATGAAAAGGGTGTGGATCAAGACCGAGTCCTCGCAGCCGGCAGAAGAGCAGCATCTCTTATTGCAGAGCTAACGGGAGGAACAATTGTATCAGGTGTCGTTGAAAAAGACCTTCTTTCATATGATATGGCAACAGTTCGATTAGACCTAGAGAGAGTGAACAATCGTTTAGGAATGAATGTTACGATAGAGGAAGCTGCTTCGTTTATGACTCGATTAGGATTTACGTACGAACAAGATGGCAACGTCTTACATGTGACGATTCCTTCGCGTCGTGCTGATATTCAAATTGAAGAAGACTTAATGGAGGAAGTTGCAAGGTTATATGGATATGATCATATCCCGACAACACTTCCAATTGGTGCGACCACTCAAGGAGCTCTTACAGACTATCAGAAGAAGAGACGCCATGTTCGTCGCGTACTAGAGCGTTCGGGATTATCTCAAGTAATAACGTATTCATTAACCAGTCCTGAAAAGGCAAAAGGGTTTGCTTTTGAAACGACTCAAACATCTCCAGTACGATTAGCCATGCCGATGAGTGAGGATCGTAGTACAATGCGTACGAGTCTGATTCCACACTTATTTGATGTTCTAAGTTATAACGTAAACCGGAAGAATCACGATGTCCATGTCTTTGAAATTGGTTCAATCTTTTTAACGAATGAAGAGGTGTTAACGAAACAACCAACTGAACGTGAAATGGTAGCAGGTGCGTTAACGGGACTTTGGCATGAACATAGCTGGCAAGGCGAAAAGAAAGCAGTAGATTTCTTTGTCGTAAAAGGCATTCTGGAAAGTATGTTTGACCAGTTAGGTGTTTCAGAGGAAGTTGTCTTTGAACAAGCAAAACTTTCTGACTTGCATCCAGGGCGTACGGCGATTGTTAAATTGAACGGAAAACAGATTGGTTTTGTAGGCCAAGTACATCCAGCCTTGCAAAAGGAATTAGGGTTAAAAGAAACGTATGTCTATGAACTTGAACTTGAAGCGTTGCTAATGACTCAAACATCGTCAGTTGTTTACAAATCATTGCCGCGTTTCCCAGCAATGGTGCGTGATATCGCCCTTGTGGTAGATACGCATCGTTCAGCTGGAGAAGTAGAAGCGGTCATTCGTTGGGCTGGCACAGAGTTGTTACATGATGTTCGACTCTTTGATTTATATGAAGGTGAGCATATGGAAGAAGGGAAAAAGTCACTAGCTTTCTCATTAACATATCTTGACCCTGAGAGAACATTAACAGATGAAGAAGTAACGAAAGCTCATACAGAAGTATTAAAAATGCTTGAAGAACATGTAGGAGCTACATTACGGGCTTAAAATTGAGGCTGTTGAGTATATGATGCTCAACAGCCTTTTCATATACGTAATGGAAGGAATAACTTAGTTCTGTTTGTAATATGTATACTTTTAGGATAATAGAGCGAAAAATGACTAAAATCATCATATTTTTTGCAACACTGTATTTCCTTAAAAGGACCTTCATGTTATGATAGAAGATGGTATTTTTATGGCTAAATTTCAACATTGCATTTTACTGATAGATAGGAGGCTTTTCCGTGGCAGAGCAAAAGAAAAAGCAACGGATAACTGTTTCAATATATGGTCAACAGTACACAGTCGTCGGTGAAGAGCCTCCGACATATGTAAAAGATGTCGCCCATATAGTGGATCAGAAAATGAGAGAAATAAAAAAACGTAATCCATATCTTGATACAACTCGTTTAGCAGTATTAACAGCTGTAAATATTGTTGATGATTACATGAAATTAAAAAAGGAAAATGAAATGTTAAACGAAAAAGTCAACGAAGAAAGATCGACAGGAGACGATTAACATGATTAGCTTTCTCATTCTATTTATCTTATTTTGTAGTTTCTTTATTGGTAGAAGAAGAGGTTTCATTCTCCAAATCATACATTTAATTAGCTTTGTCGTAGCTATTGTTGTCGCCTATACATATTTTGGAGAGTTTGCGACGTACATTCGGTTATGGGTTCCATATCCACAGTTTTCATCTGATAGTACTGTAGGAATGATTATTAATACGTTTGATGCGGAGAGTGTTTATTATTCGGGGATTGCTTTTGCCATTTTATTCTTTGGTACAAAGATTGTCCTGCATTTGTTAGGATCGATGTTAGATTTTCTTGCGCATTTACCGATTTTACGTTCTATTAATCAGTTATTGGGAGGAATCCTTTGTTTCATAGAGACGTATCTTATTTTGTTTGTTGTTTTATTTGTTGTCGCATTATTACCAATTGAAGTGGTTCAGGACATCATACAACGTTCTATTGTTGTTCAACTTATGCTTAATCATACTCCTTTTCTTTCAGATTGGTTAAAAGAACTTTGGATTAATAATCAACTATAAGGATAGGGATTTTGCAAAAAATCGTTGTTAGAGGACACTAAAAAAGGTGAAACAGCCCTTGCTAGTGTCCTCTTTTTTAAAGGCTGTTTTCGCATACTGTGTTGTTTTTATGGGTGAAGTGTTCCTCACATGTTCGTTCCATCTGAGCTCTATCAAGGCGGTGCCGAGCCTCCTCGGCTGTGGGGTCTCTCCCTTACTCTACATCCCGCAGGTGTCGAGTGACTTCCGCTCCAATTTACTAAGAGAAAAATTTATCTTTACGGCAACAACCTTTACGGTAACAGCCTTTTTTAAAAGATAACAGACGAAAGCCGCGTAAGTGTCCTTTTCTTGAGTACATGCGTTGATTTTCTATGCTCATTATCGGTATGATGGAGGATAGAAGAAAGGGTAGATGTAGATGAACAAAAAAGATGTCATTGGCTACTTAGAGACCATTGCGACTTATTTAGAAATTAAAGGAGATAACCCCTTTAAAATATCAGCTTACAAAAAAGCGGCGCTTGCCTTAGAATCGGATGAGCGCACGTTAGATGAAATAGACAATCCAGCCTCTCTTAATGGCATTGGAAAAGGGACAGCTGAAGTGATTACTGAATTAAAAAACACAGGGGAATGTTCCTTGCTAAAACAATTACAAGAAGAGGTTCCTTCTGGTTTGTTGCCACTACTGAAGCTTCCTGGGTTAGGCGGAAAAAAGGTCGGAAAATTGTACAAGGAACTCAATGTTGTTTGTATTGATACATTGAAGCAAGTATGTGAAGAGAAAAAAGTTCAACAGCTTGCTGGATTTGGAAAGAAAACAGAAGAAAAGATTTTACTTGCTATTGAAGAGGCAAGTACCCGTCCGGAACGTTTGGCACTTCCTATAGTATTACCGATTGCACAAGCAGTTGAACGAGCTCTAGCAAAAATGGATGGGGTGTTACGCTTCTCTCGTGCTGGAAGTTTACGCAGGCTAAGTGAGACGGTGAAGGACCTTGATTTCATTATCGCGACTACGGAACCAGAGAAAGTAAAGGCAAGTCTCTTAAGTCTTGATGGAATTAGTAAGACGATTGCAAGTGGTGATACGAAGGTATCCGTTGAAATTACAGATGAATTTCCAATCTCCATTGATTTTAGATTGGTTTTGCCAGAGGAGTTTGCTACGACTCTTCATCATTTTACAGGATCCAAAAATCATAATGTGAAGATGCGTCAACTTGCTAAGCAACGTGGAGAGAGAATTAGTGAATACGGGGTCGAAAACCTTGAGACTGGAGAAATTCAAACATTTGACACAGAGGAAGAGTTTTTCAACCATTTTCAACTTGAATTTATCCCACCTGAAGCAAGGGAAGACCACGGTGAAGTAGAAAAAGCAGAGCTTGAAAGGGCAGACGCTCCCTATATTACTGATGATCAAATAAAAAGTGATCTGCATATGCATACGACATGGAGTGATGGTGCTCACTCAATTGAAGATATGGTGAGGGTGGCTAGAGCAAAAGGATATGACTATATTGCGATAACTGACCACTCTAAATACTTACGTGTTGCGAATGGACTTTCGGTCGAACGATTAAAAGAACAACATGCAAAAATTAAAAAATTAAATGAAGAGTACGATGATTTTACAATTTTAACAGGAATTGAAATGGATATTTTACCTGATGGGACACTTGATTATGAAGATGAGATCTTAACTGAAGTTGATTTTGTTATTGCTGCCATTCATTCATCATTCCAGCAGGACAGAGAGCTGATTATGAAGCGTTTAAAGACAGCACTTGAGAGTAAGCATGTTGATTTAATTGCCCACCCAACAGGGCGCTTACTCGGTAGACGTGATGGCTATGATGTTGATGTCGAAATGCTCATACAACTAGCAAAAGAAACGAACACAGCTCTAGAGTTAAATGCGAATCCACATAGACTAGATTTATCAGCTCAGTGGTTAAAGAAGGCAGAAGAAGCAGGGGTCACGATAGCTATTAATACAGATGCTCATAATAAAGAATCGCTTGATCTGATGTCTTACGGTACGGCAGTGGCAAGAAAAGCCATGCTAAAGCCAGAATCTGTTATCAATACATGGTCATTAAACAAACTGCAAGGTTTTCTTAACAGGTAAAAAGTACAACTTCCTGACTCTTGTAAAAAGGGACTCTTAAATTAAAGTAAATAGGATGGAATAACCATCCTGATGACTAAGAAGGAGTTACGTCAATGGAACGAGTGTTACGGGTATTAGAGTTTGAAAAAATGAAGAGGCAGTTGCTTGATCATGTCTCGTCTTCGTTAGGAAGACAAAAAATTGAGCAACTAGAGCCATCAACGGAAATGGAAGAAGTCCGAGTGTGGCAGCATGAAACAGCAGAAGGAGCAAAAGTTCTAAGGTTAAAGGGACAAGCTCCATTAGGTGGAATTACCGATGTTGCTGCAAACGCGAAACGAGCAAAAATCGGAGGGTCTCTAGCAGCTCATGAATTAATAGCTATTGCTAGTACGATCTACGGAGGGCGGAGGCTCAAAAAGTTTATTACAACAATGGTGGAAGAAGAGGAAATTGAGCTACCATTGTTGTATGAATACGCATTACAAATTGAACCATTAACTGATGTTGAACGTGAAATTAAGCAATGTATTGATGATAATGGCAATGTTCTTGATTCAGCAAGTCATGAACTAAGAACGATTAGGCAGCAAGTGCGCAGCTATGAATCAGCTGTTCGCTCCAAACTAGAAAGCATTACAAGGTCTTCTAGTACACAAAAGATGTTATCAGATGCTATTGTTACGATTCGAAATGATCGATTTGTCATTCCTGTGAAACAGGAATACAGAAGTTCGTTTGGAGGAATCGTTCACGATCAATCAGGATCTGGAGCGACGTTATTTATAGAACCGCAAGCGATCGTTACGTTAAATAATCAATTGCGAGAGGCGAAGGTCAAAGAAAAGCAGGAAATCGAACGGATTTTAGCGATGCTTTCAAACCAAGTTGCAGAAATAGCAGATTTCCTTTTGCATAACTTATCGATCCTTGCCATATTAGATTTTATTTTTGCAAAAGCTCGTTATGCTCATCTAATTAAAGCAACAGAGCCGAAGCTGAATGAAGACGGCTATATGTATCTAAAAAGGGCAAGACATCCGTTATTAGAGGAGGATGAAGTTGTACCAATTGATGTTGAATTAGGTGGAGAATACCGTTCTTTAATTATTACTGGTCCAAATACAGGAGGAAAAACGGTAACATTAAAGACGGTTGGCTTACTAACGCTCATGGCACAATCCGGCTTACATGTGCCAGTTGAAGAAGATTCAGAGCTAGCTGTATTTAAACAGGTTTTTGCGGATATTGGTGACGAACAATCGATTGAACAAAGCTTAAGTACGTTTTCTTCGCATATGACGAACATTGTGGATATATTAGACAAAGTCGATTTCCAAAGCTTAGTCTTATTTGATGAATTAGGGGCTGGGACAGACCCGACAGAGGGAGCAGCGCTTGCTATTTCAATTTTAGACGATGTTTATAATCGCGGAGCATGTGTGGTAGCGACAACCCACTATAGTGAGTTAAAAGGTTATGCATACAATCGTGAAGGAGCGATAAATGCAAGTGTTGAATTTAATGTAGAGACGTTAAGACCAACGTATCGTCTCTTAATCGGAGTTCCTGGTCGAAGTAATGCTTTTGCGATTTCTAGAAGATTAGGTTTAGATGAACGAGTCATAGAAAAAGCGAAGGAACAAATTGATAGTGAAACAAATCAAATTGAAAAGATGATCAGCTCACTAGAAACAAGCCAAATAACAGCAGAATCAGAAAGAGAAGAAGCTCACTCCCTTCGCGTCGAAGCGGAACAATTACGAGAAGATTTGATTAAGCAACTCGAACAATTAGAGCGAGAGAAAGAACGAATCTTCAAAGAAGCGGAGGAAAAGGCAGAAAAAGCGGTGCAAGAAGCCAAGGATGAAGCTGAACTTATCATTGGTGAGTTAAGAGAGATGCAAAAAGCAGGACTATCTGTAAAGGAGCATCAAATAATTGATGCGAAGAAGCATCTTGAACAAGCCACGCCGAAATTAACGTCAAAACAAAAGAAAATTAAAAAAGATGCGGCAAAAGCAAAGCAAAACATTCAACCTGGTGATGAAGTAAAAGTCATTAGTTTTGGACAAAAAGGCTTTGTTGTAGAAAAGATCAGTGACCAAGAATTCCAAGTCCAAATGGGAATCATGAAGATGAAAGTGAAAAAAGATGACCTCCAACTGCTAGATCGTCCCAAACCAGTAGAAACAAAACCTCTTGCGATGATAAGAGGTGGAGAATCTCATGTGAAAGCGGAATTGGATTTACGTGGTGAGAGGTATGAAGATGCGATGCGTCTTGTTGAGAAATATATTGATGATGCATTGTTAGCAGGTTATCATCAAGTGTCCATTATTCACGGTAAAGGAAGCGGAGCCCTTCGTAAAGGTGTTAAACAACTTCTTAAAAAACATCCTCATGTAAAAGGGGAACGAGATGGCGGCATGAACGAAGGTGGCCTTGGAAATACGGTCGTTGAATTGAAATAAAAGAGGCGAATAATATGGATGTATTACTTGAAAATGAATGGATTCGAACAGCAGCATACTATAGCGTCTCTCTCCTGGCCCTCGTTTTATTTTTGACGATATTTGAGACGGTAACAAAATATCGAAACTGGGATGAAATCAAAAATGGCAACATTGCTGTGGCTTTGGCAACAGGGGGCAAGATTTTTGGTGTGGCTAATATATTTAGGCATTCCATTGAGTATTCGGATTCACTATTAATGATGCTAGCTTGGGGCGTTTTAGGCTTTTTTCTATTGCTATTCAGTTACTTTGTGTTCGAATTTTTAACACCAGGCTTTAAGGTTGACGAAGAGATCGAACGTGATAATCGGGCAGTTGGTTTTATTGCGATGATGATCTCAGTTGGATTGTCATACGTCATTGGAGCAAGTATTATTACTAGGTAAAAGGAGTCAAGCATGTGGAACTATTAATGAAAATTTTATATGTTAGTTGTGGTGCATTTATCGTAGCAGGAATTATTTTTATGCTCTTTTTTGCTCCTTAAGCTTTGTTAAAGCAGGCTTGTTTATCATTATGTAAATAAGCCTGCTTTTCTATTTAGGCATTAAATCCTATAGACAACAGAAAAAAGTCGAAAAATATTTAGAGAAAATTTCAAAAATATATATAAAATTGTAAGCGTTTGCAATAGAATAGAATAGAGAAGAGGAGAATGAACGATGAGAAAGGAGTAGTTTACAATATGGCAAGGAGGAGATAGTGTTGACGACAATGGATAAGGTTTGGTTACAAAGCTACCCAAAAGAGGTGCCCCATTCAATTACGTATGATGAGAACTGCTTACATGACTACTTAAAACAATCAGCTGAAAAGTATCCTAATCATGACGCGTTGCATTTTCTTGGGAAGGATATAACTTACAAAGAGTTATATGAGGAATCAAAAAAATTCGCGAATCAATTGCTCACCCTCGGCGTAAAAAAGGGGGATCGAGTAGCCATCATGCTTGCTAATTGCCCTCAAGGCGTAATTAGTTACTACGGAGCACTTATGATTGGTGCAGTTGTCGTGCAAACAAATCCGCTTTATGTTGAGAGAGAGCTAGAGCATCAGTTAATTGATTCTGGAGCTAAAGTCATCATCTGTCTTGATCTCGTATTCCCACGTGTTCAAAAAGTGCGTTCAAAAACGAATCTTGAATATGTCATAGTGACAAGTATTAAAGACTATCTGCCTTTCCCTAAAAATGTACTCTATCCTTTCGTTCAAAAGAAAAATACAGGTATTAAAGTAGAAGTTGTGTATGATAGCAAGACCCTAGCATTTAAACCATTCCTAAAAGCCGGAGCAGCTAATGAAGTAGTTGTCGATATGGATCCGGTCGAGGACTTAGCTCTCCTGCAATACACAGGTGGTACAACAGGTCCGGCAAAAGGAGTTATGCTCACCCATCAAAACTTAGTTGTTAACACAATGCAATGTATACATTGGACTTATAAAACAACACCAGGGAAAGAAAAGATGTTGGCTGTTTTGCCATTTTTCCATGTCTATGGAATGACTGTGAGCATGAACTTGGGAATAATGAATGGCTTTACAACGGTAATTCTGCCAAAGTTTGACCCAAAAGATGTGTTAAAGACAATTGAAAAGCAAAGAATTACCCTATTTCCAGGAGCACCGACTATGTATGTTGCATTAATTAACAATCCAGCGATCAAAGACTATGATCTATCATCGATCAAAGCTTGCCTAAGTGGTGCGGCTCCACTCCCGTTAGAAGTGCAGCAAAAATTTGAAGCATTAACAGATGGGAAGCTCGTAGAAGGCTATGGACTGACAGAAACGGCCCCAGTAGCTGTGGCCAATCCAATCTGGGGAAAAAGAAAATCGGGAAGTGTTGGGATTCCTTGGCCAGATACGGATGTGAATGTCATTTCAGCAGAAACAGGAGACTCGTGTGAGGTGAAAGAGGTCGGAGAAATTGCGGTGAGAGGACCGCAAGTAATGAAAGGGTATTGGAATCGCCCTGAAGAAACCGCACGTGTCTTTAAAGATGATTGGTTCCTTACCGGTGATATGGGGTATATGGATGAAGAAGGGTATTTTTATATCGTTGATCGTAAAAAGGATATGATCATTGCTGGTGGATTTAATATTTATCCAAGAGAGATTGAGGAAGTTCTTTATGAACATGAGTCCATTTTGGAGGCTGTTGTCATTGGTGTTCCTGATGAGTATCGCGGAGAAACGGTGAAGACATTTGTTGTCTTAAAAGAAGGAAAAAGCCTCACTGAAAAAGAGTTAAATGAATATTGTAGAAAGCACCTCGCAGCATATAAAGTGCCACGGTATTATGAGTTTAGGGATGAGTTGCCAAAGACATTAGTAGGTAAGATCCTTCGCAGAGTTCTTGTTGAAGAAGAAAATAAAAAGCTTGCAGGAGAAGAAAAAGTAGGTAATGAATAAAAAGGTAATGAAATAGCCGTATTCTTTTGAGTTTCTAACCATTTTTTATAATATGTAGATCAGTGAGAATAGTGTAGTGATTGTTTGGGTGTAGCAAAAGTTGATTTAATGCTGCACCCCTAATTTTTTTATTGAAGAAAAATTTAAAAAATTACTAAAAAGCTATTTAAAAATGAATGAACATTCATTACAATGGAGGAGAGAGGATGAATAGATTGAAAGGAGAGAATTAAGGAGGCTATTTACTTGCTAAAAGAAGTCAAGATGAATTGGCTAGAACGTTATCAAACAGAAATACCAACTTCAATTGCATATCCTAATCTATCTTTACACGAACTGGTTGAGCAAGCTGGTCAGCGTTTTCCTGATCATGTAGCGCTTGAGTTCATGGGTAAGTCGCTTACATATAGAGAGTTTGATCAATCAGTTAGACGTTTTGCAAATCAATTACAAACGCTAGGCCTAAAAAAGGGTGAACGAGTTTCCATCATGTTGCCTAATTGTCCTCAAGGAGTGATTGCCTATTTTGCAACGTTGATGGTCGGTGGGGTTGTCGTTCAAACAAATCCATTATATGTCGAACGAGAGTTAGAGCATCAATTAGTTGATTCAGGAGCAAAAATCATCTTGTGCTTGGATTTATTGTATCCAAGAGTAACGAAGGTTCGGAAATCAACAAAATTGGAACATATAATTGTAACCGCTATCAAAGACTATCTCCCTTTTCCAAAAAATTTGATTTACCCATTTATCCAGAAAAAAAATACAGGGATGAAAGTGGATATTATGTATAGTGATAAAGTTCACAAATTTGTACAATTGTTACAAAAAGGATCAAGTGAGCGTCCAAATGTACGTGTGAATCCAAAAGAAGATCTTGCATTATTGCAATATACGGGTGGAACAACGGGTGTCGCCAAGGGAGTGATGCTTACCCACCGTAATTTAGTTGCGAACACAATTCAATGCCGCCATTGGCTCTATAAATTAGCAGAGGGAAAAGAACGAACACTCGCAGCACTGCCTTTTTTTCATGTGTATGGGATGACGACTTGTATGAATCTCACTTTGTCGATGGGAAATGAGTTACACATGGTGCCGAAATTTGATCCAACGCAAATTTTGAAAATCATACAAGAAAAAAAGATTACATCTTTTCCAGGTGCCCCAACAATGTATATCGGCTTAATCAATCAACCAGATATTCAAAAATACGATCTTTCTTCAATCAAAGCATGTATTAGTGGGTCGGCTTCATTGCCTCTGGAAGTTCAACAGCGTTTTGAGCAATTAACCGGCGGTAAGCTTGTTGAAGGGTATGGGCTAACCGAAGCATCACCGGTGACTCATTGTAATTTGGTCTGGGGGAAACGGCAAGAAGCCAGTATTGGATTGCCATGGCCAGATACGGAAGCTGCGATATTATCAATGGAAACGAAAGAGCCAGCACGAATTGGCGAAATGGGGGAATTAGCCGTTCGCGGTCCGCAAGTGATGAAGGGGTATTGGAACCGTCCTGAAGATACCGCAGCGACAATGAAAGAGGATTGGCTATTAACCGGCGATATGGGCTATATGGATGAAGATGGATATTTTTATCTTGTTGACCGCAAAAAAGATATGATTATTGCAGGAGGTTTCAATATTTATCCAAGAGAAATTGAAGAGGTACTTTACAATCACGATGAGGTTCAAGAGGCAGTTGCTATTGGGGTTCCTGATGCGTATCGTGGTGAAACAGTAAAAGTCTTTGTTGTGAGAAAAGAGGGATCATCGTTAACAGAAGAAACGCTCACTGCTTATTGCCGAAAGAATCTGGCTGCTTATAAGGTTCCGAGGATGTATGAGTTTAGGGAAGAGCTACCTAAAACGATGGTGGGCAAAATTTTAAAACGAGTATTAATAGAAGAAGAAAAGAAAAAACTAGGAACAGAAAAAACAAGTTGAATTAATGGGAAATTGTAAGGAGATCATTGACAATACCTTTCTTTTTCACTAAAATAAGAAATATGAATGAATATTCATTCAGAAAAGGAGAGACAACAGTGGGAAAGAAAAAAGGACCTAAATACAACCAGATTATTGATGCAGCAGTAAAAGTAATTGCCAACCACGGGTATCATCAAGCTCAAGTTTCTAAAATTGCAAAAGAAGCTGGTGTAGCTGATGGAACCATTTATTTATATTTTGAAAACAAAGAAGACATACTTACTTCGTTATTTGAAGAAAAAATGGGGAATTTTGTCCAAATCATTCGTAATCAGATTACGGAAGATTTGTCGATGGAAGATAAGTTTTTACTTCTTATAACGAAGCATTTGGAACAACTAGAACAAGATCATCATTTGGCGGTCGTGACACAACTTGAATTACGTCAATCAAACACCGATCTTCGTTTGAAAATTAATGAAATTTTAAAAGGATATTTATTGTTAGTAGATGAATTATTAACTGAAGGAAAAGAAGTGGGCTTTTTCCCTGATGAATTGGATAACCGCTTAGCAAGGCAAATGATCTTTGGAACCATCGATGAGGTCGTCACCAATTGGGTGATGAAAGAATGTAAGTATGACTTAAGCAGCCTGGCTGCTCCAGTTCACAAAATGCTACTCGGAGGACTTTGTTCGAAACCTTCATGATAGGAGTGAGAATGTGAAGTATTTAAAAGTAAAGATTCATGATCATGTTGCTAGCATCACCTTACATCGGCCACCAGCAAATGCCTTATCAAGAGCTGTCTTAATGGAGCTTGATGAGGTGTTAACAGAGCTTGAAAAAAAGGATGAAGTTCACGTTCTTCTTATTAACGGAGAGGGACGGTTCTTCGCTGCTGGAGCAGATATAAAAGAGTTTACGCTAGTTAAAGACGAGACTGAACAAGCCAAACTTGCAAGAAGTGGTCAACAGTTGTTTGACCGAATTGAGCAATTTTCTAAGCCGATTATTGCTGTTATTCACGGTGCGGCTTTAGGAGGTGGATTGGAGCTTGCGATGGCATGTCATATCCGCTTATCAACTGATGAAGCCAAATTAGGATTACCTGAATTGCAGCTCGGATTAATACCGGGTTTTGCTGGAAGTCAGAGGCTTCCTCGATTTGTTGGTACAGCGAAAGCTTGTGAAATGCTTTTAACAAGTGAGCCAATAACCGGTCTTGAGGCAAAACAACTAGGACTAGTTAATCACACCTATCCAGAAGAACAGCTTTTAGATGAAGCACAGAAGCTAGCCACTAAAATAGCAGCTAAAAGCAAAATAGCCGTTAAAATGACATTAGAGTTATTGCAATATAGTCAACCGGGTGACCATGAAAAAGGCTCGATTCGTGAAGCGGAATTATTCGGAGAAGTATTTAACACGGATGATGCGAAAGAAGGAATTAACGCTTTTATGGAGAAACGCAAACCGAAATTTAATCAAACTAAGAAGTAAGCATGATCTACCTACACGAGGCAATAGAATAATATTAATAAAGAATATCAGCTTTTTAAACTAGTAATCTTGTTAGAATATTAGGAGGGACGAAGATGAATATTTTTGTTTTGATGAAACGTACATTTGATACGGAAGAAAAAATAGTCATTAGTGGTGGTCAAATTGATGACAGCGGAGCAGAATTTATCATTAATCCATATGATGAATACGCCATTGAAGAAGCAATTGTTTTGCGAGATGAGCATGGCGGAGAAGTGACCGTTGTCACCGTTGGCGAAGAAGAATCAGAAAAAGAACTACGAACGGCACTTGCTATGGGAGCTGACAAAGCCGTACTTATCGACAGTGAGGAACTGGATGAATTAGATCAATTTACAACGGCAACTCTTCTTGCGGCTTATTTAAAAGAGCAAGAACCCGATATCATTTTAGGGGGAAATGTGGCTGTAGATGGGGGATCTGGTCAGGTCGGACCACGTGTTGCAGAAATATTAGAAATTCCACAAGTAACGACCATCACCCAATTAAAGGTAGCAGGTCAAACGGCAACAATCACACGTGATGTTGAAGGGGACGAAGAGACTATTGAAGTGTCGCTTCCAGTTCTTGTGACAGCACAACAAGGACTTAATGAGCCACGCTATCCATCATTACCAGGAATCATGAAGGCGAAGAAAAAGCCATTAGAAACGCTTGATTTAGATGACCTTGATCTAGATGAAGAGGATGTCGAAGCAAAAACAACTACCGTCGAAATTTTCTTGCCACCAGGAAAACAGGCTGGGAAAATTCTTGAGGGCGATGCGGCTACTCAAGTCAAAGAGCTTGTATCATTACTTAAATCTGAAGCGAAAGTCATATAATTAGGAGGGATCAATATGGCAAAAAAAGTTCTTGTCATCGGAGAAGTTAAAGATGGGGTATTACGTAATGTCTCATTTGAAGCCATTGCTGCAGGAAAAACGGTTGCCAATGGTGGAGAAGTAGTCGGTGTTCTTTTAGGTGAAAATGTAAGCGGTTTAACTGATGAGCTAATTCAGTATGGAGCTGATCGGGTCATTGTTGTTGACCATGCTGACTTATCAAGCTATACAACAGATGCGTATCAACAAGCATTGCTGCAGGTGTTTGATGTAGAAAATCCAGAAGGTGTTATTTTAGGTCATACATCCATAGGCAAGGACGTTTCTCCACGTCTAGCCATGAAGTTAAATGCAGGACTTATTTCTGATGCTGTTTCCATTGAACTAGATGGGGAGGATGCAGTATTTACTCGTCCAATCTATTCAGGAAAAGCGTTTGAAAAGAAAAAAGTAAAGGAAGGCGTTGTTTTTGCGACGATTCGCCCGAATAACATCGAAGCGCTTGAACCGGACTCAGCACGCAAAGTGGATATTACTAACCTCACTGTAGATATTAAAGATCTACGGACAACGATTAAAGATGTCGTACGCAAAGCTACCGGTGGAGTGGACCTTTCTGAAGCGAATGTAGTGGTTGCGGGTGGCCGTGGGGTCAAAAGCAAAGAAGGCTTTGGACCACTTCAAGAGCTTGCTGATCTTTTAGGAGGGGCTGTTGGGGCATCACGTGGAGCGTGTGATGCAGACTACTGCGATTACGGATTACAAATTGGGCAAACAGGCAAGGTCGTCACACCAGACTTGTATTTTGCCATCGGTATCTCAGGTGCTATTCAACATTTAGCTGGCATGTCGAACTCAAAAGTGATTGTAGCAATTAACAAAGACCCAGAAGCTCCTATTTTTGAGATCGCAGATTATGGCATCGTTGGTGACTTGTTTGAAATTGTACCAATCTTAACAGAAGAATTAAAAAATGTATTAGTCGCAAATTAAAAAAGAAGTAGGGCGCATATCATAATTTGATTTGCGTCTTTTTTCAATTGAAGATGAAGCCTGAAAAGCGATCGGGTGCCAAAGAACGGGAGTCAGGGAGAGCGGATGAAGCCCCCCAAAAGCTGGCCGCCGCAAAAGAACGGAGGCAAAAGGGGAGGATGAAGCCTGAAAAACGATCGGGTGCAAAAAAACGGGAGTCAAAAGGGGAGGATGAAGCCCGAAAAGCGGGCGGGTGCAAAAGAACGGGAGTCAAAAGAGTCGGATGAAGCCTGAAAAGCGGGCGGATGCAAAAGAACGGGAGTCAAAGAAACCAATGTCTCCTACTAGTTCCGCTGAAATCAAAAGTCTTGGAATCAAAAAGGATTTAGTTTGGAAACAATAAGGATGAGCAACAAATTCGCCAGCAGTGGAAGTGTTTGGTATAATTGTGCTGAAGGTATAATGTAAAGCAAAAAGGAGGATTTTTTTATGGCGATCGTAAATGTAACAGATCAAACATTTGCTTCTGAAACAAGTGACGGAGTTGTTCTTGCAGATTTCTGGGCACCGTGGTGCGGACCTTGTAAGATGATTGCTCCAGTCCTTGAAGAACTAGATTCTGAAATGGGCGATAAAGTAAAGATTGCGAAGCTTAATGTCGATGAAAATCAAGAGACAGCTGGTAAATACAGCGTTATGAGTATTCCAACACTGCTTGTTTTCAAAGGCGGAGAAGTTGTGGATCAAGTAGTGGGATTCCAACCAAAAGAAGCTTTAGCTGAGCTTCTAAATAAACATCTATAAGTTTTAAGGGTGACTCCTGTATTCGAAAAGAATATGGGGGTCACTTTTTTTCGGTGAATTCCAGTTTTTCTAACTTGCATTTGTTGCCCTTCTAGCAAACAATAGAAGGAGAGGTGGAATACGATGAGTCAGATTAAAGAAAAATTATTGATTCTTCCTGATCAGCCTGGCTGTTACTTAATGAAGGATCGACAAGGTACGATTATTTATGTCGGAAAAGCAAAAGTACTAAAAAATAGAGTCCGATCCTACTTTACTGGGTCACACGATGGAAAAACCCAGCGTCTTGTTAGTGAGATTGCTGATTTTGAATATATTGTTACATCATCAAATATCGAAGCATTAATATTAGAAATGAACTTAATTAAAAAACATGACCCGAAATATAACGTCATGTTAAAGGATGATAAATCGTATCCTTATCTTAAAATTACAAATGAAGAGCACCCGAGATTAATTACGACTCGTCAAGTAAAAAAAGACGGAGGAAAGTATTTCGGTCCATACCCCAACGCTGGAGCCGCTAATGAAACGAAGAAGCTGTTGGATCGCCTTTATCCACTAAGAAAGTGCCGGACTCTTCCGGATAAAGTTTGTTTGTATTATCATATTGGACAATGCCTGGCTCCATGTGTGACAGAGGTTACCAAAGAGCAAAATCAAACGATGGTTCAAGATATTACAAAATTTCTCCGCTCTGGTCATGATGAAATCAAAGATCAGCTTACAGAGAAAATGATGAAAGCTGCAGAAGACATGGATTTTGAGCGTGCAAAAGAAATCCGTGATACGCTCTCGCATATGGATACCGTCATTGAAAAACAAAAAATGATGATTGGCGACCTTGTAGATCGCGATGTGTTCGGGTTTGCTTATGATAAAGGCTGGATGTGTGTTCAAGTGTTCTTTATTCGCCAAGGGAAGCTTATTGAACGAGACGTCTCTATTTTTCCTTTTTATAAAGAAGCTCCTGAGGATTTAATGACCTTTATTGGGCAGTTTTATATGAAAAAAGAACATCTAAAACCTGCGGAGATCTTACTGCCTGATGAGGTAGACAAAGATTTGATGGAACAGCTTTTAGAGGTGAAAACCCATCACCCAAAACGCGGAAAGAAAAAAGAATTGCTTGATCTTGCTAATCAAAATGCAGCTATTGCTCTTAAAGATAAATTCTCGTTAATTGAACGAGATGAAGAACGAACAATTAAAGCAATTGATCGCTTAGGGGAAGCGATGGGGATTGGGACTCCTTACCGAATTGAAGCCTTTGATAACTCAAATATCCAAGGGACCGATCCCGTTTCGGCGATGGTGTGCTTTGTAGATGGGAAACCGAGTCGAAAAGACTACAGAAAGTATAAAATTAAGTCAGTAGAAGGACCGGATGATTATGGTTCGATGCGTGAAGTCATTCGTAGGAGATATGTTCGCCTTCTAAAAGAATCGCTTCCAATGCCAGATTTAATCGTCATTGATGGAGGAAAAGGACAAATTGCAAGTGCGCAAGAAGTAATCGTAGATGAGCTTGGTCTAGCTATTCCGGTATGTGGCTTAGCTAAGGATGAAAAGCACCGAACATCTCAGCTGTTAATGGGAGATCCTCCTGTTATTGTACCTCTTAAGCGTGACAGTCACGAATTTTATTTGTTGCAACGAATTCAAGATGAAGTTCACCGTTTTGCTATTACGTTTCATCGACAATCACGGTCAAAGACCTTTTTTAAATCGAAGCTAGATGATATTCCTGGAGTGGGAGAAAAACGAAAACGTGAGCTGTTAAAGCATTTTGGATCTGTTAAAAAGATTAAAGAGGCAAGTGTCGATGAGTTACGGAATCTATCCATTCCTGAGAAAGTAGCAGAAGCCATTCTAGAGAAACTAAATGCAGAAGAAAAATAACTACTTGCGAAAATAGCGATCGTTTGCTAGAATGTTAATCAATTGAATATGCCACACTTCAAATGAAGTGATTGGTAGAGGAGCGAAAACCAATAGTAAGCTTTCTGAGAGGAATGAGCCTCGGTGATGAAAGAAGAAAGGGGAATTCGCCGAAGTGCAAGGAAGACTCATCTGACTTGTGCTGGACCTATGTTGAAGAAGCATAGGGCTGTCACATACCTACACCCAAGAGGTATGTGGAGAACTATCTCACGAGAGAAAAGGGAGCAGTGTGGTACCGGACTGGTATACATGCAACAGTGAGGGGTTTTCCTTATTGTTGCTTTTTTGCATTCCATCACAACGTGAGGACCAAGGAGAGGAAACGAATAATGGCAAGGATTGTACAGAAATATGGCGGAACATCAGTAGGTTCAGTGGAAAGAATTCAACATGTTGCTTCAAGAATTGAACGTGCAGTGCAAGCAGGAAATGAGCTTGTCGTAGTTGTATCGGCAATGGGGAAGTCCACAGATGAATTGGTTTCGTTAGCAAACCAAATAACAGATACACCAAGCAAACGAGAAATGGATATGTTACTTACGACTGGTGAACAAGTAACAATATCATTGCTTTCCATGGCTCTACAAGCTCGTGGGATTGATGCTATTTCTTTAACAGGTTGGCAAGCAGGTATGAAAACAGAAGCTAGCCATGGAAATGCGCGAATCGAAGCTATAAATAATGAACGAATGGAAGCAGAATTAGCGCAGGGCAAAGTGGTGATTGTTGCAGGATTTCAAGGAATCAGCGAAGATGGGGAAATTACAACACTTGGACGTGGTGGTTCTGATACAACAGCTGTCGCTTTAGCAGCGTCGTTAAAGGCAAGTCGTTGTGATATTTATACGGATGTAGAGGGGGTTTATACAACTGACCCTCGCTATGTAAAGAAAGCAAGGAAGTTACATTCTATTTCTTATGATGAAATGCTTGAAATGGCTAATCTTGGAGCTGGAGTATTGCACCCAAGAGCGGTCGAGTTTGCAAAAAATTACGATGTGCCATTAATGGTTGCATCTAGCATGGAAGATACAGTAGGTACAATGATCGAGGAGGAAGTAACGATGGAACAAAATTTAATCATTCGTGGAATTGCCTTTGAAAATGATGTAACAAAAGTAACAGTAAGTGGTTTACCTAATCGATTAAATACATTATCCAAACTGTTTACTACTTTGTCAGAGAATCAAGTAAATGTGGATATTATTATTCAAAATCAATATGACGATAAGCATGTAAATATTTCATTTTCAATTACCCAAAGCTCATTAAAAGAAACGTTAGCGGTCCTGCAGGAAGCTCAAGAGGAGTTACAATTTGAGGATGTTACGTTTGAAGAAGAACTTGCAAAAGTATCAATTGTTGGCTCTGGCATGGTATCGAATCCGGGTGTAGCAGCAAAAATGTTTGATGTGTTAGCAAAGAACGAGATCTTTGTAAAAATGGTTAGTACTTCTGAAATTAAAGTATCAGTTGTTGTCGATGAAGCTGATATGGTTTTAGCTGTAGAGATGTTACATGAAGAGTTCCAGCTTGCAGAAGAAACAGAAGAAGCAGCTGTTACAGTATAAGAAAAAAGGTGAAGCTCAACATGCTTCACCTTTTTTCTTCAATAGAATCTCGCTTATCTGTTTCAACGGTAATAAGGACATGGTTTTTCGACTTTGTGTAAGTAGCTCCACTAATACATTCGAGCCACATCTCCACTTGTTGAGCAAGAAACCCCGCTTCTAATTGATAGCAACGTCCATCATCATTGTTCATCCATGCCCCTTTTAATTCGAAGACTTGTACTTGCTTTTTTTCTTTTATTTGCGATAAAGAACCCCAATTAGCTTTCTCAAAGAAAAGAATGGCGTCTTCTACTGTTGAAAGGGGATATTTTCTTGCGAGTGATTTTCCGATCCAGTATAAAATGCCATCATGATCCTTACCTAAAAGGTCTTTCAGTATATCATTCCGTATAAGGTCGTATCCAAATTGAGTTGATTGAACGTCCATAAAAATATGCTCCTCTCCGTTCTCCATGAAGCCAATAAGTGATCATCGTCTATGTATACTATCGTTCCAATTGCTTTAAAATATAGCTACTTTTTGATGATAAACGAAGTCGCTTCTGGGTACAAGACAAAAGCTGGAATACAGAACATAAGTAGGAGAGGTGAAAGAAAAAGGGAAGAGCCCCCTTTTTTGAAAAGCGAAGAAGTAGCGCTGGCTGCACACGCCGTGCGCGCAAAGGAGAACCCCACTCCTTTGCGCTTAAACCCAAACGGCGGTTCCGCTCATCGCTTCGAGGTGAAAGAAAAAGGGAAGAGCCCCCTTTTTTTGAAAAGCGAAGAAGTAGCGCTGGCTCCACACGCCGTGCGCGCAAAGGAGAACCCCACTCCTTTGCGCTTAAACCTAAACGGCGGTTCCGCTCATCGCTTCGAGGTGAAAGAAAAAGGGAAGAGCCCCCTTTTTTGAAAAGCGAAGAAGTAGCGCTGGCTGCACACGCCGTGCGCGCAAAGGAGAACCCCACTCCTTTGCGCTTAAACCCAAACGGCGGTTCCGCTCATCGCTTCGAGGTGAAAGAAAAAGGGAAGAGCCCCCTTTTTCTTTCACCTCTTTAAATGGTATACTTAACCGCGAATAAAATGGAGGTACATAATCAATGAAATCAGGGTTGAATCAATTTTTATCGCCTTTTAGGGTTATTATTATAGCCTACATTATAGCGATGTTTGTGTTTAGTGTTTTGCTTTACTTGCCTATATCGCATCAACCTGGAGTCGATGTAACTTATTCAGAAGCTCTTTTTACGTCGGTTAGCGCTGTGAGCGTTACGGGATTAACGGTCGTTAATGTACCTGATACATATAGTTACATAGGAATTGTCTTTTTAGCACTTGCCATTCAGCTTGGTGGAATTGGTATCATGACAATGGGGACTTTTGTCTGGATGTTATTTGGACGCAAAATTAATTTGGCACAACGAATGTTAATTATGGTCGACCAAAATCAAAATAATTTTTCTGGGTTAGTCAATCTAATGAGAGGAATCTTGTTAGTGGCCCTCATCATTGAATTCATCGGTGCACTCATACTTGGTACTTATTTTATTCGTTATTTTGATACGGTAGGTGAGGCATATTATCAAGGGGCATTTGCATCGTTAAGTGCTTTTACAAACGCTGGTTTTGATGTGACGGGAGAGTCCTTGATTCCATTTGCTAATGATTACTACGTTCAATTCGTCGTGATCTTGCTTATCTTTGCGGGAGCCATAGGGTTTCCTGTCTTGCTCGAATTAAAAGAATACTTTTCTAGGAAGAACAACAATTTCAAATTTAGTTTGTTTACAAAAATTACAACAACCACTTACTTCGCAGTCTTTGCAATTGGGATCATCGGAATTTGGGCACTCGAAAGCGGTTTTTATTATGTTGGATTAGAGTGGCATCAGCAATTGTTTTATTCGATCTTTAATTCAGCAACAGCTAGAAGTGGTGGATTATCCATTATGGATGTGTCTGAGTTAAATATTGGAACATTGCTCTTTATTTCAGGTTTAATGATCATTGGAGCGAGCCCTTCTAGTGTGGGTGGTGGAATACGTACGACAACGGTCGCAGTCATGTTTTTAACGATTCGAAGTTTTGCATTAGGAAAAGATGATGTGAAAGTATTTGGAAGAGAGATTCACCCTGAGGATAGGCAAAAGGCGTTTATTGTCTTATCTGTGTTTCTTGTTTTGTTATTTGCCGCTGTGACACTGATCTCGGCATTTGAGGCAAGGAACAACATTACACTCATGTCGATTATTTTTGAAACAGCATCAGCCTTCGGAACGTGTGGTTTGTCAATGGGAATTACTCCTGATCTGTCCTTACCAAGCCAATTTGTCTTAATGATTCTGATGTTTATAGGTCGAGTGGGACTTATTGCCTTTTTATTCTCGGTCCGAAAACGTGAAACAAAAACACATTTTAAATATCCAACAGAAAGAATTATTATCGGGTAAATTTAGTAGATAAGTTGGAAATATTGTTATTTTAATGGAAAAGTCCTTAGAAAAGGGCTTTTTCCTCTCTTAGAAACTAAAAAGAGTTGTATACGTTTTCTTGACGAGGTTATCTGATGGGAGTACAATAAATTTGTCAGATTTTTTTCACAGAAACTTGCTAAAAGTTTCATAATATTGGTGCTTGCAATCTATCATTTTTTGTTTGTCGGTTCCAATATACTATAGAAGGATAGAAAAAAATCATTGATTTACACGATTTAGTAGGATCAAAATCATTTGTAGGGGGAAAAAGGTATGGCTGGCAACCGGGAATTTTTTAATCGTAAGCTACATTCATTACTTGGCGTCATTCCAGTTGGACTATTCCTAGTTCAACACTTTGTAATTAACCATTTTGCAACACGAGGTGCGAGTGCTTTTAATCAAGCAGCTCACTTCATGGAAAACTTACCATTCCGTTATCTTCTTGAAATCTTTTTAATTTTTATTCCATTGCTTTATCATGCAATTTATGGTTTATACATTGCATTTCAAGCAAAAAACAACACAGCTCGATATGGTTTCTTCCGTAACTGGATGTTCCGTATTCAACGTTGGACTGGAGTATTCTTAGTTATCTGGATTACTTGGCACGTATGGGAAACTAGAGTAGCTGCTGCATTAGGTGCAGAAGTAAACTTTGATATGATGGCTAACATCTTTAGTAATCCTTTTATGATCGTATTCTATATTGTCGGGGTTATTGCAGCGACGTTCCACTTTGCTAATGGTCTTTGGTCATTTGCAGTATCTTGGGGGATTACAGTAACACCTCGTTCACAACAAATTGCAACATATGTAACACTAGGTATTTTCTTCGCATTAACGTTTGTTGGAATTAGAGCAATTCTAGCATTCATTAATCCAGACTTAGCAAACATTTAAGGAGTGGGTCAAATATGAGTAAAGGTAGAATTATTGTTGTCGGAGGCGGACTAGCTGGTCTGATGGCAACAATTAAAGCAGCAGAAAAAGGGGTACCCGTTGATCTCTTCTCATTAGTTCCGGTAAAACGTTCACACTCAGTTTGTGCACAAGGTGGAATAAATGGTGCGGTTAACACGAAAGGGGAAGGAGATTCTCCGTGGGAGCACTTCGATGATACAGTTTATGGTGGAGACTTCTTGGCGAACCAACCTCCAGTAAAAGCGATGACTGAGGCAGCGCCTGGAATTATTCACTTAATGGATCGTATGGGGGTTATGTTTAACCGTACGCCTGAAGGGTTACTAGATTTCCGTCGTTTCGGTGGAACGCAACATCACCGTACAGCTTTTGCGGGCGCAACTACAGGTCAGCAATTATTATACGCACTTGATGAGCAAGTTCGTCGTCATGAAGTAAGTGGACTTGTTACGAAGTATGAAGGATGGGAATTCCTATCAGCTATTGTTGATGATGAAGGAACCTGTCGCGGGATTACAGCTCAAGATTTAAAATCATCAGAGATTCGCAGCTTCCAAGGTGATGCCGTTATTATGGCTACTGGGGGCCCAGGGATTATTTTCGGAAAATCCACCAACTCAGTTATCAATACGGGCTATGCAGCTGCTAAGCTTTATCAACAAGGTGTTCACTATGCTAATGGTGAGTTTATCCAAATTCACCCAACGGCGATTCCTGGTGACGATAAACTTCGTCTAATGAGTGAATCTGCTCGTGGTGAAGGTGGACGAGTATGGACGTATAAAGATGGGAAACCATGGTATTTTCTTGAAGAAAAATATCCTGCATATGGTAACCTTGTTCCACGTGATATTGCTACACGTGAAATCTTTGATGTGTGTGTGGAGCAAAAACTAGGAATTAATGGCGAGAACATGGTTTATCTAGACCTTTCTCATAAAGATCCGAAAGAGCTTGATATCAAACTTGGAGGCATCATTGAAATCTATGAGAAGTTCATGGGTGATGACCCTCGTAAAGTGCCAATGAAGATTTTCCCAGCGGTTCACTACTCTATGGGTGGTATGTGGATCGATTATGATCAAATGACAAATATTCCTGGACTGTTCGCAGCTGGTGAGTGTGATTACTCACAGCACGGCGGAAATCGCCTAGGTGCTAACTCGCTTCTATCAGCGATTTATGGAGGTATGGTAGCGGGACCGAAAGCTGTTGAATACATGAACGGACTAGATAAAACGGCTGATGCGATGCCTTCTTCATTATTTGAAGGAGAAGTGAAGAAAGAACAACAAGCATTTGATGACATCATGAAAATGGATGGAAAAGAAAATGCCTACATCCTTCATAAAGAACTTGGTGAATGGATGACAGATAACGTAACAGTTGTTCGTTACAATGAAAAGCTATTAAAAACTGATGAGAAGATCCAAGAGTTAATGGAACGTTATAAAAATATTAATATCAACGATACAGCCAAGTGGAGCAACCAAGGAGCCTCATTTACACGTCAGTTAGACGGAATGTTAAGTCTCGCACGTGTTATTACACTAGGTGCATATAACCGTAATGAAAGCCGAGGAGCACATTACAAGCCTGAGTTCCCTGAACGTAATGATGAAGAGTTCTTGAAAACAACAAAGGCTACATTTAACCCTGCGAAAAATGGTCCTGACTTTTCATGGGAAGAAGTTGATACGTCGCTTATTAAGCCTCGTAAACGTGACTACTCACAAAAGAAGCAAGGAGCTGCTAAATCATGAGTGAAAAAACAATTAAATTTAAAGTAACACGTCAAGATGATCCAAACAGTGCTCCTTATGTTGAGGAGTTTGAAGTACCATATCGTCAAAATATGAACGTGATCTCAGCCCTCATGGAGTTTCGTCGTAACCCTGTTACATCTAGTGGGAAAGAGACAACTCCGATTGCGTGGGATATGAACTGTTTAGAAGAAGTTTGTGGCGCATGTTCAATGGTCATTAACGGTAAGCCTCGTCAATCTTGTACGGCTTTAGTTGATCAGCTTGAGCAACCAATTCGTCTTGAACCAATGAAGACGTTCCCCGTTGTTCGTGATTTAATGGTTGACCGTAGTCGGATGTTTGACTCCCTTAAGAAAGTGAAAGCATGGATTCCGATTGATGGAACCTATGACCTTGGACCAGGGCCACGTATGGCTGAAACAAAGCGTCAATGGGCATATGAGCTTTCAAAATGTATGACATGTGGCGTTTGTTTGGAGGCGTGTCCTAATGTAAATAGTAAGTCTGATTTCATTGGACCAGCACCGTTATCTCAAGTACGTTTATTTAATGCTCATCCAACGGGTGAAATGAATAAAGAAGAACGTTTAGAAACGATTATGGGTGAAGGCGGGCTTGCAAACTGCGGAAACTCACAAAACTGTGTGCAATCATGTCCGAAAGGCATTCCTTTAACGACATCCATTGCAGCTTTGAACCGTTCTACAACATTACAATCGTTTAAAAACTTCTTTGGTGCATAATTGATGAAAGGTCTAGTCTCTTTAATGGTAAGAGATTAGGCCTTTTTAAGAAAAGATCGATAAAGCGCTTTCGAAATGAGCACATATTTAAAGAAAAGGTTGTGAAAAAATGAAAATACCGTCATATATTGAAGATCTAGAAAGTTGGCTGAGTTCCTTTCATTTTTATATACCGGTACAGGTTCGGTTTTCGGAAACTGATGCGTTTGGTCATTTAAATAATACAAATGCTTTTGTTTTTTTTGAGGATGCGCGTTTAGCTTTGTTTAAGGAATTAGGGCTTATGCAAAAGTGGGCTAAGTCTTCTTATTCCCAGATCATTGTCGTAGCTGATCTTCAGTGTGACTTTCATAAGCAGGTCCTTTTTGATGAACAATTAAGGATAGGAGTTAAAGTAGAAAGACTTGGTACTTCTTCAGTTGATTTGCATTATATAGC
Organism: Halalkalibacter okhensis; assembly: GCF_000787375.1. Lineage (GTDB taxonomy): Bacteria > Bacillota > Bacilli > Bacillales > Bacillaceae_D > Halalkalibacter > Halalkalibacter okhensis. The sequence goes on along the minus strand of NZ_JRJU01000005.1, from coordinate 95,329 downwards.
TTTAACAAAAGAAGAGTCCATATGCTTAACTGGGAGGGGGACGATTGTTCAGATCAGTAAGGAAACGGGGAGAGGTGTAGCTTTTGATGAAGAAGCAAGAAAACTTCTAGAGGGAAATTAAAATAGAAGAAGATCCGCAAACCGATCTTTCTTAGTTTGCGGATCATTAAAATATGAGACGACTAAAACGTAAGCGATCAACGAAATAATAGATGAGCCTATGAATTTTAGTGTACCTATATTTCAAGTTCTCCTAGTCGTACTAACTCAATAACTGCTTGAGAGCGCCCCTTAACTCCCAACTTTTGCATCGTATTAGAGATGTGATTTCGTACTGTTTTCTCACTTATGAAAAGCTCTTGCGCGATATCTCTTGTGGTTTTGTCTTGGACAAGTAATTCGAAAACTTCGCGTTCCCTTTTCGTAAGCAAGGGTTTAGGTCCGAATTCTGCTCCTTTCAATGAGTTCACTCCTTCTTGCTCGGGCTGAGAGCGAATAGTGGGGACTAAAATGCCCACCTATTGAAGGGTTTTAGTCTCGATAGTATATGTGTGAGAGTCGAACTACGTGTTTTATTTTCGACATTAACTTTAGCCTTTTTCTTTATATTTTTTCTTGACGTCTTTTCGACATTTTTTCGACAAGGTTCTACTGCATTTCAAGTAAATATATTGAAAAGGATTAAATGCCTATGCTATACTGTTTATGGCTTTAAGAAAGCATACATCTTACAAATACTATATTGTATTACTTCCAAATTGTGCATTTTATACGTGTTACTGATTCGATCAGGCATAAGTATTGAAGTGTATATGGGACTCAGTTAGGGTACTCTATACTTGTACGCTCTTATTGTGATCTACATATCCCTTTCTTTACTTATGCCTTTTTTAAGTATCTTTCTCGTTTAAATGTGCAAAAGTAGAAGACAATAAGTATATGAAAAATAAGAAAAAGTCTTTTTTCTTAAATTAAATTTTATTGAAAAGAAAGAGGTAGATGATTATGGCAGAAAAAACATTTTTAATTACAGCAGATACGGGAATTCACGCACGTCCAGCAACACAGTTAGTAAACAAGGCAGGACAATTTTCTTCAGATATTACTCTTGAGTTCAAAGGAAAGTCTGTTAACTTAAAATCAATCATGGGCGTTATGTCTCTAGGTGTTGGTAAAGGTGCTGAAGTTACAGTGAAAGCTGAAGGTTCAGATGCAGATGAAGCTCTTCAAGCAATTGAAGATGTTATTAAGGAAGGGTTAGGGGAATAATGCAAACACTTACTGGTATCGCTGCTTCTTCTGGTGTGGCGATTGCGAAAGCTTTCGTACATGAAGAGCCTGATATGACAATTGAATTAAAAGAAATTCAAGATCCAGCCAGTGAAGTTAAGCGTCTTGAAGATGCACTTTCAACCTCAAAAGAAGAGCTTTCTGTTATCAAAGATAAAACAGAAAAAGAGCTCGGAGCTGATAAAGCAGAAATTTTTGCTGCTCATCTACTTGTCCTTAGTGACCCTGAACTTGTCGATGCAGTTAAAGCAAAAATCACAGATGACAAGCAAAACGCAGAGTATGCAATGAATGAAGTTTCTTCAATGTTTATTACTATGTTTGAAAACATGGATAATGAATATATGAAGGAACGTGCAGCAGATATTCGTGATGTATCAAAGCGTGTACTTGGTCATTTGCTTGGAATTGAAGTGCAATCACTAGCAACGATTTCAGAAGAAACAATTATTATTGCTGAAGATTTGACCCCTTCTGATACAGCGCAATTAAACCCAGTATTTATTAAAGGGTTTGCAACGGATATTGGTGGACGTACATCTCATTCAGCTATTATGTCTAGATCGTTAGAAATCCCTGCTGTTGTTGGAACAAAAGAAGTTACAGCGAAAATCCAAACGGGAATGACTGTTATTGTTGATGGGTTAGAAGGTGTTGTTATTGTAGAACCTTCTGACGAAGAAGTAGCGACATATACAAAGAAGCGTGATGATTTTGCGAAGCAAAAAGCAGAATGGGCGAAACTTGTAAATGAACAAACAACGACAAAAGACGGTCAACATGTTGAACTTGCAGCAAACATTGGAACACCTAAAGATTTAGAAGGTGTTATTAACAATGGAGCTGAAGGGATTGGTCTTTACCGTACAGAATTTCTTTATATGGGAAGAACAGAACTTCCATCTGAGGAAGAGCAATTTGAAGCATATAAAGAGGTTGTTGAACGTATGGAAGGCAAGCCTGTTGTCATTCGTACATTAGACATCGGTGGAGATAAAGAACTACCATACTTAGATCTTCCGAAAGAAATGAACCCATTTTTAGGCTTCCGTGCCATTCGCCTCTGCTTAGAAGAGAAAGAAATTTTCCGTACGCAATTGCGTGCGCTTCTGCGAGCAAGTGCTTTTGGTAACCTAAAAGTAATGTTCCCAATGATTGCAACGCTTGATGAATTCCGTCAAGGAAAAGCAATGCTTCTTGAAGAAAAAGACAAGTTAGTTGCAAATGGAGTGTCTGTTTCAGATTCAATCGAAATCGGTATGATGGTTGAAATTCCGTCAACAGCAGTAGCGGCTGATTTGTTTGCTAAAGAAGTTGACTTCTTCAGTATTGGTACGAATGATTTAATTCAGTACACGATGGCAGCGGATCGGATGAATGAACGTGTATCTTATTTATACCAACCATACCACCCGGCTATTTTGCGTTTAGTAAAAATGGTTGTGGATGCAGCTCATAAAGAAGGCAAATGGGCAGGAATGTGCGGAGAAATGGCTGGAGATGAAGTCGCGATCCCACTTCTATTAGGTCTTGGTTTAGATGAATTTAGTATGAGTGCTACGTCCATTTTACCAGCTCGTAATCAAATGCTAACTCTTTCTAAAGAAGAACTTGCAGCGTTTGCAAATGAAATGATTTATTTAGACACAGCGGATGAAGTCGAAAAACGAGTTCGTGAAACTTATTTGAAGTAAGACTGAGAGGTTGACTGATCGTGGTCAACCTCTTTCTTATTATGATCACTACTTCAACTATGTGCATGGAATTGTCACATATATTGCTTGCTTTTCCTATAGAAACAGGCGACAATTAAGGAAATGGTACTAGTTATTATTGGAGGTGCGTACAGGTGGATCATCGCCAAATAGAGCAGATCGAACGATCGTTACGAAGAGTGGCAGAAATGGTAAAGCAAAAGGGGCGAGAAATCCTAACGCAATTTCCCATTACCCCACCGCAGTTTGTAGCATTACAATGGTTAAATGAATATGGTGATATGACGATAGGAGAACTGTCTACAAAAATGTATCTTGCATGCAGTACAACGACAGATCTTGTTGATAGAATGGAAAAAAATGAATTAGTTGAGCGAGTGAAAGATAAAAATGACCGACGCGTAGTCCGGATTCATTTATTAAATAAAGGTCGTACGATCATTGAGGAAGTAATAAAAAAGCGTCAAGATTATCTAGAAGGAATTCTGCAAGATTTTTCACAAGAAGAAGTGGATTTCCTTGAAAAGAGTTTGCATGTTCTTCATGAAGAAATGAAAGCGACAAGAATGAACCCGTAACGAGGCATCGAGTAGAATGAGGGGAAGTTTGTTGGATAGACCAATAGGAGTAATTGATTCTGGTTTAGGTGGATTAACCGTGGCAAAAGAGATCATGCGGCAGCTTCCAAAAGAGGAAATTGTCTATATTGGAGATTCAGCACGTTGTCCATATGGGCCTAGATCAGAAGAAGAAGTAAGAAAATTCACTTGGGAACTGATAGATCAATTATTAAAAGAAAACATGAAAATGCTCGTCATTGCATGCAATACGGCTACGGCTGTTGTTCTAGAAGAAGTGAAAAGAGAACTCTCTATCCCTGTTGTTGGGGTTGTTCATCCAGGGGCAATCAGTGCATTAAAAGTCACGAAGAGGGACCATGTGGCCATAATAGGAACAACAGGAACGATTCGGAGTCAAGCATATGAGAAAGCATTAAAAGACATAAATAGCGAAGTAAAAGTAGAGAGCCTTGCTTGTCCACCTTTCGTTCCATTAGTAGAAAGTGGTGTGTTTGATGGACCAAAAGCGGAGAGGATTGTAGATGAGGCGTTGAAACCTCTAGATCATTTACAGTTTGATACGCTTATTTTAGGTTGCACTCACTATCCATTGTTAAAAGAAGTAATAGCTGAGAGAGTTGGTAGAGAGATTCAATTAATTTCGTCTGGTGATGAGACAGCACGAGAAGTTAGTAGTCTTCTCTATCATAATAACCTTCTTTATACGCAAGATCGACATCCTGCTCATCGTTTTTATACGACAGGTAATCCTAGACGTTTCAAAAGTTTAGCTGATCAGTGGTTAGAAATGAATGTAGACTGCGTGAAATCACTAATCTTGTAGTGTTAATATTATAGTTGTTTAGGCAAATCGCTAAGGATCTTCTTAGTGATTTTTTTTGTTGAAAAAAATAGGACAAAAAATAGATAAAGGTGGTCTATTATTTTTTGAGGCTCGTATACATGTAGTACAAACTATCTTAGGAGGGAAAACAATGCGCAAAGTTTTACGAAAAGGGGTTCCCATTCTTGCACTTACAATGTTAACAATGTCAGCTTGTTCGTTTGGATCGAATGAAGCGGCCAATGAAATGGATACACCACCAACAAATTATGTAGAGGAAAATGAATCATTAGGTTTAGAAGAAGATCCTGAAGAGGCTGTGGATGAAGATGCAGGAAAAGATGAAGGTGAAGGGACAGGAGAAGGAGAAGAAGCAACAGAAGACTATGTTCAACGTGAATTATACTTAATCGATTCGAATGGACTTGTTGTTCCGCAAACGCTTGACTTGCCAAAAACAGAAAGTGTCTTAAAACAATCGTTAGAGTATTTAGTTGATGGAGGTCCTGTAACTGAATTGTTACCAAATGGTTTCCGTGCCGTACTCCCAGCTGGAACGAAAATTAGTGTGAATTTAAAAGAAGATGGAATTGCTGTAGCTGATTTTTCAAATGAGTTCAAAGAGTATGATGCTAATCAAGAAAAACAAATTCTTGAAGCAATCACGTGGACACTAACTCAATTTGAAAATGTCGAAAGTGTTCAGATTAATATTAATGGCTACAAGCAAGACACGATGCCGGTTGGTGGAACGCCAATTGGAGAAGGGGTTAGTCGGGCTAATGGGATAAACCTAGAAACGGGCTCTGTTACTGATGTAGTTAATAGTAAGGGGGTTACTTTATACTTCTTAGCAGAAAATGGCGAGAACACGTACTATGTTCCCGTTACGAGACGAGTTGCTTCGAATACGGAATCATTAACCGCTGCTGTTGAAGAACTGTTAAAAGGACCTTCAAATGAATCACAGTTGTTAACAGATTTCCGCCAAGAGGTAGCTTTACTTGAAGAGCCGTCATATGAGAATGGAACAGTTACGTTAAATTTCAACGAGTCGCTTCTTTCTCAAAATCAATCTACAGCGGTTTCTTCTGAAGTATTAAACATGTTAGCTCTTACTCTAACAGAACAGACAGGAATTGAAAAAGTTGCTGTTCAAGTAAATGGTGATGCTGAAGTGTTAACTGAGTCTGGAGAGGTTGCAGAGCCTGTTTCAAGGCCAAGCCTTGTGAATACAGGAAGTTACTAATGGATTGATTGGACTCTATTACTAAATTTCTTTATAATGATAAATAATTGAAAGGAGGAGCTTATTGCTTCCTCCTTTTTAACCTTACATAAGAGTTTAGAATGAACAGACAATGTGATGAATATTAGGGGGTAACAAATATGAGAGTGGATGGACGTGCATCGGATCAAATAAGAGAGGTTTCTATTGAGACTGATTTTGTAAAGCACCCTGAAGGTTCGGTCTTAATTTCAATGGGTGACACTCGTGTCATTTGTACAGCAACAGTAGAAGACCGAGTGCCTCCTTTTTTGAGAGGTCAAGGAAAAGGTTGGATTGCAGCAGAATATGCCATGCTTCCACGAGCGACGGAAACGAGAAATATCCGAGAGTCTTCCAAAGGAAAAGTGTCGGGAAGGACGATGGAGATTCAACGATTGATCGGACGTTCGTTGCGTTCAGTCATTGATTTAGAAAAGATTGGGGAGAGAACGGTCTGGATTGATTGTGATGTCATTCAAGCAGATGGGGGAACGAGAACAGCTTCAATCACAGGAGCATTTGTCGCATTAGCTCTTGCGATGGATAAAGTTATCTCTAAAGGGAAAATAAAAGAATGGCCCATCAAAGACTATTTAGCAGCCATATCCGTTGGAGTAGATTCGAAAAAAGGGGAACTTCTTGACTTGTGTTATGTTGAAGATGCTTCAGCCGAAGTGGACATGAATGTCGTGATGACTGGCAAACATGAATTTGTCGAGCTTCAAGGTACTGGTGAAGAAGCAACGTTCTCTCGTTCTCAACTAAACCAAATTCTTGATTTAGCAGAGCTTGGAATTGATGCTCTGATCGGAAAGCAAAAAGAGGCTCTTGGGAACATAGCTGAGAGAATGAAATAAAGGAGCTAAACATGAAGGAAATTGTTATTGCAACACAGAACAAAGGGAAAATAGCTGAGTTCAAGCAGTTATTTCATGGATTCGAAATCCGTTCATTGTTAGACTATCCTACCATTCCAGATATTGTCGAAGATGGAGAGACATTTGCGGAGAATGCAGCAAAGAAAGCAGAAACATTAGCCTTGCATATCAATCAAATGGTGATAGCTGATGACTCAGGATTACAAGTTGATGCACTTGATGGAAGACCCGGTGTGTATTCAGCTCGCTATGCAGGAGAGAGCAAAAATGATAAGAATAATATGGAGAAAGTACTAATGGAACTAAAGGACGTTCCAAGTGAAGATCGAACGGCCCGATTTATCTGTTTGATCGCTGTTGCTAGTCCGAACCAAGAAACGAAATTGTATAAGGGGACATGCGAAGGAATGATCGCTACAGAAGCTCGTGGGGCGAACGGGTTTGGGTATGATCCCATATTTTATATTCCAGAGCTAGATAGAACGATGGCACAGTTAACGGCTGAAGAGAAAAATAAGCGAAGTCATCGAGCGAATGCATTAAAGGAATTACTAGCTCATCAAAGGGAATGGGGCTTGTAGGAGGGAAGTATGAAAGCTTTTATTATAAGTGATAGTCATGGCTTGGAAAGCGAGCTTGAGAAAGTGATTCATCGACATAGAGAAGAAGTAGATATTCTCATCCACTGTGGAGATTCTGAACTTGAAGAGGGGCATTCTGCACTAAAAGGCGTAAATGTTGTAAAGGGCAACTGTGATTTTGGCTCTGATTTCCCAGATGATCTCTTTGAAAAAGTTCAAGGTGTGGGAATTTATGTGACTCATGGCCACCTTTATAATGTGAAAATGACACATGTTCCTCTAAGTTATCGTGCCGAAGAAAAAGCGGCTCAAATTGCTTGTTTTGGACATTCTCATGTAGCAGGAGCTTTTGTAGAAAATGGAGTCATTTACATAAATCCGGGGAGTATCCGACTTCCGAGAAATCGAGAAGAAAAAACGTACTGCATCTGTGAGTATCATAAGACGAAAGCTACCGTAACGTATTATGATTATGACGGAAAAATTGTTACAGACATGGTTTATCATTTTGAGGTAAACTAAAGGAATAACATGACTCTCTCTGCAGAAATAGCGTTTTTGTGGAGAGAGAAAAATTTTAAACTTTTTTTCTGAGGAATTGTTGACATTTTTTTTTGATTGAGTTATATTAATATATGTCGCCGCAAGGTAATAAGGACGACAACAATAATATGCAAACATATTAACACACTGTGCGGGTGTAGTTTAGTGGTAAAACCTCAGCCACGAGCGAAACATCTGCCGAGTAATCTTCGAGTTGTCTTGACGCATTTGCATCTGTGAAATACTAGAAGAGGAAAAGACATGTTAGGCGTTACGTCTACATAATAAATTTCATATTACCACATTGTGCGGGTGTAGTTTAGTGGTAAAACCTCAGCCTTCCAAGCTGATGTCGTGAGTTCGATTCTCATCACCCGCTTTTGTCCCAGTAGCTCAGCAGGATAGAGCAACGGCCTTCTAAGCCGTCGGTCGGGAGTTCGAATCTCTCCTGGGACGCCATTTAACTTACATAATTCAAACGTCTCCACCTATGATGAGGTGGAGACGTTTTTTGTGTTGGACGGTGCTTGTTGCAACACTTGATTCACATATTGCGACTCGTTTTGTAGCAATTGTTCTGTGTCATAAAAAAGTACTCGCCATCCACGTTTTTTTAATTGACGAACGATCCTTTTTTCGTTTAATCCAGGTCGCATTTCAATCAATGCTAGCTTGTAAGGTACTAGTGCCAAGTTTGCGTGGATGTTCTCAATCCAAAAATGTGGTGTAGGGTAATACATGTTTGCCAGCAATTGGTGATACAGTAGTTTTTCCGCTTCTGTATTACAGATTTTCCCTAACTCTTCTACTAACACCAAGGAGGCACGTTTACGCTTTTGAATTCGAATGAACGGAAATTTTTTTGAAATTCTAATGTACTTTTTGTATTTTTTTAACATTTTTTATCACCCACATATAGGATGTCCGTAAGAATGAGGAATATGCCCCATATTAGGCAAGAATGGAAATCTTATTTTCAAATTCTAGTAATGGCAATAGTGTAAGCGTATTCAATTTAGACTACTAATCAAAATAGTCAAATTATTTTAAAAAAATGGTTGACCATAGTGAGGAATGAGCGTATGATAAATCTCAAACAACACTATATAAAAAAACAAATGTCCGCTCTAGAGAGATAAAATTATGTAATGTTTGTAGGCTAAATTTATGCAAATGTACATGATACACGAGGAGAGTATACGTCATGAGTGAGCAATGGATTTATCTAAACGGAGACTTCGTTCGAAAACACGAAGCAAAGATTTCAGTATATGATCACGGTTTTTTATATGGCGATGGTGTCTTTGAGGGCATTCGTGTATATGAGGGGAATGTTTTTAGGCTGCAAGAGCATCTTGACAGACTATACAACTCTGCAAAGTCAATTATGCTTTCCATTCCGCATTCGAAAGAAGAAATGAAACAATTAGTCGTTAAAACATTACAGAAGAATCAATTAAGTAATGCATACATTCGACTTGTTATTTCAAGGGGAGTAGGAAACTTAGGACTTGATCCTGCATCATGTGCGGCACCTCAAGTGATTATAATCGCTGAAGAGTTAGCCCTCTTCCCAAAGGAATTATATGAATCTGGATTAGAAATTGTTACAGTGGCAACTCGCCGAAATCGCCCAGATGTCTTAAGTCCTAAAGTGAAATCTCTGAACTATTTGAATAATATTCTTGTCAAAATAGAAGCAAGTTTGGCTGGTGTAAGTGAAGCCCTAATGCTTAACGATCAAGGTTATGTAGCTGAAGGTTCAGCTGATAATGTTTTCATTGTTAAAGGAACAGAGTTGATAACACCTCCAGGTTACGTAGGAGCTCTTGAAGGGATAACGAGAAATGCCATTATAGAGTTTGCGAAAGACCTAGGGTATACAGTTAAAGAGGAACCATTTACTAGACATGATGTGTATGTCGCTGATGAAGTGTTTTTGACAGGGACAGCAGCAGAAGTGATCGCAGTTGTTAAAGTAGATGGTCGAGTTATTGGTGAAGGAAAGCCAGGAGAAGAAACAAAGAAATTATTAGAAGCATTTAGAGAAAGAGTGGTAATAGAGGGAGAAAAGGTTTATTCCGAAACCTTGAGATAAGTTAAGCATAGGAGAGCTGAGCGATAGATACATTGATTGAAATAGGGAGCGGGTAGTAATGAGAAGTAATATGATTAAAAAGGGGATTGATCGTGCGCCTCATCGAAGTTTACTTCGAGCAGCTGGGGTAAAAGAAGATGAGATGGATAAACCATTCATTGGCGTATGTAACTCATACATCGACATCATTCCAGGACATATGCACTTAAACAAATTTGCAGAAGTAGCAAAACAAGCAATTCGTGAAGCAGGAGGCATTCCATTTGAATTTAATACAATCGGGGTAGATGATGGAATTGCTATGGGGCACATCGGCATGAGATATTCGCTCCCAAGTCGCGAAATTATTTGTGACGCAGCAGAGACGGTCATTAATGCTCACTGGTTTGATGGAGTTTTTTATATTCCAAACTGTGACAAGATCACTCCAGGGATGTTAATGGCATCTGTAAGAACAAATGTCCCATCCGTATTTGTATCAGGTGGTCCAATGGAAGCTGGTAAAACAAAAGATGGGCAGAACTTATCATTAGTATCTGTTTTTGAAGGTGTAGGCGCATTTGCGTCAGGTAATATGACAAGAGAAGAGTTACTTGAAATCGAACAAACAGCATGTCCAACATGTGGGTCCTGTTCCGGAATGTTTACAGCTAACTCAATGAACTCATTAATGGAAATGCTTGGGCTTGCCTTACCTGGAAATGGAACAATTGTTGCTACGTCTAATGACCGCCACCAATTGATTAAGGATGCGGCTAAACATTTAATGAACTTAATTGAAAAAGATATTAGACCTCGAGATATTGTTACAGAAGAAACGATTGACGATGCATTTGCACTTGATATGGCAATGGGAGGCTCTACAAATACCGTTCTTCATACGTTAGCAATAGCGAACGAAGCAGAAATTGATTACGATCTGAATCGAATTAATAAAGTGGCTGAACGAGTTCCTTATTTATCAAAAATTAGCCCTGCATCAGATTATTCCATGGATGATGTACATCATGCAGGAGGAGTAAGTGCAATCATTAAAGAGCTTTGTAACATCGAGGGAGCCATTCACCCAGATCGAATTACGATTACTGGTAAAAGCTTATATGATAATGTAAAAGATGCAGAAATTACGAATGATGATGTTATTCGTCGTAAAAACAATCCATATAGCCCAGTTGGTGGTCTTTCGGTATTATACGGAAACATTGCACCAGATGGAGCGGTTATTAAAGTAGGGGCAGTCGATCCGTCGATTAAAGTTTTTGATGGTGAAGCGATTGTTTTCAACTCTCAAGAAGAGGCTCAAAAAGGAATTGATGAAGGGCTTGTTCGTGAAGGTCATGTCGTTGTCATTCGATACGAAGGACCAAAAGGCGGACCTGGAATGCCTGAGATGCTAGCACCAACGTCAGCAATTGCTGGTAGAGGTCTCGGTACAAAAGTTGCCTTAATTACCGACGGACGTTTCTCGGGAGCATCAAGAGGTATCTCCATCGGTCATATTTCTCCAGAAGCAGCAGATGGCGGGCCAATCGCTTTCGTTGAAAATGGAGATCGCATTCGAATTGATCTACCGAGTCGAACGATTGAATGGTTAGTATCAGACGAAGAACATGCGAAGCGCAAAGAAGGTTGGGTTGAGCCTGAGCCAAAAGTGAAAAAGGGTTATCTTGCTAGATATGCAAAATTAGTTACTTCAGCCAATACTGGTGGAGTTATGAAAATCTAATAATTCAAAACGAAGAAGAGGAAAAGTACTCAATGTTGCAACTTCAACAGAGAGCCGTGGTGCTGAGATGCGGTGTTGTTGCTATTGACGAAGCTCGCCTCAGAGTACCAATCTGAACGACTTATTCTATTAAGATTGGTCGGGTGTACACAGCACTCGTTATTAAAACAATTAAGATTAAATAGATGAGAATCTGTTTAATGAATAAGGGTGGTACCGTGGAAAGAAAATCTTTTCGCCCCTTCTAGCTATGAGTTAATAGCTTATATGGGGTGGAAAGATTTTTTTATTTTACATTTTTTCGTTGTTCACTTTGTATTGTTAAGATGTTGGGGTTGTTTTCGAGAGAATCTTTGTAAGGAGGCATGAAACATGAGTACGAACGTGAAAAAGAAAGAACAACAAACAAGTGAAGAACCGAAACAACTTTCTGGTTCAAGTATGTTAATGGAAGCTTTGGCAAAAGAGGATGTTGATGTCATCTTTGGTTATCCAGGGGGAGCGATCTTACCTACGTATGATGAAATATATAAAACAGGTATTCATCACGTTCTAGCGAGGCATGAACAAGGAGCCATTCATGCTGCTGAAGGATATGCAAGAGTATCGGGCAAACCAGGTGTCTGTATTGTCACCTCTGGACCTGGAGCAACAAACGTAGTGACAGGAATAGCCGATGCGATGATTGATTCTTTGCCGCTTGTCGTTATTACTGGTCAAGTAGCAACAACAGTTATCGGGACAGATGCTTTTCAGGAAGCGGATATGATCGGGATTACGATGCCAATTACAAAGCATAACTACCAAGTTCGATCGGTAGAAGAATTTCCGAGAATCATTAAAGAAGCTTTCCATATTGCGACAACAGGCCGTCCTGGTCCTGTATTAATTGATTTACCAAAAGATGTCTCACTAGCAACTGGGATGTTCGATTATAGCAAGGAAGTGAATATTCCTGGATATCAGCCAACGGTTGTTCCAAATCGTCTGCAAATTCGTAAAGTAGTTGATGCCGTAACGGAAGCAAAGAAGCCTGTTATTTTAGCTGGAGCGGGAGTTCTACACGGGAGGGCGTCGAGTGAATTATTTGAATATGTCGAAAAAACAAAAATCCCTGTAGTAAATACGCTGCTTGGTCTAGGGAGTTTCCCTGGAGACCACTCATTATGTCTTGGCATGGCTGGGATGCACGGAACCTATACCGCTAATATGGCAATCTATGAATCTGATTTACTTATTAGCATCGGGGCGAGATTTGATGATCGATTAACAGGGAATCTTGCTTACTTTGCACCAAATGCTCGTGTCGTTCACATTGATATTGATCCAGCAGAAATTGGAAAAAACATCAAAACGGAAATTCCTGTAGTTGGAGACGCGAAGCAAGCATTGCAAATGCTGCTGGATGAAGAAGGCACACCTGGTGATACGAAAGAATGGCTTGAGATTCAGCAACAAAGAAAAACGGATTATCCACTTTGGTACAAAGAAGATGGGGAAGTCATTAAACCTCAACATTTAATTGAGTTGATTCATGAAGTAACAAATGGAGAAGCAATTGTTACAACAGATGTTGGTCAACATCAAATGTGGTCAGCGCAATTTTATCGGTTCAATAAGCCGAATCGCTGGGTAACCTCGGGTGGTCTAGGAACAATGGGATTTGGTTTCCCGGCAGCAATTGGAGCACAATTTGCAGAGCCGAAAACACCTGTTATTGCAGTGATAGGTGATGCGGGTTTCCAGATGACAGCGCAGGAAATGTCGATTTTACAAGAGTTAAATATGCCAGTAAAAATTGTTATTGTAAACAATGCATCTCTAGGGATGGTAAGGCAATGGCAGCAGCTATTTCATGGAGAGCGCTATTCTAACTCATTGTTCCCGATCCAACCAAATTTCGTCAAACTTGCAGAAGCATATGACATTAAAGGAATGCGGGTTGATCACCTTTCTGATCTGAAGGGAGCTTTAGAAGAAATGATGGCTCATCCCGGACCGGTGCTTGTGGATGTACGTGTAGCAAAAGAAGAAAATGTCTATCCAATGATCGCGCCAGGGAAAGGGCAACATCAAATGGAGGGGGTTAAGCCACAATGAAACGTACGATCACAGCACTTGTAAATAACACTTCAGGTGTGCTGAACAGGATCACTGGTCTGTTTGCTCGAAGGCATTACAATATCGAGAGTATTACAGTGGGTGTAACAGAAAACCCATCCATTTCAAGAATGACATTTGTCGTTGCAGCTGACAGCATGGAAAATGTTGAGCAAGTTATTAAGCAATTAAACAAACAAGTTGACGTACTAAAAGTAAAAGATATAACCGATGAGTCGATTGTTGCTCGTGAATTAGCTCTAGTAAAAATTGTCGCTACACCACAGCAACGTGGAGAAGTAGCTGCACTTGTCAACCCATTTAGAGCAACGATCATCGATGTTGGTCGAGAATCAATGACGATTCAAATTACAGGTGATCACACGAAGGTAGAAGCATTTATTGATTTGCTTCGCCCTTATGGAATCAAAGAAATTGCTCGTACGGGTATTACAGCATTTAATCGCAGTACGAAAAAGCCAACACATGATCCATATCGATTAACACTCATCAATTAAATTAGTGAATTCATAAATTCAACATATAAAAAAACTATTAAAACAAGAGGAGAGATTTATTATGGCAAAGGTTTATTACAATGGAGACGTTAACGAAGCAGTATTAAGTGGGAAAAAAGTAGCAATCGTAGGATATGGTTCACAAGGTCATGCGCATGCACAAAATGCTCGTGAAAATGGAGTAAATGTAATCATCGGACTTCGTCCAGGAAAATCATGGGACCAAGCGGTAAGTGATGGTTTTGAAGTATACCCTGTAAGAGAAGCTGCAGCGCAAGCGGATCTTATCATGATCTTACTACCAGATGAGCATCAACCAACGGTTTACAAAAACGAAATTGAGCCAGAATTACATGCAGGAAATGCATTAGCATTCGCACATGGTTTTAACGTTCATTTCAATCAAATCGTTCCACCAGCAGATGTTGACGTATTTTTAGCAGCACCAAAAGGACCAGGGCATCTTGTACGTCGTACATTCGTTGATGGAGCAGGGGTTCCAGGATTAATTGCTGTATTCCAAGATGCAACAGGTCAAGCAAAAGACATCGCATTAGCTTATGCAAAACAAATTGGTTCAGCACGTGCAGGTGTTCTTGAAACAACATTCCAAGAAGAAACAGAAACAGATCTATTCGGGGAGCAAGCAGTACTTTGTGGAGGAACAGCAGCCCTTGTAAAAGCTGGGTTTGAAACATTAGTAGAAGCAGGATACCAACCAGAAGTTGCTTACTTTGAGTGTTTACATGAATTGAAATTAATCGTTGACCTTATGTATGAAGGTGGACTTGAAGGAATGCGTTACTCTATCTCTGATACAGCTCAATGGGGCGATTATGTAGCAGGACCTCAAGTTGTGACAGATGAAACGAAGAAAGCAATGAAGAGCATTCTATCAGATATTCAAACTGGTAAATTTGCAAAAGGTTGGATTCTTGAAAACCAAGCAAATCGTCCGGAATTCACAGCGATCACAAGAGCAGAGAGCCAACACCCAATTGAAGTGGTTGGACGTGAACTTCGTGAAATGATGCCGTTTGTAAAATCTAAAGGAGTGGTTGGTAGTGCGAAAAATTAATGTCTTCGATACCACGCTAAGGGACGGAGAACAATCAGCAGGAGTTAACTTAAACTTTCAAGAGAAACTTGAAATTGCAAAGCAGCTTGAACGTTTGGGAGTCGATATTATTGAGGCTGGTTTTCCAGCCTCCTCACAAGGAGATTTTGCCTCCGTAAAAGCTATTGCTCAAACGATTAAGAGCAGTTCAATTACAGGTCTTTCCCGTTCACTAGAGCGTGACATTGAGACAACTTGGGAAGCACTCAAAGAAAGTGCCGAACCAAGAATTCATGTGTTCATTGCAACTTCACCGATTCACATGGAATATAAATTAAAGATGACACCAGAGCAAGTGATTGAGAATGCAGTCGCGGCAGTGAAAAAGGCAAAGAAGACCTTTCCAGAAGTTCAATGGTCTGCTGAAGATGCGAGCCGAACGGAGCTTCCGTTTCTTGCTAGAATTATTCGCGAAGTAATTGATGCAGGAGCAACGGTGATTAATTTACCTGATACAGTTGGTTACACGACTCCATATGAGATTGGTCAAATGTTTCGTTATGTGACAGAAAATGTACCTAACATCGATCGTGCTATTCTTTCAACACACAATCATGATGACCTTGGAATGGCGGTAGCTAACTCTTTAGCTGCGATTCAAAATGGTGCTGGTCAAGTAGAGTGTACGGTTAATGGAATCGGAGAGAGAGCAGGGAATGCATCACTTGAAGAAATCGCCGTTGCGTTAAATATACGCCAAGATCATTATAAAGCAGACACAGGGCTTACTTTAAAAGAGATCAAACGCACGAGCTCTCTAGTAAGTAAGTTAACTGGTATGGTTGTCCCAAACAACAAAGCTGTAGTAGGGGCTAATGCATTTGCGCATGAATCCGGAATTCATCAAGATGGTGTGTTGAAAAATAAAGAAACGTACGAAATTATCACTCCTGAGCTTGTTGGAGTCTCTTCAAATCGAATGGTGCTAGGTAAGCATTCAGGACGCCATGCCTTTAAAGAAAAGCTTATGGAGCTTGGCTTTAATGGTACAGATGAACAGCTACAAAAAACATTTGTTGCCTTTAAAGACTTAGCTGATAAAAAGAAAGATATCACTGAAGAAGATCTATTTGCACTGATGACGGAAGCAACAGTAGGAGCAGCGGTTGCTCATTACGAATTAGAAACGTTACAAGTAAACTATGGAACAACCAATATTCCAACGGCTACGATTACGATGAAATTGCCAACGGGTGAAACCGTTCAAGAAGCAGCGACGGGTTCAGGTAGTGTTGAAGCGATTTACAATACATTAGAGCGTGTGATAGATGAAGAGGTTCTGCTTATGGACTATCGTATTCAATCAACAACAGCTGGCCGCGACTCGTTAGCAGAAGTGTATGTTACGGTGAAGTACGACGGATTGGAGTCATCTGGCCGCGGTACTGCGCATGATGTACTAGAAGCTTCAGCGAAAGCTTATATTAACGCGGTTAACCGAACTATTAATCGAAAACAATTTAATGAACAGCAACGTACGAATCCATTAAACGTATAAGGGAGGGCTATTCATGAAGAAACACATTGCGATTCTCCCAGGGGATGGAATCGGGCCAGAAGTTTGTGAAGCTGCTACAAAGGTTCTTTCTGAAATTGGCAAAATGTATCAACATCAGTTTGAATTTACATTTGCTGATCTTGGGGGAGTAGCGATAGATAAATCTGGGACACCTCTTCCGGCTGAGACGTTATCAGTTTGTAAACAAAGTGATGCGGTGTTACTTGGTGCAGTGGGGGGACCTAAATGGGATACGCTTCCTGGGGATCAGCGTCCGGAAAAAGGATTACTAGGTCTTAGGAAAGAGCTTGATCTTTTTGCCAATCTGCGTCCCGTTACCATTTATGATGCTCTCGCTGATGCTTCACCACTGAAAGATGACATCATTCAAGGTGTGGATCTTGTGATTGTTAGAGAGTTGACGGGTGGTTTGTACTTTGGTGAGCCGCGTGAACGCCGTGGTGAAGGAAAAGAGCAACTAGCTGTTGATACCCTTGTCTATTCAAGAAAAGAAATCGAGCGCATTGTGCGCAAAGGCTTTGAGTTTGCTAAGATTCGCGGTGGCACTCTAACGTCAGTGGATAAAGCAAATGTACTAGAATCAAGTCGCTTGTGGAGAGAAGTCGTTGACGAAGTGGCACAGGATTATCCTGATATTGAGTATAGTCATATGCTCGTTGATAATGCGGCAATGCAATTGGTTCGTAATCCAAGGCAATTTGATGTCATCGTTACAGAAAATATGTTTGGTGATATTTTAAGTGACGAGGCATCGATGATTACAGGATCACTAGGAATGCTGCCATCTGCTAGTTTAAGTCAAGATGGTCCAGGTCTTTTTGAGCCTATTCATGGTTCTGCTCCTGATATAGCAGGAAAAGGGGTTGCCAATCCATTAGCAACATTATCTTCAGTTGTTATGATGCTCACGTACGCATTTGAAATGACTGATGAGGCGGATGCATTGGCTGAAGCAATTAATGATGTGCTTGAAGCAGGCCACCGAACAGCGGATCTAACAAATGATGCTAGCAAAGCTTTATCAACGGAAGAAATGACAAATCAAGTAATTGATGCTTTAACCAAAAAAGCCGTCATCTCATAAAAAATAAATTCATAAAGGGATGACTAAAGGAAGCAAAAGCCGGTATCTTTAGTTTACTAGTCAATCTAGTGAGTAGAGGGAAAGCTTCCGGTGTCATCTCTTATTAGTCTATTAAAATAGTAAAAGGAGGAGCGAATATGGCACCTAAAACGATTATTGAGAAAATTTGGGAAGCGCATGAAGTAATACAAGAAGAAGGTAAGCCAAGTCTCCTCTATATCGATTTGCACATGGTTCATGAAGTGACATCCCCTCAAGCATTTGAAGGGTTAAGATTAGCTAATCGAAAAGTTCGACGACCTGATTTAACCTTTGCAACCATGGATCATAATGTCCCGACGGTAAATCGCTATGATATAACCGACCAAATTGCAAGAACTCAAATGGAAACACTTGAGGCTAACTGCAAGGAATTCGGGGTTGATCTAGCTGATTTAGATCATCCTGAAAATGGAATTGTTCATGTCATTGGGCCAGAACTTGGACTAACGCAGCCTGGAAAAACCATTGTTTGTGGAGATAGTCATACGTCAACACATGGTGCATTTGGAGCACTAGCTTTTGGAATTGGAACGAGTGAAGTAGAACATGTTCTAGCGACTCAAACATTATGGCAATCACGTCCGAAAACACTAGAGGTTCGCGTAACGGGAAAATTATCCTCAGAGTTATCAGCAAAAGATGTAATTCTAGCGATTATTGCTAAATTTGGAGTGGACGTTGGTACTGGATCTGTCATTGAATTTACAGGTGATGCCATTCGTGGAATGACGATGGAAGAACGAATGACAATTTGTAATATGTCCATTGAAGCAGGGGCAAAAGCTGGTTTGATCAGTCCAGATCAGGTGACATTTGACTATTTACAAGGTCGACAGTACATTCCAACTGGCATCGCTTTTGATGAGTTAGTAGAACAATGGAAGCAATTAGCGACAGATGAAAATGCTACGTATGATCGTGTCGTAACGATAGATGCTTCTGAAATTGAACCAATGGTCACATGGGGAACAAATCCTTCGCAAGGGGTTGGTGTATCAAAAATGGTCCCTTCTCCATCCGATGGGAAGACAGAAACGGATCGACGTGCGATACAACAAGCACTAACATACATGGAACTAACTCCAGGTACACCCATTTCAGAAATTGAAATCCAACATGTATTTATTGGATCCTGTACGAACTCACGTTTAAGTGACCTGAGAGCTGCAGCAAGTGTTGTTAAAGGGAAAAAAGTAGCAGGACATGTCCGAGCCCTTGTTGTTCCAGGATCGCAAAAAGTAAAGCAGCGAGCTGAAGAGGAAGGATTAGATCAAATTTTTACCGAAGCAGGTTTCCAGTGGCGTAGCTCCGGCTGTAGCATGTGCTTAAGTATGAACCCAGATGTTGTTCCAGAAGGGGAGCGTTGTGCTTCAACGTCTAACCGAAATTTTGAAGGGCGTCAAGGAAAAGGAGCACGTACGCACTTAGTTAGTCCTGAAATGGCAGCAGCTGCAGCAATAGCTGGACATTTCGTTGATGTACGTGAATGGAAAAAACAACAAGTAACGCAGTAAGGGAGGGACAACTATGGAACCGATTGTAAAACATCAAGGCACCGTGGCAGCAATGGATAGAGTTAACGTAGATACAGATCAAATTATACCAAAGCAATTTTTAAAGCGTGTTGAAAGAACGGGGTTTGGTCAATTTTTGTTTTATGACTGGCGCTTTTTAGCCGATGGTAGCCCAGATCCTTCATTCGAGTTAAATCAAGAGCATAATCAAGGTGCGACTATATTGGTTGCCGCACATAATTTTGGATGTGGCTCCTCGCGCGAGCATGCGCCATGGGCACTTCATGATTATGGATTTAAGGTCATCATTGCCCCTAGTTTTGCCGATATCTTCTATAATAACTGTGTGAAAAACGGCATGCTACCGATTAGACTAGACGAGAAAAAGGTTCAACAACTCCTGCAAAAAGGGGTAAGTGAGTCTTTTGAGCTGAGCATTAGTTTAGAGAAACAAACGATTAGTGGAGACGGATTTGAATCTACTTTTGAGATTGATCCATATTGGAGAGAGATGCTGCTTAATGGATGGGATGAAATTGGGTTAACACTCAAATACGAAGATCAAATCAAAGCATTTGAACAAAAAGCATAAGGTCAAGGGTAATTCTAACGCCAAAGGCGGAAAGGGTTGCCCTTTTTTTAAAGAGGTCAAAATACATACTTGAATGATGAGTGATCTTTTAGACCACGCGCGGCCTCTATAGAAAATGGCCGCTGTGCGTATTTCTTCATGCGATTCATTGTAATGAAAGGATGGAACTGATAAAATTAGGAAATAGCGTGAACGACAATTCATTAGTTTAAAAAGGATACTATTATTGACAACTGTTTCTGATTCATTTTAAACTCACGTAAACTCATGATATAGAGTGAGGCGGTTATCTAGTGGATAAACGAATACATAAAAAAAAATAAGAAAGTAATACTTTACCCTGGACTCGTAAAGCGGTTAATTGAAAAAGGGATGGACGCGTTAAAAGATAAAGATGGACAAGCAGCCTATGACTTTTTTTTATCCGCAGAAGAACATGAGCCCGAACACCCACAAGTCCTATTTGGCAAAATGTTAAGTTTAGTCGAGTTAGGGCGCTTAGAAGAGGCTGTAGAGCATACCGATAGTTTACTTAAAGAGGGCATAGGAGATTATTTCGAAAATTTACAAGTACATATCTCTCTCCTAGTCCAATTAGGCAAATACCAAGAAGTAGTGGACATATTAGATGCTGTTTTGTCTGAAAACCAATTTCCTTCTCAATTTGCCGAGTCTTTTTACCAATTGCTCCATTTTAGTAGACAAATGGTAGGGGACCAAGAGTGGTTGAATCAAATTGAAACAAAAGATGAACCACTTCCGCTAGAGCTAGTAGAAATGCTTCATTCTGATTCATTGGAACTTCAATCTAAAGCGCTTCAGCATTTAAGAGAATTAGATCATAAAGATGCGACAAGCGCAATCGTAGAATTTTTACATAAAAAAGATCGTGATTATGTTTTGCAAAGCATGGCAATAAAAGCTTTAGAGGACAAAGAGTACGATAAAATGATACATATTAAGAAACAGGGTCGAGAAAAGCAGATCGTACCAAAAGATTTAAATAGTGATCTTCAACAAGACTTTCATGAGAGGCTGCTTACCTATATAAGTGGAGAGCTTGAACATACAGACCCACTTTTATATGAAATCACAAAGCAACTAAGCTGGACACATCTATGGTCACTCTATCCCTTCTTACCAGAACCTGAAGAGGTTAAATTATGGGGGGATGTCTTCCACTATTGTGGTGCGGAGCGAATTGGACTAGATGAAGATCTTGAAATTCTATTAGAGCGCTATCAATTTAAACATGCATTATTTATGGAGAAAGTTCAAGAAGTAAAAGAAATAGAATCGTCTGTCTATCAAATTGATACAGGTTACCTTAATCAAAACGATGAAACGTAGACTGGGCTTGGATCAACTATTTGAATTGAACTGACGTTGTGTTATACTAGAGTGGTTGTCAATGATAATAGAAGAAATCTATCGTTTGAAAAAACGAGATGTGTATAAGTTGGAGGGAAAGTAAATGACTACAAAATGGGAAAAATTAGAAGGAAATGAAGGCGTCCTAACAGTTGATGTAGCAGCTGAAAAAGTTGACGCAGCACTTGATCAAGCATTTAAGAAGGTTGTAAAAAAGGTGAATGTACCTGGTTTCCGTAAAGGGAAAGTACCTCGTTCATTATTTGAGAAGCAATATGGTGTGGAATCACTTTACCAAGATGCTCTTGATATTTTACTACCTGAAGCATATGCAGGTGCAGTTGCAGAAGCTGGAATTGAGCCAGTGGATCGTCCTGAAATTGATATTGAAACAATGGAAAAAGGAGCTACTCTCGTATTTACAGCAAAAGTAACTGTGAAACCAGAAGTAGAACTTGGCGAGTACAAAGGTCTTGAAGTTGAAGAACAAGACACGACAGTAACAGATGAAGATGTTGATGCAGAACTTAAACAACTTCAAGAGCGTCAAGCTGAGTTAGTTGTTGTGGAAGATGGAGCAATCGAAAACGGTGATACAGCAGTATTTGATTTCGAAGGTTTCGTAGATGGCGAAGCATTTGAAGGTGGACAAGCTGAAAACTATTCTTTAGAAGTAGGTTCTGGTCAATTCATCCCAGGTTTTGAAGAGCAACTTGTTGGTTTAAAATCTGGCGAAGAAAAAGACGTAGAAGTATCATTCCCTGAAGAGTATCATGCAGAAAACCTAGCTGGTAAACCAGCAACATTTAAAGTGAAAATTCATGACATTAAGCGCAAGGAATTACCAGCACTTGATGATGAGTTTGCAAAAGATGCAAACGAAGAAGTAGAAACGTTAGATGAGCTTAAGACTCAATTAAAAGACAAGCTACAAAAAGATAAAGATCATCAAGCTGAGCATGCAGTTCGTGATACATTAGTACAAAAAGCTGCGGATAATGCAACAATTGATATTCCTGAAGCAATGGTTACAACTGAAGTAGATCGTATGCTTCAAGAATTTGAGCAACGTCTTCAAGCTCAAGGCATGAACCTTGAAATGTACTTCCAATTCTCAGGTCAAGATGAAGATGCAATGCGTGAGCAGTTTAAAACAGACGCAGAGAAGCGTGTTCGTGTAAATCTTACACTTGAAGCGATCGCAGCGGCTGAAAATCTTGAAGCTACAGATGAAGATGTGGATAAAGAAATTGAGAAAATGGCAGAAATGTACCAACGTTCTGTTGAAGAAATTAAAAATATTTTTGCAGCTCAAGGTGGACTTGAAGGAATCAAAGGCGATCTAAAAATCCAAAAAGCTGTTGAATTTCTTGTCGAAAACAGCAAAAAAGCGTAAGTATTTGATTACGAATGTAGATTAATCTTTAAAACAAGGTGCGATTTTCCGTGCCTTGTTTTTTTCCTTGCCGGCTAGCTAGTGTAGGCGGTATGTATGGAGTTTGAAGGAATTGAACAAGCTTAGTATAGGGATGGGCACGAACAAAAATAGAAGTGTAATGAATTTTCTACAAGAAAAAGGATTTTTCTTACTTAATCTTGAATGTATAATCAATCCATACATAAAATGAAGTAATCATACTTGATTGCTCGTCTTCTATGTCTAGTCAAAAGTACATAGAAATTCTGTTAATTTAAAGCGGCATGGAGGTGTAAAGCGAGAGCCTATTGGCAAGTATAAAAGTAGTTTTTTAAAGCATGACATAGGCCATAGGGGTTATCTTTAGGGATTCTTGTTATTTATATGTTACAATGACCACACATACGATTATAGTCTTTGTACTATCCGTTCGTAGTTATTGTATTGTCGTGTCCATTCATAAAAAAGCCATTTTAGGCTAGAGTTACTTGAGGATGGTACAATATTTTCTAAGGGGTGATGATTGAATGTTTAAGTTTAATGAAGAAAAAGGACAACTTAAGTGTTCTTTTTGCGGAAAAACACAAGACCAAGTTCGAAAGTTAGTTGCCGGACCAGGCGTGTATATATGCGATGAATGTATTGAACTTTGTACAGAAATTGTGGAAGAGGAATTAGGAACGGAAGAAGAAGTGGAATTTCAAGAGATTCCCAAACCAAATGAAATTAGACAAATATTAAATGATTACGTCATTGGACAGGATCGTGCGAAGAAATCGCTTTCGGTTGCAGTATATAACCATTATAAGCGTGTTAACTCGCTTTCGCGTTCTGATGATGTTGAATTATCAAAGAGTAATATTTGTATGATCGGACCTACAGGTAGTGGAAAAACGTTGCTAGCTCAAACGTTGGCTCGTATTTTAAATGTACCTTTTGCGATTGCAGATGCAACATCATTAACAGAAGCTGGATATGTTGGGGAAGATGTAGAAAACATTCTTCTGAAATTGATTCAAGCTGCAGATTATGATGTGGAGAAAGCAGAAAAAGGAATCATCTATATTGATGAGATTGATAAGGTTGCACGTAAGTCTGAAAATCCATCCATTACACGTGATGTTTCAGGTGAGGGTGTTCAGCAAGCGCTACTAAAAATTCTTGAAGGAACAAGTGCAAGTGTTCCTCCACAAGGCGGACGCAAGCATCCACACCAAGAATTTATCCAAATTGATACGACTAATGTTCTATTTATCTGTGGTGGTGCTTTTGATGGAATTGAGCAAATTATTAAGCGTCGTCTTGGTAAGAAGGTCATCGGCTTTGGATCTGATGTGAAGCAAGAGGATCTTAAGCCAGGCGAATATTTAGGGAAAGTATTGCCTGAAGATTTGCTACGTTTCGGTTTAATTCCGGAATTCATCGGTCGTCTACCAGTGATCTCTAGTTTAGAACCACTAGATGTAGATGCGTTGGTAGAGATCTTAACGCAACCGAAAAATGCTTTAGTAAAACAATATAAAAAATTGTTAGAGCTAGATGATGTAGAGCTTGAGTTTACAGAACAAGCATTACGTGAAATTGCTAATAAAGCAATAGAACGTAAAACGGGTGCTCGTGGATTACGCTCTATCATTGAAACACTTATGCTCGATGTAATGTTTGACCTTCCGTCACGTGAGGATATCGTTAAGTGTATTATTCATGAGAAGTGTGTAACAGAGAACGACTTACCAACATTACTAACAGCTGAAGGTGAGGAAATTACCTTACCAAAAACAGAACCAAAAGAGAGCGCATAATGAAAAAAGCGGATCCGTGAATGTACGGGTTCGCTTTTTTATGGAGTGTCCTTTTTCGAACAGATAAATATAGAAAAAGGGAATAATTTCAAGCGGCAACTAGTAAATTCAGCAAATAACCGCTTAAAGATTTCCGATGTTGAATTTCTCCAATCATTCTCAAAACTTTCTTTGATTAGTGTTGTTTTTCCCGGTCATACTAAGGGAAACAAAAACGACTACTTCTGGGAGGTTTCATCATGAACTGGACAGGAATTGCTTTGGTGGTCCAACTATTTTTTGGGGTCATCATTGGTGTCTACTTTTGGAATTTATTAAAAAGTCAACGTAATCAGAAGGTCTCAATTGACCGTGAATCACGCAAAGAGATGGAAGAGCTAAGAAAAATGCGTTCTGTCTCACTAAGTGAGCCTTTATCAGAGAAGGTTCGCCCGATTTCGTTTGAAGATATTGTTGGACAAGAAGAAGGCATTCGCTCATTGCGTGCTGCATTGTGTGGACCGAATCCTCAACATGTCATTATTTACGGACCACCAGGTGTCGGAAAGACTGCAGCAGCACGACTGGTATTAGAAGAAGCAAAGAAGAATGCGGGATCTCCATTTAAGCAGGATGCAGTATTTGTTGAGCTTGATGGCACAACGGCTCGGTTTGATGAAAGAGGAATTGCCGATCCACTTATTGGTTCGGTTCATGACCCGATTTATCAAGGGGCAGGAGCAATGGGACAAGCTGGGATTCCACAACCGAAACATGGAGCAGTTACTAAAGCTCATGGTGGTATGCTATTTATTGATGAAATTGGTGAACTTCACTCTATTCAATTAAATAAGTTATTAAAGGTGTTAGAAGATCGAAAAGTATTTCTTGAGAGTGCATATTATAGTGAAGAAAATCAACAAATCCCACGACATATTCACGAGATTTTTCAAAAGGGATTACCTGCGGATTTCAGACTGGTGGGGGCGACTACCAGAACCCCAGACGAACTGCCACCTGCGATTCGCTCACGTTGTTTAGAAGTGTATTTCCGTGCACTTAAACCGAAAGAGATTATACAGATTGCTGAAAAAGCAGCCGATAAAATTAATTTCAATGCAGAAGATGGAGCGATTGAACGAATTGCAAAATATGCGACAAATGGACGTGAGGCAGTAAATATTGTTCAAATTGCAGCTGGAATTGCCACGTCTGAAAATCGCCAGGAACTTACGGTTGCAGATGTCGAGTGGGTCCTTCATGCAAGCCAAATTGCCCCAAGACCTGAAAGGAAGATCCATAGTGAATCAGCAATTGGACTTGTTAATGGGCTTGCTGTTTATGGTCCGAATTTAGGAGCTTTATTAGAAATCGAAGTGAATGTCCTTGAAAATGCAGGGAAAGGGACCGTAAATATAACAGGTATTGCAGAAGAGGAAAGCACAGGTAATCAAATGCGTTCGATTAGAAGAAAGAGTATGGCAAAAGGCTCAGTTGAAAATGTCGTAACCGTATTAAGACGCATGGGAATACCAACACAAGATTATGATATTCACGTGAATTTCCCTGGTGGCGGACCAGTTGATGGTCCATCTGCAGGTACAGCTATCGCAACAGGCATCTATTCAGCCATTCAAGGAGAAAAAGTAAAGAATACCATTGCTATGACTGGTGAACTTGGCATTCATGGAAAAGTGAAACCAATTGGCGGAGTAGTTGCCAAGGTGGAGGCTGCAAAGCTAGCTGGTGCTGAAATGGTAATTATTCCAAAAGATAATGAACAAGCCATTTTACAGCAGATAACAGGGATTGAAGTTGTCGCTGTGGAGCATTTAGACGAAGTGCTTGATCTTGCCATTGAGCAAGAAGAAAAAGAAGTGGTACCAGCAAGTACAGACCTTAACACTTCCATCGCGCCGGTCTAATATTAGACAAACAAATAGTGATAAGATAAAATTGAATCATTCAAACCATTTAGTAAAAACACCAAATCATACCAAATGAACGATTTGGAGAAGATTTGGTCTAGGGAAATAGGATGTATTGGAGATGGAGGTGTATGCGGATGGTCGAATCAAATGGCAGGCGACAAATTCCGCTTCTACCGTTACGCGGATTGCTCGTTTTTCCAGCAATGGTTCTTCATTTAGATGTTGGAAGACCGAAATCCGTTCAGGCGTTAGAACAAGTGATGGAAGCAGACCATCAAATTTTACTCGCAACTCAGAAAGAAATATCAATAGATGATCCAACGGAAGAGGAAATTTATCAAATTGGTACTTTGGCTAAAGTAAAGAGCCTTCTGAAATTACCGAATGGTACGGTTCGAATTCACGTTGAAGGTTTGCAGCGTGCACGAATTGACCAGTTTATTAAAAAAGATGATTACTTACAAGTAGAAGCTGAGCTTATTGTTGAAGAAGATGCTTTTCTCACGCCAGAAATACAAGCATTAATGAGAAATCTTCTAAGTATGTTTGAACAGTATACAAAGGTTTCGAAAAAAGTGTCAGCAGAAACGTTAGCATCAGTGAAAGATATTCATGAAGCTGGCCCGTTTGCAGATGTGATTGCGGCTAATTTGCCGTTGAAATTGGCTGAAAAGCAAGAGTTACTAGAAATTCATTCGATAAAAGCTCGACTACTAAAACTAATCGAATTTCTGAACAATGAGCAAGAAGTTCTTGGGCTTGAGAAGAAGATAAGCCAACGAGTCAAGAAGTCAATGGAAAAGACGCAAAAAGAGTATTACTTACGAGAACAAATGAAGGCGATTCAGAAAGAGCTAGGCGACAAAGAAGGTCGAACAGGAGAGATTTCAACATTACGAGAAAAGGCAAATGAAGTAGAAATGCCTGATTCAGTGAAGGAGAAATTTTTTAAAGAGCTTGATCGCTATGAAAAAATGCCTGCAAACTCGGCAGAAAGCTCTGTATTACGTAATTACTTAGATTGGCTCATACAGTTACCTTGGACATATGAAACAACGGATCAATTAGATGTCGTTCAAGCAGAACAAATTCTAGATGAAGATCATTATGGACTTGAAAAAGTAAAAGAACGTATTCTTGAATATTTGGCCGTTCAACAACTAACTCGTGAACTGAAAGGACCCATTCTCTGTTTAGCTGGTCCTCCGGGGGTAGGGAAAACATCGCTAGCACGTTCAATTGCGCGTTCATTAAATCGAAAGTTCGTCCGTATTTCTCTTGGTGGGGTTCGTGATGAAGCAGAAATTCGTGGTCATCGCAGAACGTACGTCGGGGCCATGCCTGGACGTTTAATTCAAGGGATGAAAAAAGCGGGTTCTATAAATCCAGTCTTTCTTTTAGATGAAATTGATAAAATGGCCAATGATTTTAGAGGTGATCCATCATCTGCGCTTCTTGAAGTTCTTGACCCAGAACAAAACAACACCTTTAGTGATCATTATATTGAGGAGCCATATGACCTTTCTAAAGTTATGTTCATCACAACGGCAAATAATATCGGAACGATTCCAGGGCCGCTCCTTGATCGAATGGAAATAATCTCGTTAGCTGGCTATACAGAGCTTGAGAAGATTAACATTGCTAAGGATTATTTACTACCTAAGCAAATGAAAGATCATGGACTAACTAAAGGAATGCTTCAAATGAAGGATGAAGCCATCCAAAAGGTCGTTCGCTATTATACACGTGAAGCAGGGGTTCGTAACCTTGAACGTCAACTTGCAACACTTTGCCGAAAAACAGCAAAGACGATTGTAACGGCTGAAAAGAAAAAAGTGGTACTGACAGCTAAGAAGGTAGAAGAAATGCTTGGAAAACCACGGTTCCGCTACGGCTTAGCAGAAGAGGAAGATCAAGTTGGGGCAGCAACAGGCCTTGCTTATACGACTGTTGGTGGAGATACGTTATCTATTGAAGTGTCAATAGCGCCAGGAAAAGGGAAGCTAACGTTAACTGGTAAGCTTGGTGACGTGATGAAGGAATCGGCTCAAGCGGCCTTTAGCTATATTCGCTCACGTTCCGCTGAACTAAATATTGACCCTGATTTTAATGAGAAAAATGATATCCACATTCATGTGCCAGAAGGGGCAACACCAAAGGATGGTCCTTCTGCAGGGATTACAATGGCTACGGCATTAGTATCAGCACTAACAGGACGAAAAGTAAAAAAAGAAGTGGGAATGACGGGTGAAATTACACTTCGAGGGCGTGTTCTTCCAATCGGTGGCTTAAAAGAAAAATCAATGAGTGCTCACCGTGCTGGATTAAAAACGATTTTGATCCCAAAAGACAATGAAAAAGATTTAGAAGATGTACCAGAGAGCGTGCGAAAAGACTTACACTTCATTCTTGTATCTCACCTAGATGAAGTCTTAAAGCACGCGTTAGGAGAGTAGAATGAAAGTAACAAAATCAGATTTAGCCCATGTGGCAGTTAAACCAGAACAATACCCAACTTCTCGGTTGCCCGAGATTGCCTTGTCTGGCCGATCAAACGTTGGGAAGTCATCATTTATAAATAAAATGATTAACCGAAAAGGGTTGGCGCGTACATCTCAGCGACCTGGTAAAACGCAAACGTTAAACTTTTATGAGATCAATGAAATGCTTTATTTTGTTGATGTCCCTGGATATGGATTTGCGAAAGTTCCAAAGCCTGAGCGAGAAGCTTGGGGCCGAATGATTGAGACGTATTTACAAGACCGTGAACAATTAAAAGCGGTGGTACTGATTGTGGATTTGCGTCATCCACCATCTTCAGATGATAAGATGATGTATAACTGGCTCAAACACTTTGATATTCCTGTTATTGTTGTTGCAACCAAAAGCGATAAGATCCCAAAAGGAAAATGGGAGAAGCATCTAAAAGTAATAAGAAATGATTTAGAAAAGGTAGAATCAGATCCATTGCTTCTTTTCTCGTCTGAAACAGCACAAGGGAAAGAACAGGTATGGAAAACCATTCAGTATTATATATCAAAGTAGTGGTAAGGAAAAAAGGTTTCTAAAAGGGTGAACACTCTTTTAGAAACCTTTTTTTGTATGAGACAAGCCTTTTTAACAGATATTATAACTGCTTTAAAAAGAAAGCTAGGAAAAAGGAGGCAGTTCATTGTATTTTTATAGAGAAGATCTCATTAATATGATTGTTCCAGACAAACCCGACCCCGTAGCAGCAAAAGTATTACAAGAAGCATTAGGTGGACGATTTGGAGAGATGAGAACATTAATGCAATTCTCGTTTCAAAGTGCAAACTTTCGTGGGAAAGCGAAGCAATATCGTGATTTGATTCGAGGGGTGTTCTTAGAAGAATTAAGTCATGTTGAATTAGTCCAATCCACCATCAATCAGCTTTTAAATGGATCAGGAGAAGACGCAGTTGGAGCAGAAGGGCCAAGTGGGGCGCCATTGGAGGATGCGATCAAGGATGCCAATCCACACCACTTTATTATGGGCGCACAAGCCTCTTTACCCGTCGATGCAGCAGGAAACCCATGGACAGGTGCGTATGTCTACAGTCATGGAAACTTAATCAGTGATCTTTTAGATAATGTCGTTTTAGAGTCAACAGGAGTGCTACAAAAGTCGAGAATTTATGAAATGAGTACAAACAAAGCATTCAGAGAAACTCTTGCCTTTTTGATTGTACGTGATAATGCCCATCAAAATGCGTTTGCGAAGGCGTTAGAAACGCTAGGAGTAGACTGGGCTAAGCTGTTCCCTGTTCCTAATTATGATATTAATAAATATCCGGAATGTAGAAAATATGTTGAAATGGGTTTTCATAACGCTCAATTTAATTTTAGACTGGATGAAACACGAATGGGAGAGATTTTTCAAGGAGAGACGCCAAGTAGAAATGGTGGACAGTTGCAAGTTACCCCACCACCTCAAGGTCATCCTGTACCTGAGATGCCTGACATGCCGAATGAACACAGTCCAGGATTAAGTGATATGAATTCATAAGATAAGGGTGCCATAAGGTAGCATACTGACCTTTGGGCACCCTTATCTTATTTTCGTTTAAATAATAACATGAGTCCAATTGCAATAAGCATAATCGGCCACAGCGAACTTAAGAAGGAATAAGCATCATATAACCAGCTAAATGGATTAATAGAAGCGAAGCTAAGTAGTGAAAAGATAATAAAAATGGACCCGATGAGCAAACCTTCTTGTTTCTGCTTTTTTGCAGAAAGCAAAAAGGCTAGTCCTGCAATAGTTGTATACACTCCCCAATGGTCTGGCCACCAACTGGCAATGGATTGAAGATGAAAGTGAATAGCTAACCCAAATAAAATGATTCCTGGAAAAATCATTGCATATTCTCTGCCGACATATGCCTGTAAAAGAAGAGCTAGACCGAGCACGAGTAAGATAGAGGGCCAACTTAAAAGTTGTTGATCAAAAGGGATAGAGATTTGCTGTAGCAAATAATAGCAACCAGCCCCAATAAGTAAAACACCTGGAAAAATGCGCTGTGTCTTCATTTGTCTTCTCCTTTCAAATGAGTCACACTGTTACCCAGTGACTAAGTAGAATAGCTTTGACTACACAATGGGTGCCTTACCATAAATTCTTTTGAAATTTATACATTTATTCATACATATTAAATGAATTGGATACAATAAAGCGATAAGGCAAGGTTTGGATGATAAGCCAATACGTTGAAACAATACCATCATGATAGCATATGCTTCATGATCTGTTCACAATTTTTTTTTGGAGTCCTACATTAGACATGTTATAATGTACTGAGTTATACTGGTAGGGTCAATCCAGTATGTTGTTTATGAAAAGGTTACCTTTTATAATAGATATAAAGAGATTTGAACGGATATTAACAATGGGGGTGAACGTCAGGATGCATATTCTTGTTGTCGGATTTAATTACAAAACAGCTCCTGTCGAATTAAGAGAAAAGTTCTCGTTCCAAGAAGGAGAGCTACCGAATGCGTTGGCACAACTACGCAAGATGAAAAGCATTCTAGAATGTACAATTATATCAACCTGTAACCGGACAGAAGTGTATGTTGTGGCAGACCAATTGCATACGGGGCGTCATTTCACAAAATCCTTTCTGGCAGAGTGGTTTGACTTACCTAAGGACAAGTTCATTCCATATTTAGATATTCGGGAAGATCATCATGCAATTGAGCATTTGTTCCGTGTTTCCTGTGGGTTAGATTCGATGATCCTTGGAGAAACGCAAATTTTAGGACAAGTAAGAGATAGTTTCTTATTAGCTCAAGAACATCAAGCTACAGGAACGATTTTCAATCAGCTATTCAAACAAGCAGTCACGCTTGCAAAGAAAGCTCATACAGGAACGGAAATTGGAGCTCACGCTGTATCTGTTAGCTATGCAGCTGTTGAGCTTGGGAAAAATATATTTGGCGACTTTTCAGGAAAGCATGTAGTCATTTTAGGTGCAGGAAAAATGAGCGAATTAACGGCAAAGCATCTGCATGCAAATGGAGCAAAGCAAATTACTGTGATAAATCGAACGGAAGCAAAAGCCATTGAGCTTGCCGCTCGTTTTCTCGGTCAAGCTCGTCCTTTTGAAGAACTCCAACAAACATTAGTTGATGCAGATGTATTGATTAGTTCAACAGGAGCTCGGGACTTCGTCATAACAAAAGACATCATGCAAGGTTCTATGAAAAAACGTAAGGGCCGTCCGCTTTTTATGGTCGATATTGCTGTTCCACGTGATCTCGATCCAGCAATAGCTGATTTTGATGATGTATATCTTTATGATATTGATGATTTGCAAAATATTGTGGAAGCGAACCTAGCAGAACGAAAGCGCGAAGCAAAAAAGATTGAAATCATGGTCGAAGCCGAGATTGATGAGTTTAAGCAGTGGCTAAATACGCTTGGTGTCGTACCAATCATTTCAGCTCTTCGAACAAAAGCACTTGCTGTACAAGCTGAAACAATGGAAAGCATTGAAAGAAAGCTTCCAAACTTATCAGAGCGTGAAATGAAAGTGTTACGCAAGCATACAAAAAGCATTGTGAATCAGCTTTTACGTGATCCAGTAACAAGAGTGAAAGAGCTTGCTGCTGAGCCAGATGCGGATACAGCATTAGAACTCTTTACGAAGATCTTTGCACTTGAAGATGAATTAGCCTCACAAGAAGAAGAGCTTCGAATTGAAAAAGCCGAGAAACAATGGGAGAATCATAAACAAGAATACGTCAACGTATCTAGACAACGTACAGCAGTTGTCCGTTCATAGGGAAGAAGGGACAAACGTATGAATTGGATTTATCCTATTACGATTGTTTTATACAGTATTAGCTTAATTGGTTATTTCGTTGATTTCTTACAGCACAACCGGAAGGTCAATATTATGGCCTTCTGGTTGCTTTCTATTGTTTGGGTACTTCAAACGGTCTTTTTTGTTATTAGGGCTATCGAGTTAGATCGTGTTCCTTTACTAACACCTTTTGAAGGACTGTTTTTCTATGCTTGGCTTGTCGTTACACTTTCACTAGCAATCAACTGGTCTTTTCGCGTTGACTTTCTTGTCTTATTCACAAATGTCATAGGATTTAGTATGATGGCCTTTAGTTTGTTTACACCTGATGGTGATGTCCCTGAATCACTTTCTGCTCTTTTAGCCTCAGAGCTCCTCATCATCCACATTTCGTTCATTATACTCTCCTATGCAGCCTTTACCTTCTCATTTGCCTGTCAAATTATGTACGTCATTCAACATCAAATGTTAAAGCGTAAAGTTTGGGGAAAGCGATTGTTACGATTTGGAGCGCTGTCAAAATTAGATTCATTTTCTTTTATTGCCGTCATGATTGCATGGCCTTTCTTGTTAATTGGCCTTATACTAGGGTTTATTTGGGCACATAGCCAACTTACATATGTACCATTTTTTGATTCAAAAGTAATCAGCTCATTATTTGTGTTAGGCATTTATGCCGTCTTTATTTATCAAAGAGTCGTCAAACTATCAAGAGGCTACAACATGTCCTTACTCGGAATAGCCGGATTTCTAGTTCTACTCATCAACTACTTCCTATCCGGCCAATACTCATCGTTTCATATGTGGTATTAGCCGAAACAGAAAAAGGACGAACTTCCCTTTTTCTGTTTCGGCGAAGCAGTGAGCGGAGCCGCCGTTATGTTTTAAGCCTTTTGAGCGATCTTCTCAAAAGGCGCACGGCGAGTGAAGCCACTGCCACCGAGTTACCAGCAAACTCAGGAAAAAGGACGCACTAATCTTTTTCTGTTACTGCTAAGCAATGAGAGAAGCGGATGCTATGTTTTAAGCCATTCGAGCGATCTTCTCAAAAGGCGCACGGCGAGTGAAGCCACTGCCACGAGTTACCAGCAAACTCAGGAAAAAGGACGAACTTCCCTTTTTCTGTTTCGGCTAACTAAAAACCTTTTAAAATATGAATAAATAGTCCAAAATGTAAGTAAAAAACAGGAGGATTTTATGCGTAAAATTGTAATTGGATCAAGAAAGAGCAACCTAGCTCTTGTACAAACCGATTGGGTAATTGAACAACTGAAAAAGACAGGATTGCCTTATGAGTTTGAAGTGAAAAAAAATCGTCACAAAAGGTGACAAAATTCTAGATGTGACCCTTTCTAAAGTAGGTGGAAAGGGATTATTCGTGAAAGAAATTGAACAAGCATTGGCTGATGGACAAATCGATTTGGCAGTTCATAGCATGAAAGATGTTCCGTCTGTGCTACAAGAGGGTTTTGCGCTTGCAGCCATTACAGAGCGCGAAGATCCACGTGATGCATTCATTTCAAATGATCATGTAAAATTAGCGGATCTACCATCTGGTTCGATTATTGGTACGAGCAGCTTAAGGCGTTCTGCCCAGATCTTAGCAGCGCGCCCTGATCTTGAAGTGAAATGGATTCGTGGAAATGTGGAAACAAGGTTAAGAAAGTTAAAAGAAGAAGAGTTTGATGCAATCATCTTAGCGGTAGCTGGTATTAAACGGTTAGGATTCCCAGATGATTTAATCACAGAATATCTCGATGAGACCATGTGTGTTCCCGCTGTAGGGCAAGGTGCTTTAGGACTAGAATGTCGTTCTGATGATGAAGATTTAATCGAATTGTTACAACATATTAATAATGATCATACCGCTCGTACGGTAACAGCTGAACGTACCTTCTTAAATCGAATGGAAGGTGGATGCCAAGTGCCAATTGCAGGTTACGCAACGATTAATGATAGCAATGAAGTGCAGCTTACCGCTTTGGTTGGATCACCTGATGGAAAGGTCTTGTTAAAGGAAACGGTTCAAGGAGCTGATCCAGTTACGGTAGGAGAACTAGCATCACAGCTGTTGCTAGATCAAGGAGCGAAGGAAATTCTTGACCAAGTAAAGAAAGAGCTAGACGAAGGATGAGAAATGGACCTTTAGCTGGTAAGACGGTTCTCGTTACACGAGCAAAGGACCAAGCGCAAGATTTATCAAGGTTGATTGAAAGACATGGAGGAGTGGCAATTGAAGTCCCTTTGATTGAATTTCAATCAACCAATCATCAGCATGTTCAACGAACAGTAAGCAATTTGCAAAATTACCAGTGGCTTATTTTTACAAGTACTAATGGAGTCCGTTTCTTTATGCAACAGCTCCAGGACGTAAAGCAGGCGTTTGACTTTACGGCAATAAATATTGCTGTAGTAGGGGAAAAAACGAAACAAACGCTAGAAAGCTTCGGTTTAAAAGCAACGATTGTCCCTAAGGAATACGTTGCCGAAGGGCTAGTAGAAGCTTTAAGAGGGCACATTAAAAAAGGTGAGCGGGTTATTGTAGCTCGAGGTAATTTAGGAAGACTGGACTTGATTCATCAATTATCTCAAATGGGGGCAATTGTAACAGATCTATTTGTTTATGAAACGGTCTGCCCAAAATTGGCAAAAGAGCAGTTACACAGAGCTCTGATTGTACATAAGAAACTGGACTATATCACTTTTACTAGCTCTTCCACTGTTATGCATTACATAAAGCTACATAATCAGCTTAAATATGAACAGCGTGAATTCCAGTCAACGATTGCTTGTATTGGGCCGATCGCAGCTCATACCGCAGTCAAAAACGGATTGAACGTAACGATTGTTCCACCTATTTATACAATTGAACATTTAGTAGAACAAATCGTCATCCATTCAAGAGGAGGAGAGTTATCATGAAAGATCTGTCATTTCGCCGTCATCGCAGACTAAGACAAAGTGCTAGTGTTCGTAGTATGGTAAGAGAAACACATTTACATCGTGAAGATTTTATTTATCCGATCTTTGTGACAGAAGGGTCAAACGAAAAAAATGAAGTACCATCTATGCCGGGAGTTTATCAGTGGTCTTTAGATTTAATAGATGCTGAAGTAAATGAAGTAGTAGAACTTGGAATTCCAGCCATCATCGTATTTGGTGTCCCAAACTCAAAAGACGATGTTGGTTCATCTGCTTTCCATGATCAAGGAATTGTTCAAAAAGCGATTCGTCAAATTAAAGAAAATCACCCTGAACTAACGGTTATTGCTGATACATGCTTATGTCAATTTACAGATCACGGT
Source organism: Halalkalibacter okhensis (assembly GCF_000787375.1). GTDB lineage: Bacteria > Bacillota > Bacilli > Bacillales > Bacillaceae_D > Halalkalibacter > Halalkalibacter okhensis. The sequence goes on along the minus strand of NZ_JRJU01000005.1, from coordinate 59,207 downwards.
CACTGTGGTGTGATTGAGGAAGGCAAAGTATTAAATGATCGTACCCTTGATTTGCTTGCAAAAACGGCTGTATCTCAAGCTGAAGCTGGAGCTGATATTATAGCTCCTTCTAATATGATGGACGGCTTTGTAGCTGCGATTCGTTATGGGTTAGATTCAGCAGGCTATACGGATGTACCAATCATGTCTTATGCCGTGAAATACTCTTCTGCGTTTTATGGCCCGTTTCGCGATGCCGCTCATAGTTCACCAAAGTTTGGAGATCGCAAAACGTACCAAATGGACCCAGCCAATCGCCTAGAAGCCATTCGCGAAGCAGAGTCGGATATGGATGAAGGGGCCGATTTCCTTATAGTGAAACCAGCGCTTTCTTATTTGGATGTGATCCGAGAAGTAAAGGACTTCTCTGGTTATCCGGTTGTTGCTTATAACGTTAGTGGTGAGTATTCGATGGTCAAAGCAGCTAGTCAAAATGGCTGGATCAATGAAAAAGAAATTGTGTTAGAGAAGCTTACAAGCATGAAGCGTGCAGGTGCCGATTTAATATTGACGTACCATGCGAAAGATGCTGTTCGTTGGTTACGAGAAGATCAATAAGAAGGGAGCAAAGTCATGCGTACATATACAAAGTCAAAAGAAGCATTTGCAAAAGCAAAACCAGTAATGCCAGGTGGGGTAAATAGCCCCGTTCGTGCGTTTAAATCGGTGAAAATGGATCCGGTTTATATGGAACGTGGAGTCGGTTCGAAAATTTATGATATTGATGGAAATGAATACATTGATTATGTGTTATCATGGGGGCCTCTTATTTTAGGGCATGCCGATGAACAAGTCGTTGCCTCCTTAAAAGAAGTAGCAGAAAAAGGGACAAGCTTTGGGGCTCCAAGTGAACTTGAGACAAAGCTTGCAGAATTGGTGATTGAGAGAGTTCCGTCAATTGAAGTTGTGAGAATGGTAAACTCGGGGACTGAAGCAACGATGAGTGCCCTTCGCTTAGCAAGAGGTTATACTGGACGCAATAAAATCCTGAAATTTGTTGGTTGTTATCACGGGCATGGGGACTCATTGCTCATTAAAGCAGGATCTGGTGTAGCAACACTTGGCTTACCAGATAGTCCTGGTGTCCCTGAATCAGTTGCTAAGAATACATTAACCGTTCCTTACAACGACCTAGAGAGTGTTCGCTATGCGTTTAAAGAATTCGGGGATGATATTGCTGGTGTGATCGTTGAACCAGTTGCTGGTAACATGGGTGTTGTCCCACCAGAGCCAGGATTCCTTGAGGAACTACGTGAGATTACAGAAGAAAATGGTACACTACTTATTTTTGATGAAGTTATGACAGGGTTCCGTGTTGGCTACAATTGTGCTCAAGGGAAGCTTGGCGTAACACCTGACCTTACGTGTCTTGGAAAAGTGATTGGTGGTGGCTTGCCAGTTGGAGCCTATGGTGGGAAGCGTGAAATTATGGAACAAATAGCACCAAGTGGCCCGATTTATCAAGCAGGAACGTTATCTGGAAACCCACTTGCCATGACGGCAGGTTATGAGACGTTAGCTCAATTAACAGAAGCAGATTATGACCGTTTTGAACAGCTTGCCAAGCGTTTAGCCAATGGTTTATCCGCTGCAGCAACTAAACATGATATTCCTCATTCAATTAACCGAGCGGGTTCAATGGTTGGATTTTTCTTCACGGATGAGAAAGTGATTAACTTTGAGAAGGCGTCCACTTCAAATTTAGATTATTTCACGAAATATTTCCAAGAGATGTTAAACCAAGGTATTTCATTACCTCCATCTCAGTTTGAAGGAATGTTCTTATCAACTAAGCACACGGAAAAGGATATCGATCAAACGATTGCCGCTGCAGAAGTAGCATTTTCAAAATTAAAATAGCAAGAAAAGCCTATTCATTACAGATTTGTCGTAATGAATAGGCTTTTTTTATCGTTAACTTGCATATTGCAATAGAACTTGTCATAGAGTGATATTGTACTGACTATGACCGTAGCAGAAGGTAGAGAATTCGATGAGGAGGAATGCAACGTGACACAAGAACACCCGTCTAAGTTATCATTTTCGATTGAGGAATCGGTTTGGTTAAATAAAGGTCAAGAAGTAGAGGAAATCTTAGGTATGTCTCTTGAGCCTGAAATTGTTATTGAAGAAAAAGATCATCATGTATATATCCGGGGTGGTTTACGTCTCGTTGGGGAATATCGTCCTACAGGCACAGATGATTCTTCTAGTGATAACTATCAGACGCTTGAACAACAAGTTTCTTTTCGTTCTGCAGGCGATGTAACGATTGCAGCAGATGGTTCTGGACAAATCAAACACTTTTTCCCGATTGATGTAACGATCCCATTAAGTAGAATCCAAAATCTTGATGATGTCTATGTGGAGGTCGACTCTTTTGATTATGATTTACCGGAGAGAAGCTGCATTCAGCTAACAGCTGATATTAGTATCTCTGGTATGACGCAGCATCAAGAAACGGTTGAAAAACGTGTAGAAAAAGAAATCGAAAAAGCAGCGGCATTACAGCAATCTGAGCCTGAAGAAGAGGCGATCCCAACAGCATTTTCCTTTGAGGCGAAAAGGCGCCCTGAACCTGAGGTACCCGTACGAAATGAGCCCGCAGAACAATTAGCAGTATCGCCACCATTCAATGCCGAACCTTTCCAACATCATGAAAAACCACCTACAATGGCGGGAGCTCCAACATCAAGATATGAGCAACCAAAAGAGGAGGAACCTACTTTGACATCTAATGACTCACACAAAGAATTATATACAGAGGCTGCAGCGGAACAAGCTGAACGAGAAGAGGAAGTAGAAGCGGATGAAATTGAAGCTACTGAACCAACTCTTGAGACAGCAGGAGAGGTAGAAGAGATAGAGGAAATAGTAGAAGTAGAAGAAGAAAGAGAAGTACCAACACAGCGTGAAACGAAAATCAATTTAAATCCATTAAAAGAACTAGCGGAAGAATCAGTATTAGAAGACCGTCCAGAGGAAGAAGAATCGGTTGAAGCACAAGGGAAAGCACCGACTCCTCGTGAGGAAAACGCTCTATACTTAACAAAAATGCTCTCAAAAGGAGAAGAGAGATTTTCAAAGTGGAGAATGTGCATCATTCAAGAAAATGAATCATTAGACACGATAGCTGATCGGTATTCTATTAGTACGAGTCAAATTGTAAGAATGAATCGCTTGCAAGGGGAGCAGGTAGAAGAAGGGCAAATTCTTTATATACCGGTTAGCACAGAGTCTTAAAAAAGGAGTTACAACATGGAATTGTTGGAATGGCTGAAGGAGAATTATCAATGGCGAGACGTAAAATTTGTTAATGAAGCATTGATAGAGACAGACCATGGTCGAAAAAGGTTGCGCTATTGGTCCGATAAAGCCCTCCTTGATTGGCATATTACGTGGCGTGACAAATGTAGTGTCACGCCCTATATGCTAACCGACCGAATGATAAGAAATAAGGAGCAAGCCCCAGCAATTGAGTGGAAAGAAGGATGGGTTACTGTTCATGATGACTTGGAGCAACCATTTCAACCCTTAAAGAAGGAAGACAAAATCGGGCAACTGATCGGAAATATGATTCATTACGGACTTCATGCAGCCCCAGATATAAAACCGAAACCAAGAAAAGAACCCGAATTTCGTACTTTGTACTCTCATTTGTCTTATTTTAATGAAAAAGATAGGGCCTTTATCCGAGCACTTCTTCGTGAATCCGATCAACGGATGAAGAAAGCAAGGATGCTTAAAGAGCAAGTAAAAGAGGAAAAGATTCCATTAATCGATCCGGTTTCATCGTCAGATCAAGTGAAGAAAGTGTATGATGTCATCATTTGGTATGGGTCAAAACAAAACCCTGAGTTAGGTTATTATTCATTACGGGAGTTCTTATCAAGTTGGCTAGAGGAATACGGGAAGGAATCATTGACTCGATTAGTTTCAGCAATCATTGAACATGAAAAGGTGTCAAGAGACCAAGCACTGGTACTATTAATAGAGTGTCTAAAAGTATATGAGCTTGACCGCTTGATAGCCGTTGTGAAACGAAATGTTACCGATCAGGAAATAGCAGAAGAGTTACAAAAAGTGTCAAGTGAATGGGAACGATCAAAAGAGCTCGTTCAAGTGATTAGCTCACTCATAGATAAGAAAAAGAAGGTGTTAACACAATGATTCAAGCACAATCACCCTATGATTCTGTGCTCTTTTATTATGATCTTTATCCACAACGAATTGAAGATTTCGGGAAAATAAAAAAAATAACAACTAATCATGGTGTGTATGCGTTAAAAGAGACAACGATGGGAAGACATCAGGCGGATGAATTTATTCATGCTTTGAGGAGGTTATCAAAGCTTGGCTTTAATAAAGCAATTCCAATTCTACCAACTAAATATGGAGAGTATACTCTATCAACAGGTAGACATACGTATTATCTTATGCCATGGATCGAGCCAATTGAGTATACAGCCAAAGAATCACAAGAGCAAAAGCTGGCCTCTCAACTAGGTGTCATCCATCGTTTGACGGTTAAAACGCAGCCTTTTGTCAAGGAAAATGTAGAAGAAGCTTATCATCAATTGCTTCATCGCTGGGAAATGCGCCAGCTTGAATTAAAACGGTTCGCGGATCAGGCAGAACAAAAGACATATATGTCTCCTTTTGAATTAACGTTTATTACACACGCCTATATGCTCGATCAAATGGCAGAAGCCGCAAAGGAACATTTAAAGAAGTGGTATGACATTTGTTTAGAGAAGGGGAAATACCGTACCGTTTTATGTCATGGCAGAGTCAATCGATCCCATTCTTTTTTCTCACCAGAAAATGAACCGATGTTGCTTAATTTTGAACGAGCGGGGATTGATACACCATCTCGGGATTTGGCAAGCTTTTGCCGATACAGTTTTAAATATGCATATTGGGTCGAAGAAGAGGTTCTGCAATGGTTTATGAATTATGAACGACATCTGCCATTGTTAGAGGAAGAAAAGCACTTAATATGTGCCTATTTAAACTTCCCAGAGCCGATCGCTTTTGCCGTTGATGCATACGTTGCTGGTAAAGGGACCATGCGAGAATTTGAGCATGTCCAAAGAGTTGAAAAGCGTCTTACGTCAATGCGCAGGGTTCAGCGACTGACGCAAAAGCTTATTATCATTCAAGAGCAACAGCAAGCACAGCAAATGGATCAGTAGCGTTCTCTTTTCATAAAGAGAACGTTTTTTCTGTTTTATATGAGGCGTAATGTAATGGAAAAGTACATAACGATCATTAGCGTTAGCAAAATCATATCAAATGTAGTTGGTAAAAGCAGGGTACGTAATAGTTGAAAAAAGATGAGCGGAACAAGAATTTGAGCAAATATTGCTCGTATTTTTAGCCACCAGCCTGGCTTGTTATGATTATAATGATGATGATGAAAACGTCCAAATCGACGACGCATCGTAACACCTCACTTTCCATAAACTCCTTACTACTACGGTATGCAGCTTGCATTTAGTTGTGCTAGCTCTTAGGTAGGAGTCTATAATCATGAAAAAGGTATACAAAAGAAAAAAATAGGCGATCCTTTTATTGACGAATGAGCTCAATTCGAGCTAAAATATAACCACAATAATGAATGCATTGAATAGGAAGAGTAGGATCCGAACCTTTCAGAGAGAGAAATCATTAGCTGAGAGATTTCTTAAGATGTACGATTCGAATGTCGCCTAGGAGCAGCTATCCTGAAAAATCGTTTGATTCATAAGGCTAGCCGGCAGCTGACCGTTATCAGATTGAGTGTGTAGTACGTTAGATTTTTTGTACTGCAAACAAAGGTGGTACCGCGAGTGAACTTTCTTCGTCCTTTGGATGGAGGGGGTTTTTTTATTTGTTTGAATTGAGGAGGAAACATGATGAGTGATGAAAAGTTAACGATGCCAACAAAATACAATCCGCAAGAGACCGAAGCAAAATGGTATTCTTTTTGGAAGGAAGGTAAATTCTTTGAGGCGACTGGTGATGAGTCGAAACAACCATATTCAATTGTGATCCCACCACCTAACGTTACAGGGAAACTGCATTTAGGTCATGCGTGGGATACAACTTTACAAGATATTTTAGCTCGTGTAAAGAGAATGCAAGGCTACGATACTCTATGGTTACCTGGAATGGATCATGCAGGAATTGCCACTCAGGCAAAGGTCGAAGGGAAGCTTAAAGAACAAGGACTTAGTCGTTATGATTTAGGTAGAGAAAAGTTTTTGGAAAAGTCTTGGGAGTGGAAAGAAGAGTATGCGTCGTTTATCCGTAACCAATGGTCTAAGATGGGTCTTTCATTAGATTATTCCAGGGAGCGCTTTACTCTAGATGAAGGTCTATCTAAAGCGGTTCGAGAAGTGTTTGTGAAACTATATGAAAAAGGATTAATCTATCGCGGGGAATATATCATCAACTGGGATCCACAAACGAAAACAGCTCTATCAGACATTGAGGTCATTTATCAAGATGTTCAAGGCGCGTTTTATCACATGAATTATCCTTTAACTGATGGAAGTGGACAGATTGAAGTTGCAACAACTCGTCCTGAAACGATGCTCGGTGATACAGCGGTTGCTGTTCATCCAGAAGATGAACGTTATAAGCACCTGATCGGTAAGACGGTTACTTTACCTATCACGAATCGTGAAATTCCTATTGTGGGCGATGAATATGTGGACATGGAATTCGGTTCAGGAGCAGTAAAAATCACGCCAGCACATGATCCGAATGATTTTGAAATTGGGAATAGGCACAATCTTGAACGCATTCTTGTCATGAACGAAGATGGAACGATGAATGCAAAAGCAGGGAAATACCAAGGCATGGACCGTTTTGAGTGCCGCAAGCAAATCGTTAAGGATTTACAAGACGAAGGCATTCTGTTCAAAGTTGAAGAGCACATGCATTCCGTAGGGCACTCAGAGCGCAGTGGAGCTGTCGTCGAACCATATTTATCAACACAATGGTTCGTGAAAATGCAACCACTTGCAGATGCAGCGATTGACCTACAGAACTCAGAAGAAAAAGTGAATTTTGTACCAGAGCGATTTGAAAAGACATACTTACGTTGGATGGAAAACATCCGTGATTGGTGTATCTCTAGGCAGCTATGGTGGGGACACCGTATACCAGCTTGGTACCATAAGGAAACAGGTGAAGTGTATGTCGGTCACGAAGCGCCAGCAGACATAGAAAATTGGAAGCAAGATGAAGATGTTTTAGATACGTGGTTCAGCTCAGCTCTATGGCCGTTTTCAACAATGGGTTGGCCTGATGAAGCATCGTTAGACTATGACCGTTTCTATTCTACGAATGTTTTAGTCACGGGCTATGATATCATTTTCTTCTGGGTATCAAGAATGATTTTCCAAGGTCTTGAATTTACAGGGAAGCGCCCATTTGATGATGTATTAATCCACGGGCTTGTTCGGGATTCTGAGGGACGCAAGATGAGTAAGTCACTTGGAAACGGTGTTGATCCTATGGATGTTATCGACAAATACGGTGCTGATTCATTACGATTCTTCTTATCTACCGGTAGTTCCCCGGGAAATGACTTGCGTTTTTACTGGGAAAAGGTCGAATCAACATGGAATTTTGGAAACAAGATTTGGAATGCATCACGTTTTGCGTTAATGAACATGGAAGGGTTAACGTATGAAGAAATTGATTTAAGTGGTGAAAAAACGATTGCGGATAAGTGGATTTTAACTCGTCTACAGGAGACGATCGCTGATGTAACACGCTTAATCGATGCATATGAATTTGGTGAAGTTGGGCGTTTGCTTTATAACTTCATCTGGGATGATTTCTGTGATTGGTATATTGAAATGGCGAAGTTACCATTATACGGAGAAGATGAGGAAGCAAAGAAAACGACACGTTCAGTACTAGCTTATGTATTAGATCAGACGATGCGACTTCTTCATCCAATGATGCCATTTATTACCGAGGAAATTTGGCAACATTTGCCGCATAAAGGCGAATCGATCACCATTGCTGCATGGCCAACGAAACAGGAAGCATATATGTTTGAAGAGGCAGTTGAAGATATGGAGCTACTTAAGGAAATGATCCGTTCAGTTCGTAATACGAGAGCGGAGTTAAACGTCCCGATGAGTAAGCAAATTGAGTTACTCGTTCATGCGAAAGATGACCATGTATTAGGAAAACTGACTCGCGGTCAAAGTTATATTGAGAAGTTCTGTAATCCGAGCAAGCTTGAAATAGGTACAGATGTGAAGGCGCCTGAAAAATCGATGTCGCAAGTACTATCAGGAGTAGAATTGTTCTTACCACTTGCTGGCTTGTTAGATTTAGATGCCGAGATCGCTCGTTTAGAAAAGGAACTTGATAAATGGAATAAAGAAGTTGAGCGTGTTGAGAAAAAATTAGGAAATCAAGGTTTTATTGCCAAAGCACCGGCAAAAGTAATTGAAGAAGAAAAAGCAAAGCAGGCTGATTATATCGCTAAACGTGAAACAGTTGAGGCGAGAATTGCCGAGTTGAAGGCATAAATAAGACAAAAATGGTCGAGGGCAGTGAAAAGGTAGGTTTATAACCTTTTCACTGCCCTCTTTTGTTTGAAAGCCATGCTTAATTAATTGTAAAGGGTATACTTGTCTCAGCCTTTAACGTGTTTCTAAATTCTGAGTGTAAAGCCGTCTGTATCGTATAATGGATGTTCAAAGAAAATGTCTGATCATTTTCAATTTGAATATGAATCTCATCAATGGATAGAAAGATTTTCGAATGGTCTCCCAGCACGATGATTTCAACTTCTTCTGTGTAGCCTTGGTTTTGAAGTTTCATTTGCAAGGCACTTCTTAACGAATCTCCTATTTCTGTCATTCCAGGGTTAGTTGGTAAAGTTTCACGCCACGCCCCTTCTTCTTGTACGTCTTCTATTGTTTTTTGCAAGGCTGTTTCGATATATAAAGTGCCCATTTCTTCTAGCTTCGCCATTTGAATATCCTCTTCAGATTTATTAAATTGATTAGCGCTACTCATGATATTTGAAATAATGATTGGTGCTAATATTCCAATGACGGCAATGACGAGGAGAACTAAAATGAGGGCGTAACCATCTTCTTTCAAGCCTATTTTCTTCCTCAATTTAATCGCCTCCTATCTTAATGTAACTATAAACTTCAGCTAGAGGTGTCGTATAATTACATTGCTCACTAGAAGGGAAAATCGATATGCTAATTTGCCGTAAGCCGAGATGGACCTCGTTTTCACTATGTTCGTTTAATGGGAACGAGGTTATTTTTGGACAATATAGCTTTCCATTTTGTGTTATTTCGTCCAGTTCATATTCAAAAGCCTCATTCTCGTATAGGCCATTAAACAATTCTTTTTCTTCTTTAACAGAGACTAATACTTTTTCTGCTAAATTAATGGCAACTAATTTATCTTCAACTTTTCCTGAAAGCATGATAGATTGAGAAAAGAAACTTAAGAATGTAAGAATGACGATACTTAGGAGAGTAATAGATGCTAGTAATTCAATTAACGTTAGACCATTACTATTTAATTTGGTTTGAATGTATCTCATAAATTCTCCTTTGATGCCAATTAGTGAAAAGTGTGGTGAATTTTTTGTTAAATAGATATCTCAAAGAGCAATCGGGGATTACATTAATTGAACTATTAATAACGTTAGCGTTATTTACGATGATAATCGGAATCGCATTTGGTGTTTTAACGACGACATCAAAACACAATGACAAAACCCAATCTCATATCGACCTAAGACAAGAGGCTAATATTATTATTACGCAACTAAGGCAGAAACATCAAGCTGAAATAGCAAATTATAGCGTTTGTGTAGATGAATTGTTCATTTCTAATCATATAACCGTTAGTGAAATGTTGTTAAAAGAAGCTCATGTTTTAGATCAAGCGTGTACCGAAAATTTGATTGATCCATATGAACATTTACCCGTTCAATTTACGATTGAAAACAAGGACTATCATTTTTCTGTCGATACCATTATTGAAGGAAAACAGAAAGAGATGTATTCTGAGCCGATTGTAATTGACATCCCTGATTCAGGATCAGAGGAAGATACGTTTTATACAATCGTTCGAAATGATAATGTGTTTGTATATGGATCCCAACTTATCTTCAGCGGTGGAGATGTGGAAGGGCCAAATGCTACGATGATTATTAGAGGAAATTTAGAGACGAATCAATTAAATGGGGGGGCCTTTAGCAATGTCTCTCATATTTTTATTGATGGTTCTGCTCAATTAGATGGTGGAAGTGCTAGCCTAGGTTCACTGACGCATCCTGGAGATATAATTATTAATGGGAACCTTGGATTGTGGAGTGGTTCTCGCAATGTGTATGGAGATGTATATGTGAATGGGAACTTTCGTTTGAAAGATGCTCGTATATTTGGAAATGTGTATGTGAATGGTGATGTTGAACTTGGGTGGACACCGACTTTAAGTGAACATACAAGAATTTATTATACAGGGTCTTTGCAGCACCCTAATAATTATAATCAAAACATCCTTTCTAAAGTTATTCATCAATCAGAGGTTGAGACTAAACAAATACCAGATCTAGGCATTCCACAGTTACGAGCTGATGATTGGTATAGGAATAAAGGGTATGATCAAACGATAAGAGAAAACAATATGAAAATATTCGCAAATAATGTTAATATTCAAAGCTATTATGATGATCAGTTAGGGAGGCATATTTCTACGTTTACAGATGCGATTATTGTGAGTCAAGGAGATATTACAATTGGAAATAATCAATGGGTTAACAAAATGACCGGTGTGTTATTTGCACCAAATGGAAAAGTAACGTTTCATGGTACTCATTTTGAAGGACTTGTCATTGCAAGGGATGGTTTTCATGTTACAAGTGGTGGAACAAAGGTAATCTTTAAAAACATCGATGAGTATATTGAAAATGAAGCAGATTTCCCACTAGGTAGTTCGACAAATTGATTAAAGAATTGAGTGTTAGGATGCTAGAATTGTAGTCAGCCTTTCATCATTATAATGGTAAGATAAAATAATAAAGTTACTATGATATTTATTGTTTTTCAAGATTAGGAGTGGGAATGTGCAAAAAGGAATGGAAGTAATTGAATGGATTCATAGTCTACTCCCTTTTGGGATCAAGCCAGGATTAAAACGAATGGAATGGATGCTTAAGCGCCTTGGGAATCCTGAACAAAAGATGAAAGTTGTTCATATTGGCGGAACGAATGGCAAGGGCTCAACGGTTAGTTTTATGAGACATGTCTTGGAAAAGGCAGATTATAATGTTGGCACGTTTACCTCCCCATATATTGAACGGTTTGAAGAACGGATTTCTTTGAATGGCCAGCCGATCGATGAACATTCACTAGTGGAATCAGCAAACAAGATTCGACCGTTAGTAGAGGAATTAGCACAAACAGAGCTTGGAAGTCCGACAGAATTTGAGGTGATCACTACGATCGCATTTGACTATTTTGCCCATGTGGCCAAGCCTGATATCGTCTTGTTAGAAGTAGGACTAGGTGGTAGATTAGACTCGACCAATGTGATTACCCCTTTATTGTCAGTGATCACATCTATTGGATTTGACCATATGCATATTCTTGGAGAGACTCTTGGCGAAATTGCTTTTGAAAAAGCAGGAATCATTAAAAGAAACACGCCTATTGTTTCTGGGATTGCTCAAAAAGAGGCGCAGGAAATCATCATGGAAACAGCGAAAGAAAAACAAGCTCCTTATTTTCAATTAAGGGAACACTTCGAGGAATCATTAGTAGACATTGATAGACATGTTCAATCATTTACCTATACAAGTGACCGTCATGCATTTGAGAATGTCACGATTCAAATGCCAGGCCCACATCAACGTGAAAATGCGTCCGTTGCCATATGTGCCTTAGAATTATTAATCGAAAAATATGGATTTATTATATCTGCAGAAGCGATCCGTGAAGGGCTCAAAGCGACCACATGGATTGGGAGATTTGAGAAATTGAATGAACACCCGCTTGTTGTTATTGACGGTGCTCATAATCAAGAAGGAATGGAATCATTAGCAAAGACATTAATTCTTCATTATCCGAAGAAAACATTTCGTTTTTTACTGGCTGCTACGAAAGAAAAAGATATGGGGAAATTATTAAAACCGTTTGAAGGAATGGATGCATCTTTTACATTTACAAGCTTTGACTTCTTTCGTGCGGCTAGTAGCCAAGTTTTGTTTGATCAGGCAGCAGTCGAAGTGAAGCGTTATGAAGACCAATGGGAAAAAGCGTTAGCTGAGGAAGTACAAGCATTAAAGGATGAGGAAATGCTTGTAGTCGCTGGATCGCTTTATTTCATCTCGGCGATTAGGGAAGAATGGCGTAAGAATTATATGAAATAAGGAAGGAGGTTGCGAGACATGACAAGGAAAAAAGAACAGTTTATCTGGATGGTTTGGTTCCTATTAATGGTGTTCTTGTTGATATTTCTCATTCAAAGGGAAGCCTTTTTGATGTTCCAGTTTCCCCAAGTGTGGGCGTTCCTTGCTTTAGTTGTACTCGCCTCCTTCTTTCCTATCCATTATCGAAATCATACACTGACCTCTTTTCAGTGGGGAACTCTTGCTATTTTTATCTATTATGGCTTTAGTCTAGAAGTATTCGTTACCCAGATAGCTTTACTAGTTGTGTTAGTTGTATCTGGCTTAAAACGGAAGGAGCTTTATCGCATTCCGATTAATTCCATTATTTTTTTGCTAACGTCTATTGCAGCTGCATCTGTGTTTTATTTAGTAGGGGGACAAGTCGGAGAAGTCTTCTCATTAATCCGACATGGTCATGCTTTAGTGTTATATGCGGCGACTTTTCTATTTGCTAATCATTTCTTTATATTTGCCACAAGGAAATATTTGTTTGGGATAAAAAAACAACATTTTATCAAAGGGCTTTGGATGGAAGGTACAGCAGCCGGAATCCTTTTACCTCTCGTCATCATTCTTGTTGTCCTTTATGCTGAAATTGGAACACTGGCGATATTATTATCTGGAATTATTTTTGTTGGGATTTCAATTGTTTTTAAAGTGTATAACTCAACAAAGCGAATAAACCATCTATTAAAAAAGGTTACAGAATTTGGCTATGAATTAAGTTCAAGTCGATCAGTAGATGAATTGATGACGAAAGTTAGAGAGAGGTTAGATGAATTTTTAAATTGGGACCATCTCTATTTGTATGATGTGAAGGATGACCATCTTTCGTTAATTTATATGGATCAAAAAGATTCAGCCCCTGTCCCACTCGAGCTTAAAAAGGGAGATCATTTTTCGATGAAGGTGTTGAAAACGAAAGAACTAGCCTTGGCTGAAGAACGCCAACAATGGTTGATTACAGGAAAAGAGCTACCTCTTGATTTGCAGTCGATCCTAGCAATTCCTTTGAAGAATCGGCAGGACATCAAACGAGTGATAACCATTGCATCGAAGCAGAAAAAAGGTTTTTTGCCACATCAAATTATGGTTGTTGAAATCATTGCGAACATGTTATCTGTTGCGATAGAAACCGTTCAAAATCTTGAAAAGACGAAACGAGAAAGTTACCATTGTCCACTTACCAGTTTGTACAATTTACGATATTTCGAGGAAGTACTTAAAGAAACGATCCTTGAAAATCAAGAGGATACACTCTCGCTCATTTTATTGGACCTTGATCACTTTAAGAGGATTAATGACACATATGGACACCAAAGTGGTAATGATGTTCTATGTGAAGTGGCTAGAAGGTTAGTGGATGTCGTTCCCAGAGATGTTACAGTTGCCAGGTATGGTGGGGAAGAGTTCGTATTGCTCTTACCAAAAAGAAATGAAGCAGAAGCATATGAGATTGGGCTTGCACTTCAAGAGAAATTAAAAGGAACTCCTATTTTGATAAAAAGTGACTTGAAGTCTGAAAATCAAACTAAGTTCGTTACAGTAACAGCGAGTATTGGGGTGGCAAGTTCAGAGTTAATCGATGAACATGAGGACAATATGATGGATGCTTTTTCATTGATTCGAAGAGCAGACCGCGCGATGTATAATGGAGCAAAGCAGAAAGGGCGCGACCGAGTAGCAACATATAGTGAAGTGAAAAACACAAAGGAAGCCGCTACTTAATTTAAGTGAGTGAGGGTGAGAAAGACGTATTCATTCTAACTTTGACTAAGTATCGGCTTTTCTTTAATTTGAAAAATGCCTCCTGTTTCAAAAGGGAAACGAGAGGCATTTTTTTCATGTTATCGTACCTTTTCATTCCTACTACTATAGTATACAATGATCACAGTATCACAAAGAAAAGTGACTATATTCACAGGTTTATATTACCATATTTGATAAAGGTGGAAAGCTACGATGGTCTTGTTTGTATCTCTACTAATTGGAACAATGGTCCTCTTTGTACTTGTTTACAAGAAACCAACTTCATTTTCTCGTAAACTTCAAATACAGTTTATCTGTATCGCTGCTTTGCTTTTACTTGTTACTTTTTTACTGTACTCCCTTTATTCATTATATATTGCCGTGTTGGCCTTTGTTGGGCTCTTTCTCTTTTTTTCTCTTATTCTAGGAAAACAACTAGAGCTAGAAATAGGATTAAAGGAAGAGGATTGGCCTCAGGAGAATGCAGTATCCATAGCAGGTGCTGAGAAAGAGGATTTAGTAGAAGAAGACTCCATCAATTTAAATCAGAATAATAGGGAAGCTGTTCTTCTGACGGTAGACGAAGAGAAGGATGAGAGCTTCCACGAGCTAGATTCAGAAACAGATATTGTCCATTATTTCGAACAGCAACCAAAGAGAATATTTGAACAAGTTGACGATTATGACGAAGAAGAGGAGAGCTTGAGTTTGTTGCCTCGAGAACTCAAGGACACAAGAGATGAAGATGATCTTCCAATCCGTATTCCAATGGATGATGTCGAAGTAGATTTGAATAGAGAAGCGCTTGAAGACAAGCA
Organism: Halalkalibacter okhensis; assembly: GCF_000787375.1. Classification (GTDB taxonomy): domain Bacteria; phylum Bacillota; class Bacilli; order Bacillales; family Bacillaceae_D; genus Halalkalibacter; species Halalkalibacter okhensis. Next base: position 44,165 of record NZ_JRJU01000005.1, on the reverse strand, counting down.
TGAAAAGACGTTACGGACAGAGGAAGACAATACGAATGCAGAAGTTATGTTCAATCGACACAAATTATTTGAGCAGCTTGAAAATGATAAGTAAAGGATGAATCCGATTGATGAGACAACCATTTATACAAGCTAGTTTGTGGCTTTTATTTTGTATTGTTTTCTTAATGTTCTTTACGGTCGTTGGTCATCTGATAGCAGGTGCGATTTTTTCATCGGAAAAAACGTATGAGCGAGGAACCGAAATAGCTGGAATTACCGTAGAAGGACTAACAGAAGAAGAAGCAAGACAAGGACTTTTTGATCGTATTGAAGAATGGCAAAAAAATGTCACTATTGACTTTGTTATCTTAGATGAGAGCGTTCAAATTAGAGGGGAAGAAATTGAATTTGACGTCGAGCGAGCTTTAAATGAGGCATGGGACGCCCGGCAGGTTGAGTTATATGCTCTTGTCAAACGTCCAATAGTTGAAAGTTATTTGCAAGAACTACAGAAATACACGGTGGCAAGCCAGGTCGACATGGAGCAGCTAGGGGCCCATGTAGCCGAGGATGTACGGTCCTTGCAAATGCCACAGGAAAACTATCAACTGAATGATTTTTTTATTACAAAATTAGAAGAACGCGTCGTTGCTGAAGTAACTTTAGAAGGTGTGTCCTCTATGTATGTGAGAAATTGGGTACAGGCATTAGACGGTTATGAAATCGAGCCACAGCAGTTGTTTTCTTTGCATGAAGTGTTAAAAGAAGTCAATGTCCATGTAAATGACCGTCAAGGGTTAACGATTTTAGCAACGGCCTTTTACCAATTATTTGGACAAACAAACTTCGAACTAATGGAACGTCATACGAGTGTCGTTTTGCCAACCTATGCCAATGTAGGCTATGCAGCAGCCGGGTCTTTTGAGCTTGATTTTAAAGCATATAACCCGAATGCAAATGCTTACAGATTGCATACCTCTTATGAACATGAAAAATTACACTTTTCCTTGGAGGGGAAGGAATTTATCTACACATACTCATTAGCTGTAGACAATATCGAGGAGATTGAACCAAGGACGATTATCCAATATGCGAGTAAGCGTATGCGAGGTGATCAACAGCTAATTCGAACGGGAAAAAAAGGCTATCGTGCCGATGTGTATCAATTGGTCCATTATAGGGATGGTACGTTGAGGAATCGTGTTAAACTTTCAAGTGATTATTATCCAGCTGTCCATCATATAGAGGAGCGAGGATTGCTTACGCGTCAAAATGAAGATGTTGAAAGTGAGAGGTCAACGGAATCAACTGATTCAAATGATTCGAGTGTAACGGAAGAAAATCAAGATGAAACAGATGAACAAAACAGCACAGAGTTGGATTCAACTAGCGGTCAGTCTAGCTCAAACAATGATGAAGATGCACCGAGCAAGGTGAAGGGTGAAGAATAAGGAGGGGCAACATGGCAAAAGGAAGAAAACGGTTAGGGGATCTCCTAGTTGATGCTGGACTCCTCCAAGAAAAGCAACTGAATGAAGCACTTGATGCAAAAGCATCGGATCAAAAGCTAGGAGATGCGTTGCTAGAACTTGGTTTCATTACAGAGCAGCAATTAATTGAGGCGCTAGAGATTCAACTTGGGATTGAACAAATTAGCTTGTATCGTTATCCGATTGATGTGAATTTGATGAAGGTTGTCCCAAAGGAATTCGCTATACGAAATAAACTCATCCCATTAAAACTCGATGGGAATCAGTTGCTAGTGGCGATGGCAGATCCGATGGATTATTTTGCGATAGACGATTTACGAATGCTTACGGGTTATCAAATCGATACGGCCATTGCGACAAAGGATGAGATTACTCAAGCGATTGATCGTCACTACAATATGGGTGAAGCACTTGTAGATAACGAACTACTAGAAGAACTAGAGGAAAAAGCGAATACAACTAATGGCCAAGTTGGAGAAAATGATGCACCAGTCATCAAGTTGGTCAATCAGCTTTTACAAACGGGTCTAAGTCAAAAAGCAAGTGATATTCATATCGACCCACAAGAAAAGAAGCTTGTTATCCGCTATAGGGTAGATGGGGTACTGAAAACAGAGCAAGCTTTCCCGAAACGTATTCAAAATTCGTTAATTGCGCGAGTGAAAATCATGGCTAATTTAAATATTACAGAAACGCGTCTTCCTCAAGATGGGCGGATTAAAACGTTTGTCAATAAAACACCGATTGATTTAAGAATTTCGACACTCCCTACCGTTTATGGAGAAAAGATTGTAATTCGTATTCTAGATCTAGGGAGTACACTTAATAAAATTTCTCAGCTTGGCTTTAATAAGCTCAATCACCAAAAATTTATGAAGCTTATTGAACAGCCTTCTGGTTTATTAGTTATTACGGGTCCAACTGGTTCTGGAAAATCGTCGACCTTATACGCTGGACTAAATCATTTAAATACAGATCAAGTGAACATTATTACGATTGAGGACCCAGTTGAGTATCAAATTGAAGGCATTAACCAAGTTCAAGTTAATAACCAGGTTGGTTTAAGCTTTGCAGCTGGTTTACGTTCGATTTTGCGTCAAGATCCTAATATTGTGATGGTAGGAGAGATTCGTGATGCCGAAACGGCGGAAATTGCCATCCGAGCTTCGTTGACAGGGCATCTTGTCCTAAGCACGTTACACACGAATAGCGCAATTGCAACGATTCCGCGTTTAATTGATATGGGCATTGAGCCTTACTTGGTCGTTTCTTCGTTATCTGGTATTGTTGCACAACGCTTGGTCCGCAAAAATTGCCCACAATGCAAAAAAGCATACGAGCCGAATGAAATGGAACGAAATTTATTTCAAAGGCGCGGCATGAAACCGGGGACGATCTACCGTGGAGAAGGATGCCAAACTTGTAAAGATACTGGCTATAAAGGCCGGATTGCGATTCAAGAAGTGCTCGTCATAGATGATACGATCAGGCAGCTCATGATGAACAATCAGTCGATGAGCTCAATTCGCGAGTATGCCTTAAAGAATGGCATGATCTTTCTGATTGATGATGGCTTGTTAAAAGTAAAGCAAGGCTTAACGACATTGGATGAAGTACTTCGTGTCGCGTTAGATGAGTAGGAGGGTAACTATGAAAGAACGATTAGAGGCATTATTAGTCGAGGCATTTAATCAAGGAGCCTCAGATATTCATTTAACAGTAGGAGTCCCTCCTGTGTTCCGAATTAATGGAGAGCTTCACCATCACGATAGCACTGTATTAAAGCCAAAAGATACGGAAGGGATGGCGAAATCGATCATTTCAGAACTGTTATGGAAGGAATTCCAAAAAAGAGGTGAGCTCGACTTTTCTTATGGGATCGTTAGTGTATCGCGCTTTCGTGTAAATGCGTATTTCCAGCGGTCTTGTATTTGTCTGGCCATTCGTGTTGTGCCAACGGTGATCCCTAGTCTGGACGATTTAAATATGCCTCCTGTATTACGTGACATCGCACGAAAGCCACAAGGACTTGTGCTCGTCACTGGACCAACGGGAAGTGGGAAGTCGACGACACTAGCGGCTATGATCGATTATTTAAATGACACGTGCAACAAGCATATCATTACACTAGAAGACCCGATTGAATACTTACATCGTCATAAGAAATCGATTATTAACCAACGTGAAGTCGGCTTTGACACCAAAAATTTTGCGAATGGTTTAAAAGGCTGCTTGAGACAAGACCCTGATATTATTCTCGTTGGTGAGATGCGTGACCTTGAAACGATCTCAACAGCGATTACAGCTGCTGAGACGGGACATCTTGTTTTAGGTACGTTGCATACAACAGATGCACCAGCTACAATTGATCGAATCATTGATGTGTTCCCACCCGCGCAACAACCGCAAGTGAGAATTCAACTAGCCTCCGTTCTTGGGGCGGTTATTTCACAGCGTTTGTTTAAAACGGCTGATGGAAAAGGACGCAGGGCAGCAACAGAAATTCTCGTTAATAATTCGGCTGTAAAAAACTTAATTCGGAATGAGAAAATTCATCAAATTCCTAGTGTAATGCAAACCGGACGTGCAAGTGGGATGCATACATTAGAGATGTCCGTGAGAGAGTTAGTTGAAAAGCAAGTGATTAGTGAGGAAGTAGCGTCACCATATATCGGAGAGAGTGGAAGCTAGATGGCTGTTTATAAGTATCAAGGTAGAAACAAAAAAGGTGAACGAATAACCGGGAAGGTTAAAGCAGATTCAGAACGTGAAGCCAAACAGTTGATTCGTGAAAAAGGGACAGCTGTTACGCACATGGAAGAGTTAAATAGCGTGTTGTATAAGGATCTTTCATTTGGAACAAAGCGGATTAAATCACAAGATTTTGTCATTTATTTGCGTCAGTTTTCTACATTGCTACAAGCTGGAATTTCGGTTGTTGATGCAACGAGTATATTAGCAGAGCAAACGGCGAGCAAAGCGTTGAAAGCGGGTTTAGCTGATATAGAAGAAGACTTACGAGCAGGAAATCCATTTTCAGAAGCAGCTGAAAAGCAAAGGAAGCTGTTCCCACCATTATTTATCAATATGATGCGGGCCGGGGAGCTCGGAGGGAATTTAGATGAAATTCTAGATCGACTCGCCTCCTATTACGAAAAGCAGCACAGGACGAAACAAAAAGTGATGTCCGCTCTTTCGTACCCAATTGCAGTAGGTCTCGTTGCTATTATTGTTGTTATCTTTCTTCTGTCGTTTGTTGTCCCGACTTTTGCAGATATGTTTGCAGGCTTTGGAGCCGATTTGCCGTTTATTACCGTGCTCGTCTTGCAAGCTGGGAACATTGCTTCTGCCTATTGGTGGGGGTTCCTCTTATTGCTTGTTGGACTGTATTTGTTCTGGCGAGTCATCAAAGAACAAAAAGACAAGCGCTATGCATTTGATTTTGCGCTTCTTCGGCTCCCGCTCTTTGGAAAGCTTTTTCAAAAAGCAGCACTAGCCCGGCTCACAAGAACATTAAGCTCGTTATTTGCTAGTAGCGTTCCGATTTTACAAGCATTAGCCATCACAGAACGGATTGTTGGAAATGAAGTGATTGCCAAAGTGATTCGAGACTGCCGCCAGTCGATTGAAAAAGGAGAATCGATTGCCGCTCCGATGGAGACCCATTGGGCGTTTCCACCACTTGTGACACAGATGATTGCCGTCGGAGAAAAGACAGGATCACTAGATCAGATGCTTGATAAAGTTGCTGATTTTTACGAGGCGGAAGTGGAAGCATCAACCGATCAAATTAAGTCGTTAATTGAACCATTAATGATTGTTTTGCTAGCAGGCGTTGTCGGTATAATCGTCGCAGCCATTGCGATCCCGATGTTTGAAATATTTGATTCGATAGGGTAAAAAGAACTAGACAAATGCAAAAATTCCCATTAAAATTAAGCCATACATTAGATATTTTTGTAGTATACTAGATTTATAACAACTTAGAAGGACGCGATGAGTAATTACCTGTATGTGGGCACTTGGGTAGTTAGGAGCAAGTAGTGCAACCGGCCAGATTTGTACATATTCCGTTACAGATTTGGTTTTTTTTATGTCGTCAAGTCGCCCTAATCATGTAAAAAAAGAAAAAACAGTTACTTTAGGAGGAGAAACACAATGCGTAAATGGTACCAAAAACTAAAGAATCAAAAAGGGTTAACATTAGTAGAATTATTAGCAGTTGTTGTTATTTTAGGAATTATTGCAGCGATTGCTGTACCAAGTATTGGTGGGATTATAGATAACAGTAAAAAGGATGCACATGTGGCGAATGCTACTCAGATGATTAATTCGGCTAAATTAGCAGTGACTGGTGATACTAGTTTACAGCCAACTGTAAGTGATGAAAATGTAGCAATTTATTTACAAGACCTTGTGACTGATGGTTATATTGAAAATTTTGTTGATCCTGATTCGGGAAACGATGATTATGTTGAGGGGAGTCGCGATGCTACTGATGAGTTAGTTGGCTCCTATGTGTTAGTCACTAGAGAAGAGAGCGGTTCCTATAGCTATAGAGTTCAATTAGTGGGTACAGAGAGACAAATTGAAGAAGCTGATGAGGGCTCTTTTGATAGAGGACAAGTAATCCCAGTTCCTTAACATATTTAGATTTATGGCCTATCGCTGTTGATAGGCTTTTTCAATACAAATTTGGAACTTAGAATCGAGTTGATCCCAATGCCTATCCAACACTTCTCACTCAATCACAACAAGAATCGCTTTCCGCATTTTGAGCTCGTGACGGTTGTGTTGTTGATGATTATGCTCTATATAGGTGGGGTGGTTCTGCTTCCGAGCGTGTTTGATTCGGTTGAGCGGGTGAGTAACAAAGAAAGCGAGCGGCTCTTAATTGAGCTCGTTAAACATGAGGTTTTGTTTCAAGATGTATCGGAAGCTGGGGGGAGCCTGACGATGTCAGTTGAGGACCTGATTCATGAGGGGCATTTTGATGAGCAGGAGAATGAGCGGTTTTTGCGGAAGTTCTCTAAAGAGTCTTTTGTTGTCGTTTGGAATGTAAATGGTGTTCACCATTATGCGGCGTATCTAATTGAACGAAATGAGTGAAGAAGGGTCGAATCTATGATGCTCTTAATCTATATTTATTTGTTTGTACTCGGGATGACATTTGGATCTTTTTATAATGTGGTCGGGCTGCGTGTACCTAATGGTCAATCGATTGTCAGGCCACGTTCACACTGTACGGTTTGTCGGCGGGATTTGGGCGTCATAGATCTAATTCCTGTTGTTTCGTATTTCTTTTTAAAAGGGCGATGTCGGGGCTGTCATCAGAAGGTTTCTCCGCTCTATCCATTTGTGGAGTTCATGACAGGGGTGTTGTTTGTTACGTCATTTCTTGTTTTTGGCTGGTCTTTAGAAACCATCGTTTCGATCGTACTAATGTCGCTTTTGGTTATTATATTTGTTAGTGACATTCGGTATATGATTATCCCTGATAAAGTGCTGCTCTTTTTTGCGCCGATTTTATTGCTGTTGCGTGTCACGATAGCTCCATTAGATCCTTGGTGGGATGTGGTAGTGGGTTCCGTTATTGGCTTTACTCTGCTTTTACTTATAGCCGTTGCTAGCCGCGGGGGGATGGGTGGAGGAGACATTAAGCTGTTTGCGGTGCTTGGCCTCGTGCTTGGCTGGCAAGGGACTTTGCTTGCGTTTTTCTTCTCGTGCTTATATGGAGCGATTATTGGTGGTGTCGGTCTTTTGATAGGCAAGGTTGAGCGGAGGAAACCAATTCCGTTTGGTCCATTTATTGTTATGGGGACAATTACTTCTTATTATTTTGGATCAGCTTTAGTAGAATGGTATATGAGATTATTTTTATAAAACGGGCTTTCAAAAGAGAATGCTTCTAGAAATGTAAGGTGATTTCTATGATAAAGTGGACAAGTTCAAAAAGTGCTCGTCATGCGATTGTGATAAAAGACCATGTCATGCGATACGTTGGCAGTAAAAAAGGTGATGTATCAACTGTTTATGCACATGGAGAGCGGTATTTACCTGCTGAGGTTATTCGAGAGGGTCAGGTCGTTGAACGCGAGACGTTTGTGACATTCTTAGAAGAATGTATAGAAGAGTGGGACATAAAGCGTCAGGACATTCAATTTTGTGTTCCAGATGGACAAGTGATCGTCCGAATGCATCAAGTTGATGGAGCGATTCCTCATGAGGAAATTAAAGGGAAACTATATTTTGATTTAGGAGATTCTTTGTTGCTTCCTTTTGATGAGCCCATTTTTGATTTTCACGAGCTTGGAATGAAAGACGGACAAAAAGAGGTGCTAGTGTTTGCCTCTAAAGAAAAGACGATCCATGATTATGTCAGTGTGTTTGAAGAAGTAAAAGTAAGACCAAATGCTGCCGATTTAACAGCGTTAAGCGCGTATCGATTGTTTCACGAACTCGACCAGACAAGTACAAATGGCTACACCCTTTTAGTACAGGTTGATGCAACCCATACGAACGTGACCTTTTTTAACGAGCACCACCCCGTCTTTTCAAGATCCATTTTCTCTGAACTTGACCAAGCGAATTGGCAAGTCAAGAGACAAGGAATGCTTGAGTGGAGTGGCGATCAAGATCAATTATTTAATCAAATTGATGACCAAACCAATGAAATCGAGAAAGTGTTAAATTTTTATAGATTTAATGTATTAAAGGGGACAGGGACGATCGAACGAATGCTTATTTGTGGAGATCATCCGTATTTGGAACTTGTTAAGAAAAGCTTTCAAAATTCCTTTTCACTACAGCTTGTTTTCTTAGATGACTTATCTGATGTCCCGTTACCAGCCCGTTATTATGATGTACTAGGGCTGATCTTAAAAAAAGAGGTGCGATAATGCTCGTTGAAATTAATCTACTTCCAGAAAAACAGAAGCGTGACATCACGTATCCTCTTATTAGTTTTATTGTATTAATCCTAGTGGCGGTTGGAACGACAGCCCTCTATTTCTATCAGTCATCTGTAAAAGAGGAAACCACTCAATTACGTGAGGAAATCTATGCTGTTCAATTAGAGTCGGTGCAATTAACAGAGCAACTACAGGTCAAAGATGACACAGGTTATGCTGAATATGCTCAAGCAGTAACGGTCCTTGAAGATAAGGTCATTCCAACCTCATTGTTAGTTGATGAGCTTGTTTCTCTTTTGCCAGAGCGAGGGTTCTTTCTTAATTTTGAATATGAGCTGCCAGGTGAAGTGAAGGTTGAGGCTAGCTTCGATCAAATAGAGGAAGTGGCAGCTTATTATGATGCGTTAGAAACGTCTCCGGTTGTTTCATCCGTAACGTTATCTGTCGTTGATTCAAGTCATGCAGCAAGCCTTTCGAATGAACAAGTATTACCGAGGTATTTTGCTAGTTTTATAATAGATATTCAGACGTCTGAAGTTAGGAACTTAGGTGAGTCACAATGAGAATAGAGTGGACTAGAAAACATATCTATATCGCAACTGGCTCTGTTGTCGCATTGCTCGTATGTTTCTTTTTTATCGTAACTAGTTTCATTTTTCCCACGCAGTTGGAGCGTGATCAAGCAGAAGAAACATTGCTGGTAGAACAACAAATATTAAGTGAGCTACAAACCCAAGCTGAAGAAAGGCCTGAAACCACGCAGCCTCTCTCAAGCCAACAACTGCTTAAGAAACTCCCAGTGACGTCTCTTGTCGATCAGATGCTGCTTGCTTTCTCACAAGCTGAAGGAATTTCTAACACCTATATATCCTTAATCGAAGTCGATGAAAACGGGAGAAGTGTATTAGTAGAAGGGGATCCATCAAATGAGCAAGAGTCGAATAACTCAATCGAATTAGTCTCAGGTTCTAACGATGAGGAGGTAGAGGCTGTATCATTACCTGTCAACATTGATGGTTTACAATCGGTTCGATTTACACTTGAGATTCATGCAGATGATTATGAAGGCCTCGCTTTATTTATCGAGGAAATTGACAGGATGGAGCGTTTGTTGAATATCGATTCCATTTCATTTATTGGTCCAGATGAACAAGTGTATGTTGATGAATCAGCGAGACCATTTGATTTTAGACTGGTGATTTCCGCATTTTATTTTCCGGAGGCTAGTGAGGAATTACAGCAAGAACAAACATTAATAGATTACCCAAATCCAGCAGGGAAACGCTCGCCTCTTTATAACGAATAAAAGAAGAAGGAATGATGAAAGGTATAAAGGAGACAAGGACTTTTTTATGCATTTGAAATCTTTCCTTCTTTTTTTGTGTTAGTCGTTCTATTATCCACTCTTATTTAATAGAATGGAGGTATAGAAAGGTTACGAGAGGAGTGACTCCTGTGGAAGAAGAAAAAAAACAAACCATTTCGGTCCGGTTGAATGGCAAAGAACCTAAATTTCATGAACATCAAAAAGGAAAAAATGAAATGGCGGCGGTCCGAGAAGATGCAGTAGAAGATCAAGCTGAAATCATTCCTCAACCAGATAACATCATAGATTTTGGAAGCAAGCATGAAGAGAGAAAAAGAAATGAACAGCCATATTGGGATGATGGCTTCAGTGAGAAAAGTCCAAAGCTGCCATTTAAACGGAAGAAGAAGTCGTATCATGCAAAAAATAAACCGAAATTTCCGGTAATGTTAGTGATGGCTTTATTTTCAGCTGTCGTCGTAGGGCTGAGTTTGGGCTTTATGGTTTTAACTGTTTTTACTGGAAATGGGACGAGCATAGTAGATGCTGGTGAATCTGTGCCAGAGGTTGCAGCTGTATCTGAAGCAGGAGGAAGCGGTCTCCCTGATCTTACGTTAGAAGTTGTACAAGGGGGCGCATTTGGAGAGCAGTCAACAGGACAAGAGGTTGTTGGGAAGCTACAAGAGCAAGGACTCGCTGCGACGTTAACTCAATCGACAGATCCGATCTACATGTTTATTGGAGCTGGGGGAGACCGAGCTCAGGCGACGAAAATTAGCGCTTTATATGAAGGGTATGGGCAAGATACGTATTTGAAGACATACCGTGTTGATGGACAAACGGTATCTGGACAAGCAGAGGAAGTAACAACTTGGTTCACAAATGCAATTTCTCATTATAAGGAGCTGTTGCAGTTGACTGTTGATGGATTTGGCGGGGGCTCTTTATTAACGGCTGAACGAATTGAGCAAGTAGAGAGTACAACCGCTAACTTGCAAGCCGATCGAGACCAAGCATTTGCCAATATGACTCAGCCGGTGCAGGATCAAGCACTTGCGCTTGGGGATAACCTTGTCCTAGCCAATGAGAAGCTTTCCTCCTATGTAAATACAAAAGAAGAAAGAGATCTTTGGCTGGCGCAACAAGCGCTTTTGGATGCACTCGTTAATTATGAGCTCGTCATTGAAGCGATGCAATAGATAGAAGAAAGGATGAACCTTGTCGAAGGTCATCCTTTTTGTGTTTCCCGCTTATTTTGATTAAGGAGCAACGTCTTTGCGCATTGCTTGGAGAACATGGAAAAGGAAACCCCGCTCATTACGGGTAGTCTGGTAGTTTTTCTACCAGATAAATGGCTGGAAAAAGAAGAATTTGGTATTCTACTTTTGAACCTGTACAATAAAAAGAAAACATTGTAGAGGTGACCCCTTCATGAAATCTTTCATTTTAGCCTCAGGTTCTCCGAGGCGTAAAGAGCTCCTTGAACAGGCTCATTATTCGTTTTCCATTCAAGCAAGTACAGTCGAAGAAATTGTTAAAGCAGGTTCAACACCTGAAGAGGTTGTTTTGCAATTAGCTAACCAAAAGGCAGAGGATGTATGGTCAAAAGCAAAAGATTCCATTGTCCTTGGCTCGGATACGGTCGTGGCTTTTGGCGACCATATCCTTGGAAAGCCAGAAAATGAACAAGAAGCCATTGCCATGCTTGAAATGTTATCAGGGCATACGCATAGCGTCTATACAGGTGTATCTATTTGTTCAAGCGAAGGTGTAACAACGTTTTATGAGAAGACGGATGTAGAGTTTTACCATTTATCTAAAGAAGATATAGAGATGTACATTCGTAGTGGAGAGCCATTTGATAAAGCAGGTAGCTATGGAATTCAAGGGTTTGGTGCCTTCTTAGTGAAGAGAATTATGGGTGATTATTTCGCTGTTGTTGGATTGCCCCTTGCAAGAACGATGAGAGAGTTAAAAAAATGCGGGATAACTCCAAATATGTAAGAAATACTGTTTTGAGTTTTTTATGTAGGTAGTGTAGGTTTGTTCGATTTCCTTTTTCAACTTCATAAAATTTCCCTATTTGTGCAAATTAGAAAGGAGTGTTTCGGTTGTCCCACTCATCCTTCCTTATTCGAGATGTTCCTGTTCGAGAAAGGCCGCGAGAACGATTACTGCAAGAAGGCCCTCAAGCGTTGACGAATCAAGAAATTCTTGCCATTATCCTGAGGAACGGTACGCGAAAAGAATCCGTTTTACAAGTCGCTCAACATCTTTTAGCAAAGTTTGATGGGTTAATGTTATTAAAAGATGCGGCCATTGAGGAATTATGTACGGTTAATGGAATAGGGGAAGCGAAGGCGGTAGAGCTTGCGGCAGCTATTGAGCTTGGCAGAAGAATTCATAGTATGCAGCCAGATGAACGTTATGTAATCCGTTCCCCTGAGGATGTGTCTAATTATGTGATGGAGGATATGCGTTTTTTGCAGCAGGAGCATTTCGATTGCCTTTATTTAAACACAAAGAACCAAGTCCTTCTGCGTAAGACTATTTTTATAGGTAGCTTAAACGCAAGCATTGTTCATCCGCGGGAGGTATTCAAAGAAGCATTTCGCCGTTCAGCCGCCTCGATTATATGTATGCATAACCACCCCTCAGGCGATCCCACTCCAAGCCGCGAAGATATTGAAGTAACGAAAAGGTTAGCAGAATCAGGAAAAGTACTCGGTATTGAGCTTCTTGACCATATCATTATTGGTGATCGTAAATTTGTTAGTCTGAAAGAACAAGGATATGTCATATAATAATTTCGGCTAAAATGATTTTTAAGGATGTGAGTCAATAAGAGGATAGCGATTCGAGTAAGAGAATGGTAACATAAGGTTGTTGCCTTTTTTCTTTGGCTGTGCTTTGCAAGGGGGAAGGTTTCATTTTTTAAGCAATGTTCATGAAAGTTTTTGATTCGTAGATTTTTACGAAACTTGGGGAACTTAAGGCTATTTTTTTTAATGATTATTCGTTATAATGAAGGTTATGATTTCGGATTTGTATGAAGGGAGATACATAGATGTTTGGTGGGTTCTCAAAGGATATAGGAATTGATTTAGGAACAGCAAACACGCTCGTTTACGTAAAAAGCAAAGGCATCGTCGTTCGTGAGCCGTCGGTTGTTGCACTAAGAACAGATACAGGTTCCATTGAAGCAGTAGGTAATGATGCAAAGAATATGATCGGTCGTACGCCAGGAAATATTGTGGCTGTTCGTCCAATGAAAGATGGGGTCATTGCTGATTTTGATACAACGGCAACGATGCTAAAATACTTTATTCAACAAGCGTTGAAAAATCGTTCGATCTTTACTCGTAAACCTTCAGTTATGGTATGTGTACCATCTGGGATTACAGCGGTTGAAAAACGAGCGGTTGAGGATGCGACAAAACAAGCTGGTGCAAAAGAAGCATACACGCTTGAAGAACCATTTGCAGCAGCGATTGGTGCCGATCTTCCAGTATGGGAACCAACAGGTAGTATGGTCGTTGATATCGGTGGCGGAACAACAGAAGTAGCAATTATCTCACTTGGTGGAATTGTCACGAGCCAATCCATTCGTGTTGCAGGGGATGAAATGGACGAATCGATTATCCAATATATTAAAAAGAAGTATAATTTAATGATCGGTGAAAGAACATCAGAAGCATTGAAGCTTGAAATTGGTTCAGCAGGGGCTCCAGAAGGTGTTGATGACATGGATATCCGTGGACGAGACTTACTAACAGGATTGCCAAAGACGATTACGGTTACGGCCGAAGAAATTGCTGGCGCATTAGCGGATACTGTGGCAACGATTATTGAATCAGTGAAAAATACGTTAGAGCAATCTCCTCCAGAGCTAGCGGCGGATATTATGGATCGAGGAATTGTCCTAACAGGTGGGGGAGCGCTTTTACGTAACCTTGACCGTGTGTTAAGCGAAGAGACGAATATGCCAGTATTAGTGGCTGAAAATCCGTTAGATTGTGTGGCGATTGGAACTGGCAGAGCGCTTGAAAATCTACATCTATTCCGTTCCAAAGCGGGAATTACGTCACGCTCAGATAGAAAATTGTAAGTAGGTGTATGGCATGCCATCCTTCTTTTCAAATAAAAAATTAATAATTCTTCTTGTCAGCATAATCATTTTGGTCGCATTGATTGGGTACTCGCGTACAGATAGAGAACAAATTACAGGACCAGAACAAGTTATCAGAGATGCTGTTGGATGGGTGCAGACCACTTTTACGAAACCCGCATACGCTGTAGCGGGTTTCTTTGAAAATGTCCGAGACATCCGTAACATCTACGAAGAGAACAAGCTGTTAAAAGCCAGACTTGAAGAATATGCACAAATTTCGGTCGAACGAAATTTGCTACGAAATGAAAACAGTACGTTAAAAGATATGTTAGAGCTAGAAGAAAGCTTACATGATTATTTAATGAGGTCGGCTGTCGTTATCCATCGTAGCCCTGACCGTTGGACGGATTATATTGGCTTAAATAAAGGGTCAAATGATGGAATTGAACCAAATATGGGCGTTGTCGATTCAAAGGGTGGTCTCATTGGAAAGGTAAAGCAAGTAAGCGAATTTTCGTCGAGGATTCAACTCCTTTCTGATAATGATCGCACAAATCGAGTGTCAGCCATGATTTCGATGGATCAACCGAAATATGGATTTATTGAAGGATATGATGTTGACTCAGGTTTATTAATTATGCGTAAGATTGATATTGAGGCAGAAATAGAAGAAAATCAAATGGTCATGACCTCAGGAAAAGGTGGCGTTTATCCGAGTGGTTTATTAATTGGTGAGGTTGTACGTGTAGAACCAGATGAATATGGATTAACGCAAAACGCGTATATTGAACCAACAGCAGATTTTTATGCTTTAGATTATGTTTATATCATTGAACGGACGAGTACATCACTTGATCCTGAGTTGTTAGAGGAGGAACCGTCGTGAGCCGCTTCTATATTCCTACATTACTCTTTCTGTTGTTGGTTATAGAAGGGACTCTGTTTCAAATTGTTACGCCCTCTCATCACGATCTTGATGTAACGTTAGTTCCGCGGTTTCTTGTCGTGATGATTGTCTTTATTGGTATTCATTTTGGTCGGTATAGTTCAATTGTGTATGGCCTTGTTTTTGGTTTTATCTATGATATTGTCTATACGCAACTACTCGGTGTATATATGTTTGGGTTTGGTCTTATTGGGTATGCATTTGCCTATAATTATAAACAAATTCAAGATTCGTTATTATTACAACTGCTATTTGCAACGGTCGCAGTTTCATTGTTTGAATATTATCAGTATGGATTATACAGACTGATTGGACTAGCTGATTTACAAGCAGCGCTATTCTTTCATGAAAGATTCCTTCCGGGGTTAATTGTCAATGTAGCATTTGCTATTATTATTTACTATCCTGCGAAGAAGCTATTTTCTCATGTTCAAAAACAAGCTAGTCTGCGTGAAAGATAAGTTACGACAAAAAATGCGGTGTTTTTCTACATCTTCTTACATATGGAAGAAGGGTTTTCAATGCGTTATGTTGAATAACGTACTATCACTGTTTTCTCGTTTTACTCAGGTAAAGGAAAACATACTTTTTGAGTAGCAACGAAGGTGAGTGAGGCTGAGGTGGACACAACAATGGTTCAAAAGAAGCAATATGTTACAATAAAAGGTACAAAGGATGGGTTGATCTTCCTATTGGATGATAGCTGTTCTTATGAAAATTTGCTAGAAGAATTGATCGAAAAGTTATCCTCGAAGCATTATCAACAATCAGAAGGTCCTGATGTCCGTGTGAAAGTCGATATCGGTTATCGCTTTCTTCAAGAACATCAATTGACCGAGCTAGAAAACATTATTACGAACGGACGTAATTTAGCTGTGGACCAGTTTGAATCTCGTGTCCTTTCGAAAGAAGAATCTGAGAAATTACGCCAAGAATCACAAACGGTCACGTTAATGCGAATTGTTCGCTCTGGCCAAGTGCTCCATGTTAAGGGTGATGTATTATTAATTGGAGATGTGAATCCAGGCGGTACGTTAATTGCTAACGGTAATATCTATGTAATGGGAGCTTTGAGGGGAATAGCCCATGCTGGTTTTGGTGGGAATGAAAAAGCGGTCATATCTGCTTCTCTTTTAGCACCGGCGCAGTTGCGAATTGCTGATGAGATTAAGCAATTTGAGGCAGAAGAAAAACGAGAACAAATGATGGCTAGTGCCTTTTTGACTGAACAGAAGTCCTTTCAAATTGGACGAGTTCAGCAACTTGTACATACCCATCCTCAACTTGCAAAAAATGAAGCACAGTTACAAGTGTAGGAGAAAGTTAATTAGTGCACTTGTATCTTTTTTAAACGTGGATTTTAGAAAGCATTATAGAAAGGGGTCATCAGCGTGGGAGAGGCAATCGTCATTACAAGTGGAAAGGGTGGCGTTGGGAAAACAACAACGTCTGCTAACATAGGCACAGCCCTTGCGCTTTCGGGGAAGAAAGTTTGCTTAGTCGATACAGACATCGGGCTCCGCAATCTTGATGTTGTCATGGGACTTGAAAATCGAATTATATATGACCTCGTTGATGTGATAGAGGGACGCTGTAAGTTAAAACAAGCATTAATCAAAGATAAGCGCTTTGATTGCTTGTACTTGCTGCCAGCTGCACAAACGAAAGATAAAACATCTGTTGAACCAGAACAAATGAAAGTCATTGTTGATGAATTAAAACAAGAATATGATTATGTTCTCATCGACTGTCCTGCAGGAATTGAGCAAGGATTTAAAAATGCTGTAGCAGGTGCAGATCGTGCAATCGTTGTTACAACACCTGAGGTTTCTGCTGTTCGTGATGCTGACCGAATCATCGGTTTGCTTGAGCAGGAGGATGTTGAAGCTCCAAGGTTGATTGTGAACCGCATTCGCGGACATATGATGAAAAATGGAGATATGTTAGATGTTGATGAGATTGCATCTATTTTAGCGATTGATCTTTTAGGGATTGTCGTTGACGATGAAGAGGTCATTAAGCACTCTAACAAGGGAGAACCAATTGCCCTTCACACAACAAGCAAAGCTTCGATTGCCTATCGGAACATTGCACGAAGAATTCTTGGTGAAACAGTTCCATTAATGGCACTTGAAGAACAAAGAGGCATGTTTGCAAAAATTAAAAAATTATTCAGTGTCAGATAATTTATGAACCAAGAGTAAGTGCTCTGGTTGGTAAGTGGTCTGTTATTGGCAAAAAACAATAGAAATAGAATACGAATTAGCATATCAATTAACCTATTAATTGGTATGCTTTTTTGTTGGACATATTTTTGTAGATAGATAGCCTAAAATATCATCGCAAATAGCATTTGAATTAACAACGTGACAGGGCGGAGCGGGGGTGGATCCCGAAAATTGAGCGAACGATCGTCAAAGAAGAGGGATGGCTCCCGAAAAGAGAAGCGAGGTGGTCGGACGGTCGTCAAAGAGTGGGAATGACTACCTGAAAGAGAGGAAAGAAGCGCGAACGGTCGTCAAAGAGTGGGGATGACTCCCGAAAAGAAAGGCGAAGTGGTCGAACGGTCGTCAAAGAGTGGGAATGACTACCAAAAAGAGAGGGAAGAAGCGCGAACGGTAGTCAAAGAGCGTGTATGACTCCCGAAAAAGAGAAGGGAGTATTGGGGACAGTCGTCAATGAGAAGAAATGACTCCTGAAAAAAGAAGAAGCAATAAAAGACGGTCATCAATAGATGGAACTGTTACACGGACTCACTTATCACCATATGTTTCGGTACTCTCGTGATCATTCTCCTAGGCTGCAAAGGTCAGGCACTCGTCCTTAACGTACGACTTTAAAGGTTTTATTCTGAAAGTTCATATTTTGTCATTATTCTTGAAAATGAACGAGTAAGTAGGATTAGGCGCGGTGAGTTTAAAGACGCTTCTTTTCATTCACTTTCTTGGCACTGTACCAATTATTTGGCAGACTTCGGTAACAGAGGAAGTTGGCTATGTTATGATTGTTTCCAAGAATGTGGTTTTTAAAAATAGGAGGCCAAAATACATGACGATGATGGAAGAACATTTGGAAGAAACTACAAAGAGCATTCGTTGTATGGTGTTAACGGTAAAGGATTCATGTTCATACGAGGATGATGAGAGTGGAGCATTAGTCAGATCCATGTTAGAAGAAGAAGGTCATTGTGTGACAGAATACCAAATTGTAAATGCAGAGTATAGTTTAATTCAACACTGGATTAAAATTGCTGCGATTCGTGCTGATGTTGATGCTATTTTAATTACAGGTGGAACAGGAATTGCCCTTCATGATACGACACATGAAGCTGTTAGAGATAGTTTAGATAAAGAGATGCCTGGATTTGGAGAGTTATTTCGTCATTTAAGTTTCAAAGAAGAAATCGGTACAGCTGCGATTTTAAGTCGTGCAATTGCAGGTGTACGTGACGGGAAGGCAATCTTCTCGATGCCTCGACCAACTGGAGCGATTCAATTAGCTATGGACCGAATTATTCTCCCTGAAATCGGATCCGTTATGAAAGAAATACTTATGGATAAAGTAAGAGTATAGTTGATCATATAAGACTGCTTGAGAGGAAATCTTAAGTAGTCTTTTTGTTGTCCACAAATCATATCGTGAAAAGGAAAAGGGGCCAAGTAGGGATGACCCCTTTCATTCAAATGATTACCTATGCTGTTCATACCGATCTTGTTTAGTGATATCTTTAAGTAAAGCGATGTCACCGGCTGTTACGTCATAAGATTGGATGGAGCGTATGTTATCTTTCACCTGTTCTGCGCTGCTTGCTCCGGCTACGACAGAAGCTACGACTGGGGAGGCGAGGCAATATTGTAAGGCTAATGCTTGAAGTGGACGACCATTTAGCAGTTCATGCTCGATTTTTGAACGTAATGATACGAGATCATTGTATGGATAAGTAAGGTAGCCTTTCTCTTTAATGGAATCGGGGATGGCCCGATTGGTAAGCAATCCTTTAGCAACAGGTCCCCTAGCGACAATACTTACTTCATTCTCCTGTAAAAATGAAAATAGCTCTTCTGGACGACGATCGAGCAAACTATATTGCATCATAACGCTGACAATGGCTGAACGCTTAACATATTCACGAATAACATTTGGACGAATCGAAGAAATGCCATAGTAGCGAATGAGTCCTTCTTTCTTTAATTCGTCAAACGCCTCGATCGTCTCGTCAATATTGTCTTCTATTGTTCCGCCATGTAGTTGATATAAATCAATATAATCGGTTTTGAGTCTACGTAAGCTGTCTTTCACGGCATTTGTAATGTGTTTTTTTGAAGGATCCCAAGTCCAACCTTCTTTACCTTGTTCAAAACGATTGCCTGCTTTTGTGGCAAGAATGAGATCGTTTCGTTTTCCTTTCAAGATCTCGCCAATCACTTCCTCATTTACTCCTTGATCGTACAAATCAGCGGTATCTAAATAATTGATTCCACCATCAAGTGCTGTTTCAACAACCTTCCTGGCTTGACTCACGTCTGTTCCAATGCTCATACAGCCAAGTCCTATTTCACTAACAAATAAATCAGAATGTCCAAGTTTACGTGTATTCATTAGTCCATCTCCTCTCGATAATATGTAATAGTTATTATGTTGTATTCCTGTTCGTTGAAAAAAATAAACACTGCAAAAGAGCGTCCCCGTGGCAATGGCTCCGCGCGCCGTGCGCCTTTTGAGGAGTGCACTCAAAAGGCTTAAAACATAACGGCGGCTCCGCTTCATTGCAATAGAGATAATTGAAAAAGGCAAGGGCGCCCTTTTTCAATTATCTCTATTATGTCATAACACCTACGGACAAGTCATATAGTTAAGTAAACTATGTTTGAAAAGGATGGGGGAGCATATGTCCAAGGATTTGAATAAGGTACGTAGAAAGCTAGAAAATAGACGACGGCAAATTAATAGCAATGTTAGACATCGCGAGCGGACGGCGCCCATGCTCTTAAATCGACATGAGGATGCAAGAGAAGAGCCTGACTTTTATGTACCACCATCGACACCTGAAAAAGGAGCTAAAGTGCATGTTCCAAAGGGCGATTTTTTTATTTTTCGTCTAATGGCAGCAGTTTGTATATTTTTGATGACGGCCATTCTTTTTCAATCAACCGTTCCACAGGCAGAAGGAGCAAAGCGTTTTGTGGAACAGGCGTATGAACAAGAAATTCAGTTTGCGGCAGTTGCAAATTGGTATGAAAATCAATTTGGACGACCGTTAGCGCTACTGCCGGGAAATCAAAATATGGCTCAAAGCGATCCAAATGAACAAGTAGAAATGGTCTATGCCATACCAGCATCTGGTACGGTCAGTCAAGACTTTGAACATGACGGTAGAGGAATTTTGATTGAAACAGGGATGAACGCTGAAATCGAGGCAGTAAAAGGTGGACAAGTGAGCAAAGTTGGAGCTGATGAAGAGGGAGGAAATCTTGGGAAGACCGTCACGGTTAAGCATTATGATGGAACCGAAGCAGTGTATGGCATGCTTGATCAAGTCGAAGTGAATATGTACGACCATATCCAAGCGGGCTATAAGATTGGTACGGTTTCAACAAATGAAGAAGCGCAAAAAGGAATTTTCTATTTTGCGTTGAAGGACGGCGACCAATACATTAATCCTAGCGAAGTTATTTCCTTCGAATAATGATGAGAGAACTTGTATCAAAATTTAAAATCAATCCATTATTTTGGTTTGTCCTCGCCATCGGTGTCGTTACTGGGTACTTTAGGGAAGTTTTAATGATTTTTATGATTGTGTTTATTCATGAGATGGGACATGCGATTGCGGCACACTTGTTCAAATGGAGAATTCATAAAATTGAGTTATTGCCATTTGGTGGTGTGGCTGAAGTGGAAGATGTCGGAAATCGACCTTTTCACGAGGAGCTAATTGTTATTATCGCAGGGCCACTACAGCATATTTGGATGATGGTTCTGTCTTATTTATTCGTTCAAACTTCTATTTGGACGAGTACGGATCATCATCTTTTTGTATGGCATAATATGATGATTTTATTATTTAACTTGATCCCCATTTTACCTCTAGATGGAGGAAGACTCGTTCAACTATGGTGTACGTACCGTTTTCCATATGTTCAAGCACTTACCATTTCGCGATTCTCATCTTGTCTTGTTTTGTTAGCTATTATTGTACTTAGTTTGATTTGGTTTCCTTACCATTTGAATTTATGGGTGATCATCTCATTTCTTTTTATTACAAACTATCTTGAATGGAAGCAGCGGCATTATAGGTTTATGCGCTTTCTTATGGCTAGAAAGTTTGATAAATCCGGTGACACAAAGCAAAAGACTGTGATAGCCGTCCGCGATTCGGTTCCATTAAGGGAAGCAATGAAATTACTAAAACGTGGGCGGTATCATTTATATAAAGTGTTTCATTTAAAAAGCGGAACAGCATGTATGGTCGAAGAAAAAGAGTTATTGCAAATGCTCTTTACGACCAAAAAGCCTCAGGCTCCGCTTGCGCAGTTGATGCATTTAATAAAAAAGCCATGAAAGGTGAATCCCTAAGAAGCTATGTCTTAAGTCAAAATAAACTGTGCATTGTATGCCTGTTATGAGTACGTTCATAGCAGGTTTTTAGGTTTGTAAAAGTAAAGAAGCAAACCCTCCCTATTTCAGTCGATTTTAAAATCGTAGAGGGTACGACTTTTCATTAGGAAACTGGTACAATGAAGAAAAGAGTTAATTAAAGGGGCTTTTCTCATTGAAGAAAATATATTTTAATATGGCGACAAGAGAAAGAAGAGCAGCTATTGTTGAAAATGATCGTGTCGTTGAATTAATGGTTGAACGTACACTTGAAAATAGAATTGTTAGCAATGTGTATAGAGGAAGAGTTGTAAACGTTTTACCAGGAATGCAAGCAGCATTTGTTGATATAGGACGTGAGAAAAATGGATTCCTTTATCGTGATGATCTCCTCTCCTTTCATCTATCGAATGAAGACGAAGAAAAGAAAAAAGAGCGTAGCATTTCAGAATTTGTAAAGCAAGGGGAAGAGCTCTTAGTTCAAGTTACTAAAGAAGGATTTGGTTCAAAGGGGCCAAGATTAACTGGAGTGGTTTCTTTTCCAGGACAATTTCTCGTGTATATGCCAGAAGGTGATTATGTTGGAGTCTCTCGTCGTTTTTCAAATGAGGCAGAACGCGAGAGGTGGAGAGACATTGCCGAAGGAATCATAGAGGGAAATGAAGGCTTGATTATTCGTACATCATGTGAAGGAAAACAGGCAGAGGTTATTACGCAAGAGTTTCATTTCTTACGCAAATTGTGGAAGGAGCTTTGGAAAGAAGGAAAGACCAAAAAAGCACCAGCCTTAATTCATCAAGATTCTGGACTAATTGAACGAATTGTCAGGGACTTTTCTTTTGCTGATATTGATAAAATGGTTGTAGACCGGCTTGATGATTATCAAGTATTAAAGGAACTTCTTGAGCCTTTTCCCAAGCTTGCAGATTCCCTATCGCTTTACCGAGAAAAGGAAAATATCTTCTCGGCATATGGGATTGAAAAAGAGCTTGAGCGGGCATTGCGGCGCCAAATTTGGTTGAAAAATGGTGCTTATTTAATGATTGATCAAACAGAAGCACTTACGGTGATTGATGTAAATACGGGTAAATTCACTGGAAAAACGAATCTTCATGACACCGTTCGGAAAACGAACAGTGAAGCGGCGAAAGAAATCGCAAGACAGCTTCGGTTACGTGACATTTCTGGAATTATTGTCATTGATTTTATTGATATGAAACGCGCGGAAGATCGTGAATACGTTCAAAATGTATTTGAAAAAGCGTTGAAACATGACCGGACGAAGACCAATGTCCTTGGTATGACAGGATTAGGCTTGTTAGAAATGACAAGAAAAAAAGTACGACAAAACCTACAGTCTAGTCTTTCAAAGACATGTCCGACATGTTCAGGAAAAGGGGTCGTTCTTTCAGATGAAGCGCAAGCATTTAAAATTGAACGACAATTATGGGAGTACCGCGGAATGGATGAAGAAGCACTAGTGTTGGAACTGCCAGCTCCAGTTTCAACTGTTTTATTTGGACAAAAAGGAGAGCATTTAAAACGACTTGAAGAAGCACTAGGTTTCAGAATTCTTGTTTATCCAAATAAACGTTTACAGGAAGAGAAGTTTTCGTTTCGTTATATAGGGACGTTAGACGAAGCGATTGCCCGGCTTGAACGATTAAAACAGAAATAAACACGTTGACATAATTCAAGAAAATATGCTACAATATCGCTTGTTAGTTATTTGGTCGCACCCAAACAACTATAACCGCACAGAACAGGTTTTCTAAAGGTCAAACCTACCTGGGATGGCGAGTCTGAGTATATGAGGAGGTGCAAGTATGTACGCAATTATTGAAACTGGTGGTAAGCAAGTAAAGGTTCAAGAAGGTCAAGAAGTTTACATCG
The DNA here is from genome assembly GCF_000787375.1 of Halalkalibacter okhensis. Taxonomy (GTDB): domain Bacteria; phylum Bacillota; class Bacilli; order Bacillales; family Bacillaceae_D; genus Halalkalibacter; species Halalkalibacter okhensis. The sequence goes on along the minus strand of NZ_JRJU01000005.1, from coordinate 20,932 downwards.
AAAAATTAGACGCAGAAGCTGGTGAAACAGTTAGCTTCGATAACGTTTTATTCGTAGGTGGCGATGAGGTGAAAGTTGGTGCTCCATATGTTGAGGGCGCAACTGTAACGGCTAAAGTTGAAAAACAAGGTCGTGCAAAGAAAATCATCGTTTGGAAAATGAAAGCTAAGAAAAACTACCGTCGTAAGCAAGGTCACCGTCAACCTTACACGAAAGTGGTAATCGAAAAGATTAACGCTTAAGTTTATGATTACGGTTGAAATTGCTCGTAACGACGAACGTAACATTGTCTCTTTTACGATGAGTGGACATGCAGACGCTGGTCCGCATGGTCATGATATCGTTTGTGCTGGAGCTTCAGCTGTCTCTTTTGGATGCGTCAATGCGATTGCTGCACTTTGTGATGTAGAGCTTGATGTTGAAATGGAGGAGGATGGTGGTTTTCTCCGCTGTCATGTTCCAACTGGATTGGATGATGTGACATTTGAGAAAGTTCAGCTTCTTCTCGAAGGGATGCTAATATCCCTTCAGTCGATTGCTGAAGAGTACAGCCGTAATATTTTAGTCAATGAAACAGTCGGGAGGTGAATTCCATGTTAAAAATGAACCTTCAATTTTTCGCATCGAAAAAAGGGGTAGGTAGTACAAAGAACGGACGTGACTCGATCTCTAAGCGTTTAGGCGCTAAGCGTGCTGACGGTCAAGCTGTAACAGGTGGTTCAATCCTAGTACGCCAACGCGGAACACGCGTATATCCTGGTGTGAACGTAGGTAAAGGTGGAGACGATACACTATTTGCGAAAGTAGACGGCGTTGTGAAATATGAGCGCGTTGGTCGTGACCGCAAGCAAGTGAGCGTATACCCAGCTTAATAATGAAAAAGTCTCTTCATGGCAGTAGCTGTGAAGAGACTTTTTTTGTATTGGAAAGAAAAGGTGAATACAACATCGGTACTATTCAACTCAGACGAAACATAGTATAGTGAGAATATAATTCGTCTTACGAAATAAAAAGAGGTGACTACTGAATGAAAGCTTTTGTAAACGGAACAATTCTAATCGGATCTGATGAAATGATTCAATCAGGGACCATCCTTATGAATCAGGGAAAAATCATTGCTGTTGGGGAGGAAGTGACGATTCCCTCTGAGGCGGAAATTATTAATGTAAGTGGAAAATACATAACACCAGGGCTAATTGATGTTCATACACATTTAGGTGTCTTTTCAGAAGGATTAGGACAGGCTGGACATGATTTTAATGAAACGACAGCTGCAGCCACTCCCTATATTCGCGCCATTGATGGGATCAATCCATTTGACCGAGGGTTTGAAGATGCGCGGATGGCCGGAGTGACAACGGTTCAAATTATGCCGGGCAGTGCCAATGTTATTGGCGGGGAGATGTCGATTGTTAAAACGGAAGGAACGGTCGTTGATGAGATGATTGTCAAATCACCGTCGGGTATGAAAGCGGCGTTTGGAGAAAACCCAAAGCGTGTTCATGGTGGAAAAGGAAAGTTGCCTATAACAAGAATGGGAGTAGCATCTCTGTTTCGTGAGCAATTTATGAAAGCACAAGACTATAAAAAGAATGTAGAAGCTGGAGAAGTGAAAACACGAGATCTTGGAATGGAACAACTAATGAAAGTGTTGAACAAAGAGATTCCATTACGGGCTCATGCACATCGAGCTGATGATATAGCGACATTGTTAAGACTTATCAAGGAATTTGATATTGAAGCAACGATTGAGCACTGTACAGAAGGCGACCTGATTACTTCCTATATTGCAAAGCATGATGTTCGCGTATCGGTCGGACCGACGATGACCTCGCGCACAAAGCAAGAGTTAAATAATAAAGGTTGGCATACTCTTGTTGAACTTGAAAAGCATGGAATTCCATTTTCGATTACAACAGATCATCCCGTTGTTACGATTGATCACTTGATTACATCCGCCATTACGGCTGTAAAATTTGGATTGTCAGAAGAAGCGGCTTTGAGGGCGATTACGATTAGGGCAGCAGAACACTTAGGAATTGAGCATCAAGTAGGAAGTCTAGAAGAGGGGAAGGATGCTGATATCGTTATTTGGAGCGCGCATCCATTAACAGCTCAAGCGATTGTTGAAAAGACGTTTATTAATGGGGAATGTGTGTATAATGAATAGGGATAGCTAGTCACTGAAATAGGGAGAAGTTTGGAGTGCGCTAAAAAAAGGTAATGTTCTTAAGAGTGCTGAAAAAGGCGTTTCTTCCTTTTTCAGTGCTCTCCGTGGCCTCAGCATTTGCCTTTTTCTAAAAGGGTTACTTCTAGAGCTACTAAATCTTTCACGCTTGATAAAATGGAAGATATGCTGAAAATGGGAAAGGTGTTATCGGTGAATAAACAAAATGAACGCGAAAAAATAAAGCGATTACAAGAGTGCGCATCTGATGCCAAACATGAGGGTGAGCAAAAGAAACTCATGACAGAACTTGCCCTTATTATGGAAAGGGAACGGATTGAGGAATCGTCCAATTCATCTCAATCTAAATGGGGAAGTGAGGAATCATGAAACTAACGGTTGTTGGTAATTGGCACGCTTATCCTGAACAAGGAGGGGCAACTTCGGGATATTTAATAGAAGAAGAGAATGTTAAAGTGCTGCTTGATTGTGGAAGTGGGGTACTCTCCTCATTACAAGCATTTTGTTCGGTTACAGAGCTTGATGCGATTGTTTTGTCTCATTATCATCATGACCATAAAGCAGATATTGGCGCCTATCAATACGCTCAAATCGTGCATAATGGCTTAGGGACAAAGATGAAACAGCCGAAGATCTATGGACATAAGGATGATGAACAAGCTTTTTCAGAACTTGCTTATAAAGATTTAATCAAGGCTGTTGCTTATGATAATCAGCAGGCATTACAAATTGGGCCGTTTACGTTCTCGTTTTTAAAGACGGAACACCCTGTTCCTTGCTATGCGATGAAGATAGAAAGCAAAGGGAAGAAATATGTGTACACAGCCGATTCCAGCTATTTTCTAGAATTAGCTGAGTTCGCAGCAGAAGTAGATGTATTAATTGCAGAATGCAGTGGGTATAAAGGGGATCAAATTGCCCAATATGGTCATATGACAAGTGAGGACGTTGGTAAGTTAGCAAGTATAGCCAAGCCAAAAGCACTAATATTAAGCCACCTCCCACACGTTGGAAATCATCAGCAGTTAGTAGAAGAAGTATCTTTGCAGTTTGCAGGTGACATAGAACTTGCCTATACGGGCCTAATCAAGGAATGACATCACAATAGTGGCGTCATTCTTTTTTATTCTCCAGATTGTCAAAGTTTGAAAGTAGCATTGGTTTTTGAATATCTGTATAATGAATCTAGTAATTGAACAAATAGAAAAAGAGGATAAAAAAATGAAAAAACAAGTAGAGAACTTAAGTATAGTGGCTTGGGTAACAGCTCTAGTAGCAACGTTAGGTTCATTATATTTTTCTCAAGTAAGGATGTATGAGCCTTGTACGCTTTGTTGGTATCAACGAATCGTCATGTATCCGCTTGTCATCATTTTCATTATTGGAATCATTAAAAAGGATGCAACGGTAGCTCTTTATTCAGCAGTTTTATCGTTTATTGGTATGGGTCTATCAAGCTATCATTATATGTTACAAAAAGTTCCGGTGTTCACTCAAAGTGCTCCGGCATGTGGGCGTGTGCCTTGTACAGGGGCATATATTAATTGGTTTGGATTTGTGACCATTCCATTCCTAGCAATGACGGCTTTTATCATTATCTTTGTTTGTAGTTTATTTATGTTGAAGTTAACGAAGGAGGATTCAAAATGAAGAAAATTATCTTATTTGGTAGTATTGTTGTTCTTATTTTTGTGGCGTTAATTGTTGTTTCAAATATAAATCAATCGCAAAAGGCAGCGGGAAACCCTTATGGAAAAGACCGGTTAGACCCCGCAACTGTTGAATTACTTGATGATCCTAATTATCAGAACCTCATTTTACCTGATGAGTTAGAAGAGAAGCTTGCTAACGAGGAATCTGTTACAGTTTATTTTTATAGCTCAACTTGTCCATATTGTAAAGAAGCAACACCAAGATTGGTTCCATTAGCAGAAGAAAATGGAATTAACTTACTTCAATATAATTTAAAGGAATTTGAACAAGGATGGAACCAGTACAATCTCGAATCCACTCCTACGGTCGTTCATTTTGAAAATGGAATAGAAGTCGGGAGAATTGTTAGTGCCGTTTCGAATAACGAGTTCCAACAGTTTTTTGACGAATATGTTGTAAGTGAATAAGAGATTATATGAGGGTAAGTAAATGGTGCACCTTTACTTACCCTTTACTTTTTCTTTACATAAAATTAATTGTGTATATAAGCATATAATTATATAATGGTCACAGAAAGGACTGATTGGGATGAGCAATACTATTTCTATTGTTGAAATCGATGCAGCTTCGAAAGTATTAAAGCTTCTTGGAGATAAAACACGCTTAGCGATGATGGCGATGTTATCAGAAGATGAGTGCTGTGTATGTGAATTTGTTGAGTTATTTCAGATGAGCCAGCCTTCAATTAGCCAACATATTCGTAAGTTAAAAGATATCGGCCTCGTTTATGAAAAGAGAAAAGGGCAGTGGATCTTTTATCGTGTGAATAAAAAACATGAAGCTTATCCATTAGTTGAAAGCTTATTAGCTCACATTCCAAGTCAGAAAGCACGCTTAGTCGATCTCGAGCAGCGAGGGTTACGGGTAAGTTGTTGTGAGTAAAAAGATAGAAATAAAGGAGTGGAGAAGATGACATCTGTAGTGTTAGCATCGCTCATTTTCCTGTTTACGCTCATATTAGTCATTTGGCAACCAAAAGGACTTTCTATTGGTTGGTCAGCATCGATTGGTGCTGTGTTAGCATTGATTGTCGGTGTCGTTGACTTTCAAGATGTCGTTACTGTAACAGGGATTGTTTGGAATGCCACGTTAACATTTGTAGCTATTATTATTATTTCTCTAATATTAGACGAAATTGGATTTTTCGAGTGGTCAGCCTTGCATATGGCCCGCTTTGCAAAAGGGAACGGAGTGAAAATGTTCCTTTATGTCTCTTTACTTGGGGCAGTTGTTGCTGCGTTATTTGCAAATGATGGGGCAGCGCTTATTTTAACACCGATCGTTCTAGCAATGGTTCGTGCTCTTCGCTTTAAAGAAGCGATGATCTTGCCTTTTATAATGGCAAGTGGATTTATTGCTGATACGACGTCGCTACCACTTTTGGTCAGTAACTTAGTAAACATTGTTTCGGCAGATTTCTTTGGGATCGGATTTGTCGAGTATGCTTCTAGAATGATTGTACCGAACTTCTTTGCATTAGGTGCGAGCATTCTTGTCTTGTATTTATATTTCAGAAAAGACATACCGAAGAATTATGATATGAATCAACTGAAAAAGCCAGAAGAAGCGATAAAAGACCCTAAACTGTTCAAACTATCATGGTACATCTTAGCTTTTCTTCTAGTTGGATACTTTGTCAGTGAGTTCATCCATTTGCCCGTTTCATTTGTAGCGATGCCAATTGCCATTGTTTTTTACTTGATCTTCCGTTCCATAAGTGCAAAGAATCCAGTCTTAAGCTCTGTGGGAATTATTAAAAGTGCACCTTGGGCGATTGTGGTCTTTTCGATTGGAATGTATGTTGTCGTGTATGGCCTGCGTAACGTGGGGTTAACAGACCTTCTAGCCGTTGTGATTGAGAGATCAGCAGAGCAGGGGTTATTTGCCGGGACGATCGCGATGGGCTTCATTGCAGCGATTTTGTCTTCTGTTATGAACAACATGCCAACGGTCATGATTAACGCATTAGCTATTGCGGAGACGAATACAGCAGGAGCGATGCGTGAAGCGCTGATTTATGCTAATGTGATTGGTTCAGATTTAGGACCGAAAATTACGCCAATTGGTTCCTTAGCGACTCTTTTATGGCTGCATGTCCTTGCTCAAAAAGGCATGAAGATCTCATGGGGGTATTACTTTAAAGTCGGAATCATTTTAACCGTTCCAACTCTCTTTATCACACTTGTTGGACTTTACTTATGGCTTGTCATTATTTTGTAAGTCGATGCAATAGTTTGCGTCTTCCATATAAAAATTCTTACTACCAAAGGAGCAATTAATTATGTCTAAACCAATCATCTATTTTTTATGTACAGGAAACTCATGCCGCAGCCAAATGGCAGAAGGCTGGGGAAAGAAATACCTTGGAGATAAATATGACGTTTATTCTGCTGGAATTGAAGCGCATGGAGTGAATCCAAATGCAGTAAAAGCAATGGCAGAAGCGGGGGTAGATATTTCTAGCCAAACATCAGATACGATTGATGCAGACATTTTAAAGAAAGCAGATCTTGTTGTTACTTTATGCGGTCATGCAAATGACGTATGTCCAGCAACTCCGCCAAATAAAGACCGTGTACACTGGGGCTTTGATGACCCAGCTAAAGCAGAAGGCACAGATGAAGAAAAATGGGCATTCTTCCAACGCGTCCGTGATGAAATCGGTGACCGTATTAAAACATTTGGAGAAACCGGGAAATAAGAGGGGGTCAGACCCCTCTTTATCTCTTTACACTATTGAAGGAGGAGTTTCTTATGCCTAAAATTAGAATTTATGATCCTGCGATGTGTTGTGCAACGGGGGTATGTGGTCCGAGTGTGGATCCAGAATTAACGCGTGTCGCTACCGCTATTTTTCTATTAGAAAAAAAGAATGTCGATATTTCACGGTATAATTTAGGATCTGAACCTCAAGCTTTTATCGATGAGGCAAAAATTCAAGAGGTTTTAAACACGCAAGGAACAGATGCGCTCCCTGCGGCGATCGTCGATGGGGAACTAAAGGTAGAAGGGCGATATCCAACGAATGAAGAGTTTGCCCAGTGGGCGAACATTTCTGTAAGTGAGCTTACGAAATCAGAGACAAAATCAAAAGGGATCGAGTTGCTATGACAAGACGATTTCAGCCAACATCAACGAATGTTACTCCCTATTTATTTTTCACAGGAAAAGGCGGAGTAGGAAAAACGTCAACAGCATGTGCTACAGCCGTTGCTCTTGCTGATGAAGGAAAACAAGTATTAATTGTGAGTACAGATCCTGCTTCTAATTTACAAGATGTATTTGAAGGCGAGATTGGTTATGAAACAACACCAATTCCCAATGTACCTGGACTATCTGCGATTAACTTAGACCCTGAGGAAGCAGCTGCAGCTTATCGAGAAAAGGTAGTCGGGCCATATAAGGATAAGCTACCAGCTCCCGTTATTGCCCAAATGGAAGAGCAACTTTCTGGCGCCTGCACGGTTGAGATTGCCGCCTTTGATAAATTTGCTTCAATATTAACAAATCCAGAGCGAACAAGAGAATATGACCATATCATTTTTGATACGGCACCTACTGGGCATACTCTTCGTTTGCTGCAACTTCCAACGGCTTGGTCCTCTTTTCTCGAAGATAGTACTCACGGTGCTTCATGCCTTGGACCGCTTTCAGGACTTGGTGAAAAGAAAGAATTGTACGCTGAAGCAGTGAAAGCATTATCCAATTCCGAGCAGACGACACTCGTTCTTGTTTCAAGACCTGACGAGTCGGCACTTCAAGAAGCCAATCGAGCCGCTGAAGAGTTGAAGCATGTTGGGCTGACGAATCAGCTTCTATTGATAAATGGAAAGCTTCAAAGTTATGTAGAAGATGATGAGGTGTCTACTACCTTTTATGATCGTCAAGAAAAGGCTCTTGCGAATATCCCAGAGCAATTAAGGTCTCTGACTACGTATGAACTTCCATATGTCCCTTATCAATTAACAGGAATGGACGCCCTACGCTCACTCTTTCGTGATCAGCATCTTGCACAAAAAAGTGAAGAAACGAGTGAGATCGTAGACAAATATGCGTTAAAAGACGTAATCAAGCAAGTAGCGGCAAAGAAAAAAGGTGTTGTCATGACCATGGGCAAAGGAGGCGTCGGAAAGACAACGGTTGCAGCAGCTATTGCGGTTGGGTTAGCTGAACTCGGTCATTCTGTCCATCTAACAACAACGGACCCTGCCGCACATTTGTCCCATGTTCTTGGAAAGCAAGTTCAAGGACGTTTAGTCGTAAGTCGAATTGATCCAAAAGCAGAAGTAGATGCATACAAGCATGAGGTTCTAGCGAAGGCAAAAGAAACAGTTGATGAAAATGGTCTTGCCTATTTAGAAGAAGATTTAAACTCACCTTGCACAGAAGAAATTGCCGTATTCCGCGCATTTGCGAATGTCGTAGAACAAGCAGATGACTCGTTTGTAGTCATCGACACAGCTCCGACTGGGCACACATTGCTTTTGTTAGATGCAGCACAGTCTTATCATAAGGAGTTAGAACGAGCGAGTGGAGAGGTTCCAAAATCGGTTTCTAAGTTATTACCAAGATTGCGAAATAAGAAAGAGACAGATGTAGTCATTGTTACACTGCCAGAGGCTACACCGGTTCATGAAGCAAGCCGCCTGCAAGGTGATTTAGTTCGTGCTAATATTACACCAAGCTGGTGGATTGTCAATCAAAGCTTTGCAGCAGCCAATACTATTGATCCAATCTTACACGCTCGATCTCATTCAGAGATGAAATGGATTCAACTTGTGGCGACAGAAAGAACAGGACAAGTAGCCGTGATTCCATGGCAGCTTGAACTTGCAACGGGCTACGACCAATTAAAAACGTTAACGAAGTAGGTTGTCTTTAACTTAGAGGTGAGACACCCTCTTCTTTTCTATTGTGGTTGATATAGAGTGCATAAAAATGGTATGTTAATTATATCAATAAAAATTGATGGGAGGTACTTATGGATATTCCAGTACGATTTGAATCCAAGAGTCAATCGTTTGATCCTAAATTTTTTGAACAAAAATTTAAAGCGCTAGCCGATGAAAAAAGACTTACATTATTAAACGAGCTTTGCGTACGCGGAGAAACATGTGTGTGTGACTTAACCGAGATTCTCGATATTCCTCAATCCAAACTATCCTATCACCTAAAAATATTGCTTGATGCAGGATTCATTGATCGAGAGAAAAAAGGGCAATGGAATTACTACCGATTAAATGAGAAAACGATGAGTGACGTCTTGTCTGAGAAACTTTGCTGCATTTTAAGACCAAGCGAGTAATGGAATTTTATCCATTTGCTCGCTTTTTTGTTGCACTTTTTTATAAAAATAGAATATACTAATAATCAAATGAGTGTTTGAATGAATGGGGGATGTTGAGATGAGCAAGCAGAAACAACCAATAGAAACATGTGAAGTATTTTCTTACGATGAAAAAGTAGTAGGAAAAGTAAAAGATCAGTTAGTCAATCAACGCTTTGATCTTCTTGCTGATATGTTTAAAGTTCTTGCTGATGAAACACGCGTTAAAATAGCTTATGCACTTTGCCAAGAGAAGGAACTCTGTGTCTGTGATGTTGCCTCAATAATTGGTACAACGAATGCGACAGCGTCTCATCACCTTAGACATCTAAAAAATCTTCGTATAGCGAAAAGTGAGAAAAGAGGGAAGCTCGTATTTTATTCGCTTGATGATGAACATATACGAACGTTATTAATGACGGCGATTGCCCATCAAAATGAGGAGGTGCGTGGGTGAGTAAGGAAGTGAAGTACCACGTCCAAGGATTTTCATGCACGAGCTGTGCTGCTCAGTTTGAACATAATGTTAACAGTCTACCTGGAGTCGAAAAAGCTGAAGTGAATTTTCAAGCTTCGACCATAACGGTCATTGGAAATGTAACGAAAAAGGCTGTCGAGCAAGAAGGAGCCTTTGAAAATTTGAAACTATTTCAAGAGGATGAGCAAATAGAAAGGCGTTCGAAGTGGAAATCACCCGTTATGTGGAAAACGATTGTTTCAGGTTTTTTTCTAGTAATTGGGTTTATGATGCAAGGATTATATGGTGAAGGCCTCCTCGCTATTTTCTTTTATACATCGTCCATGCTTATAGGAGGACATCGTCTTTTCCTTCAAGGGATCAAAAATCTAACACAAGCACGCTTTGATATGAAAACATTAATGACAATTGCGGTGATTGGAGCAGCGATTATAGGAGAATGGGGAGAAGGGGCTACTGTTGTTTTTCTTTTTGCGATTAGCCAAATGCTTGAAACGTATTCGATGGAACGAGCGCGAAAATCCATTCGTTCCTTATTTGAAAACACACCAAAAATGGCAAGAGTTTGGCGGAATGATGCTTGGATGGATGCTGATGTGAAAGAACTGGCGGTTGGGGAAATCGTTATGATCCGCCCTGGAGAAAAAGTAACGGTTGATGGCAAGGTAATAAAAGGTGCATCGTCAGTGAACCAAGCTGCGATAACAGGGGAATCGATTCCTGTTGAAAAACAAATAGGTGATACCGTTTTTGCAGGAACGTTAAATGAAGAAGGTCAATTAGAGGTAGAAATTACGAAGCGCAATGAAGACTCGACTCTTTCAAAAATGATGAAATTAGTTGAAGAAGCTCAAGCGAAGCGGGCATCAGCCGAAGCATTTATTGACCGCTTTGCAAAAGTATACACACCGATCATTATCTTCATTGCCATTCTTGTTGCCATCATTCCACCCCTTGCTTTTGGAGCAGAGTGGAGCAGTTGGATTTACCAAGGTCTTGCGGTCTTAGTTGTCGGTTGTCCTTGTGCATTAGTTATTTCAACACCTGTATCCATTGTGACGGCTCTTGGAACAGCTGCGCGCCAAGGAGTTCTTATTAAAGGTGGCATACACTTAGAAGAAGCAGGCCGAATTAAAGCAGTAGCGTTTGATAAAACAGGAACGTTAACGAAAGGTGAACCTGAAGTTACGGACATTTGGGTAGAGGAACATCATAATGAATCTGAATGTTTAAGATTGATCGCTTCATTAGAGCAAAACTCCAAACATCCCCTTGCTGTTGCAATAGTACATTTTGCAGAACAAAAAATCGGTCACTCCTTCGAATCCGTCGTTGATTTTCAATCAGAAACAGGCAAAGGAATTAGGGGGAGAGTAGCAGATACGACCTACTATGTAGGCAGCGAAGCGTTTATTAAGCAAGTAACCGATCTATCGGAACAAGCAAAAGAAAAGATTCAGAAACTAAAGAGTGAGGCGAAAACGGTTGTCATTCTTGCAACAAAAGAACAGGTAATAGGGTTACTCGCACTTGCCGATTCTGTTCGTGAAGAAAGCAAGAAGTTGATTGGAACTCTTCATCAAATGGGAATTCGTGACACGATTTTACTAACAGGAGATCATGAAACGTCTGCTCATAGGATTGCTAGTCAAGTTGGCATGACGGATGTTAAAGCGAATTTGCTGCCAAACGAAAAAGTGTCTTATGTTGAATCTATCCGCAAAAAAGGAAATCATGTGGCAATGGTCGGTGATGGCGTCAATGATGCTGCTGCGCTCGCAACAGCCAATGTCGGCATAGCAATGGGAGGAGCAGGTTCAGATGTCGCGTTAGAAACAGCGGATATTGTCTTTATGAAAGACGACTTATCTAAGCTTCCTTTTACGATTCAATTAAGTCGCAAGGCACGGACGATTATTAAGCAAAATATTACGCTGTCACTTGTATTAAAGCTTTTGGCTCTAATGCTTGTCATCCCAGGTTGGCTTACTCTATGGATTGCCATTATTGCTGATATGGGTGCTACGTTGCTTGTCACGTTAAATGGATTGAGATTGCTGAACATTAGGAAGTTAAAGTTAAATGGAAAGCATACCAAATGATACAAAAATTGCTATGTTTTTTTCTGTATTCTTAAAGCGGCTTAGGAGATTTCGTAGTAAGATAAATAAGAAAGATAGAATTAAACATAGCAGGAGAGACACATGTTCGTTTTGTTATTATTATGTTTATTAATGGGTGGTTTGTTTATTCAATTGATACAAAAATTGTTTTTAAGATCAAACAAACCTAATATTGAGCAACTGTGGGAAGAATTAGAGAATGAAGAATGGTACATGAAGTTAATAGAAAATCCGAATGTGCAAGATTGGATTGCTTCAGATAAGGAAAATGGCTTATTGAAAGATCCTTATTTTGTTCGCAAAATTATAGATAAGGAAGTTCATAGAGAGTGTTTTATTAAGTATGTAATGGAGAAAATATAGTTTCAGGATTGTCCCAAAAGGTCTGTGTTGACTTTTTGGGACAATCTTTTTTTAGGAGAACAGAATTTCACCTATCAAATGTCGAAACATTCATTTGATTATGTTTTGTGCAATATTTAGTTTGGGCGATTTTATGACAATTTCATTAAAAATAGAGAATGATAGAGAGAAATAAAGAATTATCGAGTAAATAAAATATGTTATACGCTTACATAAGAGTTTGAAATTATGTGGGATGGTGGTAAGATACCTTTGTTAACAACGGACCCCGACTTTTGTGAGAGTCAAAAGTCGAACAAAAAACTTAATAGGAAAGAGGTGTTAGATTGAACATTCAATCTATTAAACAAGAATGGTTTGGGAATGTAAGGGGCGATGTATTGGCCGGCATAGTCGTTGCACTTGCACTGATCCCAGAAGCGATTGCCTTCTCCATTATTGCAGGTGTTGACCCAATGGTAGGGCTTTACGCTTCATTTTGTATTGCGGTTGTGATTGCTTTTGTTGGTGGACGTCCAGGAATGATTTCTGCTGCAACGGGAGCAATGGCCTTATTAATGGTAACGCTAGTGGCTGAACATGGGTTACAGTATTTATTAGCTGCAACGATTCTAACAGGTATTTTACAGATCTTATTTGGTGTATTTAAGCTAGCGCGGATCATGAAGTTTGTTCCACGTTCAGTTATGGTTGGTTTCGTTAATGCGTTAGCCATTTTAATTTTTATGGCTCAGCTTGATCAATTTGTTGATGCAACATGGGTAATGTATATGCTCGTTGCTGCTACGTTGTTTATCATTTATGGATTGCCTCGAATTACGAAAGCTGTTCCATCAGCCTTAGTGGCAATTGTCATGATAACAGCTTTGGTTATTTTTATGGGAATTGATATTCGCACAGTCGGAGATATGGGGGCATTAACTCAAGCTTTACCAATGTTTTTGATTCCACAAATTCCATTTAATCTTGAAACATTGATGATTATATTGCCATACTCTATAGCGCTTGCTATCGTTGGACTTCTTGAGTCATTACTCACAGCTAACATTGTTGATGATATGACGGATACAGAAAGTGATAAAAACAAGGAGAGTCGCGGGCAGGGGATTGCCAATATTGTAGCTGGATTTTTTGGCGGGATGGCTGGTTGTGCGATGATTGGTCAATCTGTCATTAATGTAAAGTCAGGTGGAAGAGGACGTTTGTCAGCTTTAGTTGCAGGAATCGTGCTTATGTTTTTAATTCTAGTTCTTGGAGGATTAGTTGTTCAGATTCCAATGGCTGCATTAGTTGGAGTTATGTTCATGGTTTCTTTCAGTACCTTTGATTGGGGATCTGTTCGTAATATTCATAAGCTTCCACGTACAGATGCCATTGTTATGGTCGTAACGGTAGCAACAGTGGTTATTACGCATAATTTAGCATATGGAGTATTTGCAGGTGTGCTATTAAGTGCTATCTTCTTTGCTGCGAAGATCTCTAAAGTAGAAGTTGAAAAAAATTATATCAATCATTTAGATAAACAAGTTTATAAAGTACACGGTCAAATCTTCTTCGCTTCTGTTACAGACTTTGTTAATCAATTTGATTATAAGCAAGACGTAAAGGTAGTTGAGATTGATTTAACGAACGCTCATTTATGGGATGACTCAGCTATAGGTGCTCTTGATAAGATTGAAGGAAAGTTCGTGCAGGCTGGTATTAAAGTTGAATACGTTGGCCTAAATGCAGAAAGTGAAAAGTTAAAAGATCAAATTGGTGGTTTATCTAAAGCATCGGGACATTAAGACAGGGGAGATCCTCTGTCTTTTTTGGTTATAGCGGATAATAAAATGACCTTTACTTTCATAATAAGTTTGATTACGATAAAAATAGGTAAGTAAGGTATTGATAGGAGGACATAAACATGTTTAATCATATTTTACTAGCATCGGATGGTTCACAACATTCAATTCGCGCTGCAGAAAAAGCGGTGAGTTTAGCTAAATTAAAAAACGGAAAAATAGATGTAGTTTATGCAGTCGATGGCTCCGCGTCTAAAGCTGATGTGTTAACAAATAATAGTAAGTTTGAAATTGAAAGGAAAAGGAAGGAAAAATTGAAGCCGATTGTTGAACTTTTGGAGAAGGCAGGTATAGAACATGCAGTTCATATTATTCAAGGAGAACCTGGCCCTACGGTTGTTAACTTTGCCAATAAAAGAGATTATGATTGTGTAGTAGTAGGTTCTCGAGGTTTGAATAATTTGCAAACGATGGTACTAGGTAGTGTTAGTCATAAAATTGCTAAACGAGTGGAAGTGCCTGTTCTAATTGTCAAATAGCATAAAAAAGATCCAATCTAAATGATTTTAGGTTGGATTTTTTTTATAAGAAGGTAATGAACAGTTAAAAGAAGAATAATTTGAAGTTAAACCATTAAATAAAAAGCAATGCATTTAAGGAGTGATCAATTTGTATATCAATAATATTACCGAAAAGCACTATTTAGAAGCCGTTCGGTTATCAGAATACGCCTTTCAACGAAAATTACCCAATGATGAAGTAGATGAAAGAATACAGCATATGAAGAAGAACCATCAAATTATTGGAGTGTTAGACGAAGAAAAATTAATTGCCAAACTGCACTTTCTGCCTTTACAAGTTTATATAAATAGGAAAAAAGTGAATATGGGTGGAGTCGCTGGAGTTGCTACATATCCTGAGTATAGACGAAAGGGTTTAGTCAAAGGAATGCTCACTCATATTTTAGAGAAGATGAAAGCAGAAGGGTATCTAGTCTCTATGCTTTATCCATTTTCAGTTCCTTTTTACCGAGAATATGGGTGGGAATTGTTTGCAAATCGGTTAACGGTGTCGATGAAAAAGTCAGATTTGAAATTTCAAGGTGAATCGTGTGGAAGAATAAGGCGTTTTTCTAATACAATGCCAGTATCAGATTTGAATGTCATTTACGAGCAATATGCAAAAGGCTTTACTGGGATGTTAGTTCGTTCAGTAGACTGGTGGAAAAATAGATTAAAAGACACACATGTAGCTATGTTTTCTGATGATGCGAATGAACCAAGAGGATATATGACTTACACAGTAAAAGAGAAAAAAATGAAAGTAGAAGAATTTGTAGCTCTAGATTCACAAGCAAGAAGAGGTCTTTGGAATTATATTTGTCAACATGATTCAATGATTGAGGATTTAGAAATGATTGTAGATGAAAGAGAACCATTGTTGTTTTCTTTACACGAGCCTCGAGTCAAATTGGAGATTACCCCATATTTTATGACGCGTATTGTAGATGTTGAAGCATTTTTAAAAGAGGTTTCATTTAACCAGAATGGAACACAAGAACAATTGATTCTACAAGTAAGTGATGATTATGCTCCTTGGAATAACCAAACACTTCAATTAAAAGGAGGTCAGGTATCTGTTCTAAAAGCAAGTGGTATGAATCAGAATAGAGCAAATACTATACAGTTATCAATTAATGCCTTATCAGCGATTCTCTTTGGTTACAAGCGGCCCCTTGAGTTAATGGAGATTGGACAGATAACAGGAGATGAGGAATCGATTCGTGCATTTGAAGAAATGGTTCCAAGGGAGAAGCCATTTTTCTATGATTTCTTTTAATGAAAAGGGAGACGATATAATTTCAGGTATCTGAACTGGAAGACTTAGATACGGAAAGAAAAAGATAGATGTATGTAAAAGACAAAAATATAGTTACTTATCTAATAGACTTGAGGATGTCCTATACAGCCTTTAGTCTTTTTTTAGAGCCCACACACAAAAGGGAAGAACGTCCTTTTGGCGTAAAGGGTGCGAACAAGTGGCGATGGCTCCGCGCGCCGTGCGCCTTTTGAGAAGAGCGCTCAAAAGGCTTAAAACAAAACGTCGGCTCCGCACATCGCAAAGAGCCAATCCACAAAAGGGAAAATCGTCCTTTTGTGTAAGGAGAGCGAAGATGTGGCGATGGCTCCACGCGCTGCACGCCTAAAGGAGAAGAGCGCTCCTTTAGGCTCAAACCAAAGCAGCGGCTCCGCACATCGCAAAGAGCCCACACACAAAAGGGAAGAACGTCCTTTTGTGTGTGGGCTCTTTTACAAAACCTTTACATTACGACCATACCTCCTTAACATTTCTCTACTATACTAGCAATTGTGAGAGAGAGTTGTTCCTCACGAAATCATATGCAGATATAAAAAGGGAGGACAATGAAGTGAAGAAGTTTTTATTGTTTGTAGCAATGGTAGCAGTTATGTTCGTAGCGGCTGCTTGTGGTAGCGGGAATGAAGAGACAACAACAGAGTCAAACGAGCAAACGGCATCTGAACAAACAGAAGGAAATGAAACGACGGAAGAAGCGACAGCGGATTTAGAGGGCAGTGTGGTAGTTGATGGTTCAGGTACGGTTTATCCTTTAATGTCAGTTGTTGCTGAAGAATATATGTACACGGAGCAAGAAAATGTTTCGGTTGAAGTAAGTCGCGCTGGGACAAGTGCTGGTTTCGGTCGATTTTTAGTAGAAGATGGAACTGATTTTAATAACGCATCTCGTCAAATTAAAGACGAAGAGTTAGCAGAAGCAGATGCAGCTGGTTTTGAAGTAATGGAAATGAAAGTAGCGTTAGACGGATTAACATTCGTTATTAACAAAGAAAATGACTGGGCAACAGAGTTAACAAAAGAAGAATTAATTTCGATCTTCCATCATGATGGTGGAGTGGAAAAATGGTCTGATATTCGTCCAGAGTTCCCTGATGAAGAGATTCACGCAATGGGACCAAATGAAAATCATGGAACATATGAGTTCTTCTATGAAGCAATTCTTGAAAAAGAAGATTTAGTAGATGGAGTTAACTTACAACAAGAATACTCGACACTTGTTAATCTTGTTTCTGAAGATGTGAATGGAATTGCCTTCTTTGGCTTTGGTTATTACGTGAATAATCAAGACAAATTACAAGCTGTAAACGTTGATTTTGGCGATGGTCCTATTGAGCCGTCACTTGATACAATTGGTGAAGAGGCTGAATATGCACCGTTTACACGCCCTGTGTTCACATACTTAAATGTTGACAAGGCAAAAGCAAATCCTCAAGTATTAGATTTCGCATTATTTACAGCTAACAATGTAAATGAATTTGCTGGTCAAACTGGCTTTGCTCCATTACCAGATGAAGAAGTACAAGCATATGTAGAAGTGTTAGAAGGACTTAAGTAATCTTTGCAAGGTTTAAGAGGATGAGGGCAGGTCATTTGTTCTCATCTTCTACTTTATTTACCTGAGTGATATAGGCTAAAAGGGGTGCAGATGATGGAAGCAAACAGCGCTTTAAAAAAGGGGAACGCTGTTAACGTTAGAGAGATGATTGAAGAGAAGAAGAGCAAGCGAAGCATTACGAATGTATTAGAAAAAATTATGCCGAGAGTTCTTCTTATGATTGCAACCATCTCCGTCTTAACGACAGTTGGAATTATCTTTACGTTGTTAAGTGAAACAGTAGAATTTTTTAGTAGAATTCCTTTCGTTGATTTTTTTACAGGAACGGTGTTAAGGCCGCTTAGTCAAAATCCTGAATTTGGTGTCTTGCCTTTATTAACTGGTACGATTATTTCTTCGGTGATTGCGATGTTTGTCGCTGTGCCGATTGGTTTGATGACTGCGATTTATTTAAGTGAATATGCATCAGATAAAGTAAGAAGATTGTTAAAACCAATGTTAGAAATCCTTGCCGGGATTCCTACGATTGTATATGGTTTCTTTGCCTTTACATTTGTAACACCGATACTAAGAGAGTTTATACCAGGACTCCAAGCTACTAATATTTTAAGTCCAGGAATTGTCATGGGGATAATGATTATTCCAATGGTTGCTTCATTATCTGAAGATGCCATGAGCTCTGTTCCTAACTCTATGAGAGAGGGAGCATTAGCACTTGGTTCTACGAAGTTAGAGGTGACGAGAAAAGTCATTATGCCTGCTGCTATGTCTGGAATTATCGCTTCATTTGTTCTTGGGATTTCACGTGCGATTGGTGAGACAATGATTGTTACGATTGCAAGTGGAAGTTCTAAAAACTTTACTTTTGACATTACTCAATCTATGCAGACAATGACTGCGTATATTGTTGAGGTATCTAGTGGGGATGCTCCTTCTGGATCGACTATATATTACAGCCTATATGCTGTAGCGATGACGTTATTTGTTTTCACATTCTTGATGAACTTACTAGCTAGGTATATCTCTCGTAAGTTTAGGGAGGAATATTAATCATGAAATATGTTGACACAGCGCTTGTTCAAAAGAAGATGAATGGACGATTGTTGTTAAATACGTTTGCCAAAACAGTCTTTTTACTATCGACCTTATTTGGGCTTGTCGTTCTGGCCGTATTAATTTATCGAGTTGTTTCAGACGGGATAGGTTGGATTAATCTCGATTTTCTAACAGGAAAACTTTCAACAAATGCTGATCGAGCAGGAATTATGGGAGCAATTCTTGGCACGCTATGGCTTATGGCAGTTGTTGCTCCTGTTACGATGTTTCTAGGTGTCGGAACAGCGATTTATTTAGAGTGTTATGCCAAAAAAGGACGGATTCATTCAATCATTCAAACAAATATTTCTAATTTAGCAGGGGTACCATCCATTGTTTTTGGTATTTTAGGGTTGACGATTTTTGTTCGTGCGATGGATTTTGGAAATGTGATTTTAGCTGGTGGATTAACGATGTCTTTATTGGTATTGCCCATTGTTGTCGTTGCTTCTCAAGAAGCGATTCGTGCTGTACCTGCTCATTTAAGTGAAGCTTCATTTGGAATGGGTGCAACCAAATGGCAGACGATCAAAAATATCATTCTACCTGCAGCTCTACCTGGAATCTTAACGGGGGCCATCTTGTCATTATCACGTGCAATTGGTGAGACAGCTCCACTCGTTGTTATTGGAATTCCTGCTCTATTAATCCCATTTCCTGGTGGAATAATGGATCGATTTACGATCTTGCCAATGCAAATCTATTATTGGACGCTTGATTCTTCGCTTGTAGCAGAGTATGCGAATTTGGCAGCTGCGACGATTGTTGTCTTGCTTGTTGTTCTATTTTTATTAAACTCAATTGCGATTGTGATTCGAAATAAATTCCAACAAAGGTATTAATTTTTTAGGGGGTAAAAATGATGGCTTTGTCACAAAAAGCGAATGTAGCGTATAGTCCCAAAGGTGGACCAGTTGAAACAGCCGTTCTAGATAAAAAGGTTGTATATGATACGAAAGATTTAAATCTGTGGTATGGAAAGGATCATGCTCTTAAAAATATAAATCTTGCTATTTATGAAAAAGAAGTAACGGCAATTATTGGTCCTTCAGGTTGTGGGAAATCTACCTATATTAAAACATTAAACCGAATGGTTCAACTAGTTCCAACTGTACGAATTTCTGGAGAAATCTCTTATCGAGGGAAGAGTATTCTCGATAAATCCTATCAGGTTGAAGAATTACGTACTCGTGTCGGGATGGTGTTTCAAAAGCCGAATCCATTTCCTAAGTCCATTTATGACAATGTCGCATACGGACCGAGAATTCATGGTATTAAAAACAAAAAAATCTTGGACCAGATTGTTGAGAAAAGTTTACGAGGGGCAGCCATTTGGGATGAAGTGAAAGAGAGACTTCATGAGAATGCGTATGGCCTATCAGGGGGACAACAACAGCGCCTATGTATTGCTCGTTGTCTGGCTATTGAGCCTGATGTCATTTTAATGGATGAACCGACTTCAGCTCTTGATCCTAAATCGACTCTTAAAGTAGAAGAATTAATTCAAGAATTGAAAAAAGACTATTCGATTATTATTGTCACCCATAATATGCAGCAAGCCGCGCGTATATCTGATAAGACAGCATTCTTCTTAAATGGAGAAGTGGTTGAATACGATCAAACCGATGTTATTTTTTCAAATCCATCAGACAAACGCACAGAGGATTATATTACAGGAAGATTCGGATAAGTAGGTGAGCCATGGATATTCGCGAAAGTTTCCATTCACAACTTGATTTAGTGAAACACCACCTTTTAGAAATGGGAACGCGGGTTGAGGAGGTAATTGATCAAATGATCCAAGCATTTGCCTCTTCAGATGCAAGGCAAATGGAACAAATTATTCATCATGATTACCTAATCAATCAGCTAGAGGTTGGAATGCATGATCAAGTGACAAGATTAATCTCTAGGCAGCAGCCTGTTGCAACAGATTTACGGAAGTTAATTGTCGCATTAAAAATTTCAAGTGATTTAGAGCGCGTAGCAGATTTAGTCGTAGATATTGCCAAGCAATCCAAGCGGATGAAAAAAGATAGTCTCCTCCCCTATCAAGTGAAGATTGTAGCGATGTTTACACTCGCTCAAGAAATGATTCATAAATCGTTACAGGCATACAGAGAGACGGATTTATTGCTAGCACAAAAAATTGCTGCAATGGATGATAAAGTGGATGCCCTCTACGGAGAGTTAATACGTGAGCTTTTTAAATTAAAAGATGACCATATTGAAGTTGATCAGATTACTCAATTAGCTTTCATAGGTCGTTACATTGAACGAATTGCTGATTATGCGACAAATCTTGCTGAGTGGGTCGTTTATGAAGTAAATGGAAAGCATTTTGATTTAAACTAAATAGTACGAAGATGGATGTAAA
This sequence comes from Halalkalibacter okhensis, assembly GCF_000787375.1. Taxonomy (GTDB): domain Bacteria; phylum Bacillota; class Bacilli; order Bacillales; family Bacillaceae_D; genus Halalkalibacter; species Halalkalibacter okhensis. The sequence continues at coordinate 52 of NZ_JRJU01000005.1, read as the reverse complement.
TGATTGATCAACAGCGATTTTCTTACAGTGGTCACTGAAGAGGCAACGAGCC
>NZ_JRJU01000004.1 GCF_000787375.1 Halalkalibacter okhensis | reverse complement strand
AGGATGACTTAGTCATCCTCTTTTGCTAATAAAACGAGGAAGAAATAATAATAGTATTGAAGTTTTTGCATAAGCTGAGAGCGTACATGATAATCTAGCTTTTAGAGATTGCGTGTATCCATTAACCGACAATAGAAAAATTTTCATAAGGCTTTTACGTTTGTTTGGTTTCAACTATTTACCACAAAACTCCTCATTTTTACATATTACCAAAAACCCTTTATGGCGATGGTTTTCATCGTTAGCGAGCTTTGACTTATTTCCGATCATTGACTAAAATGAAGGGAATACCAAAACATAATATCGATTGAAAAAGCATAGGTTAGAGTGATACTCCATTATTTGATGGGAAAGAAGAAAATAGGGTTTTTGCCTTCTCCTTTCTATGATCGCATAACAGATTGGATAGGCTGTCATAAATGAAGTTGTAGATATAGTAGGAGTTGATAGCGATATGAACAAAAAGCAAGTTCTTATGATCATAGCTGCCGTGTTCGTGTTAGGGGCATTTGGTTTTTACTTCCAAACGAGCCAACCTAGTATGGAGACTGATACAGCTGTATCAGATCCATTAGAAAGTGGAGGACAAGCACAATCAGAACTGACGGATGAGGAGCTTTTAGGAAAGTTCCAAAAGGCTTTAGGAATTATCCATGAACAATATGTCGATGAAGTGAGCGAGCAAGAGTTATATGAAGGCGCGATTGAGGGGATGCTCCGGACGTTAGAAGACCCTTATTCTGTTTATATGGACCAAGAAACGGCCACGCAATTTGTGGAGTCACTTGGATCTCATTTTGAAGGAATTGGAGCAGAGGTAAGCATGACGGACGGGAAAGTAACCATTGTTGCTCCATTTCGTGAGTCGCCAGCTGAAAAAGCAGGACTTCAACCAAATGATAAAATCATTGAAATTGATGGGGAATCGATCGAAGGTCTGTCTCTCTATGAAGCGGTCTTACAAATTCGTGGGGAAAAAGGGACGATTGTCAACTTAACGATTGAACGGGCTGGCCAAAGTGACCTGTTTGAAGTTCCGGTTGAGCGTGGATTGATTCCAATTGAAACGGTTCGTTCCGATGTGATCGAGCGTGACGGCAAAACACTCGGCTTACTTGAAATTACATCATTCTCTGAAGATACGGCCGATCGTTTTAAAGAAAAGCTTGAAGCTCTTGAGGACGAAGGGATTGATGGATTGCTCATTGATGTCCGCGGAAACCCTGGTGGTTACTTAAATGCGGTAGAAGATATCGGGAAACTGATTATTCCTAGCAATACACCAATTGTTCAAATTGAAAACCGTGATGGAGAAAAAATCCGTTACATGTCTAATTTGGATGAGCGTAAGCCTTACCCAATCATCGGTTTAACGGATCGAGCATCAGCATCAGCATCAGAAATTTTATCAGCTGCGTTAATCGAAGGTGGAGGGTATGATGTCGTTGGAGAGCAAACGTTTGGAAAAGGAACCGTTCAACAAACGATACAGCTTGGTGATGGAAGTGAGTTAAAACTGTCGTTATTCAGATGGTTAACATCCGCTGGTAATGATATTAATGGAGTAGGTGTGGAGCCGACGGTTGAGGTGAAACAACCCGATTACTTCTATACAGCTCCGATTTCCATTGGAGAAGAAGGGGAATTGCGTCTAGATATGATGAGTGAGCAAATTAAAAATGCTCAAATCATGTTAAAAGGTCTAGGACATGAACCTGGAAGAACAGATGGCTACTTTAGTGAGCAGACGGAAGTGGCGGTAATTGCCTTTCAGCGCTCCAATAACCTAGAGCCAACTGGAAAGATTGATGAAGAGACAGCGGCGATGATTCAGCAACAAACAGTAGATATCGTTCGTGAAAAAGAAAATGATCAACAGTTGCAACGAGCAATTGAGTTGTTAGTAGAACAAACGAATGAGTAAAAGAGGTATTTTGCGATAAATGTCGAAAGAAAAAGGTACATCCTTCGCGTAATGAAGGATGTACCTTTTTGCATAAATGTGATACGTTAAAAGGAAGAATAGTTGAAGGAGATACAACTATGCTAAATGACATTTTACAAAGTATTGGAATCCTTTTAGTCTATTTTTTAATTAACCCCCTATTGTATATAGGTCTGTTTGCTGTGTATTTATTTTCTGGCAATCGCGTGAAAAAAGAACGACTCTCATTTCATACGAGAGTGTATGGTCGGATGGCGGATATTACGATTCCGTTTATATCTGCAGTCGTATTAGGTGTCATAGTCTCAATGGTTACGGTTGCGTTAGGCCTTACGATTACGTTGCCGTTTGTTGCGGTGCTAGCAATTATTTATATTATTTGTGCGCTGACAACACAGCTACGCTGGATCTCACCGACGTTTGTACTTGGAGTCGTGTTGCTCTTATACGGTTTTGAGCCGTTATTACGTACGGTTGAGCCGCTTACGCCTTTATATGATATTTTGTCGCAAATACCTATCTTCGTTCCAGCTATATTATTAGCGATTATGGCTCTAGCAGAGGGATTTTTGGTGCGAATGAATGGGGCAAAATACACGTCGCCGCTCCTTGAGAGAAGCAAACGTGGCAAGTGGGTTGGTATACATATCGCCAAAAGGCTTTGGATGGTCCCAATTGTACTCTTTATCCCTGAAGGAATCATTCCGGCTTTTTCATTCTGGCCTGTTTTAACGGTCGCCGATGTAGGATTACAACCTGTACTCGTTCCATTTTTAATCGGGTTTCAACAGCGAGTCAGAGGAGCGCTTCCACACGTTCCTATTCGAACGACTGGATTTCGAGTGATAGGGTTAGGCATTCTATTTGCAATCCTAGCTGTGGGTAGTTATTTTGTGCCTGCTTTAGCGGTCATTTTAGGTGGACTAGCTATTTTGAGCCGTGAGTTGCTTTCCTATCTTACGAAAAAGCATGATGATAAACTTCCTGCTTTTTTCTCTAGTCAATCAAAGGGTTGTATTGTTCTTGGCGTCTTGCCAGGTAGTCCCGCTGAAAAAATGAATATCGTCGTTGGTGAAACGATTGTTAGAATTAACGGTCAAGAAGTTGTTGATCAGACAAGCTTTTATGAAGCGCTGCAAATCAATTCGGCCTTTGCTAAAGTAGATGTCTTAAATCATGAAGGGGAAGTGCGCTTTGCTAAAGGAGCTCTTTATGATGGGGAACATCATCAGCTTGGTGTATTATTAGTGAAGGATGATACAGATTTGCAAGATTCGATCGTATAGGTCGATTCAAAGAAAGAAAAAATAGCAAGAGCAAAAGGAGCTTGAACAGACGAATGTTGGACCTAGTCCTTGCCCTCGTCATCCCGTTTCTTTTAATGATTGTTGTCACAAGAGTTACGTTTAGTCTACTAGGTGCGTGTATCGTGACATGGATGATTGTTTTATTTGTTTTACAAGTTCATCAGCAATCATGGTTTGTTGGGGTGCTGGCCATAATCTCATTTATCGTTGGCTTAATCATTGCTAGAAAAAGATTAAAGCTCAAACAAGGAATGTAATAAAGAAGGGGTGTTCCCAAAGGTCTGTCTATGACCTTTGGGGGCACCCCTTTCTTGTTCCGGGTTCTTTTGTCATTCGCTCTCCATATGCTGGTAAAAATTGAATCAAAAAATCTACAAAAATGACTTGATCTTAATAGAACGATCATTTTAAACTAAAAAGGATACGTAAAAAAGATTGTGGAAAAGAGGAGTTTTTTATGGCTTTTGATAAGGAAGAGAAAATAAATGAAAATGCAGCCGTTCTAAATGAAAAAATTATTTATGATGGGCTAGAAATGAAAGTTATTGCTGTGTATAACAATAGTGTGGCAGCAGAATTTTTGGAGTTTCCGGTAAAAGGAAGAGAAGCTGATTTTCCTTATTCAAGAACAGCCGTGAACCATAAGAACTATAAAAGAACTCATGAAATTTTAGAAGAGACGAACTAATAGAAAGAGGAACCTCAAAATTCATTGGAATTTTAGAGGTTCTTCTTTTTGGGGTTGGGTGAATACAACCTGTTCGTTCCACCTGAGATCCAGCCACTCGCACCTGCAAGGAGGTGGCGAGCCTCTACCTCTACATGAGACCACTGAAAAAGTGCTCGTTTGTTTCCGATTTGAAAAGTAGCTTCGACATCGCTCCCGGGATGGGGGGCACGCACCTGCAGGCGGGCGTTGAACTAACCGGCTGCGCCGGTGGATTTCAACCTGCCCTTCCCTCCTGCAGGAGTCGGCCCTCCCATCCTGTCCGCTTTGTTGAGAGGAAAGATAGAAATTCCCTACTCTTCAACGATCAAAAGAAAATAGGAGAAATAGCTTAAAAAGACCTTTGAGAAATTAAACTTAAAGGCTTTTTATCTACAGTCTAAAGTTTAATTTTCATCAAACATTTAACTGTCATTTTATTTTATATTTAGGTATTACAAAGATGTAGGTGAATTTCATGATATCAACTCAGTCTATATTCGGGAATTTATGAACTGATTGACCCTAAAGATCGTATACTTCGTCAAATGAATGAACTAGTGGATTTTTCATTTATACTTAATGACTCAACTTTCGCAAGCTGAAATAGGCAGGCAACCCTTGATCTAGCTAGTCAGACCCACAACCCATTTCTGCAATTGACTTTTGATCACTCTTTGTATTCGTTTAGTGGTGTGTTTTAGGAGATCCTCAAGTGTGTGTTTAAAATGGACAAACTGGTGGCACCGCTATCTTCAGCGGAAGAAATGCCGCGTAGACTCCCGCGGGAACTAGAGGCAGAGCCGAGATCCACTGGCGTAGCCAGTTAGCTCGGCGCCTCCCCGCAGGACGCGGAGCGAGCATTTCTGCAGCGATCGGTCGAGCTCCGGATTCGAGCTTTTTTTGCGTGGTTCTCGTCACTCAATGAAACGTCAGGGTGAGATGTTTTTCATAGGTAACGTATTGTCAAGGAGCAAACTTTAATGTCACAAGCTCTTATATACCTTACATTAATTAGGGATTTATTGGTGCGAAAGTTGAGTTAATGAGTTAAAAACGAAAGACTGCCTCGATAATGGACGTAATGCCATTCCGCTTTGAGGGAAAACGGAATATTATGAATTTTTATTAAATGAATTTTATAAAAACAAATGTTCGTATTATTTGCTTTGAGACTGGTAGTCTATGGTATAATACTTCTTACTTAAGAACAGTTCGTTGGGAGGTAATTGGTTTGAGTGAAACGTTTGAGTTGGTATCAGCCTATCAACCGGAAGGGGACCAGCCTGAAGCAATTAAAAAAATTGTGGAAGGCTTGAAAAAAGGAGAAAAGCATCAAACATTGCTAGGAGCAACAGGGACGGGGAAAACGTTCACCATGTCGAACGTAATCAAAGAAGTGAACAAGCCTACGTTAATTATGGCTCATAACAAAACTCTTGCTGGTCAGCTCTATAGTGAGTTCAAGGAATTTTTCCCGAACAATGCCGTCGAATACTTTGTCAGCTACTATGACTACTACCAGCCAGAAGCGTATGTGCCTAGTTCGGATACATTTATTGAAAAGGATGCTAGCATCAATGATGAAATTGATAAGCTTCGGCACTCAGCAACGAGTGCGTTATTTGAGCGCAATGATGTGATCATCATTGCCAGTGTCTCTTGTATTTACGGTTTAGGGTCACCGGAAGAATACCGTGAACTCGTTGTTTCACTCAGAGTCGGGATGGAGATGGATCGAAATGAGCTTCTCCGCCAATTGGTTGACATTCAATACGACCGCAATGATGTCAATTTTACACGAGGTACGTTTAGGGTTCGTGGAGATGTCGTTGAGATCTTCCCAGCTTCCCGTGATGAGCAATGTATTCGTGTTGAGTTTTTTGGCGATGAAATTGATCGAATGACCGAGGTTGACGCACTAACTGGTGAAATCAAAGGCGAGCGCAGCCATGTCGCCATCTTCCCGGCTTCCCACTTCGTTACGCGAGAAGAAAAGATGAAAAAAGCGATAGCAAACATAGAAGTTGAGCTTGAAGCACGGTTGAAAGAACTGCATGAAGAAGGGAAATTACTTGAGGCTCAGCGTTTGGAACAGCGAACGCGCTACGATCTGGAGATGATGGCTGAGATGGGTTTTTGCTCAGGGATTGAGAACTATTCACGCCATCTCACCCTTCGTGAAGCAGGAGCAACCCCATATACACTTATAGACTTCTTCCCAGAGGATTTCCTGCTAATTATGGATGAGTCACATGTGACCGTTCCTCAAGTAAGAGGAATGTACAACGGGGACCGAGCGCGGAAAGAGGTCCTTGTGAATCACGGCTTCCGTTTGCCATCGGCTCTTGATAATCGACCGCTGCAATTTGAAGAATTTGAGAAGAAGGTCCATCAAGCTGTATACGTCTCAGCAACGCCTGGACCGTATGAGCTTGAGCATACACCAGAGATGGTTCAGCAAATCATTCGACCGACGGGCTTGCTTGATCCAACGATAGATGTTCGTCCAATTGAAGGGCAAATCGATGATTTAATTGGAGAAATCCACGCACGTGTCGAGCGCAATGAACGAGTTCTTGTCACGACATTGACGAAAAAAATGTCTGAGGACTTAACCGATTATTTGAAAGAAATTGGCATTCGTGTGCGTTATTTGCATTCGGAAGTAAAAACCTTAGAGCGGATTGAAATTATTCGTCAGCTTCGAATGGGAACGTTTGATGTCCTCGTTGGGATCAACTTGCTCCGGGAAGGGCTCGACATTCCAGAAGTCTCACTTGTCGCCATTTTAGATGCTGATAAAGAAGGCTTCTTGCGGTCTGAACGATCTCTTATTCAAACGATTGGACGTGCTGCACGAAATGCAAACGGGCATGTCATTATGTATGCCGATAAAATGACTAAATCGATGAACATAGCTATTGATGAAACGAAACGTCGTCGATCGCTTCAAGAAGAGCATAATGAAAAGCACGGCATTACACCGCAGACCATTCAAAAGAAAATCCCAGATGTCATTCAAGCTACATTGGTCGCTGAAGACGGGGAGAAAGATTCTTACACAACGGCACCAACACAAAAGTTAAACAAAAAAGAAAGACAAGCCATGATCGAACGAATGGAAAAGGAAATGAAGGAGGCCGCGCGCGAATTAAACTTCGAGCGAGCAGCTGAACTTCGTGACCTCGTTCTCGAATTAAAAGCGGAAGGGTGAGGAAACGGTGGCATTAGAGAATATAGTTGTAAAAGGAGCACGCTCTCATAATTTAAAAAACATTGACGTAACGATTCCACGCGACAAGCTTGTTGTCTTAACGGGCTTATCTGGTTCAGGTAAATCGTCACTTGCATTTGATACGATTTATGCGGAAGGTCAGAGACGCTATGTCGAGTCTCTTTCTGCCTATGCCCGTCAGTTTCTTGGCCAAATGGATAAACCGGATGTAGACGCCATTGAAGGCTTATCGCCAGCCATATCGATTGACCAAAAAACGACAAGCCGCAACCCTCGTTCAACGGTAGGGACCGTGACGGAGATTTTTGATTACTTGCGTTTGTTGTATGCCAGAATAGGCAAACCTGTTTGTCCGAAGCATGGAATTGAAATCTCATCTCAGACGATTCAACAAATGGTTGACCGTCTGACAGAATACCCGGAGCGTACCAAAATGCAAATCTTAGCTCCGCTTGTTTCAGGCCGTAAAGGAACGCATGTAAAAGTATTGGAAGATATGAAAAAGCAAGGCTATGTTCGCGTTCGAGTTGATGGGGAGATGCGTGAAGTCGCAGAGGAAATTGAACTTGATAAGAACAAAAAGCATAGCATCGAAGTTGTCATCGACCGAATTGTGATTAAGGAAGGAATTGAGACGCGTTTGGCTGATTCCCTCGAGTCAGCACTTGCATTAGCCGACGGGCGGGTTCTTGTTGATGTGATTGGTGAAGAGGAGCTTCTTTTTAGCCAGCATCATGCTTGTCCAGAGTGTGGCTTTTCAATTCCAGAGCTTGAGCCGCGTATGTTTTCATTTAACAGTCCATACGGTGCTTGTCCTTCATGTGATGGCTTAGGCTCAAAACTAGAAGTCGATCTAGAACTCGTTATCCCAGATCGGACGAAATCACTTAACGAGCAGGCTATAGCCGCATGGGAGTCGACGAGTTCGCAGTATTATCCACAGCTTTTAGAAGCGGTGTGCGATCATTATCAAATTGATATGGATCTCCCGGTTGAACAGCTCCCAGAAGCGTTACTTGATAAAGTGTTATACGGAAGCGGAAAAGAGCGTATCTATTTCCGCTATGAAAATGAGTTCGGCCAAATCCGCGAAAACCTCATCTTATTTGAAGGAGTCGTAAACAATATTGCACGACGCTATAAAGAGACGAGCTCAGATTTTGTTCGTGAACAAATGGAAACATACATGACACATAAGCACTGTCCGACTTGTAAAGGTTATCGTCTGAAAAAAGAAGCACTAGCTGTCTTTATTGGCGGCAAGCACCTTGGACAAATCGCGTCGCTCTCTGTAAAAGATGCCAAAATCTATTTTGAACAGCTGGAGCTATCCGATAAAGATATGGCGATTGCTCGTTTAATATTAAAAGAAATTGAGGACCGATTAGGATTTTTAATCAATGTCGGCTTGGATTATCTGTCACTAAGCCGTTCAGCCGGGACCTTATCCGGTGGGGAAGCACAGCGGATCCGACTAGCTACACAAATTGGATCTTCATTAATGGGTGTTCTCTACATTTTAGATGAACCATCAATTGGATTGCACCAACGCGACAATGACCGTTTAATCGAAACACTCGAACATATGCGTAACTTAGGGAACACGCTCATTGTCGTAGAGCATGATGAAGATACAATGATAGCTGCTGATTATATTATCGATATCGGTCCTGGGGCAGGTGTTCATGGCGGTCAAATTACCGCACAAGGAACTCCTGAGGAAATTATGAATGATGACCATTCATTAACAGGTCAATATTTATCCGGGAAAAAATTCATTCCAATTCCAAATGAGCGAAGGAAGTCAGATGGACGTGCATTCACCGTAAAAAAAGCAAGTGAAAACAATTTAAAGAATGTATCTGTCACGTTCCCTCTTGGGGTGTTCATGGCGGTCACTGGGGTGTCTGGCTCAGGAAAAAGTACACTCATTAATGAAATAGTCTACAAATCATTAGCACAAAAGCTTCACCGGGCAAAAGATAAGCCGGGTCAGCATAAAGAGATTGTTGGACTTGACCAAATCGATAAAGTGATTGAAATCGATCAATCTCCAATTGGACGAACGCCACGATCCAATCCAGCTACATACACGGGATTATTTGATGATATTCGCGACGTCTTTGCTCTTACAAATGAAGCAAAAGTAAGAGGCTACAAAAAAGGCCGCTTTAGCTTCAATGTCAAAGGTGGCCGCTGCGAGGCATGCCGCGGAGATGGAATCATTAAAATTGAAATGCACTTTTTGCCTGATGTGTATGTACCGTGCGAAGTATGTGAGGGCAAGCGCTACAATCGTGAAACACTCGAAATTACGTACAAAGGCAAAACGATTGCTGATGTTTTGGCGATGACGGTCGAAGAAGGATTAGAGTTTTTCGCTAATATTCCAAAGATCAACCGGAAGATCCAAACGCTTGTTGACGTAGGGCTCGGCTATATCCGTCTTGGCCAACCAGCTACAACGCTCTCAGGCGGGGAAGCGCAACGAGTGAAATTAGCATCTCAACTTCATAAACGCGCAACAGGCCGCACGATCTATATTTTAGATGAGCCGACAACGGGGCTTCATGTTGACGACATTGACCGCTTACTAAAAGTATTGCAGCGCCTCGTCGATAATGGCGACACCGTCCTTGTTATTGAGCATAATTTAGATGTGATCAAAACGGTCGATCACATTATTGATCTAGGACCTGAAGGCGGCGACAAAGGCGGAAAACTCGTCGCACAAGGAACGCCAGAAGAAGTAGCAGAAGTCGAAGGGTCCTATACAGGGAAGTATTTAAAGCCAATTTTGGAGCGAGATAAAGAACGGATGAATCAGTTAGTAAGAGAGAAAGAATTAACGACGTAATAGGATCAGAAGACGTGAGAAGCGGTGAACTCACGTCTTTTTTGTGGTGGTATTTTTGTACGTTGTGGTGAAAGCTAATGGTAGATGAGAAGAAGTTACAGGATATGTGTTGGTGAGCGGAGTGGAGTTGAAGAGTTGGTGAGCTGAGTACATAAAAGGGAGGGAATGGGGAAAGTAGGGTGTTAGAGTGGGAGTTTGAGTACGAAATACGGAGGGAATGGGAAAAGTGGGGAAACAGAAGAGGGATCTGGAGCCCGAATGTAGAGGGAATGGGAAAAGTAGGGAAGCAGAAAAGGGATCTGAAGCCCGAATGTGGTAGGAATGGGAAAAGTAGGGAAGCAGAAAAGGGATCTGAAGCCCGAATGTGGTAGGAATGGGAAAAGTGGGGAAACAGAAGAGGGATCAGGAGCCCGAATGTAGAGGGAATGGGGAAAGTAGGGAAGTAGAAGAGGGATCAGGAGCCCGAATGTAGAGGGAATGGGAAAAGTGGGGTAGTAGAAGAGGAGTCAGGAGCCCAAAAGCAGAAGAAAGTGACCAAGTTAAGATTCAAAGTCTCTTAAGACCTGAGATAAAAAAGAAAGAAGAGATCTATTTAGTTTTTTATACAAAATAACACGGTGCATGTCGTGATTAATCCACTCACCGGCTCCGCGCATTGCTCAAAACAAAAGAAAAAAGAACCCCACTTTTTTCATTCGAGGAAGGCTGGCAATGGCTGCGCCCGTCGTACGCCTTTTGAGAAGAGCACTCAAAAGGCTAAAGCCAAAACTCCGGCTCCGCACATTGCTCAAAACAAAAGAAAAAAGAACCCCACTTTTTTCTTTTGTTTTGAAACATCTTTTCCTTTTGGTTCGTAATACAATAGTGTAGGGATCATATTGTTGGTTTTTTTGCTCATATTGATAAATGAGGAGTGAGGTAGTTGGAAGAACGTAAGATGGTATTGAAGATGATTGAAGATGGGAAGATTACTGCTGAAGAGGGAGTTAAGTTGCTAGAGGCTATGGATAAGGGTGACTCAGGTACGAGTACTAAACAAGAGGCATCACCAAGAGAGGTTTCGACAAAGGTTAATTGGGATGAGGGCGATCAATATCGTCAGCGTGCAAGGCATGCAGCCAATTCAACGGCAAGTATGTTTACCTCTTTTATTGAAAGTACGATTCAAAAAATTAAGGATGTAGATCTTGATTTTAATTTTGGATCATCGGTTGAAGTGGATCACATTTTTCAACATCGTGATATCGCACCGAAATCAGTAGATGTTGCGCTTGAAAATGGATCCATTACTTTTAAACCGTGGGATGAATCAGATGTAAGAGTCGAGTGTAAAGCGAAGGTATATCGGGTAAAGGATAGTGATGAGGCCCGCCGCGTCTTTTTACAAGAGTCATCGTTTCGTGTAGATGAGCGAAAGTTGCTTTTCCATACGAAAACAAAATCAATCAAAGTCCAAACAACGGTATATGTGCCAAAGGATACGTTTGACCATATTAAGCTATACACCTTTAATGGTAAGATTGAAGGAGCGTCATTTGAAACTGATACATTAGACGTTAACGCTATTAATGGTCCATTAAAATTCTCGACCATCAAATCTAAAAAAGTCATGGCTGAAACGGTCAATGGAGCGATTGATTACAATCAAGTAGAAATCGATGTATTTGATGCGAAAACGATTCATGGCGGAATTACCTTAGCAGGAAAAGTTCAAGACTTTGATGCAGAAACCGTGAATGGCTCCATCACGTATGAGCTTGATCAGTTAGTGGAATCAGGCTATGCTGATTTAAAGGCGACGACAGGCAGCATTCATCTATTCATTCCAAAGGAAAACCGGATTGAAGGAAAGTTGAAGACGAATGTAGGTGGCTTTACGATTGATATGGATGATTACGAAACGTTAGAAGAGAAGAAAGAATTCGCTCAAAAGTCATTGAATTTTATTGGAAATCAACACTCGTCACCGCGTGTGAAGGTCAATGCCTTGACCAATACAGGGTCCGTCCTTGTAAAAGATCAAAAATAACAATGAAATAAGGGAGACAAATGTTTTTATTTGTCTTCCTCCCACTATAAAAGAAAGAGGTGAGATTTAATGAAACGTTTGTTTAGGACGCAATATGATCGCAAATTAGCAGGCATATGTGGTGGACTAGCACAGTATTTTTCGATTGATCCAACCATTATTCGTTTGTTAGCGGTAATTTTGTTCTTTGTTACAGGCTTTTTCCCATTTATTGTCGGTTACATCATTGCTATTTTCGTCATTCCAAATGAGGAGGATGTGAGAGAGACATGAGATGGATCATTGGATTAGTCATTAATGCATTGATTTTAATGGGGATAGCATATCTCTTTGATGGTTTTCATATATCGGGATTTATGGCGGCATTTATTGCGAGTTTACTCTTATCAATCGTTAACGCGATTGTCCGACCGATCCTTGTTGTGCTAACCTTACCAATTACTATTTTGACACTAGGCTTTTTCTTATTTGTCATAAGTGCGATTACACTTATGCTAACAGCTGCTATAATGGGAAGTGCTTTTGTCATTGATGGATTTGGAATGGCTATTTTAGCCGCCATTTTGATCGCAATCATTCAGACCTTTGTGGTTAAACCAATGCGAAAAAGATAGAATTTTTGAGGGCCGCTGAAAAGGTACGATTTTTACCTTTATCAGTGGCCTTTAAGCAATGAGCGGAACCGTTGCTTTGTTTTTAGCCTGCTATGAGTGGGTTTCATAGGTGCAAATTTGCTTTGCACCAGCAGCCGACTTTAGGAGGCTCATGTTTCTCGTAGCTGGCGCGCGACGTGTGGAGCCATTGCTGCTTCCTCGAAATTACTAAAATGGACTTTTTCAGAAGTCTCGAATTTTTGTATGGGATACGTCACTCTTGAGCGGTGTTCCTTTTTTTATCTCTACACAATATACATTTGTAAAATAAATACATTTAAAGATAAAAAAGTAACCCTAGCAGGGAAATGACACGGAGACTCCTGCGGGACCAGTGACCCACGTGTGAGAACCCGCTGGCATGTATACCGAGGAGGCTCACCGGGCACCCGCGGAAAGCGGAGTGTCATTCCCCTGCGTTGACTTGTGCAAGAATATTCCTGTTTTCTGCAAGCTAGTGGAAAGTCGCACCTTTTTTCAATAACCTTTTCTTCCTCCCACAGATAAGACCCCAAACTCAACAACACGACCTTAGAAACATCCTTCTCGCTTTTGATGAAGGACGTTTTTTAAAATTCCTGTCCTTCTCACGAAAAAAATTTGTTTCAGTATGAAATGCTCTCGGGTAAAACATGCTAAAATGGAAAAGGTATTCACTCCGTTTGTTAGCATAGAGATGTGAAGGTGGGATTAGCAAAGTGGCAAAGGTTACAGCAAATACTTTATTAGAGCGTTTTAACTTAGAATTGATCGCAGGAGAAGAAGGAATTTATCGTCCGATTACAACGAGTGATCTTTCTAGACCTGGAATTGAGATGGCTGGATATTTTACGTATTACCCAGCAAAACGTTTGCAGCTTTTAGGTCGAACGGAGCTTTCATTCTTTGAGCATTTGAAGCAACATGAAAGAGAAGAAAGAATGTTGAAGCTATGTACATATGATACGCCTGGAATTATTATTTCACGTGGGTTGGAAGTACCTTCTGAATTAATTGACGCGGCGGAAAAAGTCGGCGTTCCTTTAATGAGATCTAGCGTGCCAACTACGCGTTTAAGTAGTAGCATAACAACGTTTTTAGATAGTGAACTTGCACCGATGACAGCTGTTCATGGGGTGCTTGTCGATATCTATGGAATTGGTGTGTTGATTACCGGAAATAGTGGAGTCGGGAAAAGTGAAACCGCACTTGATTTAGTGCGACGTGGACATCGACTTGTAGCGGATGATTCAGTTGAAATTCGTCAAGAGAATGAAGGGACACTTGTCGGGCGTTCGCCAGACTTGATTCAGCATTTACTTGAAATCCGTGGGTTAGGAATTATTAACGTAATGACGTTATTTGGTGCGGGGGCAGTTAGACCTCATAAACGAATCGTCTTATGCATAAATTTAGAGCTATGGGATCAAAAGAAGGCCTATGACCGCCTTGGCTTAGAAGAAGAGAAAATGAAAATTATTGATTCAGAAATTACTAAATTAACCGTACCTGTAAGACCAGGACGAAATTTGGCTGTTATTATTGAAGTGGCAGCGATGAATTTCCGACTCAAGCGTCTTGGCTTTGACGCGGCTCAAGAGTTTTCAGAACGATTAACCGATGTTATTGAAGAGGGCGATCACGACGAATTTCGTTAAGAATGTGGTATAATGGCGGCGTGTTCGAATATGAACGCGCCTTGTTTTGATTATAGATAGGGAGAGTGGAAACGTGGAAGAGACGATACAACCATATAGCAGAGTTTTTCTAGAGATCGGGCCTCTAACGATCTATTGGTATGGAGCGTTAATCGGGTTAGGAGTGTTTATCGGCTACTTAATCGCAACGAGAGAAGCTGTGAAGCGGGGCTACCCAAAAGAAATGTATGCAGATATATTGTTATTTGCTTTGCCGATAGCGATATTGTCCGCTAGACTGTACTATGTTATTTTCCGTTGGGAGCAATTTGCGGATAATCCGATTCGTGTTTTTTATATTTGGGAAGGCGGGCTCGCGATTCACGGTGGAGTCATCGGAGGAATGCTGACAGCCTATGTGTTTGCGAAAAAGAGAGGGTACTCTTTCTGGCAAATTGCCGATATAACGGCACCAAGCTTGTTGCTTGCTCAAGCGATTGGACGTTGGGGTAATTTTATGAACCAAGAGGTATATGGTGGTCCAGTAACGAGAGAGTTTTTAGAAGGGTTAATGCTACCAGACTTTATTATTAATCAAATGTACATTAATGGTACATATTATCATCCGACGTTTTTATATGAATCAATTTGGAATCTACTCGGCTTTTTCTTGCTGATTTATTTACGACGGTTCAACTTGAAGCAAGGTGAAATTTTCATGACGTACTTAGTGTACTATTCATTTGGCCGCTTCTTCCTTGAGATCGTTCGCTTAGATTACTTATTAATTGGGGGCATCCTAAAAACCGCCCAAGTAATGTCTATAATTTTAATCGTTGGAGCGGTTATCTTCACGATCTATCGCCGAAAACAACCAAATACACCAAACTATCATGACCTAGCACCAACCGCACAAACGAAACAAACAACCAAAAACCAAAAGAAAAAGAAGAAGAAATAATACAAAAAGGCGATCTTCCTTTTTGTATTATTTCGAAGCGGTGAGCGGAACCGCCATAATGTTTTAAGCTTTTTGAGCGAACTTCTCAAAAAGCGCATGGCGAGAGGAGCCACCGCAAACCATGTACGCATTTATTAATGAAAAGGCGATCTTCCTTTTTTTATTATTTCGAAGCGGTGAGCGGAACCGCCGTAATGTTTTAAACTGTTTGAGCGATCTTCTCAAACAGCGCACGGCGAGAGGAGCCACCGCAAACCATGTACGCACGTATTAAGGGAAAAGGCGTTGGAAGTGACTCAAGGAAGCCGCAATGGCTGCACACGTTGCGCGCTTGCTAAGAGAAACATGAGCCTCCTAAAGTCGGCTGCCGGTGCAAAGCAAGTTTGCACCTATGAAACCCACTCTTAGCAAGCTTAAAAGAAGGGCAACGGTTCCGCTCATTGCATCGAAGGCACTAAAAAAGGAAAACCGCCTTTTTTAATGCCTTCTGCGATCTTCCTTTTTTTATTATTTCGGGAAACGAGAAAATATGGCGAGAGAAGTAAAAGTTTCATAAAAAATAAACAACTTACCCACATAAAAATAGAACGGGAAGTAAGTGGAGGGAGAGACCAATGGGGATGCTAAAGCGCGGTCTTCTTGTCGGGTTACAGACGACTTGGACGCTTGGGAAGATCATTTTTCCAATCACATTAATTGTGACGATATTAGGCTATACACCTATTCTTGGCTGGCTGGCGGGTTTATTAGCTCCAGTTATGGGATGGATTGGATTGCCGGGTGAGGCGGCGATTCCGCTTGTGCTTGGGAATGTGTTAAATTTGTATGCTGCGATCGGTGCGATATTGACATTGGAACTGACGGTGAAAGAAGTA
This sequence comes from Halalkalibacter okhensis, assembly GCF_000787375.1. Taxonomy (GTDB): domain Bacteria; phylum Bacillota; class Bacilli; order Bacillales; family Bacillaceae_D; genus Halalkalibacter; species Halalkalibacter okhensis. Next base: position 204,045 of record NZ_JRJU01000004.1, on the reverse strand, counting down.
TTTATTCTAGCAGTGATGCTCTCTTTCTCCCATAATCTATTTGTTGAATCAGCAGTTGCGACAAAAGTGGGCATACGGATGTCGGTTGTGCTAGCTGTTCGGATTGGGCTTGCGCTTTTCGCTGCTTTTATGATTAATCTTTTTTGGAAGGGCGGACAAGAAACCGCGCAGTACGGCTTTGTTTCTAGTAGTGGACAGCCAGAGGTAAATGGGTGGCTTGACATTGCTTGGCAAGGAGTGACGAGTGCGACACTTGGCATTCTTCAGCTTGCCATGGTCGTCATTCCGTTAATGATCGTTGTCCAGATTATGAAAGAACGAAACTGGTTAAAATTAGTATCAAAAGCGATGGCTCCCTTTACAAAAATGCTAGGAATCAAGGAAAATACGTCCACCACTCTAGCATCGGGTCTGTTATTTGGCCTTGCCTTTGGAGCTGGGGTGATGATTCAGGCAGTAAAGGAAGACGGAGTAGAGAAAAAGGATTTATATTTAGTTTTTATTTTCCTCGTAGCCTGTCATGCTGTCATCGAGGATACACTCATCTTTATTCCACTCGGGATCCCGGTTTGGCCGTTATTAATTATACGCCTTGTCACCGCCATTTTATTAACGATAGCGATTGCCTACATTTGGAACCGTATGGACAAAAAACAAGAGCTAGAGCGAAAGGAAGCGACTTATGAACATTGATACATTATTATTTGACTTAGATGGTACGTTGATCAACACAAATGAACTAATTATTGCATCATTTCTTCATACTTTAGAGCATTATAAGCCTGGCGAATACACGCGCGAGCACGCGATTGAATTTATTGGGCCGCCACTTCGAGACAGCTTTGAATCGGTTGATGCCACTCGGGTGGATGAGATGATTCAAACATATCGCACGTTTAACCATGAAAAACATGATGAACTTGTAACCGAGTATGAAGGGGTATATGAAACGATTGAGCGCCTTCATAAAGAAGGCTACAAACTTGCCATTGTGACGACAAAAATTAGAGAAACAGCTCTAATGGGCTTAAAGCTGACTGGATTGGATCAATTTTTTGATGTCGTGATTGGACTCGACGATGTGACAAAGGCAAAGCCGGATCCAGAGCCACTTGAAAAGGCACTTGCAGCACTAGGTTCTACTAAGGAATCAGCCATGATGATTGGCGACAGTCTATTTGACGTAGAAGCGGGTAAGAACTTAGGTGTCCCAACCGCTGTTGTGGGTTGGTCGATTAAAGGGCCAGAAAAAATAAAGACGTTTGAAGCGGACTATACGCTCTCGAACATGCGCGATTTGTTAGCGATTGTCGGAGTGGACAGTAAATGAGCAGAAAGACAGAGCGATACGAAGTAAAAGAGGCCAATTCGCTCTGGCAGATTTACAAAACCGTTCCTTTTTGGAAGGTGATGAAAAATTTCATTGTGATTCAGATTGCTCGCTATACCCCATGGATTGGTGTGAAAAATTGGCTATATCGGACGTTTCTTCGAATGAAGGTAGGCGATGAGACCGCTGTCGCTTTAATGGTGATGATGGATATCATGTTTCCGGAACGAATTACAATTGGGAAGAATTCGATTATCGGCTACAATACAACGATATTAGCGCATGAGTATTTAATCAAAGAATACCGACTCGGCAATGTCGTGATTGGGGATGAAGTTATGATTGGTGCCAATACGACGATATTACCAGGGGTGACGATTGGTGATGGCGCTGTTGTCTCTGCTGGAACGCTTGTGTATCGAGATGTTCCAGCGGGTGCTTTTGTTGGAGGCAATCCAATGCAGGTTATTCGAGAGAAGCTAGTTGAGGATTAGGATCGTAGGAGGGGTGTCACATTTGGGACACCCCCGAAACAATACGAAATCCCTGAGTAGGGAGCATCGCTAATCCCATACTGTTCTGGACTTTTGTCTTTCTGTTATAAAAAAATGGATCTGAGTCAAAACTGACCAACATATTATGTAAATTTTATATATAGTGTTGATAATGAACCGTCCGGATGGTATAGTTAGGGCTGAATTTTTTTTAAAAGGAGAGTCAGATGAGCAGAACTTCTAGGAAAGTAGAGATTCTTCACGCTGCATCTAAAATTGTCAGTGAAAAGGGAATATTTAACTTAACGTTAGAGGCTGTAGCGTTAGAAGCAGGGATTAGCAAAGGTGGTCTGCTCTATCATTTCCCCTCAAAAGAAGAGCTTGTTAAAGGGATGGTTGAGCATTTAGCGAACAATTATCGAGAAAAAATCGCAGATAACGCCGACATGGACCCTATTGAGAAAGGAAAATGGATCCGTGCCTATGTTGATGTGACGTTTAATCAAGCTTATGCCAATAAAGATATGCATTCAGGGCTATTAGCAGCAAAAGCAGTCAATTCCGAGCTGCTCGACCCCATTCGGCAGCTCTATACCGAATGGCAAGATTCCATTGAGCATGATGGCATTGATCCAGTTAAGGCAACGATCATTCGCCTTGCAACAGATGGAATCTGGTTAGCTGAGCTATTTGATATCTATCATATTGGTGATGAAAAGAAAGAGAACGTTTATAAGACGTTGAGAGAATGGATAAGTGAAAAGTAAAAGGGAGGGGGTTGTCTCAAAAGTTCATAAACAGACTTTTGGCACAACCCCTATTGCTTTTTGTACATCAAAACAGAGAGGAGTGAATCGTTTGCTCGTATTTATAAAAGACGTAGGAAGGTCGATTGAGCTACTTTTCTTTTTAGCTTTAGGTTTTTACTTGACGGTGAGTGTGGCTGAGGCTTTCTATGGTAGCTTCGGCATTGAATTTACCGGAAATATCTGGGTAAATTGGTTTGGGATTTCATTCTTTTTATTTGTCATCTACACCGTGATCATGGGGCTTTTTTTATTTAAACATGTTGGATTTTACCGGAAGTTTCTCGAATTGAAGCTATATTGGGTTTTATGTTGTGTGGCTATTTATATCATAGTTATCCCTTTTATAAGAGGGGAAAATCCCTTCTAATGAACACGTTAAAGTTATGAATATAATTTCAGCTTTTTACATAATTGATCGAGAAATGCTAAACCTTGTAACTGCATATGATTCCGTTTATTCACTTTCTCTTGAATGATAGAGATGAGTTGCTTCATTCGCTGTATGTCATGGAGATCTAACTTTTTCATCGTATTCTTTATCCGTACCGATTCTTCAGAGTACACTTCATTTTGCATTGACTTCATCAGCAATACCTTCAATAGTTGAAACATGTCATATAGTCGATAGTTGTTCTCTCCTTCTCGTATGGAAGTAAGATAGCCTTCCTTTTCCCAGTAGCGAATGGTGGAGGGAGGCACATTTGTTTCTGTAGCCACTTCACCAATGGTCATCATTCGTTTAGAGGGAAGGTGATCCAGAAATACGATGGTCTGTTGAATGGTAGCTTTATCCTCGTAATTTCCCACTTGCGCTTTATTTATAATCCACAGAGCAGAATCAAGTTCGCCTAGTTGTATCTTTTTTAAGACGGCTGAGGTTATGTCCATACCAAAGCCTGGTGACATGGCTAGGATACATTCAAAATAGGCTAAATGTTCATCTGTGTATAAACGATAACCTGATGACGATCTTTGAGGGCTCGGAACGATTCCGCGTGCTTCGTAACTTCTTAACGTGCTTGTGCTAATTTGTAGTTTTCTCGCTATATCAATAGGTCTCATCTTGGACAATGTTCTCCCCCTTACCTGAACTTATTTATAAAGTTTATCAAAAAAACTATTGATATGTTAATGATTTTTAGATCAAACATTACAATTCGCTTTAATGTTGTACGGTGTATTTGTAAGTGAAAAAAAACGGAGGGGATTAAATGAAACGAGTAAACATTCATCCTAACATGACGATTGAAGAAGTTGGACAAGCAGGAACACATTATTTGAACGACCATTGGAAGGCGGTGCTAAAGGAACACGCTCCGGAACTAGAAAAACTTTTTCCTGAATATGAAGATGCAACATATGGGATGTACTTAGACAAACTTATCCCACCTATTTGGCAAGAACTGCAACAAAATGGGTATCAATCTGCAGATGAAACAAAAGAAAATGATTTTATTATTGCAGGATGCTTTAATTTTAATAACTCTTTAGAAAAAGCGAAATGGGGGACACCTGCACACGAAACAAGGATTTTCTGGATTGTTCTTAAAGATCAGCATGAAGAACAGATCGGTACGCTGCTTTTTGAATTATCTCATTCTCATGTTGAGTTTGCCCTTCCAGCTCCTCCAAAGTTTATGGTATTTTCGGGAACTGAACGAAACGAAATTATGGAGGAGATTCGTAAGCTAAAAGAAGAATAAATAAGAGACATATAACGAACGCTTAAAGTGATCTTTGAGTGTTCGTTTTTTCATAGTAAGCAATGCGTAATGTGTTGCATAATAGACATTCGATACTTATAAAACAAGGACATGTTAAAATAGTCGTAATAGTTATTTAACCAGTCTGAGGATTTATACTATTATGAATAAAAACAAGGAGGAAACAAATATGCCAAAGAGCCAAAAGGAATTGTCACTAGAACAACGTGAAGAATTAATCAGAACGTTGAAAGACCGCTTTGAAAAAAACATGAACCGTCATGAAGGTCTAGAGTGGACTGAAGTTGAAGCAAAGCTAGAAGCTAACACTGAAAAACTATGGTCACTTAATGAGATGGAGTTGACTGGTGGTGAGCCAGATGTTGTTGGCCATGATAAGAAGACGGGCGAATACCTTTTTTATGATTGTTCCGCAGAAAGCCCTAAAGGTCGCAGAAGTGTTTGTTACGACCGTGAAGCACTAGAGTCGAGGAAAAAACATAAACCGGAAAATAGCGCGATGGATATGGCTGTTGACATGGGCGTTGAACTATTAACGGAAGAACAATACCGAGAGTTGCAGCAACTTGGCCATTTCGATCGGAAAACATCAAGCTGGGTGCAAACGCCGGATCATATTAGAAAACTCGGCGGGGCTATCTTTTGTGATCGCCGCTACGACACGGTCTTTATGTACCACAATGGAGCCGATTCTTATTATGCTGCTAGGGGGTTCCGTGGCTCGCTAAAAGTGTAACTTTTCATAAAAATACATAGAAAGATTAATGTGAGGCTATTAAAAATGATTTTCCATCGTTTGCTTACGCAAGAAACAGTGATTCAATTAATCGATCAGATTGATCGAGAACAGCATTTGCTTTTTTATAGCTATTTAACTCAACGAAGGGATAGCGCTCAATTCATTGGTCAATTTGTCAATCATCAATTAACGGCTGTTTTAGCTTATACAAGTGAGCTGTCCTTTCCTGCTTTTTCTTTTTATTGTGCGAACAATCAACAAGTCTATTTCCACGAATTAATCACATTTACTAGAACGACACTTCAACTCGATGAACATGTTATTTGTGGTACGATCCTTTGTGATCGTGACCTTCAGCTATTTCAATCTTATGGTCTGATTACAGGAAATCCGCAACGCTTTTTAACCATGAAGCATGGTGATCAGGCTAAATTACTAGAAGACAACAGAGCTGAACGAATAAAAGAGGAAGAGTATTCTGAGGCCATTGATTTTATACGAAAGGGTGGAATGAGATTTTTCACTCGAAGTGAAATCAAAGGGTGTCCTTTCCTTGGTATTAAAGATGGTAGAGACTTCGTTGCTGTGGGTGGTTTTCATTTTTATGATCGTCAACTTGTCGAGATTGGAAACATTATCACCAAACCAGAATATAGAGGAAGAGGACTTGGTAAGCTCTTAACAAGTCAACTTACTTGGATGGGAAAACAACTTTCCGCGGACGTCTACCTCGGTGTTATGAAAGAAAATCAACCTGCTGTACATGTTTATGAAAGTTTAGGTTTTGAAACAACGGCTGAGCTTTCGATTGTTGATTTCACTTTGTCTTGTCATGAATTCACATCCAAATCCTAACGTCAAAATGCGCTCGGAGAAATCTGAGCGTTTTTTTCTATTTAAATTAATAGGTTGTACAATTATCCATTCCCTCCATTAACCTCGACTGATTTTATTTGTTCTCTTTTATTTAGAAAAAATCGAATGAACTTGAAAATCCTAGTGTGGCAATAGGTGGAGTCGACAAAAGAATGTGGATTTCGACATTGAAATCCCTTTCTTTTTGTAAGTACCCTTGCGTACATTACCGTCTGGATGGTATAGTTTTGATTGTGAATAAATAAACCGTCCGGATGGTTAAGTAATAAAAGTACAAAACAAAGTACGTTATGTATACAAAGAGGGGGAGACATGATGCCAAAAAAGATTTTATTAACAGCAGCCGTAACAGGCGCGGGGGATACAACGAAAAAAAGTTCACATGTCCCTGTGACACCAAAGGAAATCGCTGAAGCTGCCATTGCATCAGCAAAAGCAGGAGCAACTGTTGCTCATGTTCATGCGAGAGATCCTGAGACGGGAGGAATTAGTCACAACGTCGATCATTACCGAGAGATTGTTGATCGCATTCGTGAGTCGGAAACAGATGTCATTATTAACATAACCTCAGGCGGAGGAGGCGACTTCATCCCAAGCTTAGCGACACCAGCTGCTGGGGGAGATGGAACGGACATGCAAACTCCAGAAGAACGTCACAAGCCTGTTGGGGAGTTGCTGCCGGAAATGTGCACACTTGACTGCGGGAGCGTGAACTTTGGCGACATGATTTATTTGAGCCCAACCGATTGGCTACGTCAACAAGCCAAGCTCGTTCAAGAGAGTGGTGTGAAGCCAGAGTTGGAATGCTTTGACACTGGGCATATTCGTTTTGCGAAACAGCTGATTGATGAAGGGTTAGTTGACGGAGATCCCATGTTTCAATTTTGTCTAGGAATTCCTTGGGGTGCTGATGCTGATGTCGAGACGATGATGTATATGAAGAGCCGTCTTCCGGAAAATGCCCATTGGTCAGCATTTGGCATTGGACGTATGCAAATGCCGATCATGCTTCAAACAGCGATGTTAGGTGGAAATGTACGTGTCGGTCTAGAAGATAACTTGTACCTTGATAAAGGTGTGTTTGCTAGAAATGATCAATTGGTAGAAAAAGCCGTGAACCTGATTACGAGCAATGGAATTGGGATCATGACACCACAAGAAGCACGTGAACAATTCGGATTGAGAAACCCATACGGAGGCGATAACAAATGACCAACCATCAACAGGAATTCAAAAAACTAGCTGTCATCGGAACCGGTGTCATCGGGAATGGATGGATTGCTCGCTTTCTTGCCCAAGGATATGATGTCGTTGCCTTTGATCCTGCAAGTGGCGCTGAAGAAAGAACACGCAACACGATCGATCACGCTTGGCCATCGTTAGAAAAGTTAGGTCTAGCTCCTGGTGCTTCCAAGGATCGTTTAACCTTCGTTGCAACGTTAGAAGAAGCAGTAAGGGATGCTGATTTAATCCAAGAAAATGTTCCGGAACGTGAAGAACTAAAGAAAAACGTCTTAGCGAGCATTGATCAATTCGCGAAGCCTGAGGCGATTATCGGGTCGAGTACGTCAGGGATTATGCCTTCTGTATTGCAGGAAGGGCTCACGAACCCGGAGCGTTTGATTGTTGCTCACCCTTTTAATCCTGTCTACATTTTGCCTCTTGTTGAATTAGTCGGTGGTGAAGCCACAACACCAGCTGTTTTAACGCAAGCGGCAGCGTTTTATGAATCGGTCCAAATGAAGCCACTCGTCATTAATAAAGAAATTGAAGGTCACTTAGCTGACAGGCTCATGGAAGCCCTTTGGCGTGAAGCCTTGCATCTTGTGAATGATGGTGTTGCGACTACTGAAGAAGTCGATGCAGCGATTATTTATGGTGCGGGACTTCGCTGGGCGCAGATGGGACCGTTCTTAACGTTCCACTTAGCTGGAGGAGAAAAAGGGATGCGCCATATGCTCGAGCAATTTGGTCCTGCGCTTAAACTACCATGGACAAAATTAGAAGCGCCTGAATTAACAGATGAGTTGAAAGAGAAAGTGATTCAAGGCTGTGAGAGCCATGCTGGGGATGTATCGATCTCGGAACTAGAACAGAAGCGTAATGAATTTTTAGTAGAATTGCTAGATCTTGCCGAGAAATATTGGCCGGAATCTAACAATCTCATAACTAAATAAGAGGCAGGGAGGGATCAGGATGGTACTTGAACCATTTACGTATAAAGACCATGTTCGCAAAGAGTGGGTTGACTATAATGGCCACATGAATGATGCCGAGTATGCAAAAGTTTTTAGTTTATCCGTTGATTCTTTTATGGATTATATCGGCTTAGATGAAGCTGCTCGTCAGTCGCTCGACTACACAATTTTCACTTTAGAAACCCATCTTTGCTACGCAAAAGAAGCACATGAAGGGGAAGAGCTAACGGTTGATGTTCAGCTATTAGACGATGATGCCAAGCGCCTACACGTATTTTTTACAATGAAAAATCGTGAGGGGATAGAGATTGCTACGAGTGAGCAAATGTTAATGGGGATGGATACTGCAAAGGGGAGACCAGCCCCTTTCCCTCCTGTTATTTCAGACATCATTGAAAAGATACGCAACGAACATGAACTTATGCCGCGCCCAACACAAGTAGGGAGACAGATCGGAATCAAGAAGCGATAAATCTGTTAAGAGGAGAGTGTTTATGAATAAGATTGAAGTGAACCATTTGACCAAAATCTTTGGCGCCCATCCGAAGCAAGGCTTAAAAAGCTTGAAAAATGGAGAGCAGAAGGCTGACATTTTGAAGAAAACCGGGATGACAGTTGGGGTTAACCAAGCTTCCTTCTCCGTGGAAGCGGGAGAAATATTCGTCATTATGGGTCTTTCAGGAAGCGGAAAGTCAACCTTAATTCGGTTAGTGAATCGTCTCATTGAACCTACCGATGGGGAAATTCTTATCGATGGGGAAGACATCACGAAGATGGATAAAAATAAGCTAATTGAAACGCGACGCAAAAAATTAGCTATGGTCTTTCAGCAATTTGGATTGTTACCCCATCGGACAGTATTGACGAATGTTGCCTATGGGTTAGAAATTCAAGGGGTAGACAAAGCCGAACGAGAAGAAAAGGCTTTAAAGTCGATTGAGGATGTTGGATTAAAAGGCTATGAAGCTAGTTATCCAAATCAATTAAGTGGAGGAATGCAGCAGCGTGTCGGGTTAGCCCGCGCATTAGCAAATGACTCTGATATTTTGCTAATGGATGAAGCGTTTAGTGCGCTTGACCCGCTAATACGTAAAGAAATGCAAGATGAGCTGCTTCATCTCCAAAATAGGTTAGGGAAAACCATCCTCTTTATTACTCATGATCTCGATGAAGCACTGAAGCTTGGAGATCGGATTGCAATTATGAAAGACGGCCAGATCGTTCAAGTCGGGACGGCGGAAGAGATTTTAGAAAATCCGGCAAATGAATATGTGTCCAATTTCGTCAAAGATGTCGATCGTTCGAAAGTATTGGAAGCTTCCCATGTGATGAAAAAACCAGAGGTCTTAACGACGTATAAGGACGGTCCAAGGGTCGCTGTTCGGAAAATGGAAGAAGCCGGTGCCTCTAGTATTTTCGTAGTAGATAAAGAGAAGAACTTCCAAGGCTTATTAACGATTGATGATGCCATTCGAGCATACAAAGAAACGATTCCGATGGAAGACGTTTTGATTGATACGGTACACTCAGCTAGTCCTACGACTCCATTAAACGACTTGATTGGAATTGCGGCCGAAACGAAATATCCAATCGTTGTAATTGAAGACGGGAAGCTACTTGGAATTATTTCTCGTGTATCGATTCTCTCAGGCTTAGTTCTTGGGAAAGAAAAAGATGAGGTGGTAACAGCATGAATTACTTCTACTTCCCGTTAGAGGAGTGGACCAATCAATTTGTTGATGGTTGGCTGCTTCCTGTTATGAGCGGATTCTTTAATAGCATAAGTACAGTTCTTAGAGCTTTTATCGATACAGTAACAAACCTATTAATTACGATCCCACCAGAAATCATTATGATCTTGTTAATTATTATCGCTTGGAAAATCGCTGGAAAAGGAATTGCATTATTTACATTGATCGGTTGTTTGTATCTAGGCTCTGTTAATTTGTGGCCTGCTGCTATGCAAACTGTTTCGATTGTCCTCGTATCAACAACACTATCCGTGTTAGTAGGTGTTCCGCTTGGAATTTTAAGTGCAACCAACAAGATGATGGAGACAATCACAAGACCGATTTTAGACTTTATGCAAACCTTGCCTAGTTTTGTTTATTTGATACCTGCCATCCTCTTGTTTGGTTTGGGCGGAGTGCCAGCTGTTATTGCTACATTTGTTTTTGCGACGCCACCAGCTGTTCGTATGACGAATCTAGGGATAAGACAAGTTCCAAGCGATGTAGTAGAGGCTTCAAAAGCTTTTGGGACCACATCTCGCCAGCTGTTATTTAAAGTACAGCTGCCATTAGCATTACCAACCATTATGGCTGGGGTCAATCAAACGATGATGCTTGCTCTATCGATGGCTGTGATTGCTTCAATGATCGGAGCTCCAGGGCTTGGTTCAACGGTATTATCTGGGATTTCAACGGTAAACGTTGGTCTTGGCTTAACAGGTGGGTTAGGAATCGTCGTATTAGCGATTATTTTAGACCGTATTACACAAGGATTAGCAAAAAAAGCGTAAGAAAAAAGGAGAGAAATGTGATGAAAAAATTATTACTAGGTTCAATGATGGCGATGTTAGTAGCTACTGGTGTCGGCTGTTCAACTGAAGATACAAGTGGGGAAACGCCTGAAGAAACGGGAAATGGCGAAACGATTACGTTTGGTGTTACACCTTGGACAAGTACTGTACCACCGACAAAAATCGCCAGTCTGATTTTGCAAGATATGGGCTATGAAGTGGTAGAAACTAGTGCCGATGTCGGCAATGTATTTATGGGCTTATCTCGTGGTGACCTTGATGTCTTTATGGATGCGTGGTTCCCAATGCACCAAGTCCATATGGAGCGCTTTAGTGACACCGTTGTCGATACGGCTGTTAGTTATCCAGAGGCGGAGACAGGCTGGGTAGTGCCAAACTATATGGAAGACATTAACTCTGTTGAGGACATCGTTGGCAATGAGGATTTATTTAATAATGAAATGTATGGAATTGAAGAAGGAACAAGTTCTCAAGAAGAAACAAACGAAATGATTGAAGCGTTAGGGCTTGATATTACACAAGTCAATTCATCTGAAGGTGGAATGCTAGCACAGGCTCAACGTCTCATGCAGCAAGAAGAGCCTGTCATTTTCTTTGGCTGGAGACCACATACGATGTTTAACAAATATGACATCAAAGTCATCGGTAATGATGCTGGTTTCTTTGAAACATCTTCTGTTCATGTCATAACAAACCATGAACTACAAGAAAAAGCACCAGATGCATTTGAATTCTTAAGCAACTGGAACATTTCGATTGATGATGTGGAAGAAATGATCGTTCAAATTGAAGAGGAAGATCAAGATCCTGAAGAAGCAGCAAGAGAATGGATTGACAACAATCAAGATAAAGTGAATGAAATGCTAGGTAACTAGTAAGAGGAGGCCTGAGTCGATAAGACTTGGGTCTTTTCTAAATGCTGTCTTCGTATACTTTGTTAATTTTATGGGGGACGTGTTCTTCTCATGTTCGTTCCATTGCGCTCCAGTCACTCGCACCCGCAAGGAGGTGCCGAGCCTCCTCGGCTGTGGGGTCTCGCCCCTACCTCTACATCCCGCAGGAGTCGAGTGACTTCCGCTCCATTTCACTAAGAGAAAAACCGTTCTTTCACAGCAGCAATCTTTACAGCAACAATTTTTCTCAAAAATATAAATGAGGTGAGATAATGAATCATTGTTCTGACGTTCTTATCGAGAGGGATGTACCGTGTACACTAAGAGATGGAGTGACGTTATTCGCAAATGTATACCGTCCAAATAATAACGGAACATATCCTGTTCTCCTCTCTAGACTGCCTTATAACAAAAATCTCCCAGCCTTCTCCCATCGTTACCTGGATCCAATTCGAGCAGCTTTAGCTGGGTATGTTGTGATCATTCAAGATGTAAGAGGGCGATTTGCTTCGGAAGGGGAGTTTAAGCCATTTATCCAAGAAGCAAAGGATGGCTATGATACGGTTGAATGGGCAGCGGATTTGCCTTATGCCAATGGTATGGTCGGTATGTTTGGTCTATCGTATTACGGCTTCACGCAGCTGTACGCAGCGGTGGAACAACCACCTTCGTTAAAAGCGATTTTCCCTGCTATGACAGGGAATGATTTACGAGATGGCCTACTCTATCGTGGCGGGGCCTTTGAGTTAGGGTTATTTGAAACGTGGATGCTAGACTCAGTGGCTCCTGATTATGTACAACGTAAACAGAAAGGAACCGATCTGATTGATGAAATCAGTGAGGATCTCAATCAAATCGATGATTGGTACAAGCATGTCCCAATCAAAAGCTGGCCGCCTGTCATGAAACATGAGAAATTAGGGGAGCTATTTTCAACGTATACAGGTGAACATTTATTGGGCGATGTGTTTGAAAAAGCTAGTTTTAAAGAAACATTGCAACATTTGAAACTGCCTGCTTATCACTTAGCAGGCTGGTATGATTGCTTTTTAGGGCCGACGTTAACAAACTATGAACAAATGAGCAAACATGAGGTCAATCAAAAGCTCATTATTGGACCTTGGGGACATGGGGTGTTTGAGTCTAGTTTTGGGGAGCGTTTTTTTGGTGTGCATAGCTCGGGGCACTCGATCGATGGAAAAGAGGACTTAACGTCACTCCATTTGAATTGGTTTGATACATGGCTTAAAAATGAACAGAGGCATAAAATAGCAGAGGATCCTGTACAAATTTTTGTTATGGGGATCAATAAGTGGCGGACGGAAAAGGAATGGCCTTTAGCACGAACCGTGTATACACCTTATTATTTACATAGTGAGGGAGGTGCCCATATGCATTCCGGTCACTTAGAGGTGCATCCACCAAGGATGGAGCCAACGGATCAATTTGTGTTTGATCCTGAAAATCCGGTCCCGACCAAAGGAGGAAGTCCACTTTTTTATCAAGGATTGAATAGTGGACCGCTTGAACAAAGTGACATAGAAAAAAGAGAGGATGTTCTCGTTTATACGTCTAAGCCTCTGGAGGAACAGCTTGAAATAACGGGGCGGATTAAGATGATTCTTTATGCCAAAAGCGATGCACCTGATACTGATTTTACCGTGAAATTAGTCGATGTGTTTCCAGACGGGAAAGCCTATATTTTAACAGACGGAATAATCCGTGCTAAGTATCGTAACGGATATGAACAGGAGGCTCCCTTATCTGGTGAAGTCATCAAATATGAAATAGACCTTTGGGCTACGAGCAATGCCTTTTTAGCAGGGCACTCGATTCGAATTGAAGTATCTTCAAGCAATTTTCCGCGATATGATGTGAACCCTAATACTGGCAAAACATTAATGGATTCAACCGAGACAAATAAAGCGGTACAAACCATTTATCATGATAAACGATATCCATCGCATGTGATGCTACCGGTCATACCGGGTGGAGGCGTGTAAGAAGGGGGAAGCTGTTAAGCATAGGGCTTAGCAGCTTTTTTACGATGAAAACTAATTTTCGCTGATAAAATGGGGTTTTCGCAATTATATTTGCTTATTCGCTGATAAAATGAGATTTTCGCCGTTATATTTATTTATTCGCCGATATATATCGATTTCCGCAAATAAATGTTTTGAGCGCACCACATGGGGGCTCTTTTGACTAGATACTGCGCAGAATTATTGAATAGCATAAAAAATGTAAGAAAAACAGTTCGTTTTTTCTGCTGAACTCTTCTCTTTCTCGAAAGTTGTGAGATAATTCTTTCAAAATGGTTGACGTTGTTCGTACCTCCATGTAAACTAACTATATACTTTATCTTATTAGCACATTAGCGAGCTAAAGCGAAATGGACATTTTCTTGAAACAAAAACAGGTATTTTGACAAAAATCGCGAATGATAGGAAAGATAGAAAAAAGATGTCGGAGAGCTGCAGTATAAGCAGACAATGGAGAAGAACGAGGAGTGAAATCAATGTCTAAGCCACTTATGTTTGAGAAGCCACTTGGCATGCGCGATACATTGCCGGAAATGTATGCAATGAAAAAGCAGGTTCGAAAGCAATTAGAAACAGAAATGTCTGGTTGGGGCTACCAAATGATTGAAACCCCAACGTTAGAATATTACGAAACGGTTGGTCTAGCCTCAGCCATTTTAGATCAACAGTTGTTTAAATTATTAGATCAGCAAGGAAATACATTGGTGCTTCGTCCCGATATGACAGCACCGATTGCGAGATTGGTTGCTTCAAGCATGAAAGGGGAAGCTTACCCGCTTAGACTTTCTTATCAGTCAACTGTATACAGAGCACAGCAACATGAGGCTGGAAAGCCGGCGGAATTTGAGCAGCTTGGTGTGGAGTTGATTGGTGATGGAACCGTTAGCGCCGATGGGGAAGTGATTGCCCTTATGGCATCAGCGTTAAAACGTGCAGGCTTGTCTCACTTTAAAATTGCGATTGGGCATGTTGGTTATGTGAACGCGCTGTTAGAAGATATTGTTGGAGAGCGTGCCGATGAGCTGCGTCGTTTCTTATATGAAAAAAATTATGTTGGGTTCCGTGAGCATGTGAAAAGCTTGCCGATCTCCTCAATTGATAAAGGCAGACTTCTTGGTCTCTTAAAATTACGCGGTGGCAAAGGAACAATGGAAGAAGCAGCGAAACTTATTTCAAATGAAGAAGGATCAAAGGCGATCGCCGAACTGACAGAGCTCTGGCAGGTGCTAGAGAACTACGGCATTGAGCAATATGTGAAAGTCGATTTAAATTTAGTCCTTCATATGAGTTATTACACAGGCGCGGTATTTGAAGGCTATGGAAGCAATTTAGGTGTACCGCTATGCAGTGGCGGGCGTTATGATGAACTGCTTGGCAAGTTTGAGCGTCCTGGCCAAGCGACAGGATTTGGTGTGCGTCTTGATTTACTTGTTGAAGCACTAGGCGAAATGAACACGAAGCAGAAAAAAACATGCATTGTCTTTAGCAAAGAAAGACGGGCAGAAGCATTCCAAGAAGCGGCAAGTATGCGGGCAAAAGGCGAATCCGTTGTTGTTCAAGACATTGCCGGAGTTGGGGATGTGGACGGAATGTCAGAACAATTTACTGAGGTGTACTACTTCATTGGTGCAAAGAAAGGAGACGCGTAAGATGGCAGAATGGTTAACGGTCGCAATGCCGAAGGGGAGAATTTTTGAAGAAGCATTAGAATTGCTGCGAAAAGCAGGGTATAACTTACCGGCAGAGTTTGATGATTCCAGGAAGTTAATTATTGATGTGCCAGAGGAAAACATGCGTTTTATCCTTGCA
Source organism: Halalkalibacter okhensis (assembly GCF_000787375.1). Taxonomy (GTDB): domain Bacteria; phylum Bacillota; class Bacilli; order Bacillales; family Bacillaceae_D; genus Halalkalibacter; species Halalkalibacter okhensis. The sequence continues at coordinate 188,589 of NZ_JRJU01000004.1, read as the reverse complement.
AAACCAATGGATGTCCCTACATATGTTGAACACGGTGTTGCTGATGTTGGAGTCGCTGGAAAAGATACTATGATTGAAGAAGAGCGTGTTGTCTATGAAGTGCTCGACCTGCAAATTAGTGAGTGTTACTTGGCCGTTGCAGGTCTTCCGAATTATGAAAAGAAAGACATCAATCCAAAAGTCGCTTCAAAATATCCGAACCTAGCGACACAATACTTTAAAGAACAAGGCGAGCAAGTCGAGATTATTAAATTAAATGGCTCGATTGAATTGGCCCCATTAATTGGCCTCGCCGATCGCATCGTTGATATCGTTTCAACAGGGAGAACATTAAAGGAAAATGGCTTAGTGGAGCTTGAAACGATTGTGCCGATCACCTCACGTTTGATTGTCAATCCAGTTAGCTACCGCATGAAAGACGAACGAATTGATGAAATGGTCGAACGTCTTTCTCGAGTGATCGAGGGGGAAGAAGCATGAAAATCGTCAAAGTTGGGGCAGAGGTAAGCATCAAACGTGACATTGATACAGGCACAGAGCAGCAAAGAGAAGCGGTCGAAGCGATCATTGCTCAAGTAAAAGAACAAGGTGATCAAGCTCTCTTTGAATTAACGAAAAAATTTGACGGAGCCGAGCTTACAAGTCTTCGAGTAACGGAGGAAGAACTCGAAGGAGCGTACGCAAAGATTGATGAGGAATTGATTTCAGCGTTGCGCGAGGCAATGGTAAATATTAAAGATTTTCACGAGCGTCAGAAGCGTCAATCGTGGATGACGACAAAGGAAGATGGCACGATTCTTGGTCAAAAGGTAACTCCGCTCAATTCTGTTGGAGTATACGTGCCAGGTGGCAAAGCCGCTTACCCATCATCGATTATGATGAATGTCATTCCAGCTCAAGTCGCTGGTGTTGAGCGTATTGTCATGGTGTCGCCAGCTGGAGCAGATGGAATGCTTCCGGCTAGTGTCCTTGTCACAGCGAAGGAGCTAGGAGTGAAGGAAATTTACAAAGTTGGCGGAGCTCAAGCTGTTGCTGCTCTTGCATTTGGAACAGATTCGATTCAATCCGTTGATAAAATTACCGGACCGGGCAATATCTATGTTGCATTAGCGAAGCGGGCTGTTTTTGGCACTGTTGATATTGATATGATCGCAGGGCCGAGTGAGATTGTTGTTCTAGCAGATAAGACAGCCAACTCGCGCTACATAGCTGCAGATCTCCTTTCTCAAGCGGAGCATGATGAGCAAGCGTCAGCGGTTTTAGTGACAACCTCTCAGGAGCTTGCTGAACAGGTTGCTAAAGAGGTTCAAGAGCAGCTGACGACATTGCCAAAACGAGAGATTGCTGGATCGTCGATTCGTGATTATGGTGTGATTTACGTCGCTCGTGATTTTGTTGAGGCGGTCGATGTCGTGAATCAACTTGCACCTGAGCATTTGGAAATTTTAACAGAAGAGCCTATGAATGTAATTGGAAGAATTCGTCATGCTGGAGCGATTTTTGTTGGGCCTTACAGCTCAGAGCCAGTGGGGGATTATTTTGCAGGACCAAACCATGTTTTGCCGACAAATGGAACCGCCCGTTTCTCGAGCCCGCTCAATGTCGATGATTTCACGAAAAAATCAAGCATAATCTCCTATAGCAAACAAGCTATGGAAGAAAATGGTCGAAAAATTTCAGCCCTTGCCCGTTTAGAAGGCTTGGAAGCTCACGCACGAGCAATTGATATTAGGTTGGAGGAAAAGTAGATGACAGAACGCCGCGCACAAATCGAACGTAATACAGGGGAAACACAAATTAAGTTGGACTTTACGGTGGATGGAGAAGGAAAATCAGAATTAGAAACAGGAGTTCCATTTTTAACGCATATGCTCGATCTCTTTACAAAGCACGGCCACTTCAACTTAACTGTTGATGCCAATGGAGATATAGAAGTTGATGATCACCATACGACAGAAGATATTGGAATTTGTTTAGGGCATGTGTTAAAAGAAGCACTTGGCGATAAAAAAGGAATCCGCCGCTACGGAAATGCTTTTGTACCTATGGATGAGACGTTGGCTCAAGTTGTTGTCGATTTAAGCAACCGTCCACACCTTGAGTTTCGTGCTGAGTTCCCAAGTCAAAAAGTAGGAACGTTTGATGTCGAGCTCGTTCATGAGTTTATGTGGAAGTTAGCCCTTGAAGCCAGAATGAACTTACACATTATCGTCCACTATGGTCACAACACACACCACATGATTGAGGCGGTATTTAAAGCATTAGCACGTGCCTTGGATGAAGCTACAAGCATCGATGAACGGGTCAAAGGCGTCCCGTCGACGAAGGGGATGTTGTAAGATGATCGGCATTGTTGATTACGGGATGGGGAATTTGCACAGTGTTAGTAAGGCTCTAGAGCGTCTAGAGCTAGACTATGTCGTAACAGATGATATTGAACAACTAAAAAAAGCGAATGGGCTTCTCTTGCCCGGTGTTGGGGCTTTCCCAGATGCGATGAAGACATTAAATGAGATGGGTTTAACTGAATTTTTACGTGAGTGGGCGGAGTCAGGAAAGCCGCTTTTAGGGATTTGTCTTGGCATGCAACTTTTATTTGAAGAAAGTGCGGAGCATGGAGAGACAGAAGGGTTAAAATTGTTACCAGGTCGGGTGGAGCGCTTTGTTGGTCATACGGCAAGCGGTGAAACATACAAAGTCCCTCACATGGGCTGGAATAAGCTGACGTTCCACAAGCCTGAACACAAGCTTTTGCAAGACGTTGAAGAGGGGCATGTGTATTTTGTTCACTCGTATGTCGTTAAGCACAAGGACGAGGACGTATTAATTGCTTCAAGTGAGTATGATGTAACGGTCCCAGCTGTAGTTGGTAGGGATAATGTAATGGGGACGCAATTCCACCCAGAAAAAAGCAGCCACGTAGGCATGTCGATCCTTCGTAATTTCGGAGAGCTCGTCACGCAAGGAGGAGAAAGTCGTGAGTAACTTTGTTATTTATCCAGCGATTGATATGAGAGACGGCAAATGTGTACGTCTTGTTCAAGGGGATTATGATCAAGAAACCGTTTATGGGGACTCGCCGTTTGACATGGCGAAATTGTTCGCTGATAGCGGGGCCAAGTGGATACATATGGTTGATTTAGACGGGGCGAAAGCGAAAAAACGTGTCAATCATGAACATGTGCTTCGTGTGGCTAAGGAGCTTGATGCGAAGGTGCAAATTGGTGGGGGGATTCGTACGGCTGAAGATGTCGCCTTTTATCTAGAGCGAGGGGTGGACCGTGTTATTCTAGGTAGTGTTGCAGTCAATAATCCTGAGTTTACAAAAGAGATGCTTGCTACATATGGCGGAGAGCGAATTGCGATTGGGCTAGATGCGCGTGATGGTTATGTGGCAACAGAGGGCTGGCTTGAAACGTCATCAGTAAAAGCTGAAACCCTAGCGCAGGAGCTTGCTCGTCACGGGGCAGAAGTGTTTATATTTACTGATATTTCTCGTGACGGAATGCTTTCAGGACCAAATACAGAAGCGATCACAAATCTAGCAGAAGCAACAGGCAAGCAAGTGATTGCCTCAGGTGGTGTGAGCTCGTTAGCGGATTTAACTGAGCTTCGTGAGCGTAAAAATCGTGGAGTAAGTGGTGCAATTGTCGGAAAAGCACTTTACACGAACCAATTCACATTAGAAGAAGCATTAAAAGGGGGCGAATAGGTTGTTAACAAAACGGATCGTTCCTTGTCTAGATGTGAAAGATGGCCGTGTTGTCAAAGGCGTTCAGTTCGTCGATTTACGTGATGCAGGAGACCCGGTAGAGCTTGCTGCTTTTTATGATGAGCAAGGTGCGGATGAACTCGTATTCTTGGATATCTCTGCTTCACATGAAGGTCGTGAAACGATGGTCGAAGTCGTGGAGCAAGTTGCCGGTACACTTGCCATTCCTTTTACCGTAGGGGGCGGAATTAACTCGCTTGAAGATATGAAGCGTGTGCTACGTGCTGGTGCGGACAAGGTATCGCTCAATACGGCAGCGGTAAAGCGTCCAGAGCTGATTAAAGAAGGTGCGGATTTTTTTGGCTCGCAGTGCATCGTTGTGGCGATTGACGCCAAATATGATGAAGAGCTTGGTTCATGGCGGATTTATACACATGGTGGACGTGAATCAACCGATTGGGAAGTAACCGATTGGGCGAAGGAAGCCGTTCGTCTTGGTGCCGGTGAGATTTTATTAACAAGTATGGATCAGGACGGGGCGAAGACGGGATTTGATTTGGCTTTGACAAAAGCGGTAAATGCTGCTGTTACGGTCCCGGTCATCGCCTCAGGTGGTGCAGGAAAGAAAGAAGACTTTGCTGATGTGTTTCGGGATGCTAAAGCAGATGCTGCGTTAGCGGCATCGATTTTTCATTATAAGGAAACGTCGGTTGCAGAAGTGAAATCGTATTTAAAAGAAGAGGGTGTGACCGTACGATGAGCATTGAACAGATTAAGTTTGATCAAAATGGACTTGTGCCAACGATTGTGCAAGATGCAGGAAGCAAGGAAGTTTTGACATTAGCCTATATGAATAAAGAGTCGTTAGCGAAGTCACTTGAGACGAGAGAAACGTGGTTTTATTCTCGTTCTCGTCAAGAGCTTTGGCATAAAGGAGCAACATCAGGCAACACGCAGCAAATTGTTGATATGCGTTTTGACTGTGACAGCGATGCGATTGTGGTACTTGTTGTTCCTGCGGGGCCAGCATGTCATAAAGGGGACTATACTTGTTTTTCAGATTCATTATTTGAAGATCAAGCTGTTCGCACGAACCCAACTCGCTTTGCAATCATTGATGAATTAGAGAGGGTTATAGCTGAGCGTGAAGCAGAGATGCCAGAAGGAGCTTACACGACATACTTGTTCGAAAAAGGCGTCGATAAAATCTTGAAAAAAGTCGGAGAAGAAGCGGGAGAAGTCATCATTGCAGCGAAAAATCGTGACCCAGAAGAGTTAAAGTGGGAAGTGTCTGATTTGTTGTACCATCTTTTAGTGCTCCTCCGTGAACAAAAATTACCGTTAGATGACGTGTTATCAGTATTAGAAGAAAGACATAAAAAGTAGTTGAAAAAGTTGGGGGCTGACCCTTACCCATAGGGGTACAGAAATTGGCAATGGACATGCCTTTTTTCTGTACCCTTTTTTCGTTCCCACACAGTCTAAAATCATGTATACTATTTGTTATGATTGAGAAGCTGGAGGTAACTAAACTTCATGGGATTAAAACCAAAAGACGAACTGGAAAAGGGCAAAGTTGTTCCTTTGTTTCAAAGTGGAGACTATTTCTTTCACAGGGGAATTGAAGCATATCGAAAGAACCACTTACAACGTGCGATCAAATTGTTAGAGCGAGCGGTTAAGCTAACGAACACCGAGCCTGTTTTTCACGTTCAATTGGCAGCAGTGCTATCTGAAATTGGGGAATATGAACGGTCTAATGAAATATTAGAAAGTGTGTTGGCAGAAAAAGAAGATGTAGCCGAATGCTATTTTTTTATGGCGAATAATTATGCGTATCTTGGTCATTTTGAGCGCGCAGAAAGAATGACATTGCGCTACTTAGAGCTATGTCCAGACGAACGTTTTACCGAGGATGCAAAAGATCTCCTAGAATTGCTGCGTTTTGAACGAGAAGAAGACGAGGAATGGGAGGATCTTGAAGAAGACGAAGATGAATTGATTGCTCAGTTTGAACGGGCGCGCTATTTAATTAGACAAGACAATATCCCTGCGGCTCTACCTGTTTTGCAAACCATAATAGATGAGCATCCGACGTATTGGACAGCACATAACCAATTAGCAGAAGCACTATTCCGAATAGGGGATGAGTCTGCTTTTGACATCTGTCAAAACATCCTTGAAAAAGATCCAGGAAATCTTTTTACATTGTGTAACTTAGCTTTGTTTTACACAAAAAATGGGGATGCTAAACGTGCTGAACCCTATATTCGTTCATTGCGTCGTGTTTATCCGATTGATGGCGATCATTATGTTAAGGTGGCGGAAACCTTATGTACGGTTGGAGAATTCCAAGCAGCTTATGAAAGGCTAAAGGAATTAAGTAGGTGGGAATTGGAACAACGCTCAGAGTTGCTGTATGGTTTTGCGGTTGCGATGTATCATACAGGTGATCACCATAAGGCCATGAAGGTAATCAAGCGGGCAGGCGAGCTTGGTTCAAAACAAGCCCAATTTGTACTTGAAATGGTGAAAAGTGGTCAAGAAAACCTCGCTGAAATCGAGTATGATATTTGGGTTGAATAGCTGAGCAGAAAAATAGACATTCAGAGGCCATTTCGCTACGATATGAGTGTAAAGACGTAGAGGAAGCTAAGTGATAAAAGATAAGTTTGAAAAGGAGTGGACCAGAATGAGTGAGGAAAAAATTTATGATGTTGTTATAGCTGGAGCAGGTCCTGCAGGTATGACAGCGGCTGTTTACACATCTCGTGCAGGTCTTTCAACAATCATGGTTGAACGCGGGATTCCAGGTGGACAGATGGCTAATACAGAAGACGTGGAAAACTACCCCGGATTTGACCATATCCTTGGGCCAGAGTTATCAACTAAAATGTTCGAGCATGCCAAAAAGTTTGGTGCTGAATATGGATATGGCGATGTGAAAGAAATCATCGACGAAGGTGATTTTAAAATTATCAAAGCTGGGAGCAAGGAATTTAAGGCTCGTGCGGTCATTGTGGCAACGGGTGCAGAATACAAAAAGATTGGTGTTCCTGGTGAAAAAGAGTTAAGTGGACGCGGTGTTTCTTATTGCGCAGTATGTGATGGTGCCTTTTTCAAAGGGAAAGAGCTTGTTGTTGTCGGTGGCGGAGACTCTGCTGTTGAAGAAGCGGTGTATTTAACGCGCTTTGCAACAAAAGTAACGGTCGTTCACCGTCGTGATGAATTACGCGCTCAAAAGATCTTACAAAAACGTGCGTTTGACAATGATAAAATTGATTTCATCTGGAATCATACGGTAAAACAAATCAATGATGAAAACGGCAAAGTCGGTAGCGTCACACTCGTAAGTACCGAAAATGGCGAGGAAAAAGAATTTAAAACAGATGGTGTGTTTATTTACATTGGTATGTTGCCATTAAATGAAAGTGTGAAAAACTTAGGCATCACAAATGCCGAGGGCTATGTTGAAACGAACGAAGAAATGGAGACAAAGGTTCCGGGAATCTTTGCTGCGGGCGATATCCGTGAGAAATCCCTTCGTCAAATCGTGACAGCAACAGGCGATGGAAGCTTGGCAGCTCAAAATGTCCAGCATTATATCGAAACGCTTGCAGAGAAATCAAAAGCGTAAGAACATATTGAGACGAGATCAAGTGTGAAACCTAGAACAGGTTTGCACTTGATTTTTTTCTGTGTGGAAGAGGTAGGGGTAGGTGAGATCCTCGTTTTTAGCCTAAGCATAATGATGACTCCCGTGGGATTAGGGAAGAACGGTAGTCAAAGAGGTTCACTGACTCTCGAAAAGCGAGTGAGCGGGAAAGAACGGAAGTCAAAGGGATGTGTTGGCTACCGAAAAACGGAGAACGTGGGAAGAACGGAAGTCAAAGGGATGTGTTGGCTACCGAAAAACAGAGAACGTGAGAAGAACGGAAGTCAAAGAGGTTCGCTGGCTACCGAAAAACAGAGAACATGGGAAGAACGGAAGTCAAAGGGATGTGTTGGCTACCGAAAAACGGAGAACGTGGAAAGAACGGAAGTCAAAGGGATGTGTTGGCTACCGAAAAACGGAGAACGTGGAAAGAACGGAAGTCAAAGAGGTTTGCTGACTCCCGAAAAAAGAGGGAAGTGGAAAGAACGGTAGCCAAAGGGCCTCGCTGGCACCCGAACAGCGGGTGAGCGGGGAAGAACGGGAGTCAAGGGGATATGTTGGCTACCGAAAAACGGAGAACGTGGGAAGAACGGGAGTCAAAGGGATGAGATGACTCCTGAAAAAAGAAGGAAGTGGGAAGAACGGTAGCCAAAGGCCTCGCTGGCACCCGAACAGACTCACCTTCTCTAGTTTTTCAACGCTTCCCACAACTTTTTCAAACTGTTTCATAATAAAAGGAAAATTCACCCTTTTTGATATAAAACGTTAATCCTGTTGTAACACGGATGAAACATTAATTGGGTAAGATATAAATAAGTAATTGACCCCCTTTTTTATATACATTTGCACGGACGATTAGGTCCGTGCCCTTTTTTTTATCTACAAAAGTTCTCCGTTCAAAAAGTTCCCTTATTCTAGCAATTGTTAGACCTTTCAATTAATTGTATAATAAAGTAATAGAACGTGAGGTGAAGCTGTTGCAACGGATTACTAACTGTGTATTAACGAATGGTGAGCATGCATTGCTACTGCAAAAACCAAGTCGAGGCTGGTGGGTTGCTCCTGGTGGCAAAATGGAACTTGGTGAAACGATAAAAGAATCAGCTGAGCGTGAATTTCGTGAAGAAACAGGACTTCATGTAGAAGATGCGAAGCTACGTGCTGTTTTTACCATCGTAATACTTGAGAATGATCAGCCGGTCAATGAGTGGATGATGTTCACGTTTCATGCAACAAGTTTTAAAGGTGAAATGTTTGAACAATCTCCAGAAGGCAAGCTTGAATGGAAAAGCATAAAGGATGTTCAGGGTCTGCCAATGGCGGCCGGCGATAAGTATATGTTTGAACATGTATTACACGATCAAGGGGTTCTGCACGGGACGTTTTATTACACAAAAGAGTTTGATTTAGTGTCATACAGATTAACTTCAGAATAGATATAAAGGGGTGATGAGGGTGAGTATCGAGCACGAAGAAATACAAATTGTGATAATTACAGGAATGTCTGGAGCGGGGAAAACAGTGGCGGTCCAAAGTTTTGAGGACCTTGGCTATTTTTGCGTCGATAATTTACCCCCAGCTCTCATTCCGAAATTCATAGAACTGATTGAAGGTTCAAATGGAAAAATGAATAAAGTAGCGCTCGTTATCGATTTACGTGGCCGCAAATTTTTTGATCACTTATTTGAAGCGATTGATACGATTAGTCATGCTCCTCATTTGCAATTTAAGTTACAGATTATTTTCTTAGATGCAAAGGATGCGAAGCTTGTGCAGCGCTATAAAGAAACGAGACGCTCGCATCCGCTTGCGCCAAACGGCTTACCACTTGAAGGAATTCAATTGGAACGCGAAATGCTTGAGGATATGAAGGGGAGAGCGCAGCAAATCATAGATACGACGGACATGAAGCCAATTCAGCTGCGTGAGAAGATTATTCAAAGGTTTACAGGCAACGAAAAGCATCCGTTTACTGTCAACATGATGTCGTTTGGATTTAAATATGGAATGCCAATTGACGCCGATCTCGTTTTTGACGTTCGTTTTCTTCCGAATCCACACTATATTGACCACATGAGACCCAAAACAGGCCTAGATGACGAGGTTTCCTCCTATGTATTGAAATGGACAGAAACACAGCAATTCATTGAGAAATTAACTGATTTGTTGAAGTTCATGCTACCGCAATACAAACGTGAAGGAAAGAGTCAAGTTGTCATAGGAATTGGGTGCACGGGTGGAAAGCATCGTTCTGTGACACTTGCTGAACACTTTGGTGAAGCGTTTGCTGATGAGTATGTTTTGCATGTGAGTCATCGAGACATTGAAAAAGATAAAGGAACAGGTACTAAATAAGTGAAAAAGAAAAAGGTTGTAGTGATTGGAGGGGGAACCGGCTTATCCGTTTTACTTCGAGGTTTAAAAACGTTCCCAGTTGATATTTCGGCTATTGTAACCGTGGCTGATGACGGTGGAAGCTCGGGACGACTTCGGAAAGAGCTAGATATCCCTCCTCCAGGTGACGTGAGGAACGTGTTAATTGCATTATCAGAGGTTGAACCTTTAGTAGAGGAGCTTTTCCAGCACAGGTTTTCAAATGGAAATGGCTTATCAGGCCACTCATTAGGAAATCTTCTGCTTGCGGGCATGACATCCATTACAGGGGACTTTTCAAGAGGCATTACGGAATTAAGCAAAGTGTTAAATGTCCGTGGAAACGTTTATCCTGCAGCGAATTCAAGCATTGTACTGCATGCTGAAATGGAAGATGGAACTATTGTAACAGGAGAATCCTTGATCCCTCTTGAGCAAAAAAAAATTAAGCGTGTTTTTTTAACGCCAGAAGATATTTCTCCATTGCAATCGGCTATTCGAGCAATTGAAGAAGCCGATATCATTGTATTAGGACCCGGAAGCCTTTACACTAGTGTCATCCCAAATCTTCTTGTTCCTGGAGTCGCTTTGGCGATTGAACAATCAGAGGCAAGAAAAGTATATATTTGCAACGTGATGACACAGAGTGGAGAGACGGATGGTTACACGGCAGGAGATCATATACAAGCGATTTCTGATCACTGTGGAAGTACATTGGTTGATGAGATTGTCGTTCATGGAGCACCGGTCTCTGCCAAAGTGCGAGAGCGTTATGCAAGTGAAGGAGCCGTACCAGTTGTTGTTGATGTCAATCGTATCAATTCGATGGGGGTATCTGTTGTACTCGATCATTATGTAATTGAACGTGAAAATATGTTGCGTCATGATGCCTTAAAAGTATCAAAGGCTATTTTACGCATGTAAGAATGACTACTGTTCGTGTAGGGAAAGGGCATTAAAGAGCTACACGGCTGAAAGGAGTGTGAGGACATTGTCCTTTGCAGCCAAAACCAAAAAAGAATTAACTCAATTTGAACAAGAAGACTGCTGTGCAACAGCAGAACTTGCTGCACTTATCCGGATGAACGGATCCCTTTCGTTCAGTCAAATGAAACTTGGTTTAGATGTTACGACAGAGAATGCGGCGATTGCAAGACGAATTTATACGCTGATTAAGCGAGTCTATCCTTCCATGTTTGTGGAACTGCTTGTTCGAAAAAAGATGAGACTGAAAAAGAACAATGTCTATCTCGTTCGTATGCAGCACGAGGCAAAAGAATTGTTAGAGCAACTTGGTATTTTAGGTGAGGGATTTGTTTTTCTTAGAACCATCTCAAAACAATTAACAAAATCAAACTGCTGCAAGCGTGCTTATTTACGAGGTGCGTTCTTAGCGGGAGGATCCATTAATCACCCTGAGACATCATCTTATCATTTAGAAATTTTCTCGATTTACGAGGAACATAATGATTCGTTATGTGAATTAATGAACGAATATGAATTAAATGCAAAAACATTGGAACGTAAAAAGGGTTTCATCACGTATATGAAAGAGAGCGAAAAAATTACTGAATTTCTAAATATCATTGGCGCACATCAGGCACTGTTGTATTTTGAAGATGTTCGAATCATGAAAGATATGCGTAACTCGGTTAATCGTCTTGTCAATTGTGAAACAGCTAATTTAAATAAAACCGTGGGAGCTGCCTTACGACAAGTAGAAAACATTCGCCTTGTCGATCGAATGATTGGCTTAGATCAACTCCCAGCGAAGCTGCGCGAAATTGCCGAATTACGTGTGTTGCACCAAGACGTCACGCTCAAAGAACTTGGCGAGATGGTAGATGGAGGGACCGTTAGTAAATCTGGTGTGAACCATCGCTTACGAAAAATTGATCAAATCGCAGATAAATTACGAAATGGTCAAGAAGTTCAAACAGAAAAAATATAATGACTGAGGAGGAACAAATCATGTTAAAAAAAGAAGTAACAGTTCAAAGGAAAACAGGATTACAAGCAAGACCTGCAGCATTATTCGTTCAAGAAGCAAGTCGCTTTTCAGCTGAGGTTTTTATTGAAAAAGGGGAAAAAAAGGTCAACGCTAAAAGCATCATGGGTCTAATGAGCTTAGCCATGGGGCATGGCACAACGTTTACACTCATTACAGATGGAAATGACGAAGCAGAAGCGCTTGAAACATTAAGCCAGTTCATTGAATCTGAATAAAAGAAAAGACACCGCTAGCCACAAGCAAACGGTGTCTTTCTATTTTTGAATAAGTTGATTCAATCTGATCCCAGCGCGAGAAAGCTAATCTATATAGATCAAAGGTGGGACCATTTTTAGACTTATGCTTTTGTTGCCGGAATAACCTTGTCGATTAAGCCATACTCTTGTGCTTTTGCAGCAATCATGAAGTTATCACGATCCGTATCGCGCTCAATCACTTCTAAAGGTTGACCAGTACGTTCAGCTAAAATTTTGTTTAAGCTCTCACGCATTTCAATAATTCGCTTAGCGTGAATTTGAATGTCAGAAGCTTGACCTTGAGTTCCACCAAGTGGTTGGTGAATCATGACTTCACTGTTTGGAAGGGCAAAACGCTTGCCTTTTTCACCAGCAGCTAGTAGGAAAGCACCCATAGAAGCAGCCATACCGATACAAATCGTTGATACTTTTGGCTTTATGTAATTCATCGTATCATAGATGGCCATACCTGCAGTGATGGACCCACCAGGGCTATTAATGTAAATCGAAATATCTTTTTCAGGGTCTTCTGCTTGTAAGAATAAAAGCTGTGCCACAATGGAGTTGGCAACATTATCGTCAATCGCACTTCCTAACATAATAATACGATCTTTCAATAGACGAGAATAAATGTCGTATGCTCGCTCGCCTCGGTTTGTTTGCTCAATAACTGTAGGGATTAAATTCATCGAAAAATTCCTCCTTCTTGGTATTAGTAAACCTTTTGTTGTATTACTAGGTTATGTACATCATACCCAAATGGTCAAAGAAGGTCAAATAAAAACACTTCTAAAACAAAAGGGGCAAAAAGCTAGTGTGGATCTCGCAACACACTTCATCATTAAAACGGGAACGCTGCTTCAAGTCAATCAATTTGGACAACATTCCTTTCCTCTTACTACATACTATTCAATATCAAGCTAATTAAACCCTCTTTTCATAATATCCGTTTTTTTATAATCTAAACGAGATTACCTACCATTAACATAGTTTTGATAACATAATTCCTATATAATTAAAGATAGGAATGAAATGAACTATAAAAGGCATAAGTATCAGAAAGCGCTTACAATGATTAGGAGCAAGAAACTGGTTTTAGCTAAGTGAAGGGAGGGGTAGTACCGTGCAGTTTGGATTGTTTCAACAGCAGACACAGAGTTTGGTTATGACTCAAGAATTGCGTCAGGCGATTCATCTCTTACAGTATTCAGCAACAGAGCTGTCATCTTTTATTCATGAGCAAGCACTTGAGAACCCATTAATAGAAGTGAAGGAAACTCGAAAGCTTGAAGAGCAAGCTTATTCATCCTATCGCAATGTTTCAGATCAACCCTCTCCAATAGATTATGCCCATATTGAGCGAACGAGTTTAAGTGATTTTCTACTCAAACAATTACAGGAACTTCGCCTCACAAAAAAAGAGAGGAAAAACTTAACATATTTGATTTATAGCTTGAGAGAGGATGGGTATGTCTCTAGGCCGTTTGAGGAAATATGCGAAGACCTACAAATTTCTCAAACAGAAGGAGAACATTTACTAGGCATATTGCAGCACTTTGACCCAGCAGGAGTAGGTGCTAGGAACTTACAAGAGTGCCTATTGCTGCAATTGCAACAAATGGATGACCCTCATTATATTGCAGAGCAAATCATAATGTTTCATATGGAAGAATTCACTACAAGAAAGTGGAAGGAGATTTCTCAGCAATTAAATATTCCACTAGCCGAAGTTCAGGAAGTAAATGATCTGATCAAAAAGTTAGACCCACGCCCAGGCACTCAGTATATGTCAGAGCCGGTTCAATTCGTCAGTCCTGAAATTCGAATTGTTCCATATGAAGGGGATTTGCTTGTTCACCTAGAAGATGATTTAATTCCAAGTGTGGGACTTAATCATCATTATGAAGAATTACTGCGTCACGCAGATGATGCGGAAGCAAGTCAATACGCGAAACAAAAAATACAGCAAGTCCAATGGTTGATGAGAAGTATTCAGCAAAGAAAACAAACGATTGTTAAAGTGGGAGAAGCGATTGCTAGACACCAAAAGGATTATTTCTTAAAAAAAGATGGTGTGCTTAAGCCTCTTACGTTAAAAGAGATTGCTGAGGAGATTGAGGTTCATGAATCGACCGTCAGCCGTGCAACAACGAATAAATTTGCGGATACACCTAGAGGCATCATTGAACTAAAATCTTTATTCTCATCAGCTGTTCAAAATGGACTAGGAGAATCCACTTCAAGTCGTTCGATTAAAGAGTGGATGAAAGAGCTAATTGCAACAGAGAATAAGCAAAAGCCGCTTTCAGATGCAAAAATTGTCAGCTGGCTCCAAACCGAAAAAGGAACAACCGTCTCAAGAAGAGCGATCGCAAAATACCGAGATGAACTAGGAATCCCCTCCTCCTCAAAAAGGAAAAGATACTGAACCAAAAGGGCGGTCTTCCCTTTTGGTTCAGTATCGAAGCAAGGAGCGGAGCCGCTGCCATGTTCTAAAGCCTTAAGGAACGATTTTCTCCTTAAGGCGCGCAGCGAGAGAAGCCCTTGCCCATCGTCGAATAAGCTAAAAACATATATCAAACCAAAAGGGCGGTCTTCCCTTTTGGTTCAGTATCGAAGCAAGGAGCGGAGCCGCTGCCATGTTCTAAAGCCTTAAGGAACGATTTTCTCCTTAAGGCGCGCAGCGAGAGAAGCCCTTGCCCATCAATGGTAAAGCTAAATCCTACATACTACGAATAAAAGAGAGTGATAATAGAAATGTTAGAAGTAACCATTATGTCAAAAATGGATTGCCCACTTTGTGACAAAGCAATCGACCTTATTAGACCATTAGCTGAAGAAGTTCCTTTTACCATGACAATTACTGATATTTACAAAGATGATGCGTTGCTTGAAAAATATCAAATTATGATTCCGGTCATTCTAGTCAATGGGGAAGAGGTTGATTTTGGTCAAATATCGAAAGAAAAGGTAAGAAAGCGTTTACTTGAAATAAATAGGCAAATATAACTTGTGAAAGGACCCTATCCTTGGTAATATGTAGTTGTGGATGAGGATTTTGGTCTTTTTTTTGCGAATAACGGGACTAAAAATGTCTATGCGGGACATAATGAGTCCAGTCCTGACTTAAAGGAGTTTGGCTCTATGAATTCATTATTAGACATACAAAAAAAATTATTACCCGATTTACTTGACGTCATGGTCAAGCGTTACCGAATCCTTCACTACATTAAGTTAATGCAACCGATTGGTCGAAGAAGCTTGTCGGCAAATTTACAGCTTTCCGAACGTGTGTTACGAGGCGAGGTTACTTTTTTAAAGGACCAAGGTCTTGTTCATTTTGCTACATCAGGTATGAGCATTACCGAAGAAGGCGAGAAGTTGTTTGAAAAGTTGGAAGAGATGATGAAGGAGCTCCTTGGACTGCGGGAATTAGAAGCAAAGTTAGAAAAGGAACTCGGTGTAGGGCAAGTCATAGTTGTTGCTGGAAATAGTGATAAGGATGAATGGGTTAAAAGAGAAATGGGGAGAGCTTGTATTAGTGAGCTCAAGGCAATCATTAAACCAAAAGACGTTGTTGCAGTGATGGGGGGTACAACCCTTGCAGCTGTTGCGGAAATGATGAAGCCTGATGCTAAAACAAGGGAAGTTGTGTTTGTTCCCGCACGTGGCGGACTTGGGGAGCAGGTTGAGAACCAAGCAAATACGATTAGTGCAGAGCTTGCAAGTCGAGCAGGGGCACAATATCGTTTGTTGCACGTCCCAGACCAAATTAGTGAAGAAGCTTACTCATCTCTTGTATTAGAACCTTCTGTTAAGGACATCCTAAGGCTGATTAAATCAGCTTGTACTGTCATTCATGGGATTGGAGATGCAAGCACGATGGCTCTCAGACGTGATTCAGTAAATTCGTTTATTGACAAGCTTAATCGGGAAGAGGCTGTAGCAGAGGCGTTTGGATACTATTTCAACCGTCGCGGCGAACCAATCCATAAGCAGCGAACGATTGGTTTACAGCTTGATGACCTTGGGGAGCATAAGTATGTGATTTCCGTTGCTGGGGGAGCTTCAAAGGGAGAAGCGATTGCTGCCTATATGAAGTATCAGCCAAGTGATGTGTTGATTACAGATGAAGCTGCCGCTGAAGCATTATTACAATTACGTAGATAAAAGGGCATTGCTCTTTTTGATAAATTCTTTATAAGTTACTAGGAGGAGATTGAACATGGCAACAAAGATTGGTATTAACGGTTTTGGACGTATTGGACGTAACGTATTTCGTGCAGCATTAAACAACCCTAACGTTGAGGTAGTAGCAATCAACGACTTAACAGATGCGAACATGCTAGCACACTTACTTAAATATGACACTGTACACGGGAACCTTAAAGAAGAGATCACAGTAAATGGCAACTCTTTAGTGGTTAACGGTAAAGAAATTAACATTTCTGCTGAGCGTGACCCAGCTAAACTTGAGTGGGCTAACCGTGGAGTAGAAGTTGTAGTAGAATCTACAGGTTTCTTCACAAAGCGTGAAGATGCTGCAAAACACATCGAAGCTGGTGCGAAGAAAGTAATCATCTCTGCTCCTGCATCTGATGAAGATATCACAATCGTAATGGGTGTTAACGAAGACAAGTACGATGCTGGCAGCCACCACGTTATCTCAAACGCATCTTGTACAACAAACTGTCTTGCACCATTTGCAAAAGTTCTTAACGACAAATTCGGAATCAAGCGCGGTATGATGACAACTGTTCACTCGTACACAAATGACCAACAAATCCTTGATCTTCCACATAAGGATTACCGTCGTGCGCGTGCAGCTGCTGAAAACATTATCCCAACATCTACAGGTGCTGCAAAAGCGGTTGCTCTTGTACTTCCTGAGCTTAAAGGTAAATTAAACGGTGGAGCAATGCGTGTACCAACTCCTAACGTTTCTTTAGTTGACTTAGTAGCTGAGTTAAACCAAGACGTTACAGCTGAAGATGTAAACAATGCACTTCGTGAAGCTGCTGAAGGTCCATTAAAAGGAATCCTTAACTACAGCGAAGAGCCACTAGTATCTAGTGACTACAATGGTAACCCACATTCTTCATCAATCGATGCTCTTTCAACAATGGTTATGGAAGGCAGCATGGTTAAAGTAATTTCTTGGTATGATAACGAGTCTGGTTACTCTCACCGTGTTGTAGATCTTGTTGATTACATCGCTAAGCAAGGACTATAATAAGTAACAGTTGGTGGAGGAGGATATGATAGAAGTTTCCTCCTCTTTCCGCTGTAAAAATTGCAATCCATACAGGAGGTCTAGCCAAAATGAACAAACAAACGATTCGTGATATCGACCTTAAAGGGAAAAAAGTATTTTGCCGTGTCGATTTCAACGTGCCAATGGGTGATGGTCAAGTTACGGATGAAACTCGTATTCGTGCAGCGATTCCAACGATTCAAGCATTAGTAGAACAAGGCGCTAAAGTCATTCTTGCTTCCCATCTTGGTCGTCCAAAAGGTGAAGTGGTAGAAGAATTACGTCTAACTCCAGTTGCCGCTCGTTTAAGCGAACTTCTTGGAAAAGACGTGAAGAAAGTGGATGAAGCACATGGTCCAAAAGCGGAAGAAGCTGCAAATGCTCTTTCTGAGGGGGATGTATTGTTGCTTGAAAACGTTCGCTTCTATTCTGGTGAAGAGAAAAACGACCCTGAATTAGCAAAAGCATTTGCTGCATTAGCAGATGTTTACGTTAACGATGCGTTTGGAGCAGCTCACCGTGCTCATGCGTCAACGGAAGGGATTGCTCATCACTTACCGGCTGTTGCAGGCCTTTTAATGGAAAAAGAGCTAGATGTTCTTGGGAAAGCATTATCAAATCCTGAACGTCCTTTTACAGCAATTATCGGTGGAGCAAAGGTTAAAGATAAAATCGGTGTTATTGATAATCTTTTAGATAAAGTAGACAACCTAATTATTGGCGGAGGACTTGCTTACACTTTTGTAAAAGCACTTGGCCATGAAGTTGGGAAATCATTACTTGAAGAAGATAAGATCGATCTTGCCAAATCATTTATGGAAAAAGCAAAAGCAAACAATGTGAACTTCTACATGCCATTAGATGTAACAGTTGCGGATGATTTTTCAAATGATGCGAATATCAAAGTGGTTAATATCGATGAAATTCCTTCTGATTGGGAAGCTCTAGATATTGGACCAAAGACGATTGATACATATCGTAAAGTCATTTCAGAATCAAAGCTTGTTATTTGGAACGGACCAATGGGTGTATTTGAACTAGAAGCATTCTCTAAAGGAACAAAAGGGGTCGGAGAAGCTCTTGCTGAAAGCACAGACACGTATTCTGTGATCGGTGGAGGAGACTCAGCAGCAGCTGTTGAGAAATTTGGTATTGCAGATAAAATGAGCCACATTTCAACAGGCGGCGGTGCATCTCTTGAATTCATGGAAGGGAAAGAGCTTCCAGGACTAGTGGCACTTAACGATAAAGCTTAATTGATTGAACAGTGGGGGTCAGACCCCGCTTTAATCCGATAAAGAGGTGAAATACTATGCGTAAGCCAATTATTGCAGGTAACTGGAAAATGAATAAAACGCTTGGGGAAGCGAAACAATTTGTTGAAGCGGTAAAAACGAGCGTTCCAGCTAACAGTGAAGTGGATGCTGTTGTTTGTTCACCGGCGTTATTTTTAGAAAGCTTAGTGAGTCAGACTGAAGGAACAGACCTTAAAGTCGGTGCTCAAAACGTTCACTTTGAAGAGAATGGTGCGTTTACAGGTGAAATCAGCCCTGTTGCTTTAGCGGACATGAAAGTAGAGTATGTGATCATCGGTCACTCTGAGCGTCGTGAAATGTTTGCTGAAACAGATGAGACTGTAAACAAAAAAGTTCATGCATCATTCAAGCACAACTTAGTACCAATCATGTGCTGCGGTGAAACAGATGCAGAACGTGAAGCTGGCAAAACAAACGAAGTAGTAAAAGTACAAGTGGAAGCTGGACTAGCTGGCTTAACAGCTGATCAAGTAAAAAACACGGTTATTGCTTATGAGCCAATTTGGGCAATCGGAACAGGCAAATCTTCTTCTGCTGCAGATGCAAATGAAGTTTGCTCATACATCCGTAAAGTCGTAGCGGAAAGCTTTTCACCAGAGGCTGCTGAGGCTGTACGTATTCAGTACGGAGGTAGTGTCAAGCCTGCGAACATTAAAGAGTACATGGCCGAGAACGATATTGACGGAGCGCTTGTAGGTGGAGCGAGTCTTGAAGCTGATTCATTCCTTGCACTTCTGGAGGAAGGTAAATAATGAGTAAGAAACCAGTAGCTCTCATCATCCTCGATGGATTTGCGATGAGAGATGAAGTAAAAGGGAATGCGGTAGCGCAAGCAAAGAAGCCTAACTTTGATCGTTACTGGAACCAATACCCACATGCGACTCTTGAAGCACAAGGGGAAGCTGTTGGTTTACCAGAAGGTCAAATGGGGAATTCGGAAGTAGGACATTTGAACATTGGTGCTGGACGTATTGTGTATCAAAGCTTAACACGCGTGAATTTATCGATTCGCGAAGGTGATTTCTTTGAAAATGAAACATTCCATGCAGCAATGAACCATGTGAAAGAAAAAAACAGTGCTTTACATGTGTATGGTCTTTTATCAGATGGTGGGATTCATAGTCACATTGAGCATTTGTATGCTCTTCTTGAACTGGCGAAGCGTGAAAACGTGGAAAAGGTTTACGTACATGGCTTCCTTGATGGACGTGACGTAGGGCCAACTTCAGCTGAAGTGTATGTTCGTGCGTTGCAAAGTAAGCTTGAGGATTTAGGTGTTGGGGAAATTGCTTCGATTCACGGCCGTTACTATGCGATGGATCGCGACCGTCGCTGGGAGCGTGTTGAGAAGTCTTACCGTGCAATGGTATATGGCGAAGGTCCTGCCTACACCAACCCAATAGATGTCGTTACAGACAACTATAAAAATGACATTTTTGATGAGTTTGTTATTCCTTCTGTTATTACAAAGGAAGACGGAACGCCAGTAGGAACAGTTGGAGATGATGATGCGGTTATCTTCTTTAACTTCCGTCCAGACCGTGCAATTCAAATGTCTCAAGTATTCACAAATGAAGATTTCCGTGGATTTGACCGTGGAGACATGCATCCAAGAAACCTTCATTATGTATGCTTAACGAAATTTAGCGAAACGGTTGATGGTTATGTCGCGTTCAAGCCGACAAACCTAGATAACACGCTCGGTGAAGTGCTGTCACAACAAAATTTCAAACAACTTCGCATTGCGGAAACGGAAAAGTATCCACATGTGACATTCTTCTTTAGTGGTGGACGTGAGGAGCCATTCCCTGGTGAGGAGCGCATTCTTATCGATTCACCAAAAGTAGCCACATACGACTTACAGCCTGAAATGAGTGCATACGAAGTGACGGACGCGTTACTTGCCGACATTGAAGCTGATAAGCATGATGCGATTATTTTAAACTTTGCTAACCCAGATATGGTTGGACACTCAGGTATGCTTGAGCCAACGATTAAAGCAGTAGAAGTGGTTGATGAGTGTTTAGGAAAAGTCGTTGATGCGATTAACGCTAAGGGTGGCGCAGCTATCATTACCGCTGATCACGGTAATGCAGATGAAGTGCTAACATTAGAAGATAAGCCAATGACAGCTCATACAACAAATAAAGTGCCAGTCATTGTTACTCAAAACGGAATTGAGTTGCAGCAAGACGGAAAACTCGCTGATTTAGCTCCGACTGTTTTAGCATTATTAGATGGAAAACAGCCAGAAGAGATGACGGGAGTTTCATTAATTAAGAAATAATTGATTTTCTAGGCAGGAATTGCTTAGTTTTAGTTGAATCATATTACGGTTAGTTGAATGAAATCACTATTTTTTACCGAAAATAAATTGAAAAATTTTAAGGAGTGACTTTCCAATGACAATGATTACAGATGTTTATGCTCGCGAAGTATTAGATTCTCGTGGTAATCCAACAGTTGAAGTAGAAGTATACCTTGAGTCAGGTGCAATGGGACGCGCGTTAGTACCAAGTGGTGCTTCTACTGGTGAATACGAAGCAGTTGAATTACGTGACGGTGGAGAGCGTTATATGGGTAAAGGAGTTCTTCAAGCTGTTGAAAACGTAAATGAAGTAATCGCTCCTGAGCTAATCGGTTTTGACGCTCTAGATCAACTTGGTATTGACCAATTAATGATCGAACTTGATGGAACAGACAACAAAGGCAAGCTTGGTGCAAACGCGATTCTAGGTGTTTCTATGGCTGTTGCTCATGCAGCTGCTGACGCTCTAGGTGTACCTTTATACGTATACCTTGGTGGATTCAATGCAAAACAACTTCCAGTACCAATGATGAACATCATCAACGGTGGGGAGCACGCAGATAATAACGTAGACATTCAAGAATTCATGGTTATGCCTGTAGGTGCTGAAAACTTCCACGAAGCTCTACGTATGGGTGCGGAAATTTTCCACAACTTGAAATCTGTTCTGAAATCTAAAGGCTACAACACAGCTGTAGGTGATGAAGGTGGATTTGCTCCAAACCTTTCTTCAAACGAAGAAGCTCTTTCTACAATCATCGAAGCAATCGAAAAAGCTGGTTTCAAACCAGGTGAAGAAGTTCAACTTGCAATGGACGTAGCAGCTTCTGAAATTTACAACAAAGAAGATGGCAAGTACCACTTAGCGGGTGAAGGTAAGAGTCTTACATCTGAAGAAATGGTTACTTTCTACGAAGATCTTTGCTCAAAATACCCAATCATCTCAATTGAAGATGGTTTAGACGAAAACGATTGGGAAGGTTTCAAACTTCTAACAGATCGTCTTGGTGGCAAAGTTCAGCTTGTTGGTGATGACTTGTTTGTTACAAACACAACGAAACTTGCTGAAGGTATTGAAAAAGGAATTGGTAACTCAATCCTAATCAAAGTGAACCAAATCGGTACATTAACTGAAACGTTTGAAGCAATCGAAATGGCTAAGCGTGCTGGTTACACAGCAGTTATCTCTCACCGTTCTGGTGAAACAGAAGATGCTACAATTGCTGACATCGCTGTTGCAACAAATGCTGGTCAAATTAAGACGGGTGCTCCTTCTCGTACAGACCGTGTGGCGAAGTACAACCAACTTCTTCGCATCGAAGACGAGCTTGCTAACGTAGCAACATACGGCGGCTTAAAAGCATTCTATAACTTGAAAAAATAAGCAATAAGTAAACCGTGCCTCTGATGTAGAGGCACGGTTTTTTGTGAAACAATACATTGGTTCCAATCACCGCTCCGGACATACACTTCGCTTTCCGAGGGCGGCTGGTGAGCTATCCTGAGGCCACTGAAAAAGTGCTCGTTTATTTAGGACTTGAAAAGGAGCTTTGATCTCGCTCCCGGGATGGGGGGCACGCTTTCCGCAGGCGGGCGTTGAACTAACCGGCTGCGCCGGTGGATTTCAACCTGCCCTTCCCTCCTGCAGGAGTCGGCCCCCCATCCCGTCCGCTTGTTGAGAGGAAGATAGAAATTCCCTCCTCTTCAACTATCAAAAGAAAATAGGAGAACTAGCGTGAAAAGTCTTTGAGAAATGAAACTCAAAGGCTTTTTGTCTACAGTCTGAAGTTTAATTTTCATCAAACATTCAACTGACATTATTTATTTTATTATTTAGGTATTACATAGATGTAGGTGAATCTAATGATATCAAATGAAGAAACAATAACAGGACTTTCGACATACATAAGAGTTTAAAGAAATGGCGGAGTCGCGTTTATAATATAGAAGCAAAAAAATAGTGAGTGTCTATGTGTATGTCCTACGCTAGTTAAGAGAATTCTCCTATTTTTAAAATTTATTGGTAAAGCTGTAATATCATTTACCCTCTAAGTGTAATGAAGCGTAAGCCACTCGACTCCTGCGGGAAATAGAGGTAGGGTCGAGACTCCACAGCCGAGGAGGCTCGACACCTCCTTGCGGGTGCGAGTAGGCTGGAGCGCAATGGAACGAGCCTCGGACAATAGGATATTACTTTAGTGACCCTCATCTGTTAAGAAGTAAAAAATCCTACTTTGAAAGAATAGAAGGAATGATACTCTTAACTAGCGAAGTGTCTGTCCGAAGCGATGATGTGGAGCGATGGTTTTTATTTGATTGTTAGGTCTCTCTCCTAAATTGTCCATTCATCATGAATAATGCCAACAAGGTACCATTTCTCATCTTGCTCCTCTAGCACGATACGTAGGCTTCTCCAGTCCATTCCGTCATACTCCTCTTCAAAGCCAGAAAAATAATAATCGACTACATCGGCATCCGGATAGATCTCATCACTATTATCAATCATCATTCCGTCGCCTAGCCGCTCATTTACAGCGGTTTCCTCTGCATTTGCATAATCATGGTCATAAACAAATCGATTGTAATAATCCCGGAATGTTTTTTCGATCGGTTCACCACTGCCGTCAAAGTAGCCCCAGTGGTACACGGTTTCATCTGTCCAAAATTCATCGAGTTGTTCGGTTGTTAAAACTTTATCTTCATCCACTTTGATATGTCCATATGGTGAGAAACGTACACCTTTTGTTGGATGAACGAAACCAGCTAATGCTTCCATATCTTGATCTCTTAATAAGGTAACAATATGGTCTGCTGTTTCTTCTAGTCCTAGCTCATTTGTAGAAGACACCTCCTCTTCTGGTGATTCATCATCCTCGGCTTGGCTACGATCTTCAGAAGATTCGATCGGTTCAGTAGGCTCTTCCTGAACGGGCTCTTGAACTTCTCTTTCTGTCTCAACACAACTAGCCAACAGGATAGCTGCAACGAAAATCAATAGGTATTTCATATGACCCCTCCTTGCATGTCACTCTTATTAAAACTTTACCTCCTTAGATCTTTTTTAAACGGCTGTTAGAGAAAGAGTCAGTTATGACCTGAAATAAATATTCTGTAAGATAACGTAACTGTTTTGTACACGAATGGTTCGTTTTATCTTACTCTTATCCTATACAAGTTAATACAAATTAGAAGAGACCCTGTCAAAAAACCTAACAAAAGGGAAGCGGCAGAAAAAATGAAAAAGGAGAAACCGCGGATGACAACAAAACTAATTGATTTATCACAAGAGATTTATCAAGGAATGCCATGTTTGTCCACTCAACAGCAAACAGTCATTTTTCAAAATATATCGCATGACATTACGAAACAGAAATTAGGGTTTGAATTTGCTACTAATAGTTTAATTATTAATGAACATGTACCTACACATAGTGATGCGATTTATGAATATGACCCGGATGGACCAACGATAGACGAGATGGATCTAGATTCTTTTTATGGCCCGGCAATTTGCCTAGATATCTCAAATGTCTCTCCAGATAACTTTATTATGAGGCGCGATCTTAAGGACGCGTTGAAAAGGTCAAATCAGACTATAGAGGAGGGAGATATTGTGCTTCTTTATACGGGGCATTATGAACGAACATATGGAAAAGAGGAATGGTTCAGTCGACATACGGGCTTGCATTATCAAGCAGCGAAGTGGTTAGCTCAATTAGGTGTAAAAAACATTGGAGTAGATGCTCCGTCTATTGATCAGTCCCATGATCCAAAATATTCTGGGCATCTCGTTTGCCGAGAGTACCAAATAACAAATACGGAAAACCTATGCAATTTAGGAGAGATTGTGAACAAAAGATTTCTATACATTGGTCTACCATTGAAAATTCGCAATGGTACAGGGTCACCAATTCGGGCAATTGCCTTACTAACGGAAGAATAAAAAATGGCTCTGCACATGTGCAGAGCCATATCCTCTAAAAAACCTTTCCCTCCCCCTACTAACTTTCACTTTTCTTGCTTTTATTTCGAAACCTTTGTTTGGATCAGTCGGTGGCAATGGTTCTTTTCGAATCATCTTCACAAAGGCAAAAATGATCATAAAAATAAGAATCGTAAAAGGAAGAGCGGCAATTAAAGGTGCCGTTTGTAGGGCATCTAAACCACCAGATATGAGTAATATTGCAGCAATCGCAGCCATTGATACTCCCCATGACTCTCTTTTGTGTCATTAATGACCAAATACACTCAATCCTGGTCTTCCCTTATTGAATGAATTATTCCGTTTTCTTCTTTCTAGGTGTGTTTATTCATGCCGGTATTGATTAGTTAATGTACATGTGAATTTTTATTACAAATATGGTGAGCGTAATCTCTCGCTCTTTCTAGAGGGCGGTTATGAAGAATGTTGTAAAACAAAATCATTTGCAAGTTTAGTTAAAGGTGACAAAAAGACAATATGTAAAAATGTCATTAAAAATAAAATTAGAAAAAACAATGACAGGTAATCTAACGAATTACAACAAAATTCCCAAGATTTAAATTACTCTTAGCGTATATTCGAATTATCTAAAAAACGGACTTGCTTTTGTGGAATGTAACCAGCGTAAACAGACAGGTCGCCGTAAGAAAAAGGAAATAAAAAGTAGGAGGAGTATATATGAAGTTAAGCAATATTAACGAGGTTTACATTAATATTCGGAACAGTTCAAGTATACCTAATACAAATAAAGGTGGTGCTACACATGTCTAGAGAAGCCGTCAATCGTTCTGGTCAAGTTGTTGTCAATCGTTCAGCCGTAGCCGCAGTAAAAAAGAGCAGTGAAATGATGAAAAAAGCATTGCCTCCTGTTGTGGCACTTATTTCCTTTATCGTTTTATGGCAAGTCGTCGTAACGTTACTAGGGACGCCGCACTATATTTTGCCGAAACCAACCGACATTTTTGATGCCGCTGTGAAAAATTGGAGCAATCTATCTGCTGCCTTAATGACTACGATCGTTAGTGCAGTTTCAGGATTTCTTTTAAGTGTAGTAGGTGGGATTGGCGTAGCTGTTTTGATGGCAAGTTCTAAGCTTGTTGAAAGAAGTTTCTATCCCTATGCGATCATCTTACAAACGATTCCAGTCGTAGCGATTGCGCCGATCATTGTCATATGGTTCGGTTCGGGCATGAACGCGATTGTGATCATTGCTTTCACGATTGGATTTTTCCCAATGTTATCAAATACGTTAATTGGTTTAAATGCAACAGACCATAATATGAAAAATTTGTTTTACCTCTATAATGCGTCCAAGTGGCAGGTTATGTGGAAACTCCGCTTTCCAGCAGCACTCCCGTATATTATTGCTGGAGCGAAAATCTCTTGTACATTAGCTGTTGTTGGTGCAATTGTTGGTGAGTATATTGCTGGTGTTGGTGGTGGAGCTGGTGGATTAGGGTATGCCATTACAGTTGCTGCATCAAGGCTACAAACGCCATATTTATTTGCATTAGGTTTATCAGCGGCCGTACTTGGAATTGCCTTCTTCTTAATGGTTAGTTACATCTCAAGGATGTTCTTAGCATCTTGGCATGAATCAGAAATGGAACAAGAGTAAGGAATTAATCTTGAATAGAAAGGGGTATGCGAAGTGAAAACAGCGGTAGTTGAGAAAAATGAAGTGGCAACATCCAGTCTACGTATTAACAATGTAAGCAAAATTTATAATGGATCGATTACAGCTTTGAGTGAAGTAAATCTGGATATTCCAGAGGGAGAGTTTGTTTCATTCGTTGGTCCCTCAGGGTGCGGAAAGTCAACTATTTTTAAAATAATTGCTGGCCTAAGTGAACCAACGTCTGGGCGGGTCGAAATGATTAATGCTTCTAATCAAGAAACGATGATTGATCGAAATGATGTGGGGTTCGTGTTTCAGCATGCGACATTATTACCGTGGAAGTCGGTACTCGACAATGTCACATTGCCATTGGAATTAAAAGGTGTATCAAAGCATGAGCGGCATGAGAGAGGGAAAGAAGTGCTTGAAATGGTTGGATTGGCAGGTTACGAAAAAGCTCTTCCAAGACAGCTTTCAGGCGGGATGCAGATGAGAGTTTCTATCGCGCGCTCCCTTATCGCCAAACCGAAGCTACTTTTAATGGATGAGCCTTTTGGTGCTTTGGATGAGATGACTAGGCAGAACTTGCACTACGAGTTATTAAAAATTTGGGAAAAAACAGGGATGACGGTTTTGTTTATTACTCACAATGTGTTTGAATCAGTATTCTTATCGACGAAGATTGCCGTCATGTCTACAAGACCTGGACGGATCACGAATGTATTTGATGTACCTGAGTATGAACGAGATGAGTCATTTAGAAGTACCCCAGAATTTAGCCATTTAGTTGGGGAAATCTCAAAAGGGTTAAAACATTAAATAAAAAGCTGTTGAGGCATCCTCAACAGCTTTTTTCTAATGAAACTAAAGATAGAATCAATAAAAATTATTCAAGACGTATGTAAGATTATATTCGTTTGAGAAGAGTGATTCAAACAGGATGAAACTAAGAAAGTCGATGTTGTCCTTTTTTAAGCTGATAATTTGACAGGAATACAAAGGAGGTGCACACCTTTTTGCTTAGTTACATAAAACAAAACAGCAACGAACCGACTTTTTAGCCAGAAGAAAAAAATTAAAAAAATCCGTTATATTATCTTACCTTTTTTAACAATTGCTTACTAATTTCTTTTATTCTTACTTTGTGTTCGAAATAACTGAAAATTCAATGAAATATTGTGAGAAGTAACTAGTAGTTAAAAAAGGAGGAAGCCGAACATGAAGGAAGCATTTCTTGAAAGGCTACTGGATGCCGTTGGTTCACAAACGGTCATTCAGGAAAAGGCGATGATGGAAAAACTGTCAAAGGACTATTTTTGGTATTCTCCTGTTTTAGAAATGGAGCTTACTAACAAGAAAGCAGACTATGTTGCGATACCTGATTCGCATGCCCAGTTAAGAATCATTTTGCAGCTAGCAGTTGATGAAAAAATACCAGTGACTTTACGTGGGGCTGGAACAGGGAATTATGGGCAGGCCGTTCCAATGAATGGAGGCATCGTTGTTGATTTAAGTAAGCTTAATCAAATTGTTAACATTGGTGATGGCTTTGTAACCGTTCAGTCTGGGATGAGAATAAGAGACTTAGAAAAGCAAATCCACAAGACGGACCAAGAGCTCACGATTTACCCTTCGACATTTGTAAAGGCAACGATTGGTGGGTTTATTGCAGGAGGCTCCGGTGGCATTGGCTCAGTAACTTGGGGGAATTTGTGGGATGGAAATGTCCTAGAAGCAAGGGTTCTAACCATGAACGAAACGATAACAGAACTTACGTTATCTGGTGATGAATTGCTCGATTACATCCATAGCTACGGAACAACAGGGATTATTACTGAAGTAACGATTCCGATTAAGCAAAAGAAAAATTGGGTTCAAGAGGTCGTTCGCTTTGAACATTTTCATGAAGCACTACAGTTTTCAAGGGGAATTGCGGAAGGGAACAGGTGGAGCAAACGCTTAGTGTCGGTAATGGAGGCCCCAATCCCAACGTTTTTTAGGCCATTAAAAAAGATCATCGAATCTGAAAAAGAGCATTGGGTGCTTGTAGAAATTGCAGAAGAAAATCATAGTCTCTTTAAAGAAGAAGCAATGAAATACAACGGGATAAGCAATTATACAGCTGAAGCAAATGCTTATAGAAAAGGAATAGGGATTTCAGACTTTACATGGAACCATACGACACTATGGGCGTTAAAAGACGATAAGAAATGGACGTACTTACAAAATTTCTTTCTAATCGATGAAGTCCAAAATCAAATCAATCTGATTAAAGAACGCTTTGGTGAAGAAGTACTCGTGCATATTGAGTGGTTAAGGGACAGGGGGAGATTAGTACCAGCTGGATTGCCTCTAGTAAAATTTACATCCAAAGAGCGTTTGTATGAAGTGATTGCGTACTTTAATGAAATTGGTGCTGCCGTAAATGATCCGCATACATATTTACTTGGCGCAGGTGGATGGGATTTGCAGCTTGAGTCCATATCGAAAAAGAAGAAGGAAAATGACCCTTACAACCTTTTAAACCAAGAAAAGATGCCATCACCGGACTTGGTTCAAGAATTGATTTAGTTCTTTTGTTTACTAACAAGCTATGAAACTAGCAGCACGCACATTTTAATATAAAAATGGGGGTTACCAGGATGAAGAAAAAAATGAAGAAATTTTTGTATTTTGCTAGTGCCTCTGTCCTTCTGACATTAGCGGCTTGTGGAAGTGAAACAGTTGAAGAAGCGACTGTTGATGAGGCGGATCAATCAGATACATCAGCAGAAGTGGTTGAGGAAGTGGATCAAGAGTTAATTGAAATGAAACAAATCACAAGTTGGTTTCCACAAGTAGAAAATGCAGGTCAATACTATGCCGCGATGGAAGGGTTTTATGAAGAGGCGGGCATTGATATGACGACCGAGCCAGGAGGTCCTCAAGTTTCTTCTATCTACATTGTCTCATCAGGAAGTGCTCAAATTGGAATGGCACAAGCCGATCAAGTCCTTTATGCCATAAATGAAGGCATTCCGTTAGTCGTCTTCTTTGCCAATTTCCAAAAAACACCTCAAGGTATTATGTTTCATGCTGATCAACCGATTGAAAATTATAATGATCTAGCTGATGGATATGAAATATATACGGCAGCAGGAGCGGGTTATTGGGAATATTTAGTTAGTCAGTTTGACATTGAGGCTGATCAAAACCGAGTCTATACAGGTGACAGTTCGGCCTTTGTTTCTAATGAAAAAGCTGCGTCGCAAATGTATGTGACTTCTGAACCGTTTTATCTTGCTCAAGAGGGTGTTGAAACCAATCACTTGTTAATTGCCGACTCAGGGTATTCTCCTTATGGTGATGTATTGTTTACGACGAAAGAATACATGGAAGAAAATCCTGAAGCAATCCAAGCATACGTTGATGCAATTACAAGAGGCTGGGCCGCATTTAAGGAAGACCCTGAAAAAGTGTATGACTATATTATTGAATTAGAACCTGAAAAGACGGTAGAGCAAATGGAGTATGCTACAGAACAAATGCAAGATCTTGTTTACGGTGACGATGCGAGCGAACACGGTGTTGGTTACATGAGTGAAGAGCGCTGGGAGGAACTAATCGGACAATTAATCGAGTTAGGTTTACTAGATTCTGAAATCACAGCTGCTGATGTATTTACGACAGAATTTCTCAACTGATAACTAGGAGGCGTTCTTAATTGAATCGGTATAAAAGCAAAGCATGGCAGGAATTATTCCTGCCTCGTTTATCAAAAAGAGAAATAGGAGAGTTAGAAAAAGAAAATGGTCTCATTGTTTTGCCAATTGGCGCGGTTGAACAGCATGGTCCGCACCTTCCTGTTTATACCGATACGTTAATTGCAGAAGGTATTTTAGCGGCTTCGTTTAATCAACTTGCCATAGAGAATAACGTTTGGATGCTCCCGCCGCTTGCATATGGAAAAAGTACGGAGCATCTTGGACATCCAGGTACGATTACGTTATCAGCTACGACACTTCAGCAAGTCATTATAGATATAGGGAAAAGTGTTCAGGTAAGTGGATTTCGTCGAATTGTCTTATTTAACACCCATGGAGGCAATATCGATTTATTGAATATGATAGCTCGTGAATTACGGATTGAAACAGGCATGATGGTATTTCGGATGAATGCAATGGATTTTAAATCACAGCTTACTGAGCTTTTCTCCGAGAAAGAATTAACAGATGGAATCCACGGTGGTGATGTGGAAACTTCGTTAGTATTAGCTTTAGAAAAAGACTGGGTTGACATGGATTATGCACCGACTGAGTTCTACAATTCAGATGTACTTGATATAAAAGGGGGACCTTTTGCAGCTTGGGTAATTGATGACCTTTCCGAAACAGGCATCTCTGGTGATGCTAAAGCAGCGACAGTAGAGAAGGGAGAAGAAATTCTTATTAAATTAAGTAAAAAAATAGCGGAAACATTAACAGAACTAAGCTGTTTCGAAATGGAACAGTTTCAGAAGAAGACTGTAGTGAAATAGGAAAAGATGATTCAAAAAAGCGAAGGTATGTTTGAAAAGAGAAATCCAAGAGGGCACTGAAAAGGAACCACAACCTTTCTCAGTGTCTTCGCAGTTTTCGTTTTATAACTTCTAGAAGGAGGGGGATGTATGGCAAGCATGGATTGGTTAGAAGAAATGCATGCAGAGTTTGAAGACGAGATCATTCATACTAAGTCGACATATGTAAAAAAGATGTCCCAAGATTATTATTGGTATTCGCCTGTTTTAAAGAAATTGTTAGATCATCATAGCGGAGATTGTGTGATCGCACCTAGGGATGAGGAAGAGCTCATTTCTGTGCTTTCATTTGCTTATAAACGCAAAGTGCCGATTGTGTCAAGAGGTGGAGGAACTGGGAATTATGGACAGATCGTTCCCTTGTATGGAGGCATTGTCCTTGATACCAGTAAACTCAATAAAGTGTTAGAGATGAAAGAAGAGCAAGCGACTTTTCAAGCTGGTTGTAAGCTTGGGGTAATTGAAAAGACTCTACGTAAACATGGACAAGAGTTACGCTTTTATCCGAGTACATTCATGAAGTCGACATTAGCAGGCTTTATTGCGGGAGGAACAGGGGGCATTGGCTCTATACAATATGGGACACTTTGGGATGAAGGCAATGTATTGCAATTATCGGTAGTCACGATGGAAGAGAAGCCGCGAAAGATCAACGTTACAAAAAAAGAAGAGTTAACTAAATATATTCATAGCTACGGTATTTCAGGGATTATAACGGAAGCGACAATTGCAACGGCGAAGAAAACGGATTGGCATGACATGATTGTTTACTTTGATGATTTACAAAGTGCGCTCCTTTTTTCAGAAGAAGTATCACGCAAGCCCCATATAAAAAAGCGCCTTGTTTCGGTTTGTGAAGCACCACTCTCTAGTGTGTTTAAGCCTCTTCGGACATATAGAAGTGAAACAAAGGCGACCGTGTTGCTTCAAGTCGATCCAGATCAAACACAGGAAGTTATGAATCTCATTTTGGAGCATGGAGGAGAAACAACGGATACATTTGCTCAATATGTGAAGAATCATAACCTTCGAGTTAGTGATTTTAGCTGGAATCATGTCACGCTTTGGTGGTTGAAGCAAAATGAAGCGGATACGTATTTGCAAGGCCGATTTGATCCTCATATATATTTAGACCAAGTAAGACAGCTTAAAGCATGTTTTCAAGATGAAGTGTTGATTCACTTTGAATGGATTAAAGCAAGAGGGAAGTTGGTACCGAGTTCTCAACCTGTCATTCGTTATACAACAGACGAACGATTACAGCAGATCATTGATGCTTTTGAGAAATTAGGAATAAAAGTGAGCAATCCGCATACGTACTTACTTGAAGAAGGCGGCAAAGACGATTGGATTGACGATATTTGTATAGCTAAGAAGCAAAATGATCCATGCTCGTTGTTGAATCCTGGAAAAACAAAATATATCGCAGAAGGAATACACGAAATGGCTGGTGAAGAGCATGTATGATCTTGTTGTAAAAAATGTAAAAATCGACAAGAAGGGGACCGTGGATATTGGCATAAAAGAAGGGGTTATTAAGAGGATTGGTAAGGTTAACGAGCCTGGTTCCCGTGAGATAGAAGGGATGAATTTATTGGCTTTACCGCCCTATGTTGAATCACATTTGCACTTAGACACAGCGTTAACAAATGGTAGACCGTACCGTAATCAATCAGGAGAGCTTTTTGAAGGGATACAAGTTTGGAATCAATATCGTGAGCAATATTTAACCCACGAAGATGTCATAAAACGAGCGCTAGAAGTGATAGAGATCATGTCTAGCCAGGGTGTACTTTATATGAGGAGTATGGTCGACATTTCTGACCCATCTTTTACAGCTTTAAAAGCGTTACTTGAAGTGAAAGAAAAAGTCGCATCATTTATAGACCTGCAATTAATCGCATTCCCTCAAAACGGGCTTGTTTCTTCAACGGAGGGGGAGCAGCAACTAAAAAGAGCAATTGAACTTGGGGTCGATGGTATTAGTGCGGTTCCTCATTTAGAGGCAACACGTGAAAAGGGCTTCAAATCATTAGAACTTTGCTTTCAATTAGCTTTGCAATATGACCAATTTGTTCATATTTTTTGTGATGAAATTGACGATAGTCAATCTCGATTTCTAGAAGTCGTTACTTCTCTTGCAATGGAATCAAGTTTAAATGAAAGAGTTTCAGTAAGTCATGTCAATGCAATGGCTTATTATGAAGAAGCATACGTCCGAAAAATCATTGGTCAGATTAAAGCGTCCAATATAAACGTCGTGACTGCTCCTTTAATTAATTGTGCTATGCAAGGTAGGTTTGACTCTTGGCCAAAAGGAAGAGGGATCACAAGAGTGAAAGAATTACATGAATCAGGTGTCAATGTTGCTGTCGCTCATGACGACTTTTTAAGTCCTTTTTATCCACTAGGGACGGGATCTCTTCTTGCGGCAGGTCATATGCTTGTGCACCTAGCTCATATGACAGGAGCAGAGGATTTTGATGCTGTCATTAAGATGTTGACGAGCAATGCTGCTAAAGTGTTGGGGGTAAATCAATACGGAATCGCTGAGGGAAATGAAGCCAACTTCATTTTGATACGAGCAAAAAATGCCCAGGACCTAATAAGAAGACAACCGGTAGCTGAATTTGTTTTCTCAAAAGGAAGGATTATTGCTGAAACTCCGCCACAAAAGACGAAGTGGAGTGCAATGGATTTGGTTGATGGGATGCCAGTACAAAATAAGTAAAGGAGGAGTACGATGAAACTACTTAACGTAAATATACCGACTCTTCAAGCTGAACGCAATTTTGATCTCACCATAAAAAACGGGCGGTTAGATGCGATCACAGTTCATGATGAGTATATGAAAGCAGATCGTCCCTTTTCGTATTCGTTTTCTGATCATGAACGAGGAGAGGAACTCGTTTGGGATGCGGAGGGGAGAATCCTTTTACAAGGAATGGTTGATGCACATATGCATTTGGATAAGTCTCATTCGCTACTTGTTGCTAAAAATCAAAGTGGAACGTTATTTGAAGCAATTCATAGCTATACAAAAGCGTCTGAAACATTCACCGATGAAAACGTATTGGGGAGAATGAGGAAAACAGCTTTAACGGCGTTAGCTCATGGAACTAGTACGATTCGTACTCATATTGACTTTAATACGAGAGTGAGTGAGGAAACGACCTTTCGTGGTGTTAGAATGGCTTTGCAATTAAAACAAGAATTAGCTCCATATATGAACATTCAAGTGTATCCGATGTTGCCTTACTATCCTTATGAGGACAGTGACCGCAAAAAGATCGAGAGAATGTTAGCTTTAGGCATCGATGGAGTTGGCGGAGCTCCGCATATAAGCGAACGGCCTCTTGAATGTATTGACGAGATTTTTGCTTATGCCAAACAATTTGATCTTCCTATTGATTTACATACAGATGAAAGTGATGATCCTACCGTTGATACGGTTTTATATATCGCTGATAAAACGATGGAATTCGGGTATGAAGGAAGGGTGGTTGTTGATCACCTTTGTTCGTTAGCAGCAATGGATCATGATAAGGCTGCAGCGGTTATCCAAAAAATGAAAGAGGCAGAATTAGGTGCGATTACTCTTCCAGCAGCGAATTTATATTTACAAGGAAGACAAGATCGCGGAATCGTGAGACGTGGGGTTACTCGAGTAAGTGAGTTGATTGATGGTGGAGTAAAGGTGGCTACTGCATCAGATAATGTGTGCGATCCCTTTCATCCTTTTGGAAGAGGGGATTTACTTCAAATTGCGCAATTAACTGGATACACGGCACATATGGGCGGAAGACAAGATATGATTACTTTATTAAAGATGATTACAGAAGTACCAGCGAAATTAATTGGAAGTCAGTTGTGTGGAATAAAAGTGGGAGAGTTAGCGGACTTTGTTTTGGTTGATTCAAAAAGCGTTGAAGAGCTATTTGCCGACCTTCCGCAAACAAGAGCTGTGTACCGTTCAGGAAAATGGCTTGCGATGACGAATACAACGAGTCAATTTGAATTAACCCCAACTATAAAATTGTAAGAGAGGGAATATGTATGACAAAGGTATTAGTCATCTATTATAGTGCGTTTGGACATATCTCCACCTTAAGTGAGGCGATCGTTAATGGCGTAGAGCAGGTGGATGGGGTAAAAGCAAAACGTGTTCGGATACCAGAATTTAAGGATGAGAGTATTTGTGTCGTTAATCAAAGAACCAATCAAAAGGAGGAGGGACTAGGACAGCACTTTAAATTAACAAAGCGAGTCGAAGATTATGAACGTGTGCAGCAGGAGCAAAGTAACATTCCTGTTGCGACGATGAATGATTTAAAAGAAGCTGATGGAATTATTTGGGGGTTTCCAACTTATTTAGGGTCGATGCCAGCTCAAGTAAAGTCATTTCTTGATCAAGCCGGCCAATTTTGTACAACTGGAGAATTAGAAGGAAAGCCGACTGCATTATTTACAAGTGCGGGATCAATTCATGGAGGTCACGAAGCAACATTGCTCAATTCCATTGTGCCTCTTTTGCATCTTGGACTCATATTTATTGGCCTACCATACACACAAAACCCTGAGTATTTGACTGATAAAGCGGTTGGATGTTCCCCGTACGGTGTATCTACCCTTGCAGGGCCAGATGGATCACGCACTCCATGCAAAGACGAATTAACGATGGCGGGCCGCTTAGGCGAACGTGTCGCAAGAGTAGCAAAAGCATTTACGGTAGCGAAGCCATTTGAATAGTGAAGACGGATTTATTGTTGTGATGTCTAGCATTTTTATGGTACATTAGTATAAGCGCAAACTGTGCTTGGAGGTGTAGACATCGTGCAAATGTTAGCAACAGTTTTACTCGTTATCGTATCAATTAGCTTGATTGCAGTCGTTTTATTACAATCTGGAAGAAGTGCAGGACTTTCAGGAGCGATTTCTGGTGGAGCGGAACAGCTTGTTGGAAAGCAGAAAGCTCGTGGGATTGATGCGGTACTAATTAAAGCAACTGTCGTTTTATCTGTGTTATTCTTTGTTCTAACCGTTACGGTTGCATATTTCTTGTAATGTTCAAGCAGTAGGTGCGATGCCTGCTGCTTCTTTGTTATAGTCTTGTTTACGTAAGGATGAATGAGGGTAGGAATACATAGAATAGGTAAGAAGATTGTCGAGTGAATCAGTAACGTGAAGAAAGGTGTGAGAGAATATGATTGGCTGTCTTTGTTTGCATGGCTTCACTGGCGAACCGTGGGAAGTAGAGCCGGTATCAACATATTTTCTTGAAAACAAGCATTGGCTTGTGTATACACCAACGTTGCCTGGACATGGACCTAAAGGGAATTTACGTGATGTTACGTACCAACAATGGGTGTATACAGCGGAGGTTGCTGTGCGCGAATTGTTAAGTCGCTGTGAACAAGTGTATGTGATCGGCTTTTCGATGGGTGGGATGCTAGCATGCTACATTGCGGCTAAGTATGATGTGTCAAAGCTTGTCCTGTTAAGTGCAGCGGCGTATTATGGTAACCCACAGCAACTATTGCATGAGTTAAAGGACAAAGTACGCTTACGCGTGCTCGGTGAGCTTGATCAAGATGAGCATTATTTATTATATCGAAAAAAGATCATGGATACTCCGATGACAGCAGTTTTTCAATTCATGCAAGTCGTTAAAAAAATCAAGCCTTATCTGAAGAAAGTATCAATTCCTACGTTAATTTTACAAGGAGAGCAAGATGGGATTGTCCCACGAAAAAGTGCTCTTTACCTTTATGAAACCATTGGTTCAAAACAAAAGGATCTAGATTTTTTACCAGAGTCTAAGCATTTGATTTGCCACGGCTTTGAAAAAGAGCTACTAATTAATAAGATTGAGGCATTTTTGTGTAGAGAGGAAGATGAAGATGAAAGTGGTTGTACCTAAGCCATTTACGTTTGAGGGAGGAGAGCGGGCTGTTTTGCTTCTGCATGGTTTTACAGGCACGACAGCAGATGTTAGGATGATTGGAAGACATTTACAAAAGCTCGGATATACCTGTCATGCACCATTATATAAAGGACATGGCGTCCCTCCTGAAGAATTAGTACATACGGGGCCAGAAGATTGGTGGAAGGATGTCGTTGAAGGATATGAGTTTCTTAAGAGCAAGGGTCATGAAGAAATTGCTGTTTGTGGCCTGTCGCTCGGAGGGGTATTCTCATTAAAAATCGGGTACACTCTACCTATAAAGGGAATTGTGCCAATGTGTGCACCGATGAAGCCGAAAACAGAAGATGCGATTTACAAAGGTGTGCTTGCCTATGCGAAACAATACAAACAGTTAGAGAAAAAGACAGCAGAGCAAATTGATGAGGAAATGGCCGCATTTGCAGACTCACCAATGGAAACCTTAAATGGCCTGCAAGGATTAATAAATGATGTGAAAGATCAGCTTGATTACATTTACTCGCCGATTTTTGTAGTTCAAGCAAGACATGATCAAATGATCGATATTGAGAGTGCGAATATTATTCACGACAACGTTGAGTCGGATCAGAAATCGTTAAAATGGTATGAAGATTCAACGCATGTCATTACATTAGATAAAGAAAAAGAACAGCTTCATGACGATGTGTATCAATTTTTGGAGTCACTTGATTGGACCGTCTAGACGAATATAGAAAGAAGCTGTTAACGAAAGGAGAAGAAAACATTGAATGAAGACTTGATTCAAGAACTGTTATCGCACTTTCGCGAAGCAGCGGAGAAACCTCTTTCTATAAAAGAAATTGAAGAATCATTTAACATCAAAAGCAGTGATGAATTTAAAGAGTTAGTAAAAGCATTAAATGAATTGGAACATAGAGGGCTTGTTGTACGAACAAGAACAGACCGTTATGGGATTCCTGAAAAAATGAATTTAGTGCGCGGACGTGTACAAGGCCACGCAAAAGGGTTTGCTTTTATTATTCCTGAAGAACCAGGAATGGACGATGTGTATGTGACGAGTGGAGATTTAAATAGTGCGATGAATGGTGATACGGTTCTCGTTCGTTTAAATCAAAAGTCGTCAGGGTCACGCCCGGAAGGTCAAGTCGTTCGTATTGTTGAGCGTGGAACAACGGATGTCGTTGGAACCTATCAAGATCAAGGTTCATATGGTTTTGTTATTGCGGATGACAAACGAGTTGCTAATGATATTTTTATTCCGCAAGACCAAGCAGCTGGTGCTGTTGATGGACATAAAGTGGTCGTTAAAATAACGAAGTACCCTGAAGGTCGTATGAGTGCAGAAGGAAAAGTCATTAAAGTGCTTGGGCATAAAAATGACCCAGGAATGGACATCCTTTCAATCATTTATAAGCATGGAATTCCAATTGAGTTTCCGGATGAAGTTATTGAGCATGCGAATTCCGTACCAGATAGTATTGATCCGGATGACATAAAGGATCGCCGTGATCTTCGCGATGAAACGATCGTAACCATTGACGGAGCTGATGCGAAGGATTTAGATGATGCGGTTCATGTGAAGCGTTTGGACAACGGCAACTACTTATTAGGTGTATCCATCGCGGATGTCACTCATTATGTGAAGGAAGGCTCGCCGATTGACCAAGAAGCCGCTGATCGCGCGACGAGTGTTTACTTAACAGACCGCGTCATTCCAATGATCCCACATCGACTTTCCAATGGAATTTGCAGTTTGAATCCGAAAGTCGACCGATTGACCCTCACATGTGAAATGGAAATTGATGCAAATGGTCAAGTGGTTAACCATGAAATTTTCCAAAGTGTCATCAAGACGACCGAACGTATGACGTATTACGATGTGAATCAAATTTTAGTGGAGAAAGATGAGGAGACACGCAAGAACTATGAATCGTTGGTTCCGTTTTTTGAGGAAATGGAAGAGTTAGCAGCGATTTTACGGAAGAAGCGTTTTGAGCGTGGAGCCATTGACTTTGACTTTAAGGAAGCCAAAGTGCTTGTGGATGAAGAAGGAAAGCCGACGGATGTTGTTTTACGAACTCGTTCAGTAGCAGAAAAGCTCATTGAAGAGTTTATGCTAGCCGCAAATGAGACGGTAGCTGAGCACTTCCACTGGTTGAAACTTCCGTTTGTTTACCGAATTCACGAGGATCCAGATGCTGAAAAGCTAGGCAAGTTTCTCGAATTCATCACAAACTTCGGTTACGTAGTGCGTGGGAATGCCAATACTGTTCACCCACGTGCGCTTCAAAAATTATTAGAAGAGATTAAAGGCGAGCCAGAAGAAACGGTGATTAGTACCGTGATGCTGCGCTCGATGCAACAGGCGAAGTACGACACGAACAGTTTAGGACATTTCGGGTTATCAACGGAGTTCTACACTCATTTTACATCACCAATCAGGCGTTATCCTGATTTGCTTGTACACCGCTTGATTCGCACGTATTTGATCAAAGGAAATGTGGATGAAGCAACGCAAGAGCATATGAATTCAGTTTTACCTGAGTTAGCACGACATGCTTCTGAAATGGAAAGAAGAGCAGTGGAAGCAGAGCGAGATACGGACAGCATCAAAAAGGCTCAATATATGGAAGATAAAATTGGTGAAACGTTCACTGGAATGATTAGTGGTGTTACGAATTTCGGGATGTTCGTTGAGCTTGAAAATACAATTGAAGGTCTTGTTCATGTAAGTTACTTAACGGATGATTATTATCATTATGATGAAAAGCATTATGCAATGATTGGGGAGCGGACAGGGAAAACGTTCCGCATCGGTGATGAAATTGAAGTTAAGGTAACGAATGTAAATGTGGATGAAGCGTCGATTGATTTTGAAGTCGTCGGAATGAAGCCACGTGAACGCCGTGAAGTACGAGATCGTCCGAAAGTTATTGTTGGCGGCAAGCGTGAAGGCCGAGGTGGTCGTAGCCGAAGCGGTCGCGGAAGCTCAGGTCCAGGTTCGTCAAACGGAGAAAACCGTAATGGCAGAAGCGGAGAGGGCGCTAAAAGAGACGATAAAGCCGGCGGCAAGCGTAAGAAGAAAAAGTTCTATGAGAATGCACCGAGTGTGAAGCGGAAAAAGGGGAAGAAGCGTCGGAAGTAGTCTTGATTCGGAGAGGTTTCTTGCAATTGGTTAACGGATTCATTTGTTGCCTAGAGAGGAAGGCATTCCTTTCTAGGTTTATAAAACGAGCGACTCCCATTGCGCTTAGAAAGAGCTTTCATTTAGTAGTGCGAAAAGAGTGCCCAGAAAAAGGAACCCCGCCTTTTTCCGGGCACTCTTTGACTAACCTCTCATATTTTTGCTATCATAGAAAGAAATGTCGCATGAACAAAAGGGTGTAGGAGATGGCTGTAAAAGATAAAGATCGTAATGTAATTGCTCAAAACAAGCGAGCCAGTCATGATTATTTTATTGAAGAAACCTATGAAGCAGGAATTGTTCTAAAAGGAACAGAAATAAAATCAATGCGAGCCGGTCGTATGAACTTGAAAGATTCATTTGCGCGTATTTCTAATGGAGAAATGTATCTTCATAATGCGCATATTAGTGAGTATGAACAAGGGAATCGTTACAACCACGAGCCAACCCGTGCGCGTAAGCTGCTTCTTCATAAGAAGCAAATCAATACGTTGATAGGGCAAACGCAGCAAAAAGGGTATTCAATTGTTCCGCTGAAAGTATATATTAAAAATGGCTTTGCTAAAGTGTTGATAGGTCTTGCGAAGGGTAAGAAGAACTACGATAAGCGTGAGACGCTGAAACGGCAAGATGCGAAGCGTGAAGTGGATCGTGCGTTGAAAGAACGTATGAAAGGCTAAATACGATATTTGTTATTGGTAGATAATTACCAGTTGCAACGGGTTGTCAGTGTGCTATAATAAAAGTCCAGAGCGAGACAGTAGTAAATACTTATTGTTCTGGACGAAGTGTTTTACGCTTAGCGTGTGAGTAACACTCTCATAGCTAACTCTTATCTTGGGGACGTTTTGGATTCGACAGGGATAGGTCGTACTTGCGTGGCGAGTCGAGGGGGTCGGCCTCGTTAAAACGCCAAAGCCATTTAACTGGCAAAGAAAACAATAACTTCGCACTAGCAGCTTAATAGCGCTTTGCGGTTCCACCCTCCATCGCCCATGTGGTAGGATCTGGGACTCACTCTAAGTGGGCTACGCCGGTTACCCTCCGTCTGAGGGTGAAGGAAGAGAACAATCAGACTAGCCTCATGGAAGCCTGTCATTGGGCCGAAGTGTTGGCGAAATGCTAATACAGTGACTACGCTCGTAGAAGCGTAAGTGTCGTTATTCTTGGACGTGGGTTCGATTATGGAAATAGTCGCCTCGTGTGGTGACACATGAGTGATAACTTGGCTTTATCGATGAAGTCTACGTCATCTTTTGATGATAAGGTAACATCGAGCGGTATGTGGAGTAATCCAACAGCCGTGTATCGACTTATAGGCTGCCTATTTAAGTTAGGTAGTACTAGGATGGAGCATTCAGTCAGGAATCTGGCAAATATATATGCTTCATAATACGCCAAGGGGCTTGATGGTGATCAAGTTCAAGATATAGTCAGTGCCAATGCGAAAGCTTGGAAAAACATGTCCCACCGTCTCCACCAAAACCATACCGTGAACCGCATGACTGCTGTGACTTGAACCATAATTTTGCCGCTTAGGTAAGGATATGCTTCAAAAAACTTTAGGCAAGAATATACTTCAAAATACTTGGAATTACCTTGCCGCTTATTAAACTGAGGAAGATTTTGTTTAATTAGTTGTTCTAAAAAAATTAGTTTATCTAAAAAAATATTGACTAACACGGAAGCACCGTTTAATAAAAACTTACTTAAAATGTAGGTTTATTAAACGGTGCTTTTTTGTTGTTGTAAGAGAGGTGAATATTCAGAAATATAAGACAGGTATAAAGGTATGTCCCTAATGTCAATAATACCCCAAAAAGTGGGGTGTTAGAAAATTATGGATAGGAGTACTCTCTATAATATTGAGCCAATAGGGATAGGAACACCTTTTGTTGAGTCTTTAACTAGTTACATCATAAGGCTTTCAGAAGCGCATTGTGTGTTAACTGGAAGTCTAATATCCAAAGTCTATACACCATTATTAGGAAAAGAATACTTATCAAAGATCTCTTCTAGAGGGGGAGATGGTTTCTATGATTCAGCTATTGGAATTAATGGATTAGGAAAATTAGCTGGGGAATTTATTGAGTTAACTGAAAAATTCACTGGTAGAACAGATTTAAGTTTTACTACTTTGAAAGCTTTTTCAGAAATATTTCCAAATAGGGGCTTACTGAAAAAGACCAAATCATGGTGTCCTTTGTGCTATGAGGAAGATAGGGTTAAAGGAATGATTATTTATGATCAACTAATTTGGAATTTTCAACTTGTTGGCACATGTCTAAAACATAAGTCTCCACTAAAAAATATATGTGTGCATTGTGGACAATTTGTATCAGTAATAAATAGAAAATCAGTGCCAGGCACTTGTTCCAAATGTGGTCAATGGTTAGGCACAATAAATAATCTAATTCATCCAGAAAGTTACAAAGATGAATCACATAAAGATGTTTCTCTTATTGGCGAATTGTTGGCTGAAAAGAAAAATACTTTTTCTAATGAGAGTCCTAAAGAGTCCATACATTTTTATGTTAGCTCTAATTTTGATGACTCAGCAATTAAAGCTGCAAGATACCTTAAAGTACCTAAATCAACATTTACTTCATGGATGACTGGAAAAAGCAATCCTAGTATTAAATATTTATTGCAAATCTCAAAGATGTTAGGAATTTCACTCATTGAATTTCTAGAAAGGAGTAAAGACGTAAGACTGATACATTCTGAAGAAGAACTTTTCAATCAAAGAGAAAGATATGACCATTTTGAGATAAGAAATATTTTACATAAAGCCATCATTGAAAAAGAACCAGTATCAATAAGTGAATTAGCAAGAAGGATTGGTTGTGATCGTAAACTACTCTCAAAAAAGTACAAAGATGAATGCGAACAAATAAAGGCTAATTATTCTTATCATGCTCAAAAAAATCGCCAACAAAATGAGGAGTTAAAGTTATTAAAACTTGAGCAAGCAGTTAAGTCATTATTTTCCCAAGCTATATACCCAAGTAGAAGGCAGGTGGAAAGGATTTTAGGTAATGGCTTTTTAAAGGAGAAAGCAGTTCAAGAGAAATGGAATAATTTAAAAAGGAGCTATCAAATATGACAATTAGAAAGCAGAATAAAATTCCAAACTCAGTGCTTAAACAGATGCTAGG
This sequence comes from Halalkalibacter okhensis, assembly GCF_000787375.1. Taxonomy (GTDB): domain Bacteria; phylum Bacillota; class Bacilli; order Bacillales; family Bacillaceae_D; genus Halalkalibacter; species Halalkalibacter okhensis. The sequence goes on along the minus strand of NZ_JRJU01000004.1, from coordinate 145,301 downwards.
CAAGGAACCTATGGAAAGAGCAGTAATGTGTCACATTTGTCTGGATACAGCAGTAATATGCCCGGTAACAAATATTACTCTCGGAAGGCCGTGGCTTACTATTTTAATGGATGAGTACTCTAAAAGGATTCTCGCATTTGACTTGTCAATGGAGTCGCCATCTTATGTATCAATAATGATGGTCTTTAGGGAATGTGTGAGAATAAACAAAATGCTCCCAAAGAACATGGCATTAACCGATGATGATCGTAAAGTATTTAATAATATGCAGTTAGATAAATTACTATCTGCATATTATATTCAAAAAATTACCTATCCAAAACATTTGTGTGAGAAATTGTTCATTAATGTAAGCAAGTTGATCGAGAGAATGGTGGAACGATGTCGTTCACCGTGGTGTTTTGATGAATTACATTTGTTTATCTCATCTTTGTTATATGAGGTTTATGATCAGCAAATGACATATATGGGAACAAGTCCAAGAGAAATTTTCAACTCAAAAAGTACTTTACGTAGATTACCAGCAAGAGTAGAGTATGATCAACATTTCATCATTTTATGTTTACCCCAAATTGAATTAAGGATAGTTAGTGGAAAGGGAATTAGGTTCAACAATATTTATTATTGGACGCGTGACTTCCTGAACCCGAACCTTAGCGGTAGTAAAGTTATGGTGAAATTCGATCCTCTAGATATAAATAACGTTTATGCTTATCTTGATAATAATTGGAAAAAGCTCTCAATACTATTCTTTAATTAAAGTAAAGGAGAATCATCAATGATCAACAATTTTGATGTGTTTTGCAAAGAACAAGGTATTAGTAATGAACAGGAATTATTCATCAATAATATTCGCTCATCTGATCCAGCAAGAAGAGTTAAAAGTAGCGGAAAAAACGTACCTGGTTTTTACTCTAGTAAGAAAATGGGTGTAACGATTCAATTCGAGAGTCACAAACTTGAGTTAGCAGCAATTTATTTAATGGAGTTTGATGACGACGTATACGAATTTTATGATCAACCTCCTTCGTTCAAACTAAATTACAAAATAAATGGTAAGAATAGAGGTCACAGATATACTGCAGACTTTTTTGTAATCTCCAAAGACTTTATCGGTTGGGAAGAGTGGAAGACAGAAGAGGAGTTATCCAAGAAGATGGCAGAATCACCTGAGAGGTACATCTTGGATGAAAATGGGGTATGGAGATGCCCACCAGCTGAAGAGTACGCTAAGGAGCAAGGTTTATCCTTTCGAGTAAGAAGTTCTAAGGAGATAAACTGGACTCTTCAGGAGAATCTCCGTTTTTTAGAAGATTATTTATTAGAAGAAAATCCATCCGTTTCGGTAACTAGTAGAAACATCATTACTAACTATATTAAATCTGATTTAGGGATAACTCTTGATGATTTATTGTCTGTTGAGGATGCTCAATTCAGTGTAGATGATATATATAAGTTAATTATCTTAGGTGAAATCTATGTAGATTTAGATGGGTTTTTAATAGAAAAATTTGAAAAGTTCCCCCTCTTTATAGATAAAGAGGTTGCCGTAGCTTTATTAAATTTTGAAGCAACTACTGTTAATAGAGACATTGACGGGATTGAACTAGATAATAAAGTTGTTCTAGAGATAGGTGGTAATATCCTCTGGAACGGAAACTTGTTTATGGTTGTAAATATTGGGGAAACTGAAATTTCTTTATTAGATGAGGCAGAAAAAATAATTCCTTTACCTAAACATTCTGTTGAGGAACTGATAAAAAAAGGATACATAAAATCACTTGCTTCAAATGAATCCAATGAGAAACACGATGAAGAAGTTCAAGAATATAAAGAAATTATTAAGTCAGCAAGTCCCTCTGACCTTCAAGAGGCAAATGAGAAGTACTTTCTTTTGTGTAAGCATCTAGAAGGAGAAGTAGTGGATGTCCCTCCTAGAACATTGAGACATTGGAAGAAGAAATACAATGATGCTGTAAGAGAGTATGGAAAAGGATATATTGGTTTAATTCCTGCTCGACATAAACAAGGAAATAAAACAAGAAGATTAAATAAAGATGTTATTGATTTAATGGAAATATATATAACGGAAGTTTATGAAAATAAAAAACAACGTAATGTGTCATCTGTATATAATTCCTTTAAATTAGATTGCATTGAGAAAGGGTTTGATCCACCTACTAAAAAGACATTTGAAAAACAAATTGAACGCCGTCCCTCTCATGAACAAGAGTTGAAAAGAAAAGGGAAAAAAGCAGCATATGATAAGGAACCAGTTTATTGGGAGTTAACCCAAACGACACCAAGACATGGGGGTAGGCCGTTTGAGATTGCGCATATTGATCATACAAAGCTTGATATTGAACTCATATGTTCAAAAACTCAAAAAAACCTTGGAAGGCCGTGGTTAAGCTTATTGGTTGATGCTTATTCAAGAAGAGTCTTATCATTTCATTTAACCTATGATCCTCCGTCTTATCGATCATGCATGAACACGATAAGAGAATGTGTAAATAAATTTTCTAGAATGCCAAAGACAATCATAGTAGACGGCGGGAAGGATTTTCAAGGTACGTATTTTGATACCTTACTAGCTCAATATGAGTGTAATAAGAAAACAAGACCAGGTGCAAAGCCAAGATTTGGCTCAGTATGTGAAAGGCTATTTGGAACAACTAACACTATGTTCATATATAATCTTCAAGGAAATACTCAGATGACCAAAAATAATGTGCGGTTGTTGACAAAAGATACAAATCCAAAAGGCTTAGCAATTTGGACTTTAGAGCATTTATATGAAGCTTTAAATCAATGGCTCTATGAAGAATATGATCAGAGGACACATATATCACTTGATCAAAGTCCCCGAGATGCTTATCAACAGAATATTAGGAAAACAGGTGAAAGAAAGCAAACTTATATCAAGTATGATTACAACTTTGAAATGTTTACACTACCGACAACAAAAAAAGGGACTGCCAAAGTACAGATAGGAGATGGGATAAAGATAAACAATGTTTATTACTGGTCATATGAGTTGCAAAATCCTGCAGTTGAGGGAAAACAAGTCCCTGTTCGTTACGATCCATTTGATTATAGTAAAGCATACGCTTATGTAAATAAGAGGTGGATAAAATTAAACTCACAATATGAATTAGAGTTTGCAGGTAGAACAGAAAAAGAAATAAAAATTGCTACGGCAGAATTAAGAAGTAGGAAAAAGAATACACAGGATTCAATTAATATATCGGCATTAGATATAGCAAAGTTTCTTAGGACTACAGAAGCACATGAACTGCTAGAAATTCAAAGGTTAAAGGATGAAGCATTTAAAAAATCTCTCACTGTTATTGAAGGTGGGAAAAAAAGTCTAGCGAAAAAGCAAGCTGATAGTAAGGCTTTTAATAAAAGTGAGATTAAAAGTACTAACTTGCAAAAAGTAGATGATGATATAAAAACTTCTAAAGACGAAATTGAAGAAGTTACTCAATTTGATTTATACGAGGAGTTTTTCTAATGAATAAATTAGGCTTTCCTATGGAGTTATTAGAACGAACCGAGAAGGAAAGGATTGACTACTTCAAAGAAAGAACTGTAGGACATCCAGCATTACAACAAGCATATTTAGACTTAATGGATAAAATTAAGATTGCAGGCAAAGGTAAAGTTTTATTGGTTTATGGACCTAGTGGTGTTGGAAAGACGACCCTGTTCAGAAAAGTGGAAAAGGAGATAACTAAGCAATACAACGATGAAATGCAGCAAGATAAGGGTTTTGTCCCCATTATAGGGGTGGAGGCTTCTTCACCAGAGGATGGAAAATTTGATTGGATCGACTTTTACACTGAAGCACTTCAAAAAGTTGAAGAAATACTAATTAGTGAAAAGAGATTACCTCACGGTAGTCAAGTTCCTACAAATCATACCCAACGTACAAAGAGGACCTTGAGAAGATCCTTGGAAAATGTAATAAAGTACAGAAAGGTAAAAGTAATAATAATTGATGAAGCACAACATATGACTAAGGCAGGCAATTCTAAAGCCTTAAGAAACCATATGGATACTATTAAATCATTAGCGTCAAAATTCGAAATTCCAATTATTCTGTTTGGGACTTATGAACTTTTGAGTTTTAGAAATTTAAGTGGTCAACTAAGTAGAAGAGGTATAGATATAAATTTCCCAAGGTATGATGCAGAATTAACAGAAGAAATAAATGCTTTTAAGAATGTTATTGGTTTTTTTCAAGTGCATCTGCCTATACAAAATCAACCAGACCTTATGAATAATTGGGAGTACTTTTATCAAAGAACTATTGGTTGTGTTGGGATTTTACGAGATTGGTTAACAAATACTTTGGAGTATAAATTAAATAAAACTCCTAATGCAAAAACATTAACGTTAAATGATTTTAAAAAGTTTGAGCCAACTATAGACCAAGCTTATAAAATGGCGGAAGAAATTATTACAGGAGAAGATTTACTTGAAAGTCAGAAAAAGACGGAAAATGATTTAAATTTTAAGTTAGGATTAGGCAAGGTAAATAAAGAGGTAGAGCAAAAGAAGAAAACAAATAAAAAGCCTGGGATAAGAGATCCTAAGAGAGACAAAACAGGATTTGAATATTTAAATAATGCACAGTAAATTAAAGTTGGTGAGATAATGTGTAATAATGTAGGGCTAAAAAGAGTCGAAGGGAATAATGCTCCCAATACTAATAACATGGAAAGAAGCAGGTTATACAACATCATGCCTGAAGGACTAGATACCTACCAAGTTGAGAGTCTTCACAGTTATTTATTAAGATTAGCTGAAAAACATGTAGTACCTGTATGGATACTTTTGGAGAAAGAAGTAGCTTATCTTTTTTCAAAAGAATTCTTAAAGGAATATATTAAGAAAAGACAAACTAATCATGTGCATTATATCAATAGTTGCACCGAAATTACAGAGGATTATTTAAATGCTCTAGAGATTGTGACCACTAGAGAATTATCAAAGTTAACTCTGTTAAATGGAAGAGGACTATTTAGCATTAAAAGAAATATGATAAGGAAAAACCGTGCTTGGTGTCCTCTCTGCTTTGAAAGTTGGAAAGAAGAAGGTAAGGAAATATATGAACCACTCATATGGAATATAGAATTAATGAAGTATTGTCCTGATCACTTTGTGCCATTAGACGATAAATGTTACTCATGTGGTAAGAAAAACAAATTCATTTCTTCTAGTCAGCAGGTTGGGCATTGTGGTAAATGTGGCAATTGGCTTGGAAAAGAGAATGTTGAAGAATACAAGGAATTAGATGAATGGGATTTATGGTGTATCTCGAACTTTAAACAAATTTTAGAGTTCCTTCAACAGAGTAACAACATTCCACTTAGACATTTCCCTAATCAAATTGTAAAAATGCTCGTTAATCAATATACAGATGGAAATGTAAGTGAGTTTAGTAGAATCCTTAATGTAAGTATGATCTCTGAATATGTGATGGATCGTAGTAATATAACTTTTGAAAAGTTACTAAATCTATCATTCTACTTTCAAACGTCAATTGTAGATTTAATTCACTTTAAGCCAATTGACAAAAGTAACATCAATTTGTCGGCAATTGATAATCTCGAAAATAGACAGCACAGCTATTATAATGTTACACCTGAGGAAGTTAGAAAAGAACTTCAAACAATATTAGATTCAGAACAAATTCCTCCCTTAAGTATGGCTCAAGTAATAAAGTTATCTAAGTATAGTACTTATATTCTCTATAAACATGCAAAGGATTTGTGTGAAGAAATAACTTCAAAGAGGAAGGCGCACTTTCTTAGACAAAAAGAAATAAAGCTAAATCAAATTAAGTATGATGTAATTCCAATTGTTGAGAAACTCCTAGAAGAAGGTATATATCCTTCTGAAGCTATTGTAGAACAAAGAATTCCCTACACAGTTTTTAAGAAAGAACTAAAAATTTTAATTGATGAAATTATGGAGGAGCTTCAATAATAACTTTTAACTATAATAGATTAGTGGGTTTGTTGATAAATTTAAGAGCCAAAAAATGACCGAATCGTCGTGATTTGGTCATTTTTCACTTTCCGTATCAGGAGGATTTACAAGAAAACTAGTCATGCTTCTATTGGACAGTAGCTGGGTCTTTTGCTTTCTTTTTTATTCTATGAATATCCTTTTTACTCATTACGATTGAGGGACAGCTGAGCTTGTTTTCATCCTACAAAACCAAACCCTAAGTAATTGTTATTTGAATTGCTGAGGGTTTCATTTATTAGCAATTTGGCCAGATTGTAGAGTAAATCTTATATTACGTAGTAGACGATTTTTATTTAAAATCAAGATACCTTTTATATTGTAATTAACCAATTGCACATAGGTAAGAATAGTTAGATAATTCTTTTATACATAATTTGTTATTTTCTGGTATTATATATACGTCAATATTGGTTGCTTTGTGAAGTATTCACTTAACGGAGCAGATTGGAGGAAATAATATGTTTAAAATATTTATGCCTGATGACGAATTAATAATTGTAAGAGCGAAAGAAGAGTTTAGAACGAATGGATATAACGTTAATAAGGGGGAACTTTTCAATGCCTCAGAAAAAGAAGGGGTAATTGTAAATGGTAGTTTCGCGTGTCAAATTGGCAGTCCTAATTTCGAGGCTTGGTTTGAAATAATCGCCTAAAATAACTATTAAACTGAATACTGAGAGCAGGGAGATATCATACCTTGATTTTTGTTTCTATTAAGGATGCATACTTGGGGGACTAACTGTATTTTTAAAAGTTCTTTATCAATTGGGTTTAAAACCATACTACAAGGCAAAGTTATTGCCTTTGTATATGGGATAAATAAAAAAGAGATAATAAATATCACCAAAACAAACTGTTTCATAAAATACATATTGTAAGTAGTTTTTTGACTAAAGAAGAGTCGCTTTTTCAGAAAAAAGGAGTTGTCCACATGGCAGAACATGATGATGGTGTGTCGGAAGAGTTTAGGAAGAAAGTAGAAGAGCTTTGTGATAGGCTTGGACCAAAGAATAAAGAAACCAACACGTTGTGGCAGCTAGTTAGTGAAATATGCAAGGACGATGTAAAGGATTAACTAAGTTAGGTTTAAAGATCATAAAATATTATCTGTTGCGCAGCAAATATATTGGTTAAAGCATAACCTTCGAAAAGACGATTGCTCTTAAAGTAATCGTCTTTCGTATTCGACTAAATACTGTTCAACAGGAAGTATCAACAGACCAAAACATTAAGAAATCAACAAAATTTAGTGAATTCCTTAGTGACATAGACTTATTTTAAATACTAATAATGTAAAAATTTAGGTATAAGGAAATGGTACAAGGCATATTGATTAGAAGGACATGTCTAATAAAGGTGAGGGGGAATTCAGTGAACTATACAGAAAAGGTGTTTTTAGGTCTGTTTCTTACGTTAACTGTAGTATTTTTGTTTTTATCTCAGTATTATGAAATATTCAAGATTTTAGTTACTCCAGTTGCTACATTATCTGTTTCAAGCTTTATTTGGTTAGATATAAAAAATCGAAGTATAGAAGTTAGAAGGCTAGGTCTACTTTTCATTATTACTCTGATTTTAAGCGTTATCTTCGGTAATATTGGATTTGTTAACGAAATAATCATTTGGTTATGGGTAGCTTTAATACTAGCCGCGTTGTGGGTTTTTACTATTAAAGCTTATCAAAGTTTAAGAATCTCATTAGCATGGATGGTCATTGTTCCATTATTTTCAATGGTCTTTCTTTCAGAGACTGAAATTTTAAGAGGTTATGATTATATTATCTACATTGTAACTCTTTTGGTAACGTGGGCATTTTTATGTTATCAAGGTGAGTTGAAAATTGTTGAAAGAGCAATTCAATTTATAGGAATAATATTTGTGGTGATAGCGTTAGTTTGGCATTTATTCTTAGAAATGTTTCAATTATCTTCTAAATTTCCAGAATACTCAAATATTCTCTTTAATAATGGAATAGATATTTTAATGATATTTGCACAAATTGACATGGCCATCTTCCCGGTAATTATTAATTGTTTATTGTGTTATTTAATCATCATTTTAAGAAAAAGAATGCAAGAAAAGGTAACGTGATAAAAGTTTTATGAGAAGGTCCGTTGTCTCTTGAAAAGTTCCAGAGTCAACGGACTTTCTTGTAATATGACATTTAATAAACTGAGATAGGGTAAAAATTCTACTATTGATAAACAGCTAGAGGACCGATCACTTTAAGAGTGATCGTTTTTTCGTATTTGACATATACAAATTGTAACCCACGGCATGATATAATCAGTCCCTGCAACAAAACTTTGGTAAGTTAAGAGTGAAATATATTGAGGTAAATTAATGAAGGCTTCTCATGAGTTGGCCTAACTTGCGGAAATTTTTTTCATTTCTTTTGTAAAGCCAACTAGAGCAGAATGGTTCAAAAATTCACCAGTTATTTATAAAAAATTCTTTTTCACTATTAGCATACCTCTGTATATTCTTCTTAATAAAAGACGTAAAAATAAGCATAATAGGTGAAGCATACTTCCCTTTTGGAGTAATCATATGGAATTCCCTATTACAATGGTCTAATAAAGGTATTTGATATAAGAGATTATGCTTAAGCTCCACTCTTACAGTGGACGAGGATAGAAAGCCAACCCCATGGCCGTGTAATACTGCATGTTTAATGGCTTCGTTTGTCCCTAACTCAAAAAGATTATTAGGTGTGAATTGAACCTTATTAAATTGATCCTCAATACATTCTCTTGAATGTGAACCTTTACTTCTTATGAAGAGAGTATCCTCTTTTAATTCAAAGATGGAGTGTACGTCTTTGTATTTTTCTTTTTGCTCAATTGCACAAAAAGCATGGATGCTGTCTTGAAATAATGGCTGATAGTTAAACTTAGAATCATCTATGTTCTTGGCTACGATGGCTAAATCGATCTTATTCTCGTTTAACTTATTGATAATTTCGGATGTATTATCTATTAAAAGATGAATTTTAATATTAGGGAATTTTTTCTGGAAGTTTATAACTAAGTTTGTAATAACAAAGTTTCCTATAGTAGTACCGCACCCTATATATAGCTCACCACTTTCCAAATCATTTAAAGAAGCCATTGCTTTTTCTGCCTGATTGGCTAAAGAGATGATTTGAACCGCATATTTTAGCAGTTGCCTACCTGCATCCGTTAACTCAACTTTCTTCTTCGTCCGGTAAAACAAAGGTAATTCATAATACTTTTCTAATGCATCAATCTGTCGTGAAACAGCAGGTTGACTTAAGGATAACTCTTCCGCTGCTTTGGTAAAATTTAAATGAGTGGCAACAGAATAAAAGGTCTTCAGTTGATGAAATTCCATTGCTATTCACCTCCTATAAGAAAAGTGATAAACTATTCCATAATCGAAAGAGAAAGGAGGAGCTTACGTGAAGCCTCAAATCTCGTTAACTTCATATTCAACTGGTTCTGGCTGAGCAAGCAAAGTCAGGTCATTGGACCTTACGCAAGTTTTGCGTAGCATACCAGAACCCAAAGATAAACATTTAATTGCAGGGATTGGCGAAGATGCCATAGGGTACAAATGGCAGAATGATACGATGGTACAATCGGTAGATATGATTACACCTGTTGTGGACGACCCTTATCAATTTGGTGCCATTGCCTGTGCAAATGCATTAAGTGACATCTATGCTAAAGGAGCAGATCCTTTGTTTGCTCTTAATATCATTGGTTTTCCTACGTCTACACTTCCTATACATTACTTAGAAGAAATGATTAAAGGCGGGGTAGATAAGGTACAAGAAGCTGGTGCCTATATCGTAGGTGGACATACGATTGATGATACTTGTCCGAAATATGGTCTCTCCGTTACGGGGAAGATATCAGACGGTAATCCCTTTATAGGGAAAAACGGTGCTTGCGTTGGCGATGCCATTATTCTAACAAAGCCTCTAGGTATAGGAATCTATACGACAGCCATTGATCAGAAACTCGCAACTAAAGAGCAAGAAGAAGCAGCTGTTAATCAAATGTTAAAGTTGAACAAATATGCATCACAGGCTATGAGGCAAGTCGAGACCCATGCCTGTACAGACGTAACAGGTTTTGGCTTAATTGGTCATTTGTGTGAAGTTGCTGAACAAAGCAGTGTGACAATTGAACTCAACCTTGAACAAGTTCCTTACTTACCAGATTCATTCACTTTGTTAAGAGAGGGTGCAATTTCTGAAGGAATGTATAATAACATTTCTTCTTATAGAAGCAGAGTCCGAAACAAAAATATCATTACAACAGAAGAAGAGCAGCTTCTATATGATCCTCAAACCTCTGGTGGCTTACTGATTATGGTTTCACAAAGCCAAGTGGATGCGTTTCTAACAAAGTTATCTGATCAAGGTGAGAGTGGCTACGTCATCGGTAAGGTTTTAGAAAAAGATGAAGTTCCTATTATTACAAAGAATACCTTTTAAAAGCAACTGCAGAGTCAGTTGCTTTTTTATTTTCACTAACTATTATACGCACAATGCATAACTAAGATAATAATAATGCATTTCACCTATTACTGAAATGGATTTATACTAAGTTTAAATAAGAAAAATTAATTTTAGGAGGTTTTTTAATGATTTTCAGACAGTATTTACACAGTGAGCCGATTGCTGCTTCATACTTTTTCGGATGTGGTGGTCAATCTACTGGGGCAATTGTAGACCCTCTACTAGAAGATGTAGATTTTTATATTGAAGAATCAAAAAGGCTTGGTATGGAGATTTCCTATATTTTTGATACCCATTTACATGCTGATCATCTCTCTGGAGCAAGATTATTAGCTGAAAAAACAGGAGCTAAGTATGTTTTACATGAATCAGCTCAAACGTCATTTAATTATTATTCTGTAAAAGATAATGATCAAATTATTTTAGGAAATGTAGTCGTAGATATTATGCACACTCCAGGTCATACGCCTGAACACATATCTTTAGTTGTTACTGATAAGACGAGAGGAGCGGAGCCATGGTTTGTTCTAACTGGCCATACTTTGATGGTCGGCGATGTAGGTCGAACAGAACTCGCTTCAGATGTGGAAGAAGGAGCGAGTCAACTATACGACAGTATATTTAATAAACTAGTAACATTAGATGATCATATCGAGGTGTATCCAAACCAGATAACTTTGAAAAAATCAGAAAAACAAATATGGGTATAGAGTAATGCTATACCCGACAAAGGAGTTGAATCTACTATGAAACAAAATAAGGTTATAGTCGGCTTGAAGGAAAATAAAAAGCAATTTGCCCTTCTCGTACTTATTAATCTATTTGTAGGTTCAATGATTGGATTAGAAAGAACGGTGCTCCCTTTAGTAGGAGAGGAGCATTTCGGATTGGTTTCAGCGAGTGCGGCTCTTTCATTTATTGTTAGTTTTGGTTTTTCAAAAGCAATCGTAAACTATTTTGCTGGTTCTATAGCTGACCGAATTGGAAGAAGAAAAGTTCTACTAATAGGTTGGGGAGTTGGTTTGCTTGTCCCCATCATTGTTATATTTGCAGGACAGTGGTGGCATATTGTATTTGCAAATGTGTTACTAGGAATAAATCAAGGATTGGCATGGTCAATGACATTAAATATGAAAATTGATCTAGTAAAGTCTAATCAACGTGGGTTAGCTGTCGGGTTAAATGAATTTGCTGGGTATTCTGGAGTCGCTCTGTTTAGTGTCATTTCTGGCTATATCGCTAGCACGTATTCACTTAGACCAGAACCATTCTATATAGGGATAGCGATAGCTGTAATTGGAATTGTTTTTTCATTGTTTGTAAAGGATACGGGAGAACACTTAAGGATTCAATCTAGCCAACAAACATCAAAAAATGTTGATTTTTCTGCTAAAGAAATCTTTCAGAATACTACATGGAAAAATAAAACACTTTCTGGTTTAAGTTTTGCAGGGCTTTCAACAAATTTTAAAGATGGGATGGCTTGGGGGTTGTTTCCTCTCTTTTTTGCAACAGAAGGTTTATCGGTTGGGAAGGTCGGAGTTCTAGTAGCACTTTATCCTGCTGCTTGGGGATTCTTTCAACTTTTTACGGGAGCATTGAGTGACCGAATTGGTCGAAAAGGTTTGATTGTATACGGAATGATCACACAAGCAATTGCAATTTGGTGGATCTTAATTGGTACGGCATTCTGGTGGTGGACGATTGGTGCAGTGTTATTAGGGGTAGGAACAGCAATGGTATACCCTACTTTACAAGCAGCTCTTGGTGATGTTGCTCATCCAACATGGAGAGCTTCTTCGGTGGGTGTCTATCGTTTCTGGCGAGATAGCGGGTATGCATTCGGAGCACTTTTTGCGGGTCTACTTACAGATATGTTGAATATTAATTGGGCAATAGGCCTTGTTGCAATTTTCCCTTTAATTGCTGGTATTAATTTGTATTTTCGTATGTCTGAAACGTTAAAACAACCTAGTAAATCTTAACTAGCTAGTCTTAACTAAGATATAAAAACAGAGTGGAGAAATCGTTCATATGAGAAGAAGGTGTATATAATGTCTAGTAGAGACGATGAATTAATCAAAAGTTATATAGATTCTCCGGTGAAACAACGAATGCTCTACAAACAGACGTTGCTCATTGTGAGTATTTCTCAAATCTTTGGCGGTGCTGGGTTAGCAGCTGGTATTACTGTGGGTGCACTTCTTGCACAAGAGATGATGGGCACTGATGCATTTGCAGGAATGCCAGCTGCATTATTTACGGTGGGTTCAGCTGGAGCTGCTTTTGCAGTCGGAAGGCTTTCTCAACGATATGGTCGTCGTATCGGTCTAACTACAGGTTTTGTCGTCGGAGGACTAGGGGCTATGGGAGTTGTCATTGCTGCTATAGTGAATAGTATTTTTCTTTTATTTGTATTCTTGCTAATTTATGGTGCGGGTACAGCGACCAATTTACAAGCTCGATATGCAGGTACTGACTTAGCAGAGAAAAACCAGCGTGCAACAGCTATAAGTATTGCGATGGTTTCGGTCACATTTGGTGCATTTGCGGGGCCCAATTTAGTTGGTGTCATGGGGGTTTTTGCTACTGCTATTGGGATCCCAGCACTTGCTGGTCCTTTCCTATTATCGGGAGTTGCCTTTCTCTTAGCTGGATTCATTATTTTCCTCATGCTTCGCCCTGATCCGTTTTTATTAGTGAGAAAAATGGAAGTCTATAAGCAAGAGCCAAATGATGAGACTTTAACTTTGAAAGAAACTGGTTTAGACGAAAATAAAAGAGGTATTGCGGTCGGGGCAACAGTTATGATTCTATCACAAATGGTCATGATTGCTATTATGACGATGACACCTATTCATATGACCCATCATGGTCATGGACTTGGCGCAATTGGTCTTGTTATTGGTATCCATATTGGGTCGATGTATCTTCCTTCATTGGTTACAGGTGTACTTGTGGATAAGATTGGTCGAACTGCGATGGCGATAGCTGCTGGATTCACGCTTCTATTAGCAGGTTTGTTGGCAGCATTTGCGCCAAGTGATTCTATTCTTGTCTTAATCATAGCTCTTTCCTTACTAGGGGTAGGGTGGAACTTTGGTTTAATAAGTGGAACAGCTCAGATTGTTGATTCGACTGCTGCATCACAACGTGCTAAGACTCAAGGGACAGTGGATGTTTTCATCGCATTAGCAGGTGCTTCTGGTGGAGCTATGTCTGGAATGATTGTAGCTAATATGAGCTATACAATATTGTCACTAGCTGGAGGCGGGTTGTCTTTACTACTGATTCCTGTGGTGATTTGGTCTAGAAGGAAGGGAAAAAGAAGAGAAGGGTCTGATGTTTGAGAATTGATTCAGATTAACCTACATCAGCTAACGGTTAGCAGTGATTTAAAAGTCACTATTAAAATTAGATCCAGGAATTGGGAATCTAACTACTTTCAACGTAAAGTACGCCTAACGTAGAAATCGGCTTTTTAATTCATCAAATATGTGAAACAATTAAAATTTAGTTGATTACATACCCTAATAGGTATAAACTGTACCTATTAGGGTATTATTTAGTAGAGGGAGTGGTGCATCTTATGAAGAATGAAGAAAAAAGTTGTTCAACTAACCAGTGAGGAATGAATAAAGGGACAACAGATGGTAAAAAGGTTAAAGTATCGCCTCCAATATGACCAGCTGTTTATCTTTGGTTCCTGGTAGGAGCTATATTTATTATCTATAGTATTATGGGTACTGTACTCTCAATTTTTTAGGATATATTGTTAATTATGGAGGGTTCTTTATTTATCTAAAGAGTCATGGAGAAGTGCATGTGAAAATGCACTTTTTTATTTTCTTAAACGTTTCTTAATATTCACAAAGTATAACTGAAGATAAAGGAGGAGCATTATGGAGGAGTTTTTAATTATTGGTTCGATACGTTTGCCTATCAAATGGATCTTTATTGGAGGTGCACTAGTAGTAGCCTATCTAGCAATGAACATTCGTTTAAGTCGATTAAATTTAGACAAGAAACCATTATTAGATACTATATTTAATGCGTTACTTTATGGATTTATAGTTTGGAAACTAAGTTATGTATTATTCAATCCGGTTCATGCTTTTGCCTATCCACTGGGGATTCTTTATTTTGATGGTGGTCAAAAAGGAATGTTGTTAGGAATTCTAATGGGCTTCATTTATATTTACTTTCAATCTACTAAGCAGAGCGTAGGAATAGTAACGTATTTGAATCTTACTTTCAGTGGTTGGCTTGCAGGGAGCGCAACTTATTTTATTTATTTATTCCATACAAATTATATTTACTACTCTGGTCAAATTTTTTTAGCTGGGTGGCTGATAGTTGTCATGTTGAAGAATAAAGAAGTAGATCTTGGAAAAGGATTATCCAACAGCCTATTAATTTATAGTCTAGGTCAAATCTTTTTAGGTTATTTGACTCATATAAAACCAGTTATTCTTGGGTTCACAAATCTCCAAATTGGCTTTATCCTGTTAGCTCTACTTATACTAATCGTGCAGAAAAGGAAAAGAGGTGAGAAAAATCGATAATTTATCCATTTTAGTAGCCTTTACTGCAGGACTGCTTTCTTTCTTATCACCATGTGTATTTCCATTACTTCCTGCTTACATTTCTACGTTAACAGGTTCTACAGTCTCTGATAAGGTCAATGTAAATAAGAAACTAGTATTTACTAGATCAATAAGCTTTATTTTGGGATTTAGTATCATCTTCGTCCTTTTAGGAGTATCCGCAAGTTTCATAGGTCAAATGTTTATGGAAAATAGAAACATTGTTGAAAAAATTAGCGGACTCCTTATTATCATCTTTGGACTTCAAATGGTAGGCCTTTTACAACTCAAATTCCTTATGAGGGAAAAAAGAATACATATGCAATCTAAAAGGGCAGGTGCAGGACCTTCCTTTTTAATTGGAATGGCTTTTGCATTTGGATGGAGTCCATGTGTAGGTGTTGTTTTATCCTCTATTTTATTATTAGCAGCCTCGCACGAAACAGTAAGTAGTGGTGTGATTTTATTGTCAGTGTACTCATTAGGATTGGGGATACCATTTTTAATGGTATCAATACTTGTGACCTATTCATTGAAAGTTGTAAGGAATATTAATTCAATCTTACCTAAATTGAGTGTAGTTAATGGTTGGATTTTAATCGGCTTAGGTTTGCTTCTATTTACAGGTCAATTTCAAAGGATTAGTGCTTGGCTTGCAACTTTCACCTATTTTGGTTAAGGAAAGGAAAATAAAAGATGAAAAAACAAAAGAATTTGATTGTGATCCTCCTTTTAGTTGGGCTAATAGGATGGGGGTTAATGGATTTACGTGGAGAAAGTGGGAATGAACCGAATAGTGAAACGACTGTAGTAGATGTTGAAGTAGGATTAAACCAAGGAAATTTGGCACCGGACTTTGAATTAGAAACATTAGAAGGAGAGCCATTGAAGTTATCAGACTTTAGAGGGGAAAAAGTAATCCTAAACTTATGGGCAACTTGGTGCCCACCATGTCGAGCTGAAATGCCCCATATGCAAGACTACTATGAGAAGCATAAGAATGATGGAGTTACAATATTGGCAGTTAATTTAACAACTCAAGAGCGAAATAAAGATGCGGTAAGGCCTTTTGTGTATGAGGAATTTCAATTGACATTTCCAGTTGTATTAGATGTGGATGGTGATATTGGAGCGATGTACCAAGCTTACTCTATACCAACAACTTATGTCATTGATACTGAGGGGTTAGTTCAAAATAAAGTGATTGGGCCCATGTCTTATGAAATGATGGAGACAATGATAAACAATATTAATTAATACGAGATGTGGAGGTTCGGAGTGAACACTAAGGGCAAATCTATTTTAATTGTAGAAGATGATCATAAAATAAGACAATTAATTAAGATCTATCTTGAAAAAGAAGGTTATGATGTGTGGGAGGCGGGAGACGGCAAACAAGGCATAGACATGTTTGAGCGGTACGATCCGTGTTTTACGATCATTGATTTAATGCTTCCTGAAGTCAGTGGAGAAGAGGTTTGTAAATGGATTAGGACAGAGAAGAAAAGTGATAGTCCGATTATCATGGTTACAGCCAAGGTGGAAGAAAAGGATCGGATTAATGGACTCAGAATGGGGGCGGATGACTATATAACAAAGCCATTTAGTCCCAATGAACTTGTTGCTCGCGTCGAAACGGTGCTGCGTCGAACAGAGAATCGTTGTAATAAAATTAGTTTTCAAGGGATCACAGTGAAGCCTTTAAAGGGAGAAGTGAATTTTAATGGAACGAAACTTTCTTTAACAAATAATGAAAGCAAATTACTATACATGTTCATGAAGCATCCGAATCAAATCTTATCAAGAGAACAGATGATCGAGGAACTTTATCCAAATGTTGAGAAAGATATTACGAATCGGACAATTGATGTCCATATCCGAAATCTTAGGGAAAAACTAGAGCAAGTAGACGCTCCAGATTGTATTAAAACAGTTCGGGGCATGGGGTATCAGTTTGTTGCCTTTTAAACAAATCGTAAAAAGAATGACAAAAATAAACCTTATGTTGAAGCTAACGGTGATAAATAGCATCGTTGTCGGACTGGTCATTTGGATTGTTGGTGTATCTGTAAAAGATTTTGCTTGCTATTTAATAGAACAAGAAAATTCTCTTTCAGCTGAACAAAGGTTGGGTTTTACAAATCAATTGGATTCTTACCTCGTTTACGCTGTTATTCTCTCCATCTTCATTGCTGCGGTCGTTCATTTTTATTTCATTCGTTCATTATTATACCCACTAAGTACATTAACGGAGGTGACAAAAGAGATTGCAAAAGGGAACGATCCAGTGATTATTTATAACAAAAATTCTGATGAAATCGGGCAATTATCAAGGCACTTTAATGAGATGATAAGGAAAATAAAAAAAGTAGAGGAATCTCGTGAGAAAATGACCCAAGATGTTGCTCATGAGTTAAGAACTCCTTTAACCAATATCAATGGCTATTTAGAGGCGTTAAGATCGGGAGTAATAAATGGAAATCAAGAGCTATACGATTCTCTTTTCGAAGAGTCGAAGAGGCTTACAAGTCTTGTTGAACAATTGCAACAACTTAATGTTTGGAAAAATGAATATGGCAGCTCTGTAAATTATGAGTGCTTATCTATTCGTCTTCTTATTGAAAGCCAAGTTGAAATTTTTCGCTTAGAACTTCAGAAACAATCGATCCAAATCAAGATTAGCATAGAAGATAAACAGTTATACGCTGATAAAGAGGGATTGAAACAGGTCTTAACAAACTTAATTGAAAACGTCCTTAATTATGATAAAGGGGGATGGATGGAGATTAAAGGTTTTATGAGTGAAAAAGGATATCAAGTTCAAGTGAAAAATGAAGGGCTACCTATTCCAGTTGAAGATCCGAACCAACCTTTTGAACGTTTTTATCGAGCTGACCTTTCACGAAATCGTAACTTAGGAGGGTCTGGGTTAGGACTATCGATTGTCAAAGAGATTATTAAAAGTCATAACGGAGAATTAGGCCTAAAAACGAGTCAAAATGTTCATACCTTTTGGTTTACGTTACCAATTGAAAATGATAGAAAGTTTTCTGGATAAAGTTGTTTTTTTAGGAGGCTGTCAATGAGTTATAAGGAGCAAAAAAATGACGATTGGACACTCACATTACTTCATACAAATGATAGTCATGGACATTTATTGCCTATTGAGGTATCTAGTTTGGATATCTCTTCTCAATTGCGTCTATGTCATTCATTTCCTCTTTATAAAAAGTTAGGTGGTTTCGCCTATTTAGCTGAAGCAGTTAATCGCATTCGTCAAGAAAATGATCATGTGCTTCTACTTGAAGCTGGAGATGCTTTCTGTGATAGTGAAATTGCGAATATAACAAAAGGACATTTTTATATTAGTTTGATGAACCAATTAGGGTATGATGCAATGACACCAGGAAACCATGATGTAGATTATGGAATAGAGGTTTTAAAACAAAGAGCATATGAAGCGAACTTTCCTATGTTAGCAGCTAATTTATTAGAAGAGGAAACAGAAGCACCTTTATTAGGTTATCCTTATATGGTGAGAGAGATCAATGGTTTTAAAATAGGTATCTACGGTCTGACTTATCATTTAACATCCGAAACAACGTCACAAAAGAATACAAATGGTGCTAAATACACGTTTAGTTTAGGAACAATACAGTCGGACATCAATCAATTAAAAGGTAAGGGTGTTAACTGCGTAATTATATTGTCGCATTTAGGATCGGATTTAGATAGAGAGATTGCAGAAAACATAGAAGGAATTGATGTAATTGTAGGAGGACATTCTCATGAACCCATTCCAAAGGAGATAAGAAATGGTGTCATCATTTCTCAGTCTACACCATACTATACTGGACTTGGGGTACTACAGTTACAATTTAATCGTAGCTCATTAGTAGGAGCAGAAGGAAGTATCATCCCTATTATACCTGAGAACTTGCAACCGAATGTAAATATACAAAGAATGATAAATGAAATGCGATTTGAGCACAAAAATCGACTAGAGCAGGATGTCGGAAGTATTACATCTCCTATGATTCGTAATTATAAGCGAGAATCGCCTGCTGAAACGTTCTTTGGCAATATTCTACGTACTAAGACAACTAGTGATATCTCAATATTACCCGGAATAGGGTTTGGGGTAACGATCCCTCCTGGGCCTATCACACTCGAACAATTAACGAACTTGCTACCTCATCGTTCATCTATTTATACCGTACAATTAAAAGGTAGAGATATTGTAGCAGCTTTAGAACAAAGTATTTTAAACCAAATTCATCCAGATGTAGAAGAACGAGTTGGTGGACTTATTCAAGTAACAGGACTTGCTTTTGTTTATCAATATTCCTCTAAGTTGAAAAACTTAGTTCTAAATGTAAGAGTGAATAATCAACCAATCTCCCTTGATCAATTCTATAAAGTTGTTTTGAACCAGTTGATGTTTGAAGGTGGCCATAAGTACTCATCTTTAAAAAAAGGACAGAATGTGTGTAAATGGGAACAAACAGATATTGAGATGGTGATCGACTGGATGCATAGTAATCCGGCATTACCTGTATATGAAGAAGGGTGGAGTAAACCATTACGTATACCAGATTCCCAGAAATTTCAAAAGAGGTGTTTTCCATTAGAGAATAGTAATATTGAGGAGTGAAACCGATGAAAGTGACTAATCTCACTCTATTTACGATGTCAGCTTGTCCCTTAGGTAGAACGATGAGGCATGTTTTGGAAGAGGTTACTACCTTGTTACCTGAGCAAACATTTTCGATTGTGTTTATTGATCAAGAACCTGAGTTAACGAATGAGGCACGGATTAGTAATAATCCTACTACGTTGTTTCGAGATAAAAATAGAAAAGAAGTTAATCGGGTTGAGGGATTTATGGAAACAGACGAGGTAATACAACTCATTAAAACTAAAAAAACCTATACAACCTTACCAAGCGGAGCCAAAAGAGAGAAGAGTGTAGAAACTTACACTATCTATTTACTCAATGGTGACGCACTTGAAGCGGTAGACATAGATTTTACTAATCCAACATCAGTGAAAACCCCTCGTATCACAGCAATCAATTTATTATTAGAAGCTGATTTACAACCATTAATTAACCCGTTTCCAGATAGTACTACTTTAGAATTAGTTTCGTTTGAAGAAGATTTAGCACGAGTTTATATTAACCATGAAGAAAAAACAATTTCAGAAGGGACCGCGTACAAGATGAAAAGGTGTCTACAACAAACATTACACTCATACGGCACTAAAAAAGTTGAACTGGTTCTAAAAAGATTATAAAAAACATAATAGTTTCTACTTTATCGTAAAGACCTTAAACATTGTTTGAGGTCTTTTCTAATTATTTAATTTGTAAAAGAGATTTTAACGAATTACGTTCCTCATTATCTCATTAGCAGTCCTAATACCCAACCTTCTAATTAATGGTAATGGAGGACACCAACCCTGCACAGAGTGTCGCAGTAAAAAATAACTAATCTCCCCTGAAAATAAATGCCACCTTCTGTTGCTCGTAAACCCTAGAAAGGTTCCAAGGCGAACGAAAAACGCTGCTGAAGCTTCTAAAACTCGTTCCGTATCTCATTCTTGATCAAGTGCATCAAGTCGCCTCATTATATCTTCCTTGTTCTCATAATGATATCTTTCAATACTATGCTGTGTTTCTAGTGCAATCTTTTCGTTCACTGAACTGAATTTAGCAAAGTGCTTTTTGAAACTGAAGAAGTAAAAATGTATTTTTTTGAAATGATAACTATGTACCACTCTTTTTTTATCTGCATTTAGAGGGGGAAATATACAAAATGTCAACAAATACACTGATTGAAGAAATTACACCAACCGAAGTATCACATCGCATAAATGAAGGCAAGCGGGATAGCATCATCGACGTTCGTGAACATGAAGAAGTAGCAGAAGGAGCCATTCCTGGCATTCACCATATCCCACTTGGAGAGCTTGAGGATCGACTTGGTGAAATTGACCAAAACAAAGAACATATCCTGGTTTGCCGCTCCAGTGCCAGAAGTGGAAGAGCTGCTGAATTTCTGAAAAGCAAAGGATATAAGGTGAAAAATATGGCAGGTGGAATGTTGGATTGGAAAGGTGATTTAGATAGAAAATAATCATGTTAGGGAGGTGAATAAAGTGGAAGTAACAGTAAATAAAACGCTAGATGCAAAAGGCCTTGCATGTCCAATGCCAATTGTTAAAACAAAAAAGGAAATGAATACGCTTGAACCTGGTCAAGTCATGGAAGTACAAGCGACTGATAAAGGTTCAACCGCTGATATAAAAGCATGGGCAGCAAGTACGGGGAATCAATACCTTGGTACACTTGAAGAGGGAGATACCCTAAAGCATTATCTTAGAAAAGCAAGCTCTGAAGAAGAGAAAATGGAAACTAAACATCCTCATGTTGTAACGCTTGATGAACTTTCTAAAAAAATCGAAGGTGATGAAAAAGTCACCATTTTAGATGTTAGAGAATCTGCAGAATACACTTTTGGGCATATTCCGGGTGCTGTTCATATTCCGTTAGGAGAGCTTGAAGAACGTTTTGAAGAATTAGATAAAAGTGGTGAGATTCATGTCGTGTGTCGCACAGGTAGCAGAAGTGATTTCGCAGCACAAAAGCTTGCTGAAAAAGGATTCAATCATGTGAGAAATGTGGTACCTGGTATGAAAGAATGGACGGGTCCAACAAATAAACTTCATTAAAAAAGGGAGAGAGTATCATTGAAAATTGCAATTATCGCTGCAAATGGTGGAATGTTTGATGCTTACAAAGTTTTTAATATTGCAACAGCAGCCGCTGCTACAGATGCTGAAGTTGAAATATTTTTCACTTTTGAAGGATTAAACTTAATTCATAAAGAGGCACATAAAAACCTTCCAATGCCTGCAGGAACAGAACATTTCCAAGAAGGCTTTAAGAAGAACAATGTCCCACCAGTTGATGAACTTGTTTCGATGGCAACAGAAATGGGTGTAAAAATGATTGCTTGTCAAATGACAATGGATGTCATGAGTTTAGAGAAGGAACACTTTATTGAGGGAATTGATGTTGGTGGTGCCGTGACATTTTTGACGTATGCAAAAGACGCAGACGTGACCCTGACATTTTAATAAAGAACTATAGGAGGGGAAACCATGACGACAACAACGGCGATTAAAGGAATCAATGTTAAAGAGTTAACAAAAAAGATTCTTAATGGCGATCAAATTTTTATTTTAGACGTAAGAAACACAGGTGATTTTGACGATTGGAAAATTGAAGGGGAAAACGTCCATATCATTAACAAGCCTTACTTTGATTTAATTGACAGTCTTGATCCTATTATGGATCAACTGCCTAAAGATCAGCCGATCTATGTTATTTGTGCAAAAGGAGGTTCGTCTGAATTTGTCGCTGAACAAATTTCAGATGCGGGGTACAACAATGTTTATTCTATTGAAGGCGGAATGAAAGCTTGGAGTGAACATCTAGAGCCCATTAAAATAGGTGATTTAACAGGTGGCGGTACTATTTATCAATTTGTTCGAATTGGTAAAGGGTGCTTATCCTATTTAGTTGAATCAAATGGAGAAGCAGCTATCATTGATGCAGCACGTATGATTGAACCTTATGAACAATTTATTAGTGAACATAACTTGAAGCTAACTCACCTACTAGATACGCACCTTCATGCTGATCATATTTCCGGTGGACGAACTTTAGCTGAAAAGGTAGGTGCTGAGTATCATTTACCACCAAAGGATGCTGAAGAAGTAACGTATTCATATACGAAGCTCGAAGATGGAAATGAGATCAAGGTTGGGAAAGTGATAATCAAAGCTATTTATTCGCCTGGACATACGATAGGGAGTACGTCCTTTATTGTCGATGATCAATATCTTTTAACTGGTGACATCTTATTTATCGATTCAATTGGTCGTCCTGATTTAGCTGGAAAAGCTGAAGACTGGGTGGCAGACCTTAGACAAACCCTATATGACCGTTACAAACAATTAGCAGATAATCTGATTGTCCTACCTGCCCACTACATGGGAATTAATGAAATGAACAAAGATGGAAGTATCTCTCACGAGTTAGGTAAGTTGTATAAAGAGAATCATGGGTTGAACATCCATGATGAAAATGAGTTTAGAAAAACCGTTTCAGAAAATTTACCGCCACAACCAAATGCTTACCAGGAAATTCGAGAGACGAATATGGGTAAGATTAATCCAGATTTGGAGGCACAACGTGAAATGGAAATTGGACCAAATCGCTGTGCAGTACGTTAAGGAGGAATGACAAGATGGAAGTGACGAAAGTTTTAGATGCAAAAGGTCTTGCATGCCCAATGCCGATTGTGAAGACGAAAAAGGCAATGGATGAGTTACAGTCTGGAGAAGTGTTGGAAATACAGGCTACCGATAAGGGAGCTAAAAACGACCTTGTTGCTTGGGCAAGTTCGGGTGGTCATGATTTATTAAGTGATAAAGAAGAAAATGGTGTGTTCACTTTTTATATTAAAAAGTCTTAACCCTCGTCCTACTATGAGGATTACTCTTCATAGTAGGATTTTAAACAAAGTAAGGACATTGTTAAATGCCTCTAGTTGTCTTTAACAGGTATCTCCTCTTAGGTCTAATCTATACATAAAATTTAAATGATTGACAACTTAGCTCAATAAACCTAAAATAGGTGTAGGGGTATAGGTATATAATAAATTTAAAGAGAGGAAGGAACCTTATGTTTAAAAAGTTAATTCCGGCATTGGAATGGATGCCAAATTATAAACGGTCGGATTTAAGCGGAGATATGTCAGCGGGGTTAATCGTTGCGATTATGCTTATTCCACAAGGGATGGCATATGCAATGTTAGCTGGATTACCACCGGTTATTGGGTTGTACGCTTCTACTATTCCACTTCTTATCTATGCATTATTTGGAACGTCGAGACAATTAGCGGTTGGTCCCGTTGCGATGGTGTCATTATTAGTACTAGCAGGGGTATCTACGATTGCAGAACCTGGAACAGATGAATATATCTCGTTAGTGTTACTTTTAATGCTTATGATAGGTATGATTCAGTTTCTAATGGGAGTGCTTAGACTTGGTTTCTTAGTAAACTTCTTATCTCATGCTGTAATTAGTGGTTTTACTTCAGCAGCAGCTATCATTATTGGATTAAGTCAGTTGAAGCATTTACTAGGAGTGAAACTAGAAGCAGATAAAGATGTATTTAAGATTTTATTTGAGTCGATAAGCAGGGTTTCTGAAATAAATCCGATAACATTAACCATTGGATTGGTTAGTATTCTCATATTGATTGGATTAAGAAAGTTTGTACCTAAAATTCCAGGTCCGCTTGTGGTCATCGTCCTAAGCATTAGTACAATCTACTTCTTACAGCTGCAACAAGCAGGAGTGAAAATTGTTGGTGAAGTACCAAAAGGTCTGCCGTCATTATCGCTTCCTGTATTTACACTAGATGCTGTTATGGCACTTCT
Organism: Halalkalibacter okhensis; assembly: GCF_000787375.1. Taxonomy (GTDB): domain Bacteria; phylum Bacillota; class Bacilli; order Bacillales; family Bacillaceae_D; genus Halalkalibacter; species Halalkalibacter okhensis. Next base: position 120,671 of record NZ_JRJU01000004.1, on the reverse strand, counting down.
TCCTATCGCACTTGCCATCTCTTTTATCGGTTTTATGGAATCGATTGCGATGGCAAAGGCAATAGCGGCTAAAGAAAAATATAAAGTAGTTCCAAATAAGGAGCTAGTAGGGTTAGGGCTTGCTAATATTGGTGGTTCTTTCTTTGCAGGATATCCTGTAACAGGAGGATTTTCCCGTTCAGCTGTGAACTATCAATCTGGGGCAAAGACACCACTTGCGACAATAATTACGGCTATTCTTATTATCCTAACCTTATTATTTTTCACTGGTTTCTTTTACTATCTTCCTAATGCAGTGTTAGCTGCGATCATTATGGTTGCTGTATACAGTCTAATCGATGTGAAAGAAGCAAAACATTTGTTTAAAATCAAAAGTGTGGACGGTTGGACGTGGGTAATTACTTTTATTGCTACGCTAACAATTGGGATTGAGCAAGGGATATTAATTGGAGTAGTATTTTCCTTACTTGTTTTCATCGTTCGGAGTGCGTATCCTCATGTCGCAGAGTTAGGGTATTTACAAGAAGAAAAGGTGTTCCGAAATATTAAACGCTACCCAGAAGCAAAAGTAGACCCAGAAGTTATGATTTTCCGTGTCGATGCTTCATTATACTTTGCGAATATGACCTTTTTAGAAGATAAACTATGTGAGCGTGTAGGAGAAAAGCCTGAGACGAAGTGGATTATTTTAGATTTTTCAGGTGTGAACTCCATAGACGCTGTAGCGATACATTCATTAGAAGAAATAATGGAGTCATGTAGAAAAGGGGATATTGCATTTCATTTTGCGGGAATTAAAGGTCCTGTGATGGATTTACTGAAGAAAGCGAACTGGGATAAAAAATATGGGGAAAATTTAAGGCATTTATCGGTTGAGCACGCGCTTAAAGCTATTAACAAATAGAAGGAGAGGAGCAAAGATGGAGGAACTTGAATTAAGAAAGAAAAATGAAGAATTTATACAAAGGATTAAACAACAAGACCCAACATTCTTTGATGAGTTAAAAAAAGGTCAAACACCAGAATTCTTTGTCTTGTCTTGCAGTGATTCGCGTGTTAGTCCTTCTGTCATTACGCAAATGCCTTTAGGACACATGTTTGTCCATCGAAATATTGCTAATCAAGTGGTAACGGAAGATGAAAGTTTTTCGGCTAGTCTATATTATGCGTTGAAACACTTAAAGGTAAAAAAGATTGTCATTAAAGGTCATACCGACTGCGGAGGCGTAAAAGCCGCTTGGTTAGAGAACGATGAGCAGGAGCTCCAGGGTTGGATTTCAAGAGTTCGCGCTAGTCTACCTGATAAGAGTATGACGATAGAACCAGTTTCACTGGATGAATTAACGAAGCTAAATGTTTTAAAACAAGTCGAAAGATTAATGGAGCACCCTATTTATAAGGAATACGGGACTGATATAGAAGTTTTAGGATGTTTATTTCATGTCGAGTCAGGGGAATTGGAAAGGGTGTTTCCGCTTGAGAATTAATTGGTTCTTAAAGTGGTTCTCTAAATAAGGTGTCTATCTTTTTTTAAGTTAACATTGCAAAAAGAATTACGTTGTTTTTACTAGTACCAATAACTCATAAAGGAGAGAAAAATATGTTTGATTATACTGTCGATACAGTAAGTGGAATGGAAGAAACAATTGAGAAGTTAAAAACAAATTTGATGGAAGAGCAATTTGGAGTCTTGTGGGAATTTGATATCCAAGCAAAGTTACAAGAAAAAGGATTGGAATTTAACGATCCATATAAAGTGTTAGAAGTATGTAACCCCCACGAAGCGAAACGAGTATTAGATAGAAACAAAATGGTTGGGTACTTCCTGCCTTGTAAGATAGTAGTATATAACGATAATGGAAAAACGAAAATTGGAATGCCAAAACCCACTTCATTAATACAGTATGTAAATGATGAAGATTTAAATGGAATAGCTGCGGATATCGAGAAAAGACTGATTTCTGCTATCGATAAAAGCATTTGATGCATATAAAGTCTCTTGTGAAAAGTCTAACTGAGTAGCAGGAGGCTTGTTTTACAAGTTAGGAGGTCTATCCAAATGAATCAATCCGATGAATCTAAATATATTCAACAACACTTAGCAAATGAAAGAACGTATTTAGCTTGGATTAGAACAGCCATTGCTATTATTGGAGTGGGATTCTTAGCAACAACCCTACACTTTAATACTCCAATGAATGAGTTCTTAGACAATACAATTGCGATGTTTATTAGTTTATTTTCTCTTTTATTGGGGCTATTAACCATTTTCTTTGCTACATTTGTTTATTACCGAAATCGAAAGGCTATAAATAGCCAAACGTTTCACTCTTCCTATAAAATTATCTTCTATATGACATTCATCATTACCACTATATTGGTATTGTTTGGTATTTATTATTTTTTTGTTAACACCCCTTGACTTTATACCCTTAGGGGTATAATATATAAAATATAAAGAGCAAAGGGGGGAAGGTAATGAAGAAATATAGTTCCTATATTCTGCCGCTTGTATTAATTATCGGTTTTATTGGCTATAAGTTAATGCCCACAATAGGGGTAGAACAAGTGAGTACAGAACAACTTGCCAACATGATGACGAATGCATCTGATGACGTTTTCTATGTTGATGTACGAGAACCTCACGAATTTCAAGAGTCCCATATAGAAGGAATGACTAATGTTCCTCTTAGTGAGTTAGAAAGCAATTATCATCTAATTCCTGCTGATAAAACAGTTGTGATCATATGTAGAAGCGGGAATAGAAGCCTACAAGCCTTAAATAAACTTAAAGATTTTGGGTATCAAAATTTGGTTAATGTAAAAGGTGGAATGCTTGCTTGGGAAGGGGAAGTAACAAATTAGTTACTTCTTAGGTTAACAATATGACCATCTTCATAATTGTGCTATTATTAATAGGATCAAATAGTTTATATAGAAGATTTGTACCAGTGCTTGGATTAGCGCATATGGATATAGACAATTTCAGTGATGAAAAAACGATTTTACTCGATGTAAGAGGTTATCTTCAGGCTCATAAAAAGCCTATCAACGGTTCTTATAATATTCCTTTGCCTTATATAAAAAGGAATTTCTGTAAACTTGAAGGGAAACCTGTTTGTATTATTGGTTCAGATATGTTAGATGTAACGATAAGCGCTCGTTTTTTAAAAAGTAAAGGTGTTAAAGTAGCTGGATATTATATAGAGGATAATAAATATAGTAAGCAAGTGACTTGCAGAGATAGGAGGGAAATTCATGGAATACACTGATCAAATGAAAAATAGAGTGAAACGCATAGAGGGGCAAGTGAAAGCTATTTTAAGAATGATGGAAGAAGGAAAGGATTGTAAGGATCTCGTTGTTCAACTTTCTGCAGCAAGAAATGCGCTAGACCGGACAATTGGTGTTGTTGTTAGTACCAATTTGGAGCACTGTGTCAGAGAGCAGATCGAAAAAGGGGAAGATACAGAAAAATTCATCCAAGAAGCTGTTAATTTGTTAGTGAAAAGTAGGTAAAAAGATAAATATAAAAGGTTGACAGGGGCAATAAAAATAAGTTAACATACCCCTATATGTAATTGGTTAGTTAAGTAAAGAAAGTTGTTGTTAGCTAAGAAATAGGTTGACTAAATTTTTTAATCAGTTGTTATACCTATATGGGTATATGTATATTGATAATGAGGAGGAAACAAAATGAAATCAGATAAAGTTCTCGACGCAAAAGGGTTAGCTTGTCCGATGCCGATCGTGCGTACTAAAAAGGCAATCAACGATTTAGAAGCTGGACAAATCTTGGAAATACATGCGACTGATAAAGGGGCCAAGAATGATTTAGCAGCTTGGGCAAAGTCAGGTGGTCATGAATTACTTACAGATGTAGAGGAAGATGGAGTTTTAAAGTTTTGGATTAAAAAAGGCTAGGTTAAATTTTTTTAATCGGATATATACCTATTGGGGTATGCGGAAATATAAATGACAAAGGGGAGAGCAATATGACAGACAAAAAGAAAACAACGATTATTTTATTTAGTGGTGATTATGATAAAGCAATGGCAGCTTTTATTATAGCAAACGGTGCTGCAGCTTATGATCATGAAGTAACAATCTTCTCAACTTTTTGGGGATTAAATGCATTTAGAAAAGATGAACAAGTACCAGTAAAAAAAGGATTCTTGGAAAAAATGTTTGCTAAGATGATGCCGCGAGGAGCAGATAACATGGGACTTTCAAACATGAACTTCGCTGGTATGGGTCCTAAAATGATTAAACATGTCATGAAGAAGCATAATGCAATGCCTTTACCGGATCTAATTGATATGGCAAAAGAACAAGGAGTCAAACTTGTGGCATGTACGATGACGATGGACCTTTTAGGACTGCAGCAAGATGAATTAATTGATGGATTAGAATACGCGGGAGTAGCTGCATATTTAGCAGATGCTGAAGAAGGAAATGTGAACTTATTTATTTAATAAGTCTTACCCAAGGGGGTACAAAGTGGACGTAATCATTAATATAATAGTTGTTGGCTTAGTAGCATTCTTTTTAATCAATAAGTTCATGCCTGTTAAAGGTGTAAAACAAATTTCAGCGAGTGAGCTTAAAAAAGAGTTAAAGAGAAAAGATGTTCAATTTATTGATGTAAGAACTCCAGGTGAGTTTTCTAGAAACAAGATTAACACGTTCAAAAACATTCCACTTCATGAACTTTCTCAAAAAGGAAGTCAGTTATCAAAAGAGAAAGAAGTTGTAGTTATTTGCCAGAGTGGAATGCGTAGCAATAAAGCAGCAAAAGTATTAAGGAAAATGGGTTTTAAAAAAATCACAAACGTAAAAGGCGGTATGAGCGCTTGGAACTAACGTTAGGAGGAGATCAGTTATGAAAGAAATCACACCTAAAGAAGTAGAACGTCTTGTTAACCCAAATATTATTGATGTTCGTGAAACGGATGAGGTAGTAGCAGGGCATATACCTGGGAGTTTAAACATTCCGCTTGGATTACTAGAATTTCGTCTACATGAACTAGACAAAACGAAAGAATATATTATTGTTTGTCGCTCTGGTGCTAGAAGTGGAAGAGCCACTGAGTTCCTGTCAAGTCACGGGTTTCATGCTACAAATATGGCTGGAGGCATGATGAACTGGGAAGGTAACGTTCAGTAAATTTTTTTGAAATTAACTATACCTATGCAGGTATAAATTATAGGAGGAATATTAATGGAAACTATTAAATTTGATCAACTAGTAGATGCAAAAGGATTAGCATGTCCAATGCCAATCGTTCGTACAAAAAAAGCGATGAATGACCTCGAACCAGGAAAAGTATTAGAAGTTCAAGCAACAGATAAAGGATCAACTGCAGATATTAAAGCGTGGGCACAGAGCACTGGACATCAATATTTAGGAACGCTTGAAGAGGGTGAAGTGTTAAAACATTATCTTCGTAAAGCGACTGGGGAAGAGAAAGAAGAGAAGAAACACCCACATGTTGTAAACAACGAGGAACTTCAAGCGAAATTAGTTAACAATGAAGATATTCTAGTGTTAGATGTACGCGAATCAGCTGAATATGCCTTCAATCATATTCCTGGTGCAAAATCCATTCCGCTTGGTGAACTTGAGAATCGTTTAAATGAACTAAGCGAGGATGAAGATATTTATGTTGTGTGTCGTACTGGAAGTCGCAGTGATTTAGCCGCACAAAAGTTAACAGAAGCTGGATTTAAAACAGTTATTAATGTCGTACCTGGCATGAGTGAATGGGGTAACCCAACAAATAGTCTTAATAAATAGGAGGGGTCAACATGAATCAGATTACTGTTTATACATCTAATCACTGTCGTTATTGTGTGATGTTAAAAAACTTTTTATCAGATCAAAACATTTCCTATCACGAAGTAAATGTAGAAACAAATCCTGCCATTATGCAGCAACTTGTAGAAAAAACAGGTCAATTAGGGGTTCCACAAACGGAAGTGAACGGCCAGTGGGTTGTTGGTTATGATCCAAATAGCATTATGTCAGCATTGAGAAAATAATAGGAGGTTGAAAGAAGATGAGTAGAAAATTAGCAATTATCGCAAGCAATGGTGGGTTATTTGATGCCTACAAAGTATTCAATGTAGCAACAGCTGCAGCTGCAACAGACCAAGAGGTAGCAATATTCTTTACTTTTGAAGGTCTAAATCTAATTCATAAAGAAGCATACAGTCAATTACCAATGCCAGAGGGGAAAGAGCATTACCAAAAGGGTTTTGAAAAAGCCAATGTTCCAGCCATTCCTGAACTTGTTGCAATGGCGCAAGAAATGGGTGTTAAACTAATTGGCTGTCAAATGACAATGGATGTGATGGAGCTAGAAAAAGATGCATTTGTTGATGGAATTGAAGTGGGTGGAGCCGTTACGTTCTTAGAATTCGCCAAGGATGCGGATGTAACGTTAACCTTTTAATTAAATTTTTTTAAAGAAAAATATACTATTAGGGGTATAAACGATGACAGTAAAAGCAATGAATTCAAAAGAAATAGCAAGAAAAGTAATCGAAAAGAAAGAGCTATTTATTCTAGATGTTCGTAATGAAGGGGATTTCGCTGATTGGAAAATTGAAGGAGAGAATTTTGATTACTTTAATATTCCTTATTTTGAACTATTAGATGGTGTAGAAGAAATCATGGATAAAATTCCAGCAGATAAAGAAGTCTTAGTCGTGTGTGCGAAAGAAGGTTCTTCGATGATGGTAGCAGAGATGTTGTCTGATGAAGGACTAGATGTTTCTTATCTTGAAGGCGGAATGAAGACTTGGAGTGAATATTTAGAGCCAGTTAAAGTAGGGGACCTAAAAGACGGTGGTGAGCTATATCAATTTGTCCGTCTAGGTAAAGGCTGTCTATCTTATATGGTTGTTTCAAATGGGGAAGCTGCGATTATCGATGCAACACGTATGGCAGATGTGTATGTGAACTTTGCCAATGAAATCAATGCAAAAATCACACACGTATTTGATACTCATTTACATGCTGATCACATTTCTGGAGGAAGAAAAATTGCCGAAGCAACTGGTGCAACGTACTGGTTACCTCCAAAGGATGCAGGAGAAGTGGTGTTTGAATATGCGGCACTTGAAGGTGGGAATGACGTAGTGATCGGGAACTCAACGATCAACATTCATGCGCTATACTCACCTGGTCATACAATCGGATCGACTTCATTTGTTATCGATGAAAAATACCTATTATCCGGAGACATTCTCTTCATTGATTCAATTGGAAGACCTGACCTAGCAGGACTCGCTGAAGATTGGGTAGGAGATTTACGTGAGTCGCTTTATAAGCGTTATAGAGAACTATCAGAAGAGTTGATTGTTTTACCGGCTCACTTTATGATCATCGAAGAGCTAAATGAAGATGGAAGTGTTGCAGAAAAACTAGGCACACTATTTGTTCAAAATCATGGTTTAAACATTGAAGATGAAAATGAGTTTAGATCAATGGTGACAGAAAACTTACCTCCACAACCAAACGCGTATCAAGAAATTCGTGAAACCAATATGGGTAAAATTACACCAGATGAAGATAAACAACGTGAAATGGAAATTGGGCCAAACCGTTGTGCAGTAAGATAACAAACGATAAAAAAATAGAATAAATAACTGGAGGTTTTATAAATGAATTCAGATAAAGTATTAGACGCAAAAGGATTAGCATGTCCTATGCCAATCGTTCGAACAAAGAAAGCTATGACGGAACTTGATTCAGGTCAAGTGCTAGAAATTCATGCGACTGATAAAGGAGCAAAAAATGACCTTGCAGCATGGGCGAAGTCTGGCGGTCATGAGTTACTATCAGATACGGAAGAAGATGGTGTATTAAGGTTCTGGATTAAAAAAGGCTAAATATAAAAGAAAAGGGAACCGAGGTGGTTCCCTTTTTCTTTAAAGGGAGGTACAACATCAGTGAAAATTTGGATAGACATTTTATAAAAGAAACGACATTGTTAAATCATATAATTAAACTATAACTTTTTAAAGGAGGTATATTAGATGGTTAAAATAACACCCACAGCAGTCGAAAAGATTTTAATTGAAGTTCAAGATACAATTAAACAAGGAGTAGAACCCTTTATCCGTTTAACTATGGGGATTGGTTGAGGAGGACCACAACTTCGTCTGGCTCTGGAAGAGTCAGCTTTAGAAAATGATGAGGTCGTTGAACAGGATGGTATTCAATTTTTAATTTCTGAGAAAGATAAGGTTTATTTCAATAATGTCAAAATAGATTATACGAAAAATGTATTGGGTACAGGCAATTTTGTCGTGATTCGTTAATCGTTTTATCACCCTATATGTCTATTCTGATTATAGGATGTTACTTCGTATAAGATACAATTTAGGAGATAGAAAATGAACCCATGGAACACGCGTTTTCAAAATGAGAGCTACGTATATGGAACAGAACCAAATGTGTTTTTAGCGGAAATGCAGAGAAAACTTCCATTATCAGGTGACGCTCTTGCTATTGCAGAAGGTGAAGGGCGTAATGCTGTATTCTTAGCTGAACAAGGAATGAACGTCTCAGCTTGGGATTATGCTGAATCAGGCTTATCAAAAACGAATAAATTGGCAGATGAGAAAGGTGTAAAAGTTAATACGCAACTGGTTGATCTAAATGAAGCTGTTTGGCAACAAAACATATGGGATGAGATCGTCTGTATTTTTGGGCACTTTCCAGAAGTGTTACGCAAGAAAACACTACAAGGAGTAAAAGAGTCAGTTAAACCAGGTGGTTATTTTATTACGGAAGTCTATTCGCATTATCAAATACCATATAATAGTGGTGGCCCTCAGAACTTAGAGCTTTTATACAAACCCGAAGAATTTCTAAATGTTTTTTCTGATTGGCGTATTGTTCACTTTTTTATGGGAGAGGTTGTCCGACAAGAAGGAGACTTACATAATGGCTTGTCTCATGTTATTCAATTTGTCGGTCAAAAAACAGAGTGAATTCAAAAGCCAATAATGATTTTTTCTTTAGTAGTTACACTAAAGAATAGATTAGGTAGATCCTATTCTATTCTTTTTTTAATGCAAAAAATACTAAAAAGTCATTAAACTAATCAAAAGCCCTTTTTTAATTAAGTATATTCATTAGTAGTCCATTCTCTTCACATAGGCATATGATAAGTTTGATAAACCATTGAAGGGAATGAATGAAATGTATTATTCTAACACAAATCCATATCCATATTACGCTAATGCTAACACACCCATATATAATCCAGACTTTATGACAAGAAATCATCACGGGCAGGATGATCAAGCTTTTGAAGCAATACTTGAAGGGATTAAACAGGGAGGCCAAAGCCATTAAGTTTTATAGACAGTTAGCCAATGCTGCACCGTCTAAAAAACATAAAATTGATATTCTTCAGGCTTTAGAAGGGAACAAAGCCCATTTAACTCATTTCACCAATCTTTATACCGATCTTACTGGTATCCTACCTATGTATCAGATCGATCACGTTCCTTTTCAGAGTTATAGAGATGGTTTACAAAAGGCTTATGAGCTAGAAGCAGAGGGTTATGAAGAGTATCAAAAGAGTTCCCAACTTATAGGGCATCCACAAATACAAAATGTGTTTAGATGGGCTCTAAATGGTGAGCAAGAGAACGCTACACGATTTGGTTCGTTAGATGCAGAACTTACAAGTGAAATAATGGATTATGGGGCAGAACCGTTTGTAGTAGATATAGAAGAAGTGACTAATCAAAATAACAATTTCCGTACCGCTTTATGGACAGGAGATCATTTGCAAGTCACTTTGATGAGTATTGATGTTGGAGAGGATATTGGTTTAGAAATTCATCCAACTCTTGATCAATTCTTACGTATTGAACAAGGGCAAGGAGTTGTTCAAATGGGTGATAGCAAAGAACGATTAGATTTTGAAGAAAAAGTATATGACGATTATGCGATTGTGATACCAGCTGGTAAATGGCACAATTTGACCAATACGGGAAATCAACCACTTAAGCTGTACTCTATCTATGCTCCACCTCAGCATCCATATGGAACTGTTCATGAAACGAAAGCTATAGCCATGGCTGCTGAAGAAGAACACGGTCACTGATATACATTAATAAAGAAAGATAAGAGCTTGAAAAAACGACCGGTTGTTGAGATTCGGTTGTTTTTTCAAGCTCTTTTAAAATTCGATATTATAGTGTTTAATCTCTAGTTTCTATATTGATTTTCTTCCTTCGTAGGTTAGCTTTATAAAATTCAAATAAAAAAAGCTAACTGTGATTTAAATCACATCAAAGAAGAGAGTAACCTTGTAATATACTATATAGGGTATATACCCTATAAGGTAATTGATAACTAACTAGGGGGAAAAATAATGAGTAAGAAAATTGTTATTGTCGGTGGAGTCGCAGGCGGTGCTACAGCAGCTGCTCGCTTAAGAAGAATAGATGAAACATCAAAGATTGTCCTATTTGAAAAAGGAGAATATATTTCATTTGCTAACTGTGGCTTGCCTTATTACATTGGTGAGAAGATCAAAGATCGCCAAAAACTATTAGTGCAAACAGTAGAAGGAATGTCAAAAAAATTCAATTTAGACATCCGTAACCTTAGTGAGGTTATTGGAATCAATCGTGAAGCGAAAACGGTCAAAGTCAAAGACCATAAAACAGGTAATACGTATGAAGAATCTTATGATGATTTGGTGCTTTCACCAGGGGCACGTCCAATCGTTCCGCCAATTCCAGGGTTGAACGAAGCTAAGACTATTTTTACTTTGAGAAACATACCAGATACAGATAAAATTAAGTCTTATGTCGATAACGAAAAACCAAAGCGTGTGGTTGTCGTTGGTGGTGGATTTATCGGTCTAGAAATGGCAGAGAACCTTCATGAACGGGGTATAGATATTACGGTTATTGAAATGGCTAACCAAGTGATGGCCCCTTTAGATTATGAAATGGCATCCATCATTCATACGCATCTTGAAGAAAAGGGAGTCAACCTTGTTTTAAGCGATGGGGTCGAGTCTTTTGAAAGCGAAGGAAAGATTGTTGTTACAAATAACGGTAAGCGAATGGAGACCGACCTCATTATTTTATCGATTGGCGTTCGCCCAGAGAATGAACTTGCTATTAACGCTGGCCTTCAGGTAGGAGAACGTGGAGGAATCCAAGTAAATGACTATTTACAAACAAACGACCCAAATATTTATGCGATTGGTGATGCTATTGAAGTAAAGGATTATATTAACGGGAAGCCGACGATGATTCCACTCGCATGGCCAGCAAATAGGCAAGGCAGACTTGTGGCGGATAATATTTACGGAAAGAAAGCTAAATATAACGGTACACTTGGAACATCGATTGCTAAAGTTTTAGATTATACAGTGGCAACTACTGGAAATAATGAAAAAACATTAAAGCGTTTAGGAATTACGTACGAAGTTATCCATCTTCATCCTAGCTCACATGCCGGCTATTACCCTGGTGCAGCACCGATTGCATTAAAACTAGTGTTTGATAAAGAAACAGGCAAAATCTATGGAGCGCAAGCGGTTGGAAAGGATGGAGTCGATAAAAGGATCGATGTGATTGCAACAGCCATTAAAGGTGGCTTAAGCGTCGTAGACCTTGCTGACTTAGAGCTAGCCTATGCACCTCCATATTCTTCAGCTAAGGATCCTGTTAATATGCTAGGTTACGCAGCAACCAATATTGTGGAAGGTGTGACCGAAACCGTTCAGTGGCATGAAATTGATGAAATCGTGGCAAATGGTGCTACGTTAGTCGATGTACGCACACCTATCGAGTTAGAAATGGGCTTTATCGAAGGGGCCATTAATATTCCAATTGATGATATCCGGGAGCGGTTAACAGAACTTCCGAAAAATGAAAAGATTTATGTTAATTGCCAAGTAGGGCTACGTGGTTATTTAGCTTCACGTATCCTTCAGGAAAATGGATTTAAAGTGAAAAATTTAGATGGTGGCTGGAAAACCTACTCTTCAGTACATGGCAACAAAAAGAAAGAGTGTGACGTGAAAACGGATGACTCCGGTGTGGCACGAGCTAATTGTAATGAATTTAAAGCAGATGTGAAAATAGATGCTAGTGGCCTTCAGTGCCCAGGACCTATTATGAGTGTAGCGAAAGCAGTAAAAGAAATGGGGAAAGGACAAATTTTAGAAGTAACAGCAACTGATTCACAATTTGTCAGGGATTTACCTTCATGGTGTGAGCACAATGGCCATACTTTACTAGAGGAAAAGAAAGATAGGAAAATGATTAAAGCTTATGTTCAGAAAAATTAGTGCTGGAAATTAAGGAATAGTAAAGAGTTCATATTCTTTCTTCTGAATGGGTCTTGGTTGTTTTTTTTGAAGCCTAAAAGATCTTCTAATTAATATTGGGTTGTTATTTAGTATCTAATAGATATTTATGGTTTTAGAGTTATCATCAGGGTTAAGATATTACACACTTTCACCTTACGTGCTGCATAATTGAACTAGTTCTGATAATATCTATATATGGTTCGCTAGCACTTAAAATAAAAAAGATATGGCAAACAGACTACATCATATCTGTCGGTCACTACTGTTACATAAAAGTCACAGCTAAGCCCTAAAACGAACTTATGCTATAATACTATGAAAGACTGGAATAGAGAAATAGGAGTTCATTATGAAAAAGTTGTTGAAAGTTGCCGTTTTGTATTGGTTGCCTGTTTTGTTTGTGGCGGCGATGATATTTACAGCGTCATCCCAGCCCTATGAACAGCAGGATATAAGACCATATATTTCTGTTGCAACTGATCTAGACAAAATAAAAGAAATGTATCAGCAAATAAAAATGGAACATGTCGAGCACCAGCTCTATATTGAAGAAAATGGGTTTATGCGTACCCTACAGGTGATTGTGGATAGGTGGAAGGCGTTTGTATTTATCATTGGCGCATTGACTTTGCTCTTGTTTGCTGCGATTGTCACCTATATTGTGAAAGCCATTCGCAAAAGTGGAATAAAACGAGTCGGGAAAGCACTAGGGTTTGTGGCGATTCTCATTGCCGTCAGTGGTGTGTTAGCGATCCTCGGAATCTTGTTTGCCTTTCGAATTGAAGAGCTTTTAATTGTAATTAAAAATCAGCTCACAAATGGTAGAGCGCAAAGCTTATTAGAAGGAATTCGCTTTTCCTATGCAGGAAATGAAATCAGTGTGGAACGATTAGGTTTGGAAAGCTTTATTGAATTCTTAATTCGAAAAGGGGCTCATTTTGGTTTCTTCTTTATTTTAGGTTTTTTGACATATCGTGCATTATGGGTGAGCGGCTGTAAAAGGAGCTGGAGCTATTTTGGTTCGCTTCTGTTTGTCTTATTATATGCCATTTCAGATGAAATACATCAAGCATTCACTCCGAATCGAACACCATTAGTTCAGGATGTTATTTTAGATTTTTCTGGTGGATTCACAGGGGTAACACTAGCTCTACTACTGTACATCGCCATTTCTCGATATAAAAAGAAAACAATAGCTAAAGGACCAATGGAAGCTACAACGAGAATGGAACGGAGAAAATTAAAAGGGTAAAACGTATGGCAAAATGTTGTCATGCGTTTTTTATAATACTTTTACCTAACTTCCTTAATAAGTGCCCTTAATAAAACAATTTCTCTAAATTCTTAAGTATTTATAAACTTCCCAAATTACTCATTTATTTCCATTATAATAAAAGTATGAAAGAGGGAGCTAGATGAAGATGATAGAAAACATTTTGTTAGTTGAAGATGAAAAAGAAATTGCCCGAATTCTTGTCGATCACTTACGGAAAGAAGGTTTTTTTGTGACATGGGCTTCAACGGGCAAGGAAGGATGGGAGGATTTCAAGCAAGGCGACTATAGTCTGGTGTTAGTTGATTTAATGTTGCCTGAGATGGATGGCTTTAGCCTATGTGAGAAAATTCGTCTTGAAAGCAATGTACCAATGTTTATTATTAGTGCACGGCAAGAAGATGAAAGCAAGATACGTGGTTTAAATCTAGGGGCTGATGATTATTTGACAAAGCCATTTAGCTTAGTCGAACTCACCGCACGCATTCGCTCGCACTTACGAAGATATAGACGTTACTTACAGGAAGATGGATCAACGGCTAGAACCACTTATGAGCAGGGGTTGTCGATTGATTTTGAAAAAAAAGTTGCTTATTTACATGGTGAGCCACTTTTGTTGACGTCAAAAGAATTGGATCTATTGCTGTTGTTTGCAAAGAATCCGTACGTTACCTTTACAAAGGCAGAATTATATGAACATATATGGCAGCTAGATGATATAGATGGCAACAACACGGTGACTGTTCATGTCAAAGGATTACGAACGAAATTGCAAGACCAAACCCGAGCATCCAAGTTTATTCAAACGATTTGGGGTGTAGGCTATCGCTTTATTGGTGAGGTTGTTTTATGAAAATAAAACATTGGTTAATGGTTAGTTATTTTATTGTTATGTCCATCCCTATCATCGCCCTCTACTTTATTTATACGAGCATCAGCAATTTTGATCAGAAGCAGGATATCCGGGAGTATGTCGATGTATCAAATACATTTTCAGATTTGGAAGAAGTCCTCCAAGATGGTTCCCTTTACGACATACAAAACCAAAAAAACTATGATCCTATTAAGGAGCTAACTTCTGATTCGTTACGGATTACGTTGTTTAGGCATGATGGTGTTCGACTCTTTTCATCGCCTGAGGATTCCTCTTCACCGCAATTGGTTACAGAACAATTGGATTATATTTATCGCGATTTAAACGAAATAAAAAAGAATCACCGTACGTATTCGTTGAAACGACCCGTTTTTGCCAACGGACAATTGGTTGGAATCTATGAAATCGTGAAAGGCAGGGAAGAGTGGATTTCAGGCGTTCATGACCGTTCGCTTATTGTTTTCGGAACATTTAGTGCCATATTTGTTCTCACGTATCTTGTTGTACTTATTTTGTTAAATCGCAAGTTGAATCGCCCTTTATCCAAGCTTCATACAAGAATGACGGCTTTTGCTAACGGAGAGCGAATGGAAGATCCAGAGTGGAGTGGGAGGGATGAAATTGGTGAATTGATGAATCATTTCGAGAAGATGCGAAAGCAAATAGAAGCGGCCAAAGAAGAAGTAGAAAAGCAACATCGTGAGAAGGATTTTATCGTTGCTTCGGTATCACATGATGTGAAAACGCCACTGACGGTTGTTCAGGCGTATTCTGAGGCATTGTTGATGAACAAGACGTTGACTAAGAAAGAAGAAGAGGAATACAAAGCGATCCTATTTAACAAGCTTCGTTTTATGAAACAAATGCTTGATGAATTGGTTATTTACAATGAGTTGCAATCATCTCAGATGATCATAGAGCTTGTAGAAGTGGATGGAGATGAGTTTTTTGAGATGCTGTTATCAGGTTATGAGGAGCCTGCAACGCAACAAGGAGTGACTCTCAAAGTTGAACAAAACGTAGATGGAAATCTACATGTCAATGCAAAGCAAATGATTCGAGTTGTCGATAATGTAATGGCGAATGGCATTCGACATACAGATGTGGGCAAAAGTATTTGGTTAGGTGCTTTTTCAAGTGATGCCAATCTGCCTACTTGGCTTTTTCCTGCTTTCATCGATGAGCTCCATCGCTGGCGAAGCAAAGGGACGGTGATCCTCGTTCAAAATGAAGGAAAAGCCATTCCTCATGCTCAGCTTGAGCGAATCTTTCACCCATTCGTACAAGGAGAAGAAGCGAGAGGGCAGGGTGGCAGTTCTGGGTTAGGGTTAAGTATCACAAAAATGGTCATGGAGCAGCACAACGGAAAAATATCGATGTGGTCAGAAGAAGGCAAAGGCACATTAATAGCTTGTTGGCTTCCAGAAAGGAATGGAATATGAAACGATTAATCGGTTATCTCATGTTACTACTAATAGGAACGGGGTGTTCAGGACAAGTGACAGCATCAAGTGATGAAATCATATCGAATGTATTGGCCTCAAACAAAGACATTGGTTCAGTGTATAGTGAAGGAGAAATGTTGTTATACATTGATGATGAATTGACGGAACAAGTGACATTTGAAGAATACGTAAGCAGTGAAGGGCAAAGGAAAATAATAACAAGTGATGCGATCACCAATCAACAATCGATGGCGGTTAATGATGGAGAGACGATGGTAATCTATGAGCAAGGAAGTGATACGGCTCATAGTATCGACGTAGCAGGACTGGATTTGCCAACTTCTTTTACTCAAAAAGAACAAGTAACAGCTATGATTGAGAACATGAAGGACACGCACAGTTTTGAAATAAAAGGGGAGGAAGAAGTACTAGGATTTGATACGTACCACCTTCTCCTAAAGGCGAACGCTCCCAGCTCGATTATTGGAGATATGGAGCTTTGGGTTGATCAAAAGACGTGGTTTGTCATCAAATCTAAGACGATTAGTGGAGAAACACGTTCGGAGATGCAATACGAATATATTGACTTTTCACCAACGTTTCCTGTAGACACGTTTACACTTGATCTTCCTGACTCTGTTACCATCCAACCGTTAGAGGGAGGCAACCAGGCACAACAAGGGACGATAGCTGAAGCGGAGGAGGCACTTGAAACGCCATTTTATGTTGTTGATCAAGAAAATGTGTCAATACGCGAGATTGAAGTGTATTCTTTTGGAGGCGAGGTTAATCGAAATGAAGTAACGATTTATTATTCGATTGATGACGATCCTGCTTTTCTTCTTTCAGTATTCCCTACACCAGAAGGACCGGGGATGTCATTAGGAAACAGTGGTGAGGAATCCGTACGTGGTCATGCCATTGAATATATGGAGGAAATTCGCTCAATTATGTGGGATGAAGATGGCTTACGCTATTCCATCATCATTGAAAATCCGGACGTTTCATTTGAAAAGGCATTAGAGGCGGCAAATCAAATGACGTTAAGCTCAGAGGAGTAACGTACGATGTTAAGTGTTTTGGAAATGGTGACCTTCCTTAGTATAGGAATTTTAATAAGTGTACTTGGAATATGTATCACCTTCATTCATAAAAGGAGTGGAATGGTCGGAGAGATCTTGTTTGCGTCTACTGTGGTTGGTTGGACATTTCACCACTATTCTTTCCCAGATGTATTCATTGCTCTTTCGATTGCTTCAAGTAGTTATTTTGCCATGTATGTCTTTACGGATGGGCGCAAGAAAACAAGGGAGATTAAGGATGAGCTTTTTAGCTTGCAAGTGAAGGAAATCGAGCTTCATCGTGAAAATAAGCGGGTGATCATAGATGTATTGATCACCGGCTTTATCTTCTTAGGTGCGATCATGTTCTTGCTCTACGGACCAGAAGAAGGGAGCGTCATGAAATTTCTGATCATGATTGGGTTTGCTACGATGATACCGGAATTAATTAAGAGGATCGTTTCTTTTCTTACAGTTAGGGCCTTTTATGGTGAAGAGAACGAGTATCTCTATGTAGTTACTCCGTTCGAATCAAGAAAATATCCTCTTGCAGATATTGAGCACCTATCCATTGAATCGTCCGTCGATTTATTAAAGCTACACCCACTGCTCACGTTATTTTCTTCTAACACAGATTTTACAACAAGTTTTCGGCATGTGTTGAGCTTGCGTTTTCCTGGGGAGACTTCTTATTTAACAGTAAAGGATTCAAGCAAATGGTATGATCTGTTTCAGTCGAAACGGGAAACAAATGAGACTTTGCTTGAACAGCATGTGAGTGTACTGCCCTTTTATCATAAAAGCAATCTAAAAAGATTGCTTGGTAAACTGTATTTTGCTTGTACAGTAAAAGGGATTTCTGCTTATACGAGTCTTATTTTAGTCCTCATGTTTCTTAATACTCCCGTTTGGATGATGATCGTCATTGGCCTTTTATTTTGGACTTTTAATTTATATGTATCAGATCGGGTATTAAAAGTAGCTATGGATGCAAAAGAGGTTGCGGATCAGCGAGTCTTGCAAGTGGCGGATCGTATTTTTACAAAAGCAGGCATTCCAAATGTGAACGTGTATGAAACAGATTCCACTCAGTATAACGGACTTGCAACAGGAATGAATATTGGTCGTTCGATGGTCACGTTAACATCGGCAACACTGAAATTGCCTATTGAAAGCATAGAAGCGATTCTTGCTCATGAAGCTGTTCATGTAAAGAAGCGTGATGTTCTCTTCGGACAATTGTTAAAAATCCCTTATTTGCTCTTAATCATTGGGGTCGTTGTATTATTGCAGCAATATGTATCGAATATAGCAGAGAACATGATGCCGATTTTTTTCTTGCTTTGGTTGATGATGCTGTTATTTCCTATTCAACAATCGTTTTACTTACAATGGATGGAGCTTCGTGCTGATTACTTAGGAGCAGCAATGTTAGAAGGAGGTCCTACACAAATGGCAGAGGGCTTAGCTGAATTGGCATCACGTCAAGATGAAGCGGCAAAAAAGGTAATCGAATATGGAGGCGTAGAAGGAAAAAAAGAATCTCCTCGATCATCTCTTGAACGAAGCAACTGGTTCTTACGGTTTCTCGAGTTTCAATTAATGCCACATCCGCCCACGTATTGGCGAATTCAAATTTTGCGTGATCCTACTTATGTATGGGGGAGGCGTCTCATTCATAAATGGCTGGTGGACAGGACAACAGAATCCTTTTTTTGGAGGTGAAAAGCACCAAAAGGTCTCTTTGACCTTTTGGTGTCTCTTTTATTGTTGATAAGGAAACTGTGTGCTGTAACCAGAAAACTGTTGATGCGATTGATCAATTTTTTGCTGATCCTCTGCTTCTAAGCCGTAAAATCCTTTGCGGAACATTGTGTTGTAAAGTTCACGTTGACAATTTTGTGTTTCATTAAAGATTTGAGAAAGGTCCTGATACAATTGGTCATTGCTCATTTCATTTAATGCAACACTATAATTATTTGTCATGTTTTTGGCGCAGGATAAAATGTCATTTATATAGTCACGGTCATTCATCTGTGGCGTTTTAGGAACTTGCATTTCTGGATTTTGAATTTTCTTCGATTGTTGTTTCATGCTACAAATACCTCCTATAATCTAAAGTGATTCAAAAAGAAAGACCGCCTCTTTGAATACTTTACTGCATTGGTATTGATTGCTGTTGTTGCTGCGTTTTTAAATGACTTAGGATTTTTTGGTAGTGACGCTGATGCATTTGGCCGGTTTTCTCTAAAACAGATTTAATTTCTTGGTCTTGACATTGCTCAGCAAAGAAATGAGCTTTCTTCATCGCAAGTAAGTTCCAAGAGAGCATATCATTTAAATATAAATGGTCCTTCGTTGTAATAATAGGAGGTGGTGTTTGATACGTCATTTGTTGTTGTCCGCCCATTTGATTTTGCATTCCCGTTTGCTGTTGATTCTGCATTCCTTGCATTTGATCCATCATATACCCTCCTTTGGATGTTGCAATCGCAACGTATCCGTCATTCGGATACTTTACTAGTGTAGAAAAAATGACGTCATATTATGTGATGAACAAGTAGGAGGAGTTTCCTTATTATGGAGTATTGATGTCAAGAAGATGATATTGCACTTTGCAAATTTTTCTGAATTATCTATTGCACAATGGAGAATTTTTAGGTATGATAATGTTAGAAAATGACATTGAGCTGTCGTTATTTTTTTGCGAAAATAATGAATGAGTATTCATTCGTTGTATCGATCATCTATTTTAATTCTATTCAGATAGTAAAAGGGGGAGAACTATGACTCGTCAAATAAGGAAAGTTGCAGTAATTGGTTCGGGCGTAATGGGCTCAGGAATCGCAGCTCATTTAGCAAACGTCGGTATCCCATCGTTATTACTTGACATCGTCCCAGACCTAACGCCACAAGAAGAGGCAAAGGGGTTAACGCTTGAGGACAAAGCCGTTCGCAATCGTCTAAGTACAGCAGCGATTCAAAAGCTAGCCAAGCAAAAGCCGGCACCACTTTCTTCAAAAGAAAAAGCTTCTTACATAGAGGCTGGAAATCTTGAGGATGACCTACACCGCCTTCAGGAAGTCGACTGGATCATTGAAGTCATTGTTGAAAACCTAAGCATTAAACAACAATTATTTAAAAAAGTTGATGAGGTTAGAAAGCCAGGAACCATCGTCAGCTCAAATACTTCAGGAATCTCGATTAAAGCTATGTCAGAAGGCTTATCTGAAGATTTCCAGGCGCACTTTCTCGGTACTCACTTTTTTAATCCACCTAGATACTTAAAGCTATTAGAAATCATACCAACAGAAAAAACAAAGGATGATGTTACGACTTTTATGAAAGCGTTTGCTGAAGAGGTGCTTGGAAAAGGGGTTGTTGAATGTAAGGACACACCTAATTTCATTGCTAACCGTATTGGCACATATGGGCTGCTTGTCACCGTCAACGAAATGATCAAAGGTGGGTATTCAGTCGGTGAAGTCGACTCGGTTACAGGTCCGTTGCTAGGACGTCCGAAAAGTGCTTCTTTTAGAACACTTGATGTCGTTGGACTTGATACATTTTTGCATGTGGCAAAAAATGTATACGACGTTGCAAGTGGTGACGAAAAAGCGACATTCGATCCCCCTCCATTTATGAAAGAAATGGCCGAAAAAAGGTGGCTAGGGAGTAAGAGCGGCCAAGGATTTTATTTAAAACAAGGAAAAGAAATCCTTGAAATTAATCCTGCGACGCTTGAGTACGGTGAACGTCAAAAGTTAAAAGCACCTTCTGTCGAACAAGCAAAGCAAGCGAAAAAGCTACCAGACAAATTAAAAGTGCTTGCGTATGCCAATGACCGTGCTGGACAGCTCATTTGGAATTTGTTAAAACCAGTTCTCCTTTATTCGGCTGACAAAGCGTATGAAATTGCCTATGACATCTATGCGCTTGACCAGGCAATGAAGTGGGGATTTGGCTGGGAGCTCGGTCCGTTTGAGACGTGGGATGCCATAGGAGTTGCGAAGTCTGTAGAACGAATGGAAGCAGAGGGAGACACCGTTCCTTCTTGGGTAAAAGAAATGCTCGAATCCGGCCAAGAAGGTTTTTATCAAGGGGATACCTTTTATCATGAAGGCAGATATGAGCCCAAGCCCGTAAACGAAAAGATCGTTCACTTGCGCTCATTAAAGCCGGATAAGGTGATCTTTAAAAATTCAGGAGCTTCCTTATTAGATATTGGTGATGATGTTGCGCTTCTTGAATTCCACTCACCGAATAATTCCATTGGTGCGGATGTTATTCAAATGATTAATAAGTCATTAAAAGAAGTGGAGCAAAATTACAAAGGTCTTGTCATCAACAATCAAGGGAAGAACTTTTGTGTCGGTGCGAACTTGATGATGATTTTAATGGAAGCACAAGATGATAATTTCTTTGAGATTGACCTCGTTGTGCGCGGGTTTCAACAAGCGATGGCCAATATACGTTACTCACAAAAACCAGTTGTCGCAGCTCCTTTTGGAATGACATTAGGCGGCGGGACAGAAATTTGCTTGCCATCTGCTAGCATTCAAGCTTCTCTTGAAACCTATATGGGTCTTGTAGAAGTCGGAGTTGGCTTGATTCCAGGTGGAGGTGGAAACAAAGAACTCTACCTACGAAACTTAGCGAAATCAGATGGAAAAGACCTTCAAGCGGTCGCAAACAAGACGTTTGAAACGATTGCGATGGCCAAAGTATCAACTTCGGCGCAAGAGGCAGTCAATCATGGCTTCTTAGGCTTAAAAGACGGCATTGTCATCAATGGGGATCTCCTTATTGACCGTGCAAAAAATGAGGTGATCCATTTAGCGGCTAAAGGCTATCGTCCACCAGAACGAGCAAAGATTCCTGTTGTTGGTGAAACAGGCTATGCCACAATGCTTCTTGGAGCCAAAACGATGAAGTATGGAGGCATGATTTCTGATCACGATCTGAAGATTGCTGAAAAACTAGCATTCTCGCTTGCAGGTGGTAGAGTCGCAAAAGGAACACTTGTTGATGAACAATATTTGCTTGATTTAGAACGAGAAGCATTTCTTAGCTTAGTGGCTGAGCCTAAGTCACAACAAAGGATGCAATACATGCTCACAAAAGGCAAACCACTTCGTAACTAATTGAAAAGAGGGAGGGGATTACAGCATGAGAGAAGCAGTCATTGTAGCTGGTGCCCGAACACCAGTTGGAAAAGCAAAAAAAGGCACATTAGCCAATGTCCGTCCAGACGATTTAGGTGCGCTCACCGTTCGTGAAACGTTGAAGCGTGCGGGAGATTTTGATCCATCTTTGGTCGATGACGTGATCATTGGATGTTCAATGCCAGAAGCAGAACAAGGCATGAACATGGCTCGAAACATTGTGGCATTAGCAGGATTGCCGAACACGGTTCCAGCGATTACGATCAATCGCTATTGTTCCTCAGGTCTGCAAAGTATCGCATACGGAGCGGAGCGAATTATGCTTGGACACTCTAAAGCTGTCATTGCTGGTGGTGCAGAGTCGATGAGTATGATTCCGATGGGAGGTCATGTCATTGCGCCAAACGCAAAGCTTGTAGAAGAACAGCCTGAATATTATATGGGAATGGGCTACACGGCAGAGGAGGTTGCGAGCCGCTTTGAGGTGAGTCGCATGGACCAAGATGCTTTTGCCGTCGAAAGTCATAAAAGAGCCGCCGCTGCCATTGAAGCAGGTCAATTCAAGGATGAAATCGTTCCTGTCGATGTTACGCTTCGTTCAGTCGGTGCCGATCATAAATTGCAAGAGAAACATGTGCATTTTACGACAGATGAAGGGGTGAGGATAGATACATCAACAAAAGGATTAGCCAACCTTAGGCCTGCCTTTCACCCTAAAGGCAGTGTAACAGCAGGGAACTCGTCGCAAATGAGTGATGGTGCAGCGTCCGTTCTTGTGATGGACCGTGAAGAAGCAAAGGCAAACGGGTTGCAACCACTCGTCAAGTTCCGCTCCTTTGCTGTAGCTGGTGTAGCACCAGAGATTATGGGGATTGGTCCCGTTGAAGCGATCCCAAAAGCGTTGCAGTTAGCTGGGCTAGAATTATCTGATATTGGCTTATATGAATTAAACGAAGCTTTTGCATCTCAGGCTTTACAAGTCATTCGTCACTTAAACCTTGATCTTGAAAAAGTGAATGTCAACGGTGGGGCAATTGCCCTCGGTCATCCGCTTGGTTGCACGGGGACGAAATTGACTTTATCGCTGATTCATGAGATGAAGCGTCGCAATGAACAGTTTGGTGTTGTCACGATGTGTATTGGCGGAGGCATGGGTGCTGCTGGAGTATTTGAACTGATTGGCTAATAAAAAAAGGGGGATGAGGATATGAGTCAAACAGAAGACAAAGTAGTAAAAGGCGGGAGTTTTTTAGTAGAGGATCTTGAAGCAGAGAAGCTATTTACACCAGAGGATTTCACAGATGAGCATGTGATGATCGGTCGGACAACAGAAGAGTTTGTTATCAATGAAGTTGAACCCGTATTAGAAAAAATTGAAGAGCACCAATTTGATCATACGGTTCGGTTATTAAAAGAGGCTGGGGAGTTAGGGTTACTTGGAGCAGATGTCCCTGAAGAGTATGGCGGTCTCGGATTAGACAAAATTAGCTCCTCTCTAATCTCTGAAAAGTTTGTTCGTGGTGGTGCGTTTGGTCTTAGTCATGGGGCGCATGTCGGGATTGGTTCCTTACCAATTGTGTTTTTCGGAAGTCATGCGCAAAAAGAAAAATATCTTCCTGATTTGGCATCAGGAGCTAAGCTTGCAGCATATGCATTAACAGAGCCTAGCTCAGGATCAGACGCCTTAGGAGCGAAAACAACAGCTGTTTTGAACGACGCAGGTACGCATTATGTGTTAAACGGAGAAAAACAGTGGATCACCAATTCGGCATTTGCTGATGTTTTCATTGTTTATGCAAAAATTGATGGCGAGCAGTTCACTGCCTTTATTGTAGAAAAAGATTTTGAAGGAGTATCTACGGGCCCAGAGGAAAAGAAAATGGGAATAAAAGGATCGTCCACAAGAACATTGATTCTTGAAGATGCCCTAGTCCCTGTTGATAACGTTCTTGGTGAAATAGGAAAAGGGCATGTGATCGCATTTAATATTTTAAACGTTGGACGTTATAAGCTTGGGGTGGGTTGTGTTGGTAGTGCGAAGCGAGCACTTGAGCTTGCAGCAACATATGCGAATGAGCGAAAGCAATTTAAAACACCGATTGGAAAATTCACACTAATTCAAGAAAAACTAGCAAACATGGCCGTTGCAACCTATGCTGCAGAAAGTTCCATCTATCGAACGGGAGGACTTTTTGAAGAAAGACTTGGAGGTCTCTCTGATGAAGAGCAAAAAGATGGTCGCGCTGTGGCAAAGGCGATTGCAGAATATGCCATCGAATGTTCCTTAAACAAGGTCGTTGGGTCCGAAACGCTTGATTATGTTGTAGATGAAGCCGTACAAATTCACGGTGGATATGGTTTCATGGCTGAATACGAAGTGGAGCGTATGTATCGCGACTCACGTATTAACCGAATTTTTGAAGGAACAAATGAAATCAATCGACTGCTCGTACCTGGCACAATCATGCGCAAAGCGATGAAAGGAGAGCTGCCATTATTGCAAAAGGCAACAGCCCTCCAAGAAGAAATTATGATGCTGATGCCGCAGGAAATTGGTGATGAGCCTCTTGAGCAAGAGAAATATCTGCTCGGAATGGCAAAGAAAATTTTCTTAATGGTTGCTGGAAATGGTGCTCAAAAATACGCTGAAAAACTTCAGCATGAGCAAGAGCAGCTGTCGAATGTCGCTGACATCGTAAGTGAAGTGTATTCAATGGAATCGGTCATCCTTCGTACTGAAAAGGCCATCAATAAATCAGGTTTAGAAAAAGCAAACCAAAAGCTTCTTATGACACAAGTCTATTGCCAAGAAGCCTTTAATCGTATTGAAGCCCATGCCAAGGAATCGCTTGTAGGCATGGAAGAAGGTGATAAACTCCGCACAATGCTTGGTGTTCTACGTAAGCTAACGCGCCACACGCCAATCAATGTGATTGCGAAAAAACGCCAAATTGCTGGAGTTGTATTAGAAGACCAACGTTATGTTGTTTAATGATGTGATCACTTTTGAGAGGTTCATCTCTCTCAAAAAATAAAATATACTCCTTTCAAATGGAGCATTCTCCTCTCAGTACAAAGAAGCCTCAACAATTTGAGGCTTCTTTGTCATCGTGGCAGGATCTACGGTCATAACCCACTATCGAACAAGACACATGTTTTCACTCAAAATAACACAACCTAAAGCAAGGATAGCTAGAGGAGGAGATTCAATTGCCTAAAAAAGAGAAGTTTAACTACACGGCTCCTTTGACAGGGGTTGAAGAACAAGTAGAATCAACAGAGGGCTCTGTTCATGATGCTTTGCAAACAACATGGAACACAGAACAAATCATTGAGCTAAATCATTGTGATCAAACAAAAGATGAGCAATAATAAGATGAGGGAAGCTCCACGTTAAGTGGTGCTTTCCTTCATTAATGACAAGCTAAGGTGTAGATTTAAGTTCTTTTGAACAAAATAAGTGAATGGGAAGGAGGGAAACACATGGCTATTACATTTTATGAATACCCTAAATGCGGTACGTGTCGTAAAGCAAAAAAATGGTTTGCTGACAAAGAAATTGAAGTGAACGCTATACATATTGTAGAACATCCACCATCAAAAGAAGAGTTGCGTGATCTTCTTCAGAAAAGTGGCCTAGAATTAAAAAAATTCTTTAACACGAGTGGTCAAAAGTATCGCGAGCTTGGCTTGAAAGATAAAATCAAGGACATGAGTGAAGATGAGGCACTCAGCCTGCTGGCATCTGACGGCATGTTAATCAAGCGTCCAATAACAACAGATGGCAGTAAGGTAACTGTCGGTTTTAAAGAGGAACAATTTGAAGAAAATTGGAGCTAAATGTTTGTTTTAAATGGAAAAGCAGGTATAATGTAGTAAAATTTGTATTATTTTAGATGGAGGTATTAGTAATGAGCAACTTACCTAAGGAATTAAAATATTCAGAAGAGCATGAGTGGGTTAAAGTCGAAGGAGAGAAAGTACGTGTGGGAATCACAGACTTCGCTCAATCGGAACTTGGAGATATCGTATTCGTTGAGCTTCCTGAAGTAGGCGATGAAATTGAAGCGGACGAGCCTTTCGGTAGCGTAGAATCAGTAAAAACAGTATCTGAACTATATGCCCCAATTAGCGGAAAGGTCGTTGAAGTAAACGAAGACCTTGACGATTCTCCTGAATTCGTAAATGAGTCTCCATACGAAAAAGCATGGATGATCGTAGTAGAGCCAAGCGACTCAAGCGAAATTGACAAGCTTATGACAGCAGAACAATATGAAGAAATGATTAGTGAAGACTAAACAAAAGGGAATTTCCTTTTGTTTAATTTAATCATCGAAGCATTGAAACGGTTGCGATGCGGTGTTTCAATGTTTGTACGATCTAAAGCCAAAAGGGAATCCCTTTTGGCTTTTTTACAGTGATGGACTGGGGTCTTAGCGGGAGGGGTTGGGACGCCCGAAGTGAAGCGGAAGAGGGGAGTACGGTAGTCAAAGGGAGGCGTTTGACGCCCGAAACGATGCGACATCAGGAAAGACGGTAGTCAAAGGAAGAGGTTGACGCCCGAAGTGAAGCACCATCAGGAAGAACGGTAGTCAAAGGAAGAGGTTGACGCCCGAAATGAAGCGCCATCAGGAAGAACGGTAGTCAAAGGAGGCTTTGACACCCGAAGTGAAGCGTCACCGGGAAGAACGGTAGTCAAAGGAGGCTTTGACACCCGAAGTGAAGCGTCACCGGGAAGAACGGTAGCCAAAGGAGGTGTTTGACGCCCGAAGTGAAGCGTCACCGGGAAGAACGGTAGCCAAAGGAGGTGTTTGACGCCCGAAGTGAAGCGTCACCAGGAAGAAAGGTAGTCAACGAAGGGAAATGACGCCCGAAGTGAAGCGAAACCAGAGAAGACGGTAGTCAAAGAAACAACTTTAATCCACATAACCACCACTTATTTGTTTTCTATAATTTCCCATGACTTCAAAGCATTTAGCCTGGGTACCATAAAACTAACTTCTGTATAAGGAGGTTTGGTCATGAGTCTCGTACGTGTCGATGTTACAAGCAAGGTCAAGGGAAAGTATGAAAATGGCCATATGAATTTATATATGGGCGATGCACAAGTAGGGAAAGTGGTTGAAACAAATCAAGGGTTTCAGCATGAAATGGCTGAGGGTTTTGAATTTGATAAAGATAAAATCTTTCGCTATGAACAAGAAAACCCTAACGAAGTAAAGTCTTACGTAGAAGGCTGTGACGAGGGCTGGTGCTAACAATAAGCTAGGGTAGGGAGCCCATCTCTACTCTGGTTTTTTTGTGAATAATATAAAGATCTAAACATTTGAGGAATGAGGTCGATAATTATAATGTACTCATGCGAAAAGGGCAAAATCACCGAAAGTTGATGACGCAAAGCTAAAGGGGCTTCATTGGAATGTCAGTATGCCAGCCAGCTGCCGGATGTAAAGTCCTCTGTATGAAATTTAAGATGTGGAGGGTAATATGTTTTTAACACCTGAAGAAGCGTATAAGAAAAAGCAACGTAAAAAAATGGTTTTTAATTTTGTTGTAGTACCAATGATTGCTTTAGCGATTGGCCTAGTGGTAGCGGTTATAGGGAACTAATTTGCAAGGGGCTTTCGCAAAAGGTGGTGGCAAGAGGTTCCGCCTTAGATCATTAGACAGTTGTACCGACTCCATACCTTGCTCTGAGGGCACTGAAAAAGGGAAAAGCCCCCTTTTTCAGTGCCCTCTTTTGCATTTGGCTCTTTTCTTTTCTGAAAATATCACCTATTATATTATTTAGAGAGTCGAAATATTATAATCGAAGGTGTATATATGGGCAAGTTCATTGGGGAGTGGAGTCGTCAACTGAAAAAATATAATCGCAATGTTCGCCTTTTTTTGTTTGCGTCGATGCTAGCGAATATTGGGATGGGAATCTTTATGGTCATTTACAATTACTACATAAGAGAGCTAGGGTTTAGTGATCAAATGAATGGGCGTGTGATTGCGATGCAAGCAATGGCGAGTGCCATCGCTCTTTTGCCTGCTGGTATAATGAGTGATAAATTTGGTCGGAAAAAGATTATTATGATCGGCGCATTGTTTGCCGCGACAAGTCTTCTGATGCGTGCGGTATTAAGTGCGGAGGGATTGTTAATTGCTATGGCATTTGCGACGGGGCTTTTTATGGCCTTTATTCAAGTGTCTTCGATTCCTTTGTTAGCAGAAAATTCAACAGAAAAAGAACGTGTTCACTTATTTAGTTTTAATTTTGCACTGATAATGGTGGCAAATGTGATCGGAAATGCGTTAGGTGGAACGCTGACGGACGTGTTTCACATTTTCTTCCACGTATCCATGCTTGATAGTGTGAGGATAACATTGCTTATTGGATCATTTATTTTCTTTGGTGCGTTATTTCCTATAAATAAAATAATTGAAGAACAAAAAAAGAGAGATCAAAAAACGGGTGCAAGCTCATTAGCGAAGCTTTTTACGACACATCGATCAAGTTTAAAATGGATAGGTTTATTTGCAATTACCAATTTATTAATTGGTTTTGGATCCGGGCTTGTTATTCCGTATTTGAACCTATACTTTAGTGACCGTTTTGACATTAGTAACTCACTTGTCGGGATCATTTTGTCCCTTGGCCAAGCAATGACAGCAGTGGCTTTTATGATTGGGCCCTCTGTTGTTCAACGATTTGGTGAGGTCAAAGCGGTTGTCATGCTGCAGGTAGCGTCACTTCCGTTTCTTCTATTAACTGCCTACACCGAAACCCTTTGGTTAGCTGTGGTCGGCTTTTTATTTCGCCAAGCATTGATGAATGCAGGCAATCCCATTCAAATGGCATTAATGATGAGAACGGTTGATGATTCAATGAAAGGATTAGCCAATTCAGTGGGTCAAATGGTCTTTCAGTTAGGCTGGGCGGTAATGGGCCCTGTTTCAACGTCGATTGTTATGATTTATGGAGCGTATTTCGGATATGCTTATGTGTTTAGCATAACAGCCGTTTTATATTTATTAGGTTCGACTTATTTCTATATCGTTTTTCGCCATATTAAAAGAAGGCAACCGGAGAAGAAAGCGGCCTGAACTTCTGAAAAAGGTTTAAGAGAGTAGGGTTTCTACTTAATTAGACCTTTTTTTTACGGGAGGAGTTTCTTTGTCTTGAATAAAGCTATCTCTGTTAACGAATACTATCGTTGTTACTAGAACTTGGGAGGTAAGTAAGATGGATCAACAGCAGCAACAAGGCAATCCAATTGAGCAGGCATTACAAGAGTATAAGCAAGGGCTGGGAAATTTTACTCAAAAAATGCCTGATATAGCAAAGAAATACAATGCTTTTACTGAGGCGTGTTTTGCAGAAGGGAAGCTGACTCAAAAAGAGAAGCAGATGATTGCTCTTGGGATCAGTGTGTTTTCGCAAGATGAATATTGCATTATTTATCATGCAAAGGGCTGCCTAGATCAAGGCTGCAGTGAAGAAGAAATTTTAGAGACAATAGGAGTAACTGCAGCATTTGGTGGTGGAGCTGCCATGAGTCAGGCGGTAACCCTTGTGCAGGAGTGTATTTCTGAACTAGGTGGCAGCAAAGATCAGATGCAATAATAAAGAGATAAGCTTTCAGGCTTTGTAAGGTCGAGGAAATGTATTGGAATATTTTCTGACATTACATAATTAAATCTCACGTCTATATATCGCGATCTATCTCGATATTTCCTTGTTGGTCAATTAATCTTCCCATGGTACGATTATTACTGACAAAACGCGAAAGGATTGATTCATTATCCATTTATTAAAAAACCAACATAATGGTGAAATGGAAAAAGCAATGCAACAATCTCACGGAACGAGTTATGCAGAGTATAATCGTAACTTGGAAAAAAGGTTAGAAATTGAAAAAGAACGCGAAAAAGACTATGAGAAAAGCAAAAAGCTAGCTGCTCAATTTAACTAAAACGAATAGATGGAGGCTATCTCAATAGGTTAAACGACCTTCCCTGAGATAGCCTCTTCCTCTATGCACGTTTTTTATCGGTTTACTTTGGGAAGTCTAAAGGAATGCTAGTAGGGATTTATGAGTGAAAATTTACATAAAATCCGTTATTCAACGGTTCCATTCAATAGGGGAGACGTTAACACTATATCCATAGTTCAAATACTGTTTTAATTGATTCACCCTTCTTGAACTTATAATAGATTTAGTATAAGATTGTAATGAGAATAGATTGAGAATAAACCTATTACAAAAATTAGCAAGCTTTATCCCAAATAGATGAAGCAAAATACATTGGAGGTCATTGTAAATGTCAGTACCATTTCTAAAAATTGAGAACCTTAACGTATCAGTTGAAGGAAAAGAAATCTTAAAAGATTTCAGCCTTGAAATTAAAGGTGGGGAGTTCCATGCCATCATGGGACCAAACGGAACAGGAAAATCGACTCTTGCTTCAGCAATTATGGGTCATCCTAAATATGAAATTACAAGTGGGTCTGTAACAATTGATGGAGAAGACGTGCTAGAAATGGAAGTGGATGAGCGTGCCCAAGCTGGTCTTTTCTTAGCAATGCAATATCCAAGTGAAATTAGTGGGATTACAAATGCAGACTTCTTACGTTCAGCAATTAACTCTAAGCGTGAAGAAGGCGATGAAATTTCTCTAATGAAATTCATCCGTCAATTAGATAAGAAAATGGAAGTTCTTGATATGGACGATTCTTTCTCACACCGTTACTTAAACGAAGGTTTCTCAGGTGGGGAGAAAAAACGCAACGAGATTCTTCAATTATTAATGCTTGAGCCAAAGATCGCTATTTTAGATGAGATCGACTCAGGTTTAGATATTGATGCACTTAAAGTCGTTTCAAAAGGTGTAAATGAAATGCGCAGCGAGAATTTCGGCTGTTTAATTATCACTCACTACCAACGTCTACTTGACTACATCACTCCTGACAAAGTACACGTTATGATGCAAGGACGCATTGTGAAATCTGGTGGCGCTGAGCTTGCTACTCGTCTAGAAGCAGAAGGATATGACTGGATCAAGCAAGAGCTTGGAATTGAAGACGAGCGTGTAGAAGCAGCAAACCAAGAAGCGTAAAAATAGTCAGATAGAAATCAAGATCATGCAACCTCGCACGAAGCGAGCAGTACAATAGTAAAGGGTGGGTAATGTATGTCAGTCGAGACAAAAGGATTGTTCGGGAAAGAACAAATTGAATCATTCTCGAATGGACGCAACGAACCAGATTGGGTTCGCGACATTCGTTTAAAAGGTTTAGAAGTTTCTGAGTCTGCAGAGCTTCCAAAGCCAGATAAAACTAAAATTAATAAATGGACGTTTACGCAAACGCGCTTTGATATGAACGCAAAGCCAAAAGCAACGTCTGTAAAAGCTTTACCAGAAGGCTTACAAGCTTTAATTGGTGAAGAAACAGATGAACAAAACCTGTATGTTCAACAAGATACATCAGCTGTTTTCACAAAGACAAATGCGGAATTAGCTGAAAAAGGTGTCATCTTCACAGACATTCAAACAGCTCTTGAAAAGCATGCGGATCTTGTAAAACCATATCTTTTCGGTGAAGCAGTGAAACCACAAGAGAACAAGCTTACCGGTTTACATGCAGCACTATTAAATGGTGGAGCTTTCATCTATGTACCAAAAAATGTTCAAGTGGAAGTACCTCTTCAAGCAGTATTCTCACTTGAAACGCCAGAAGCCATTCTTTCAAATCACGTGATTGTTGTAGCTGAGGAAAATAGTTCAGTGACTTACGTGGAAAACTATACATCTAATGTTGAAGGCGATGTTGTAGCTAATATCATTGCAGAAGTGTACGCAAAAGCAAACTCGAAAGTAACATTTGGTGCAGTTGATAACTTTGGCAGCAACGTAACAACATATGTTGTACGTCGTGGTCATGTCGATAAGGATGCTCGTATTGATTGGGCTCTTGGTCAAATGAATGATGGCAACACCGTTTCTGAAAATACAACTCATCTTGTTGGTGATGGTTCTTGGGCTGACACGAAGACGGTAACGATCGGTCGCGGTGAACAAAAGCAAAACTTCACAACGCAAATATTCCATCATGGAAAACATTCAGAAGGTCATATCCTTAAGCATGGTGTTATGCGTGAAGCGGCTACAGCGATTTTTAACGGAATTACCAAAATTGAGCACGGTGCAACGAAGTCAAACGGTGTTCAAACAGAGCGCGTACTCATGCTTAGTGAAAAAGCACGTGGAGATGCTAACCCAATCCTTCTTATCGATGAGGACGATGTAACAGCAGGTCACGCTGCATCTGTTGGTCAAGTAGATCCACTTCAAATGTTCTACCTAATGAGCCGCGGAATTTCTCGTAAAGAAGCAGAGCGCTTAGTCATTCACGGTTTCTTAGCACCAGTAGTAGAACAGCTTCCTATCGAGTCTGTTAAGGAACGTTTAAGAGAGGCTATTGAAGGGAAAGTTCGCTAATGAATGCCAAAGAGATCAAAAAGCAATTTCCGATTCTCGATCAAAATGTTAACGGAAATCCGCTTGTCTATTTGGATAGCGCGGCAACATCTCAGAAGCCACTAAAAGTCATTGAAGCACTTGATGATTACTACCGTCGCTATAATTCAAATGTTCACCGCGGAGTTCATACGCTTGGAACACTTGCAACAGATGGATACGAAGGTGCTCGTGAAAAGGTTCGTAACTTTATCGGAGCGAACTCAATTGAAGAAATTGTGTTCACACGTGGAACAACAACAGCTTTAAATCTCGTCGCATCTAGTTACGCTCGTGCCAACTTGAAAGAAGGCGATGAAATTGTGATCTCCATGATGGAGCATCACAGCAATATCATTCCTTGGCAGCAAGTGGCAAAGGCGACAGGAGCAACGTTAAAATATTTCCCGCTTCAGCCAGATGGAACACTTGATTTAGCTGAAGTTGAAAAGACAATTACAGAAAACACAAAAATTGTTTCCGTTATGCATGTGTCAAACGTGCTAGGGACGATAAACCCAATCAAAGAGATTGCTGAAATTGCTCATCGCAATGGAGCAATTATGGTTGTGGATGGTGCCCAAAGTACACCACATATGAAGGTAGACGTAAAAGATCTAGATTGTGACTTCTTTGCTTTTTCAGGTCACAAAATGGGTGGTCCTACAGGAATTGGGGCCCTTTACGGCAAGAAGCATCTCCTAGAAAAAATGGAGCCAATTGAGTTTGGTGGCGAAATGATTGATTTTGTAGGACTACAAGATTCAACATGGAAAGAGCTGCCTTGGAAATTTGAAGGTGGAACACCAATTATTGCAGGTGCTATTGGACTAGGTGCAGCCATAGACTTCTTAGAAGAGGTTGGTTTAGATCATGTTCTAAAGCATGAGCACGAATTAGCTGACTATGCGATGGAACGTTTATCTGAAATTGATGGATTGAAAATTTTCGGACCGAAAAAGCGTGCAGGTGTGGTAACATTTAATTTGGATGATGTGCATCCTCACGATGTTGCAACAGTACTAGATGCTGAAGGAATTGCTGTTCGTGCTGGTCATCATTGTGCCCAGCCGCTTATGAAATGGCTTGAAGTAACAGCAACAGCTCGTGCTAGCTTTTATTTATACAACACGAAAGAGGACGTTGATGCACTTGTCACTGGACTAGTAAAAACAAAGGAGTACTTTGGCGATGTCTTCTAATTTAGATACACTTTATAGACAGGTGATTATGGATCACTACAAAAACCCACGCAACAGAGGGGAATTTGATGGTGATACCGTAACTGTAAATATGAACAATCCAACATGTGGTGACCGCATTCAAATACAAATGAAAGTAGAAGATGATAAGGTCACAGATGCGAAATTTGTTGGAGAAGGATGTTCGATTAGCTTAGCCTCCGCTTCAATGATGACTCAAGCCATTAAAGGATTGAAATTGGATGAGGCTGTGGCGATGTCGAATATTTTCTCCGACATGATGCTCGGAAAAGAGTACGATGATGAGCGTTTTGATTTAGGTGATATTGAAGCACTACAAGGTGTGGCGAAGTTTCCTGCTCGTATTAAATGTGCGACCCTAGCATGGAAGGCTATGGAAAAGGGAATTAACGACCAAAAGGATTGAGTTATAAAGCAGTATGAGTAGGTGTGTCCGTGAGTAAAAAGCTTCTTGTCTTTGCCACTGGCCACTTGCTCAATTTTAAAGGAGGCTTTCACAATGGCGAAAAAAATGCCAGAAATCGGAGAATATCAATACGGATTCTCAGACAAAGATGTTTCGATTTTCCGTTCAAAGCGTGGGTTAACGAAAGAAATCGTTGAAGAGATCTCACGCATGAA
Source organism: Halalkalibacter okhensis (assembly GCF_000787375.1). Taxonomy (GTDB): domain Bacteria; phylum Bacillota; class Bacilli; order Bacillales; family Bacillaceae_D; genus Halalkalibacter; species Halalkalibacter okhensis. The sequence goes on along the minus strand of NZ_JRJU01000004.1, from coordinate 86,144 downwards.
AAGTGAACCGCAATGGATGCTTGACTTCCGTTTGAAATCATTAGAACAATTTTATAAAATGCCAATGCCACAATGGGGTGGAGATTTAGCTGAGTTAAACTTTGATGACATCACGTACTACGTTAAGCCATCAGAGAAATCAGAAAAATCATGGGATGAAGTACCTGAAGAAATTAAAAATACGTTTGATAAGCTTGGGATTCCTGAAGCAGAGCAAAAGTATTTAGCAGGGGTTTCTGCTCAATATGAGTCTGAAGTGGTTTACCACAACATGAAAGAAGAACTAACTGATTTAGGAATTCTATTCACAGACACAGATACAGCGTTAAAAGAGCATGAGGACATTTTCAAAGAACACTTTGGAACAATCATTCCTCCATCTGATAACAAGTTTGCAGCACTGAACTCAGCTGTTTGGTCTGGTGGATCGTTCATTTACGTACCAAAAGGCGTAAAAACAGATACACCACTTCAAGCGTACTTCCGTATTAACTCTGAAAACATGGGTCAATTCGAGCGTACGTTAATCATCGCTGATGAAGACAGCTCTGTACACTATGTAGAAGGATGTACAGCACCAGTTTACTCAACAAACTCATTACACAGTGCGGTTGTTGAGATCATCGTTAAAAAAGACGCATACTGCCGTTATACAACGATCCAAAACTGGGCTCCAAACATCTTTAACCTAGTTACAAAGCGTGCTGTAGCAGATGCTGGTGCAACAATGGAATGGGTTGATGGTAACATCGGATCTAAGCTAACAATGAAATATCCAGCTGTTGTAATGCGTGGAGAAGGTGCAAAAGGTACGATCCTTTCCATCGCCATCGCAGGAAAAGGACAGCACCAAGATGCTGGTGCAAAAGTACACCACTTAGCGCCAAACTGTTCATCAACCATTGTATCGAAGTCGATATCAAAACATGGTGGTAAAGTAACATACCGCGGTATTTGTCACTTCGGCCGTCGTTCTGAAGGCTCTAAGTCGAAGATCGAGTGTGATACGCTTATCATGGATAATGAGTCAACATCAGATACAATTCCATACAATGAAATTCTAAACAACAACATTACGCTTGAGCACGAAGCGACGGTATCAAAAGTATCTGAGGATCAACTCTTCTACCTAATGAGCCGTGGGATTTCTGAGCAAGAAGCAACAGAAATGATCGTAATGGGCTTCATCGAGCCATTCACAAAAGAACTTCCAATGGAATATGCCGTTGAGATGAACCGTCTTATCAAGTTCGAGATGGAAGGGTCTATCGGTTAATAAAGAAAGAACCTGTAAGAGGTTTTTATGAAGTGTAAAATCGTAGGCATGTCGATTTTAATTTATCTTTGAGTGTAGAAGGCGAACTTTTTAAGTTCGTCTTCTTCTGTTTTTCGGTAATAGAAGGTTCTAGTCTCATCTAGAATACGCTTCTTAAATAGTGTATGGCTGTGACGAAAAGAATAGTGGAACCAGGATCCGGTAGATCAACGAATCGGATCCTGGTTCCGTTAAACTGTGGAAAAACCTGTTGAAATGGACTGAAAGGGTTCCTGTTTCCGTTAAGCGTAGAAAATCAATCTATTAAAAGTCTAAAACGATCAAATAACGGAACCAGGAACCGAAAACATGGTTTGTACAAGAGTTCTGTGGAAAATAGCGGAATGAGGATCCGTGTGTTATACATATCTATTCTGGAGCTGTCGTAAACGCCAGCTCCTTTGACTTCATGTCCTCCAATATTTTATTAAATATGTTAGTTTACCTTTCTATTAATCTGTCAATGATGATAGGGAGGTGAGGGGAATGCTAAAAAAAATAGTTCTATATAGTGTAGCTCTATCAGTAATGTTTGCTTTTTATACCGTGCAATCGGTTAGCAGTAATACCAATACGTTGAATGAATTAGTAGAGATCATGGAAGTCGTAGAAACAAAAGATATGGTTATGAGATCTTGGGACGTGTATGCAAAAGAAGAAAACGTGATCGTTCTAAATGAAGATGAAGTTGAACATGTAATCAAGAATAAGAAAGAGACTTTTAATGGATTTCAATGGACAGAAGAACAGGCAAAAGATCATCAGAAAACAGTTGGAGTCAAATCAAGTAACCATGGCCTAAATGAACGAGTTGTTATTACATCTTATGAGAGCGCAGGTCAGCATTTAGTCAGTCTAACTCATCAAATTTCTGGTGTTGATTGGAAAGCTGATACATTAGAGTTCATTACGGATCAGCTAAATGGAGATGATGTGTATGTTACCGTTCGAGCAACAATGGCTAAAGTTGAAGGGCAGACGCTAGATCAATTAGCAGAGGGATTAATTGATCAGTTTGCTGGAGAAGTGAAGGAAGGAATGACAGAGAGTGAATTTGTTTCAATCTCTGCTTATACAAAAAGCTGGGATAATGGGGTTGCGATTAATGAGACTGATCAAATTAATGTACAAGTAGGTTTGAGGGATTTAGGTCAACCGGGTACAGTTGATGTAACAATAGGTACACCAATTATTACAGCTGAATATTAATAGATAAGAGATAGAGATGAGCTACAAGCTGCACCTCTATCTCTTTTATTAATTCGTTGGCGAAACTGTAAATAAGGATGTTTCATGGTAAAATTAGATGGTCGAGACAACGTAAAAGGAGTGAACACAATTGATCTATATTGGCCTTGCGGGGTGGGGAGATCATGATGATTTGTACATAGGAATGAGCAAGCAATCGAAATTAGAAGTATATGCTGGACACTTTCCAATTGTTGAAATAGATGCCTCCTTTTATGCGGTTCAACCATTGAAGAATATGGAGAAATGGGTTCGTGAAACACCATCTACGTTTCAATTTATTGTGAAGGCCTATCAAGGAATGACAGGGCATCAACGTGGATTTACTCCTTTTGAGACAAAGGAAGAAATGTTTGAAGCGTTTCGAGAGTCGTTAAAGCCCCTAATCAAAAAAGGAAAACTAGCGATGGTGCTTTGTCAGTTTCCGCCTTGGTTTGATTGCAAAAAAGAACATGTTCAATGGATACGCTACGTGAGGGAGCAATTAGATGGGTTACCCGTTTCACTTGAGTTTCGTCATCGCTCTTGGTTTGAGGGCCCGATGAAAGAAAAAACGCTACAGTTTATGAAAGAAGAAGAGTGGATCCATAGCATTTGTGATGAACCTCAGGCTGGCGTTCGCTCGATCCCCACTGTTTTAGAAGCGACTCATGTGGAAAAAACATTAATACGGTTTCACGGACGGAATATTCATGGCTGGAATGATCCAGGTGATGGATCGTGGCGAGACGTACGTTACCTATATCAATACAACGAAGCAGAGCTATTAGAATGGCAAAAAAACATAAACCAACTCAAGGCACAATCCAAAGACATTTATATCATTTTTAACAACAATTCAGGCGGCGATGCAGCCAACAATGCCAAACAACTCATAGAACTACTCGAAATCCAATACCAAGGCCTAGCACCTAGACAACTCGATTTGTTTTCTTGATAATAGAGTTAGCCAAACAGGGCGCCCTTCCCTGTTTGGCTAACTCGAAGCAATGAGCGGAGCCGCCGTAAACGATTTTAAGCTTTTTGAGCGACCTTCTACAAAAAGCGCACGGCGAGAGAAGCCATTGCACATTGTACGCACAATTCAAGAGAACCAGGGCGCCCTTCCCTGTTTGGCTAACTCGAAGCAATGAGCGGAGCCGCCGTAAACGGTTTTAAGCTTTTTGAGCGACCTTCTCAAAAAGCGCACGGCGAGAGAAGCCATTGCACATTGTACGCACAATTCAAGAGAACCAGGGCGCCCTTCCCTGTTTGGCTAACTCGAAGCAATGAGCGGAGCCGCCGTAAAACGGTTTTAAGCTTTTTGAGCGACCTTCTCAAAAAGCGCACGGCGAGAGAAGCCATTACACAATGTACGCACAATTCAAAAAAACAGGGCGCCCTTCCCTGTTTGGCTAACTCGAAGCAATGTTAGGTATCATACAAAAAATATAGAAAGCATCCTCAAGTTTTACAGAAATCAGGTGAAGAAGATGGTATGGATAATATTAGTGATTGTTGGTCTGCTTGGCGGAACACTTGGTAGTTTGATGGGGCTTGGTGGAGGAATTGTGGTCGTTCCTGCATTATTAATGTTAGGTGGGCTTTCTTTTTTAGAGATTACACCACAAGTAGCTGTAGGGACGTCGCTTTTAATTATGATTTTTACGGGCATTTCTGCAACTCTTGCCTATATGAAGCAAGGGAAAGTAGATTATAAGAGTGGCTTGCTCTTTTTTGGTGCTAGTGGTCCTGGTGCGATTATTGGTACGTGGTTGAATCGAGGGTTTGATACAGATTCCTTTCAGATCTACTTAGGCCTATTTATTTTATTTGTATCGTTTATTCTTTTTATTAGAAAGTACTTAAAGCCGCTTCCACGTTCTGGAAAAGGGATACAAAGAACGTATAAGGATGAAGAGGGCATGGAATATACATATGGGTACAGAATAGTTCCAGTTCTCGCTATTGCTTTTGTTGTTGGGATGCTCTCAGGGCTTTTTGGAATCGGTGGGGGCTCCCTGCTGGTCCCAGCTATGATTGTTCTCTTTGCTTTTCCACCTCATTTAGCAGTAGCGACATCGATGTTTATTATTTTGCTGTCAGCGTTAGTAGGATCGGTATCGCATATGATTCAAGGAAATGTGAATGGGATGTACGCTCTAGCTTTAATACCTGGAGCATGGGTTGGAGGAACACTTGGAGCAGCGATTAATCGAAGACTTTCAAGCGAAAAACTTGTTTTTTTCCTTCGATTGATGCTAATTGTGATGGCATTCAGATTGATTTATGAAGGAATGACATCAGTTTAATGTTTGAAAAGGAGGGGACTATTTTGACGATGGAGCGGATTACAATATTCCACTCAAATGATATACATAGTTGTTTTGATCAGTGGTCGCAAATGGTTGCTCATATAAAGAAAGAACGAGATGGCCATACATTATATTTAGAGCTTGGAGACCATGCAGATCGAAGCAATCCGATAACAGAAGCAATGGTTGGAAAAGGAAATATCGAACTCCTGAACGAAGCAAAAACGGATTATGTCACAATTGGTAATAACGAAGGTGTGACGTTTTCTAAAGAGCAGCTTACATCTCTTTATGCTGATGCGACATTTCCAGTTCTACTTGCAAATATTATAAATGCAGATGGGAGCGGCTTGGATTGGGCTAAGCGTTTTGTTATTCATACAATGAAGAATGGGTTGAAGGTAGGAATGATTGGTCTCACGGCACCTTTTCTTCATTTTTATGAATTACTAGGCTGGAAGGCCCTTTCACCGCAAGACGTATTACAAGAGCTTTTACCTCAACTAGAAAAAGAAGCTGATATTGTCATTCTTATGTCGCATTTAGGATTGAAAACGGATGAAAAGATTGCAAATCAATTTCCGGGAATCGACGTGATACTAGGAGCACACACTCATCACGTTTTGCCATCAGGGCTATATATTAATGAAACACTAATTGCACAAGCTGGTAAAAATGGAGCGTTTCTAGGAAGGGTGGATATTCAGTTTGACCGCAAAACACAGTCCATCTACCGGAAAGAAGCGGTCCTTCTGGATGTGAAAAATCAAGATACTGACCCAAAGACAGACGATTTGTTAAAGGAAATGAAGGACAAGGCACATTTTCTCTTAAATGAACCTATCACAACATTACCTCAGGCCCTTCCTGTAAAATGGCAAGAACATACAGACATATGTCAAATGTTGTGTGATGCGGTAACAGAGTGGTGTGGTGAGAAGGTAGGGATGTTGAATGCGGGTGTGTTACTTGATTCATTAGAAAAAGGCATTGTTACAAAAGGGGACATCCATCGCATTTGTCCACATCCTATTAATCCATGTGTCGTTACACTAACGGGGGAAGCGTTAGAGACAACGATTAAGCGCTCATTAACTAGTGAGTTGACTCATCTCGAGTTAAAAGGATTTGGTTTTCGGGGGAAAGTGCTTGGAAAGATGCTTTTTACGGGAATCGAAATCGATGAGATGGAATCGATCCGTATCCTTGGACAACCGTTGGTAAAAGATCAAGTCTACCGCGTTGCGACGCTTGATATGTATACATTTGGATATATCTTTCCTACGATTGCAGAAGCAGAACAAAAACATTATTTTATGCCGGAATTTTTACGTGATGTACTTGCCTGGAAACTAAAGCAAATTTGGACGTAGGATAGCCTCACGCCTTCTGTATTGCTTTCATATCGTACTAATGAGAATGATATGAGAAAGTACCGATAGGAGGAGAGAAGATCGTGTTAGAAATGAACCCCATTCAAATTGAAGGCGAAACATTTATTGCTGTAACGTTAAAATTGCCTAAAACGAATTTTATGGCCGTAACAAATGATACAGGATACATTATGTGCGGAGCACTAGACGTGCATTTATTTAATACGAACCAAAAGCTAATTGACCGCAAAATCGTAGCCGGTCGCGCAGTCGGTGTACGAACAATTGAACAACTATTAGAAGCACCATTAGAATCCGTCACACTAGAAGCAGAGCAACTAGGCATCACCGCCGGAATGAAAGGCAAAGACGCATTATTAAAGATGAAAGCTCGTTAACCAAAAGGGCGATCTTCCCTTTTGGTTAACGAGCGAAGCGATGAGCGGAACCGCCGTAATGTCTTAAGCGATTTGAGTGCCCTTCTCAAAGCGCGCACGGCGAGAGGAGCCATCGCCAATATGATCGCACAGGAAAAAGGAAAAAGGCCGATAGTCTAATTACTGTGTGCTACTAAGGACTTTTCTTAGTAGCTTATTTTTATACAACAAAATTCGATGTATTTTTTGTTTTTTTAGGTGTTCTATTGCAAATTGGAAGGGATTTACTTGCAGAGTGCTCTTTATGATGTAAACTTAGATGAGAAGACAATATTAGAAAAATTGAGATGTTCAATGAGTGTGTGTACCATAAATTGATAATGAAATGACTAATTCAATTGAACGTTCACTAGAAGGAGATGAACATGAGGTTAGTTGCGATCAGATCAGTTACGGCAGGGTCAAAGCTTGCTAAGCCTATCTATAACGATAATGGACAAGTTCTTCTATATGAAGGAGTAGTATTAACAGAACGTTCCCTGACTCGTCTTTATGAACTAGGCATCTCTTTTATTTATATTTATGATGAACGAACAGAAGGAATTGAGGTTGAAACAGGCGTAACGCTTGAGACAAAGAGAAAAGCGATGAAAACAATTAAAGCGGAATTTCAAGGGATCGCTAATCAGATAAAGTTGAAAAAATCACTGAATATGGATCATTTTAATAAAGACTTTGCTACAATCGTAAGCTCTATTTTAGCGGATATCAAAAATAATGATAAAACTCTAACTCTGCTCTCTGATATGTTTGTCTATGATAGTTACATCTTTACGCATTCGTTAAATGTCACCATTTATACATTAGCTCTTGCTGTCGAATTAGGCTTTAATGACAAACAATTGATGGAAATTGGCATGGGGGCATTGCTTCACGATATCGGAAAAATGACGATTCCGGTTGAAATTTTAAATAAACCAGGAAGATTGACCGATGAGGAATTTAAGATCATACAAGGTCATTCAATGGCTGGATTTGAAATTTTGAGAAAAGCCCCTAATATTTCGTTGCTTTCTGCCCATTGTGCTCTTCAACATCATGAGCGTTTGGATGGGACGGGCTACCCTCGAGGTTTACGTTCGGAGGATATTCATGATTATGCAAAACTAATTGCTATTGCAGATGTGTTCGATGCTGTCACATCAAACAGAGTCTATCGAAAACCAATGTTGCCTCATGAGGCGTTAGAATTGTTATATTCAGGTGTGGGGAACCAATTTGATCAAGAGCTCATTCAAGCGTTCAGAAGGACGATTGCCGTATATCCTGTTGGTTTAACCGTTTCTTTAAGCGATGACCGCATGGCGATTGTTGTGAAGCAAAATAAACAATTGAGTACACATCCTGTCGTTCGGATTATTAAAGAAAACGGTGTTGAACTCACGGAAACGTACGACATTGATTTAATGGATCAGTTAAGTGTAACAATCGTTGAAACTGAAGCAACATTAGCTGCATCGACGACATAAATCAATACAACCAACACAACCGATATAACCGACCAAAAAAATCAATTCACCGAAGCGAATTGATTTTTTTAGTTAGAATCCCCATCGTATATACATGGTTAAGGTGCAGCATGGAGTTCCTCCTGCGTCTGACCGAAGCGTAAAGGTGACACCAGTAGGGTTATAAGATGTCTCTACGATAGTTGGTACACCAGTTTCTCTTATGATTCGATCTACGTCAGCATCATCACTAGCTTGTGCCGCGTCCATTAACTGTTTCATTTTCTCTTCGGAAGAAACAAGACTATTAATGATAATGGAACCATGTGTTAACAGTGTTTGGTAAGCAAGCAATGCTTGATTGAACATACTTGTATCAACTGGTGGAAAGGGAGACTCTTGTTGACGGCGGCAATATCGTGGCAGCGGCTTCCTGTAATGAACATAAAACACAAAATCCAATCCCCCTCATACAAAATATTCCCTTAACAATATATGCAGCATTTTCGCTAACGGACCTCTTTAACACTGTGCAGAACGAACGAGGGGTCTGACCCCCGGAAATTATTTCCCAAACTTATGCAGAAAATGTCACATAAAATTATGTGTTAAAAAGATAGTAATAAGTTGTAAAATTGTAGACTTGGCTATACAATAGACAATGTATTGTTTTACAAATAAATTCCTTTATTTGTAAAACATTAAAATTAAAGACGTAAGGGGGAAATTTACATGAAAAAATTAAGTTTCTTAATGATGCTAGCGCTTATGTTAGTACTAGCTGCATGTGGTGGGGCTGATGAAGCTGAGCCAGAGGCAGATGGTGGCGCAGATGCGGGTGAAACAGAAGATGCTGGCGAAGCAGAAGCTGGTGGATTTACAGATATCACCATCATGAGTGGTGGAGAGCAAGGTACATACTTCCCACTTGGTGCTGCTCTTGCAAATAACATTATCAATGCCAATATTGAAAACGTTGACGCAGCTTCATTCTCTTCAGGTGCTTCTGTTGTTAACATCAATGGAATTGTTGACGGAGATGCTGATCTTGCGTTAGTTCAAAATGATATTGCTTTTTATGCAGGCGAAGGAATTCAAATGTTTGAAGATGATGGTGCGTTAGAAGGGTTCCAAGGGATTGCAACGCTTTATCCTGAAGTCATTCAAATCGTTACAGCTGCTGATAGCGGAATTGAAACGGTAGAAGATTTAGTAGGTAAGCGTGTTGCAGTTGGGGACTTAGGTTCTGGTGCAGAAGCAAATGCTCGTCAAATCCTTGAAATTCATGACATCACATATGATGATATTTCTGAAGAATATATGAGCTTTGGGGATGCGGCTGGAAGCATCCAAGATGGCAACGTCGATGCTGCTTTCATCACTGCAGGGTTACCAACTGGTGCTGTAGAAGCACTTAAAGCTACAAAGGATATTAACCTTGTTTCTATTAGCTCTGAGAAAATTGCTGAATTAGCTGCGGAGTATCCTTATTATACTGAGCATACAGTATCTGCTGACACGTACGGTACTGATGGCGATGTTACAACAGCTGCAGTACTAGCAATGTTAGTTGTATCTACAGATATGGACGAGGACCTTGTTTATGAAATAACAAAAGCAATGTTCGAAAACACAGAGCAATTCAGTAACGCTCACCAACAAGGCGAGAATATCACCTTAGATTCTGCATTAGATGGTATGCCAATCGATGTTCACCCAGGTGCACAACGTTACTTCGATGAGCAATAGGAATAAAAAGATGAGCAAAAAGGCATTGCTACTAAGCACTGCCTTTTTGTTCCTTCTAATCATTGTCGTATTATGGAAATTTACGCCAAGTGAGAAACACGAATATTTCTTACAAATTTACCTACCTTATAATGATATAGTTTTTTGGGAAGAAAAGATTCAACCAAATGATACGTTTTATCATGAATACTTACACTCTGTAGAGCTGTCACCTGTAAGAGAGTATTTTACAATAGATGACGAATATAGGATGATTGCTACAGAAAGCTGGACAAAATCTTTTGGGGCTGGACTGCCTTATGAAACAAAGGATCACTTGGAGATTGTAGATGGTTTTTTTGTTATTCAAGATCACCGCGAACTGGAGTATCTCAATATTCTCCCATCCCACTTGTATCCACATAGCTTTTTCTATGGAGAACAGTCAATTGATTTATCAGGTGAATTACATGGCGAGCGTATTCGTATTCAAGTTGTTAAGCATTAAGTAAATAAACGTTGTAAAGGAGTTGAACTTATGTCAAAAAAAGAAGAAATTAGCTATCAGGCGGATCCTGAAGTCGAGAAGAAAGTAAACGAGCTTGCTGGTAGTGACCGTTCAGTAAGAGGCTGGATGGCTTTATTAATTTTAGCGCTTGCCATTGTAATGTCGGTCTACCATCTCTATACAGCTGGCTTTGGATTAATGCCGGGGGTCGGAACACGTTCTCATATGATCATCCATCTAACATTTGGACTTGTTCTTGTCTTTTTAATCTTTCCAATTAAAAGGGGATTAGGACAGACAAAAATTGTTTGGTATGATTTTATTATTGCACTCATTGCCTTATTTATTGGGTATTATCTTTATGCAAATCAAACGGCAAATTCGATATTAACTGGTCGCATGACCGATATGGATAAGATTGTTGGAATCGGATTGTTGATCCTCGTACTTGAAGCAACGAGACGAGTTGTAGGAAAGCCTCTTGTAATTATTGCGGGGATCTTTATTGCCTATTTCTTTTTGGGTCATCACTTAAACCCACCATTTAGACATACGAGAGCCAATTTTGAAAATTTCATTTATGAAATGACTTATACCACTTCAGGGATCTTTAGTACACCATTGTCGGTCTCTGCTGTGTATGTTTTTATTTTTATTTTATTCGGAGCGATCCTTGAAGCTACTGGTGCGGGAAAAATGTTTATTGACCTGGCACTTCGGGCGTTCGGGGAGTACAAAGGGGGACCTGCAAAAGCTGCCGTTGTATCATCAGGGATGCTTGGGTCCATTTCAGGAAGCTCTGTTGCCAATGCAGTAACGACGGGAACTTTTACGATCCCATTAATGAAAAAAGTAGGATTTCGTCCACAAACAGCAGGGGGAATTGAAGTTGCTGCTTCATCAAGTGGTCAATTACTTCCGCCAATCATGGGGGCTGCAGCCTTTTTGATGATCGAGTATACACCTTATTCGTATGCAGAAATTATCCGTTCAGCGGCTATTCCTGCAATACTAAGTTACATTGCGATTTTATTTATGGTTCATATTGAGGCATCAAAACTTAATATTAAAGGTTTGCCGAAAGAAATGCTTGTTTCAGCAAGAAAAACAATGATTCAACACGGGTACCTTATCTTACCAGTCATTGTTCTAGTCTATTTCTTAGTACAAGGGAATACAGTGCCTAATGCAGCCTTCTTCTCCATTGTGATTTTGCTTACACTTGCAGTATTCACACATCGTTTCCGAGAGAAGATTGGCCCAGGGATAGTCATTGCGGTGATTTTAGCAGCACTTGCTTATGCAATGCATTTTGTTTTAGATTGGAACATTGAAATCGCGGTTATGGTAACAATTGGAGTATTTATTGCTTTATTTGTCGTCTTGCTTCAAAAAAGCTTCAAAGTTGATGCAGCACCTGTCCGTTTTGGGATGCGTGAGCTATTAGCAGGCTTCGAGATGGCAGCGCGAAATTCCTTAACCGTTGTTGTAGCGTGTGCAACAGCAGGGATTTTAATTGGAGTCATTAACTTAACAGGTTTATCGGCAAAGTTACCGATTATTATTGTCGGGTTTGCAGGGGATAATTTGTATCTTGCCCTTGCCTTTACTCTTGTGGCATGTTTAATTTTAGGGCTTGGTTTACCGACAACAGCAACATATGTAATTCTTGCAGCGATGGTTGCACCAGCTCTAGTTCAAATGGGTGTTCCAATTATGGCAGCTCACCTATTTGTTTTATATTATGGAATTTTGGCGGATGATACACCACCAATCAACTTGCCTGCATATGCGGTTTCAGGGATTGCCAACTCTGAGCCGATTCGAACCGGTGTTCAAGGCTTTAAGTTTGATTCAGGTGCATTGCTTCTTCCTTTTGTTTTTGCGACCAATACAGTCATTCTCTTACTACCTGAGAATGCAGGCCTATATTCTTGGCCGGTTGTTGCTCAGAATATTTTTACAGCATTACTTGGAATCATTGCGTTTGTTGTGTTCATTCAAAACTTCTTCCTTGTGAAGCTGCGTTTTTATGAGAGAATCCTTGCTTTAGTTACCGCACTCGTATTCATCCATGGTTCATGGGTCACAGATACGATTGGAATTGCGCTATTAGCCTTGCTTATTGGTATTCAATATATGCGCAAGAAGAAAGCTGATAACGAAGGACAAACAGCGACAACGTAAACCGTTTAGAGGGCTAGCTCTTTTCTTGAAGAGTTAGCCCTTTTTTTATTGAATCTGTTAAAATAGACATAGGAATTCATCAGAAATGAGGGAAGAAACAAATGAATCAAGCAGATAAAACGTATTTAGATTTATGCAAATACATTCTAGAAAATGGAACAAAAAAAGAAGATCGAACGGGCACGGGAACGATTTCAATTTTTGGTTATCAAATGCGCTTTAACTTACAGGAAGGATTTCCCCTTCTTACTACGAAACGTGTGCCATTTAAGTTAATTGTCAGTGAACTGCTTTGGTTTTTGAAAGGAGATACGAATGTCCGTTATCTTCTTGAGAATAACAACCATATATGGGACGAGTGGGGATTTCAAAAATGGACTGAGTCCGATGAATATAAAGGACCTGATATGAAGAATTTCGGGCTTCGCAGTCAGCAAGATGAAGAATTCAACGTACTCTATCAAGAGCAGTTAAAAATATATCAAGATAAAGTATTAAACGATGATGAGTTTGCTGCAAAATTCGGAGATTTAGGAAATGTGTATGGCAAGCAGTGGCGGAGTTGGGAAGGAGCAGACGGAAAAACATATGACCAAATACAATATATTATAAATGAAATTAAGCGTAACCCTGATTCACGTCGATTGCTATGCAATGCTTGGAGTGCTTCTGAATTAGACAACCAGCAGTTGCCTCCTTGTCATTACGCCTTTCAATTTTATGTTGTAGATGGAAAGCTAAGCTGTATGTTTAACATGCGTTCAAACGATGTGTTCCTAGGTCTACCATTTAACATCGCTTCTTATGCGGTATTGACTCATTTGATTGCACATGAATGTGGGTTAAAGGTAGGAGAACTGATTTATACAGGGGCAGATGTTCATATTTACTCTAACCATATTGAGCAAATTAACACACAACTAGAACGCGAGCCTCGCAAATTGCCTACCATCAAACTCAATACAGAAAAAGAGAGCATCTTTGATTTTGAGCTAGAAGACATTGAATTAGTTGGTTATAATCCGCACGGTTCGATTAAAGCGCCAGTGGCTGTTTAAACAGGGGCGAGGTTATCAAAATGAGCGATCTGTATATAATAAACGTAACTCTCATTCCATCGAGGGAGTCTCAAGGTTAAATACCTTTGAGGCTTCCTCTTTTTATTCTTAAGAGTGTTGTAAACTAGGTGTGATATGGCGAAAATGAAGGGGGAGATGTGACTGTAATATCACTAGACAAAACAGACCTTTTTTAAAAAGGGGACAAATTTCTTTCAATGTTTACATGAAGTGTGCTGTTTGGTTGAGATTTCTGATTACTCGTTGGTGTATTTTTCATCGATTGAATTTTTTTCGCTATTTGGAACTTTTTAAGCATAGTCCTTCCTCTTTCACTGCGAGTTTGTTTTATTATTGTCTGTATAGAAAGGAAAAAAATACAACAAAAGTGCCTGTATAAAAAAACGACCGTAGTGGCCGTTTTTCTTATAAACGTAAAGATGAACTACTCATTGGTCGAAAGTTCGCTAAGTAATTGCCTTGACCGCTTTGCATTGCCCTCTGCAAAATTTTCCAACCTTGTTTTTAAAACATCATTATCGTGAATACGCTCAGCAAGAATTAAATAATTTCGCATCATTTCTTCTTCTTGTTCAAGGCTTGATTTTAATGCATTCATCACATGGTCAGAGAATAAGGCGTCTTCCCTGTCGCCATCGCGATCGTAATCCATATTATGGTTCATATTTACACCTCCTTTAAGCTTTGGTTCAGATATATTTATTATAGGTGAGTACCAGAAATGAAAAAGAAAGCATTTTTAGTCTTTATTCGCGTTGTCCGTCATCCGCCAGTTAATAATGCCAATCACTAAAAATAGAAAAAATAAGGCGATATAAACACGCAAAGACCAGGTTCCAAAATCTGTAAAGGCTAAAAAAAGCCATAATAGTGCGGCAACAAAATAAAAATAGCTTCCAACTGGAATCTTTTTCATCGCGTCCTCCTTATTAGAAGACCTCAAGAAAGGATATATATAGTAAATAGGTGAGGTCTATTCATGTTCCTATTATTATTTTTAGAGGAAATTCATGTTCTTATTCTTTTTTCTTTATAAGATCATTGTGGGTTAAAAATATGTCGGTAATTGTAGGACGATTCTTATAGGGAAAATGAAAATTGTGACGAAATAGTGTACAGGAAGAGAGGAGTGGTGAACATGGAAAATCATAAAGAATTCACTGTAAAAAATCATTACTTAGTAGAAATCAAGCAAACAGGTGAAGCAGTCAAAGACAATTTAAAGGCTTGGAGTTGGGATATTTACATTGCCATGAATGAAGACCAACAATATAGAGGGAGAGCTTTAGCTCCTGGCAAAGGCGTCGAGATACCGTGGACTGAATTAAGCAAGAGCGATGTACTAGAAGAAATGATTACGATTTGTGAACAAGAGATGCCAAAATATTTATAAGGAAGGTGGTTCTTTGACTTATAAAGATCCACCACACACCAAACGACTAGGTCTTCCTAGCGTTTTTTTATTTTACGAGAGTCGTATAGAACCTGCTGGTAATTGAAAGAGGGAGCAATGGGCCACATTTGCGGCTTTTTAAACTAGTCTTGCAAACAAATTGAATCTTCTACTATAAAAAGAATTATTTGGTTATTTATACAGACATAAATTAATCTCCTACTGTATGTGTGAAGACATGTTACTCAAATCACAAACAATAGGAGAAAACCCCACTAATGACTCATCTCAAATTGGCCCCCTAGGCATCTTAGATTCTAGTGAGGTGAAGTTGCCTAAAAAGGCAGGAGAATGGGCGTATTGTTCTAAAACCAAAAATGCGATCAAAGTGCACCTTGTCTTATCTAATGACAATGGAGCTCTTCATCCAGAACAGTTCGTTTTATCAACAGCGGCCTATGCAGATCATGAATTGACCGACTATCTCATGAACATCAAATCTTTGACCTATGTGATGGATAGAGGTTATCTCAACTATTCACATTTTACAATATACACATGTAAAATAAATACATTTAAGGACAAAAAAGTGAACCTAGCAGGGGAATGACACGGAGACTCCTGCGGGACCAGTGACCCACGTGTGAGACCCCGCAGGCGACAGCCGAGGAGGCTCACCGGGCACCCGCGGAAAGCGGAGTGTCATTCCCCTGCGGCTGGTTCCCCATCGACTTATGTAAGAAAATTCCTGTTTTCTGCAGTGCTAGTGGCTTTTTTATTTGATGAAAGAGGTCAAACGACATGGTTTCGGATGGCACCAAAAATAGAAGTCCAACCTATTTCAGTGCCACTAGCATTTAAAAGCTTTCTTGTTGACTTACGACTTTGAGTAGGTCATGACAAAGTGGAGGACAGTTGTCTCATTTGTAGGGTTTATATAGGTATGCTCCTTATCCCCATTAAATTTAATCGAGTCGTATTCAAACAGGTGGAATGGTTCATCATCGATTTTGATGATCATTTCTCCGCACATGACTGTAACATATTCTACGACACCTAATTGATGGGCACCTGGGTGGTATTCACTTTTGGGTTTAAGGAATGCTCTGTGAATTTCACTTGATCCGAATGTCGAAATGTCAAACATCGGCTCTAATGTACAGGCTTCATTAGCACTTACAACTTTATTTCCTTTATGTTTACGTGAAATCTTGATCTCATTGTGTTCATTTAACAAAAGAGATATCGGAATTTCAAGACCGTTGGCGATTTTCCAAATGACAGCTAACGAAGGGTTTGCTTCACCGCGCTCAATTTTTCCTAAAGTAAGTTTGCTAACCGTAGTGACATCAGCTAATTGTTGCAAGCTTAGTCCACGTTCTTGCCTAATTCTCCTTAAGGTTAATCCAACTTGTTTCGCTAATGTTTCCGCATCTGTTTGCTGTGATTTCTCCAAAGATTATCCCTCCTTTTTTCCTTTGATTCCTTGATCAGCTGTTTCCTAAAATATATAGGTAGATTTTTTCCGAAATTAGGGGTATATTATAGTTAACTATTAGTATATTATAATATAACTGTTGCTCGTTTGGGAAGGTGAGAATATGAAGGAAATTATGCTTGGATTATTTGCTGCGATGTTTTTTGCGGTTACATTTATCCTGAACCGATCAATGGAATTAGCGGGGGGGAGTTGGATGTGGAGTTCATCATTACGGTTTCTATTTATGCTCCCCTTTTTGTTACTTATTGTTTTGTTTCGGAACAATATTAAACAAACGTTTGTTGAAATCAGAAGGAATCCGATTCCATGGTTTGGTTGGAGTTTTGTTGGGTTTGTTTTGTTTTATGCACCAATCACGTATGCAGCTGCCTATGGGCCAGGTTGGCTCGTAGCTGGAACTTGGCAGTTGGTAATTGTAGCAGGGACGTTGTTGGCTCCGCTCTTTTTTGAATCGGTTCAAACAAACGACGGAATTCAAAAAGTTAGGCAAAGGGTTCCATTGGGAGCGCTTTGCATTTCGTTAATGATCTTGCTTGGTGTAGCGCTCATGCAACTACAAAATGCAAATAGCGTATCGCTGCAAACAGCACTGATGGGTGTTCTTCCTGTCATGCTTGCAGCGATTGCGTACCCACTTGGAAACCGAAAAATGATGGAAGTTTGTAACGGGCGACTAGATACATTTCAACGTGTATTTGGAATGACATTAGTCACCATTCCTTTTTGGCTTGTGCTAAGCTTCGTTGCCTTTATTCAGGTTGGAGCTCCTTCGTCTGATCAAGTCCTGCAATCCTTTATTGTTGCCATTAGCTCAGGTGTTATTGCAACGACGTTGTTTTTTATTGCTACGGACAGGGTAAGAGGAAACCAAAAGAAGCTGGCAGCTGTTGAAGCAACCCAATCGACTCAAGTCCTTTTTGTTTTAATGGGGGAAATCGCTTTGCTCTCAACTCCTTTACCAAATGGAGTAGCAATGATCGGGATGAGCCTTATTGTGATTGGAATGCTTTTGCATAGCTATTTCACGAAAAAAATGAAAACAAAACAAACACCTATATCACGAATCCAAAAAGAACAAAGTGTATAGACCAAATTGGTTAGAGAAAACGCCTAGAGTAAAGCTGAACTCTGGCGTTTTCGCTTTGTTCCTATAAAGGGTTACTGTAGGACTTTTTCTAACTCAGCAAACCCAATTACTTTTAACGCTTCAATCTCTTCATCAGAAAATTGCTCTTGCAATTTCTCCACGATTTCATCGCGCTTTTTGTCATCAACGCCATTTCTGACACTACTAAAAATGCTAATTAATTCAGTCAGTGAAAACCTCTCTAATACAGCTTCAATAGCCTCATCTCTATTAGAAAAAACGAGGTCGTCACTTGATACCTCTGTATTAGCCTGTTCGTTTGATTCATCGTCATAGAAAGTGTCTGTTTCCTCATTTAATGAGCTAGAGGATTCAGATTTTGTTTTCGTTTCCTCTGCCATTTGATGTTCATGATTGTATGCACTTTCTTGTTCGGGTGTTTCGTTGGAACTGTGATAAAAGCCTAAAAAACTAGGAATCGCAACACAAAGAAAAACAAAAAATACTCCGAACATAATTGCTTTAATCATAGAATCCTCCTAGTTAAATTGGATGTTAAGCAATAATAAGGCTAGCCCTTTAAAAAGCGATTTAGTGCATTAAAAAATAGTCAATTTCTTAAGTAAAATAGATACTCAAACGTACAACCGAATACAAATGAATAAGCTCTGTGTTGGCTTTGTGTGAAAGACAGCTCGTTAAGCCCTAATCAACTAGATGCTTCTTTTGTTATCAGTGTAGTCATCATTGCTGATTTTAAACAATGAATACATGAGCAAAGTTCCTCGTTTGAAATTTCCGTAAACTGCCAAGACTAATACAACTAGGAGGTTGGTTCAATGGAACAGTATGATGGAAACATATTTGTCGGGTTATTTTGGGGAATTGCGTTAAGTATTCCACTTTGGCTATCCATTGCAGGCTGGATAAAATGGCTTCCTCGAATCTTCTAAAAGGACTTTTCCTGTGGCCTACTCACTCATTCTATTAAAGCAAGTAGCAATATGGTAAGATATTACCAAGAGAAATACGTCATTTTGGGACTTTGATGAATGGAGTGGGTTTGGGTGATATTGGTAACAGGTGGAGCAGGTTATATTGGAAGCCATACATGTGTAGAGCTTTTAAATGCAGGTTATGACATTGTCGTTGTGGACAATTTTTCAAATAGCAAATATGAATCAGTTGATCGGATTAAAGAGTTAAGTGGACAGGATTTCCCGTTTTATGAAGTAGATTTGCTAGACAAGGCTGCTTTAGAAAAGGTTTTCGTTGAACACAATATAAAAGCGGTTGTTCACTTCGCAGGCTTAAAGGCGGTAGGGGAGTCAGTTGAAATTCCACTTCATTATTATCATACGAATATTACAGGTACATTGGTTCTTTGTGAACTAATGCAAGCATATGGTGTTAAAAACATCGTCTTCAGTTCTTCAGCAACGGTGTATGGTCTGCCGGATCGTGTACCCATTTTAGAGGATTTCCCGCTTAGTGCTACGAACCCATACGGTCGTACCAAACTGATGATTGAGGAGATTTTACGAGATGTGTACGTGTCAGATAAAGAATGGAGCATTGCATTGCTGCGTTACTTTAATCCAATTGGTGCCCACCATAGTGGTCGAATTGGAGAAGATCCTAATGGAATTCCAAATAACTTAATGCCATTTATTACCCAAGTGGCTGTAGGAAAGTTAAATGAGTTAAAGGTATTTGGGAACGATTATCCGACAGTAGACGGTACAGGAGTGCGAGACTATATTCATGTCGTAGATCTTGCCAAAGGGCACTTAAAAGCACTTGAAAAGATCGTGACAACTACAGGGGCACACGCTTATAATCTTGGGACAGGAAATGGCTATAGTGTCATTGAGATGGTTGAAGCTTTTAAGAAAGCTTCTAATCGTGACGTACCCTATTCAATAGTTGAGCGCAGACCTGGTGATGTGGGTATTTGTTATGCTGATCCTTCTAAGGCAAAAGAAGAGTTAGGCTGGAGTGCAGATAAAGGAATCGAAGAAATGTGTGCTGATTCGTGGAGATGGCAAGAAAACAATCCAGACGGATATAAATAAAAATGAAAGGGTGTGTCCTAAAGAGTCTGTTTTTGACCTTTGGGGACACACCCAATTGTATGTTATAAAAATGTGTTGTGGTTCCCTTGTTCAATTTCAGAGCATATAAGTAACCTCAACTCTTCTTCTGTAGCTTCATATAATTGACGGCCATCAGGCATTTTGAAAAATTGATTTTCTAAAAGGGTATCGATAATTTGTTCTTTATCGATATGAGACAATGTTTTAAAGGACATACGAACACTCCCCTTTTGGCAAAATAGTACCGAAATAAGTTGTAAGCGTTTTCATTTATAATTATAAGTTCTCATGTATGTCATTGTCAACCTAGAAAAAGGAAAAATAGGTAAAATGGGTTAACGGCAATAAAAAAGAGTGAGAAAGAAAGACTATTATTAACAAATGCGATAATGTCGAAACAATTCGATTTGACCTTTGGTACATCAATCATATTGTCGGATGAGAAAAATATGATACGATAAAACAAAATAGCATAGCAGGGAATAAAAGGAGAGTATACATATGATTTCATTTGTTGTTGCAATGGATCAAAACCGCGTAATAGGAAAAGAAAATCAGTTACCATGGCATCTTCCCGCGGACCTAAAGCATTTCAAAAAAGTGACGACAGGCCATACTATTGTGATGGGAAGAAAAACATTCGAGTCGATTGGGAGACCTTTGCCAAATCGAAGAAATGTTGTGTTAACAAGGGACGAGCAATATGAAGCAGAAGGCTGTGAAGTTGTAAATACGATTGAGGAAGTACTATCGATAGCAAGAAAGGAAGAAGAGTGTTTTGTTATTGGTGGAACGGAAGTATTTATGCTTTTTTGGGATCACGTTGACCGCCTGTATGTCACATACATTGATGAGAGCTTTGAAGGAGATACATTCTTTCCGGAAATCGATCGAGCTGAATGGGAGATCGTTGGTGTGGAAGAAGGAGTTGTTGATGAAAAAAATCGGTATCGCCATGAGTTTCGTACGTATGAGAGAAGGGAAACTAAACAGTCCCGTTAAGTGGTTGAAATTGACATTGCTAATATAGAAAAAACATGATAACATCCGTAATTGGTAATTAAATAGAGGTGCCTCATTGTTACGATGAGGTAGAGGCGCGATTGCTAATAGTAGCTTTTCTGAGGATGACAACGTTGAGGAAAAGAGAAAGGGGCCGTCGCCGAAGTGGAAGTAGAGGTCAGGATACTTTTGCTGGATCTGTATTGAATAAGTGCAGAGCTGTCATAACTTGGAGCAAACTAAGTTATGGAGGACTACCATGATTATGGGGATTCACGCGCGGATGTTAGGCGATAGTGGGTTATCCACTATCGCTTTTTCTATAGGGAAGGAACCGAAGCACGTGGTTTCTTGAAACTCCACTTCTTTTTGCGTTGGTGTGGAGAACCCATAGTTGTCTTATTCTATTGTCGTTAGTCCTTCATCTATGTAACTACCATACATTTTTAGGAGGTATCATTATGGAATCATCTATTTTATCTTTAGTTCCTCCCATTTTAGCTCTTGTGATGGTTATTCTTACGAGAAGAGTCCTGTTATCACTAGGTACAGGTGCTATTGTGGGGGCGTTAATGGTTAATAACTTTAATCCGCTTGATGCAGCAGCGAATATTTATGGAATTGTGATGGGGATCATCTTTGACTTTGATGTGGAACATGTCACATTCGGTTCAGTGACTCGTGCCATCATTGATGAAGGATTTGCCATAAATACATGGGAATTTTTTATTGTGTTATTCCTATTATTGCTAGGCATGATGGCGGCACTTATTACCCGTTCAGGCGGAAGTAGAGCATTTGGAGAGTGGGCGATGAAACGCGTGAGAACGCGGGTAGGAGCACAATTACTAACAGTTGTTCTTGGACTAATTATTTTCATTGACGATTATTTTAATAGTTTGACTGTTGGAAATGTAAGTCGTCCGCTAACGGATCGACACCGTATCTCTCGTGCTAAGTTAGCCTACTTAGTCGATTCAACGGCAGCACCGATGTGCGTCATTGCGCCTATTTCAAGTTGGGGAGCTTACATTATCGCGATTATTGCAGGGATATTTGCGACGCACTCTGTTACTCAATATGAAGCGCTGCAAGCCTTTTTACTTATGGTTCCAATGAACATTTATGCATTGGTTGCGATTGGACTTGTTTTAGCCGTTGCATGGTTCAATCTTGATTTTGGTGCGATGAAGGCGCATGAAGAACGTGCGAAAAAAACGGGTGAATTGTTTAATGCAAACTTGGGTCCGATTCCTGGATCGCAAGATGATATTTTAGCAAGTGAAAAAGGTAAGGTTGGCGACTTAGTATGGCCAATCGTTGCGTTAATTGCAGGTACTGTGTTTTTTATGGTCACAACGGGTATTGAGGGAACAGAAGGCGATGTTACGATTTTAACGATCTTTGAGAACACAGATGTTGCATCAGCTCTTGTGTATGGTGGATTGTTTGGCTTAGCGATTGCACTTATTTTGAATGTGTTTAAGCCAAAATCAGGTACAGGTCTAGGAACTTCATTGGTCATCGGGATGAAGTCGATGCTTCCAGCAATTTACATTTTGTTCTTTGCATGGACACTTATTTCGATCATTGGAGATTTAGGGACGGGAACCTATTTAGCATCACTTGTGGAACAGTCAAATCTGCATCCAATGTTCTTACCAGTGATTTTGTTTATTATTGCTGGTTTTGCGGCATTTTCAACAGGGACATCTTGGGGAACGTTTGGCTTGTTACTTCCGATTGCAGGTGAGATGGCGGCAGTAATTGATATTACATTAATCTTACCGATGATGGCGGCGGTGCTAGCTGGTTCGATCTTTGGTGATCACTGCTCTCCGATTTCAGATACGACGATTCTTTCTTCAACAGGAGCAGGAAGTCATCATATTGATCACGTAGTTACCCAGCTTCCATATGCGTTAATTGCAGCTGGCATTACCGTAATCTCTTATCTCGTATTAGGATTTACCACCAGCGTAGTACTAAGTTTAGTGGTCGCTTTTGCACTACTTGTTGCAACAGTCATCGTTTTAAGAAAATGGAGTGCTAATGCGTAAGTAAGATGAAGGGTCAGCTTCTAACAAATAGAAGTTGACCCTTTTGTTTTAAATGGCTGTTTTTCGCATTCTTTGTTGTTTTTATGGATTAGGTGGAAGCAACATGTTTGTTCACCTGCGCTCCAGCCACTGGCAAGGTCACTGAAAAAGGTGAAAGTCGTGAGGGCACTGAAAAAGTCGTTTTTTTCTTTTGCATTGCCTTCTTTGCGCTATTTCCCCTAGTTTCTTTTGATCGTTGAAAAGTAGGGAATTTCTATCTTTCCTCTCAACAAGCGGACGGGATGGGGGACCGACTCCTGCAGGAGGAAAGGGCAGGTTGAAATCCACCGGCGCAGCCGGTTAGTTCAACGCCCTCCTGCGGAAAGCGTGTCCCCCATCCCGGGAGCGAGATCAAAGCTCCTTTTCAAGAAATAAACGAGCACTTTTCAGTGACCTTTATGGTATGGTGAGAATAGGTTTGTAAATGGCTGATTAATAAGGAGATAGTTAATGAAAACAAACTTATTCTTCAATGGGATTCTCGCACTGATTGTTGTACTGGCTTTAGGGTTTCTTGGGTATATAGGGGCAGTTATTAGTTTGTTTATGGGTGGAATAACATTTTATACGCCACTCATCGTTGTGGTCACGGTCAGTTTGATGATCGTAGCTGTTGCTGCCATCTTTCGTTTAGTGAAACGAAAGACGTTGAAGCTTACGTTAATTAGCTTATTTACATTGTGCCTCATCGCGATTGCCATCAATGAGGTATATGAAGGGTATCAAAAAAGCATCGTAACGGTCAGTGATCAGGATTACAATTTATATGGATATCAACCGTTTCATGATGAATCAAATGTTGTCATTTTACATGAGCCTGCAAATGTAATGATAGAAGGAGAACTTCCTATTCTTGATGGAGCAACGGCATTGTATCCGGTCTATTCAGCCTTTGCGCGCGCGACCTATCCAGAAAAGGAATATGATGTTCATCAAAGTGAGGTCATGTCCAATCAAACAGGGGAGGCATTTCAAAATCTACTCAACGGAAAAGTAGATATGATCTTTATAGCCGCTCCATCGAACCATCAAATGGAGCAAGCCAAAAAGCGTGGGATTGAGCTAGAAATGACCCCGATAGGGAGAGAAGCCTTTGTTTTTTTTGTGAATAAAAAAAATCCAGTAACGGGGCTATCGGTCGAACAAATACAAGGCATCTACTCAGGAGATATTATTAACTGGAGTGAAGTAGGAGGAGAACATGAAGCGATCCGTGCGTTTCAGCGCCCTGCTGATAGTGGAAGCCAAACAGCATTAGAAAAAATGATGGATGGGATCCCCATCGCCGATCCACCGACAGAAAATGTTGTCTCAGGTATGGGGGGCGTATTTGAAGAAGTATCAAGCTACAAAAATTATAAAAATGCGATCGGATATACGTTTAGGTTTTTTTCAAATGAGATGGTAAAAAATGGAGAGATCCGCCATCTTGAAATAGAAGGCGTGTATCCGGATAAAGAAACCATTCGCAGTGGTGCTTATCCTATAGCTTCAGAATTTTATGCGATTACGAACGTCGAAAACGACAATTCAAATGTGGATGTATTGCTCGAATGGATCTTATCGGAACAAGGACAACGTCTTATTGAGGAGACAGGGTATGTACCTGTTAAAAATGAGTGATAAAAGCAAAAAATAGGGGGAGTCTAGTTTCATTGGGAACTAGGCTTTTTTCTCATAAACAAAAAAGAAAACCCTCGTTTGAAAAGTGTTGCTTAAGAACAACGATTCAAGTGAGGATAGAATATCTCTTACCCTTGCGTTTTTACAAACAACTCTTTAGACTTTCTTTTTGCTTTTCTTAATGCTCTTTTAATAAAGGTTGTAATGTCTTTGCCGTCTTTTACACGCTCATACGTCTTTTCGAACGTTTCTGCATTGCAAGGGTATTGTTCACCGTTTGTATCTGTAATTAAGTAGTCTCCTGGACGTCCGACCATGGAGCCTTCTGCTGTTTCGATGGTTATGGTTCTTGTAATCTTAACAGCCTCGATGACGATAGGCTTTCTCCTGTATCTAGCCATTTTTCCCACCTCCTTATTGCTTTTTTCTTTTTTAACTACTCTATAGTAATTCATCGTACTCAATTTTTATGTGAATGTGACAACTCCCCATGAGAAATGAAAATGAGCTAGAATACAGAGGGGTATTCCCTTTATCAATGCCCTCTATTGAGTCGTCTTTTTATGGATGAAATAGGTTGAAAATATTATACAAGCATAAGGTCAACTAACGTATCCTCTCTCTCTTTTACAGCTTTGCAGTAGTACAGCGACACAGGCTCAACTATCTTGTAAGCGTTTTCTATAAAATGAAAAATTCTATACTAAAGTGTTAATATTCTGAATAAACAAGTATAGAACGTGCTTTAAAAAACTTACGAACAGAGGTGAAGTCAATGAACGGGAGAGAACAATGGGGAACTCGTGCTGGTTTTATTTTGGCGGCCATTGGTTCTGCTGTAGGTCTAGGCAACATTTGGCGTTTTCCTTATGTCGCCTATGAAAATGGAGGAGGAGCTTTCTTTTTACCGTACTTATTTGCTCTTTTAACTGCTGGTATTCCTCTTCTTATTATGGAATTCACGTTGGGTCACAAATATCGTGGATCAGCACCATTGTCTTACGCGAGAATGAACAAGAAAACGGAATGGATTGGTTGGTGGCAAGTAGCCATTTCGTTTGTTATCGCTACGTATTACGCGGTCATCATTGCATGGGCTTTATCGTACACGTATTTTGCCTTCAATCAAAGATGGGGAGATGACACTGGTGGCTTTTTAATGGGAGATTATTTGCAACGGATCGATGTCGTCTCAGGTGGAGCACCTGGTGATGTTGGTGCGCTTGTGCCTGGTGTGCTTATTCCGCTAGTCATTGTTTGGATCATTACACTCGGGGTGTTATTTAAAGGGGTTCGAAGAGGAATTGAGATTGCCAATCGAATTTTTATCCCTTTGCTTGTAGCGATGTTTTTGCTTATTGTAATTCGAGCCATTACGTTAGAAGGCGCGTTAACGGGGCTTGATGCGTTCTTTAAACCGGATTGGAGTGAAATAATGTCACCAGGAGTTTGGGTGGCAGCTTATGGTCAGATTTTCTTCAGTTTATCGATCGCTTTTGCGATTATGATTACGTACTCTAGTTATTTATCAAAGAAATCAGATATAACGAATAATGCCTTTATTACAGGTTTTAGTAACTCGAGTTTTGAGTTATTAGCTGGGATCGGGGTGTTTGCAGCCCTTGGATTTATGGCACAAGCATCGGGCGTTGGAGTGGCGGATGTTGCTGATGCTGGAATTGGTCTTGCCTTTGTTGTTTTCCCAGAAATCATTAACACCTTCCCAGGGATGAATGGACTGTTTGGGGTTCTGTTCTTTGGTTCATTAGTACTTGCTGGATTGTCTTCTCTCATTTCAATCGTTGAGACGTTTATTTCAGGGGTGCAGGATAAATTTAAGTTTTCACGTCGCAAAGCTGTTGGTATTGGCGGCGGGTTAGCTGCTGTCATTTCTCTGCTGTTTGCCACTCAAGGCGGCTTGTTCTTCCTTGATGCTGCAGATTACTTTATTAACCAATTCGGGGTTGCGTTTGCGGGGCTAGTTTCCGTTATTGCTGTCTCATGGTTTGTGAAAAAGCTGCCAGAGCTTCAAACACATGCAGATGGGGTGTCAGACTTCCGTCTTGGAACGTGGTGGAAAATTTGCTTAAGTATCATTACACCAATTGTGTTAGGGTTCATGTTTATTCAAAACTTAATTGAAAACGTAACAAATAACTATGAAGGATATTCGACTGGTTTCCTTATTGGATCAGGCTGGCTGGTTGCCATAGGAGCTATTGTTATTGGATTTTTATTTGCAAGAAGCAAATGGAAAAATGGGGACTTAAATGAATAAAAAAGGAGATGGTGAAGCATGAGTGGTGGAGCTGTGACAATGATGGTCATAGGTATGCTAATTATTTGGGGAGGATTGGGTCTGAGCATCGCTAATGCTGTAAAGGTTGCAAAAGCAAGAAAATAAAAGGAGACCGATTCAAGGCTGCAGGGAACTTCTGCAGCCTTAGCATCGTAATGCTACTGTAAGTGTTGTGGTGGTGGTTTCATATGTGATTCTTTATCGACTTCTTCAAACAAATTATATTCCTTTTTCTTTTGTAAATTTTGAATTTGATTATTGAGGTTTACTATTTGATTTGATAATGTTGTGATCATATTTTGATTATGGGTTGTCATCACGGGACTTGGCTTTGAAGGGAGCATTTGGTTTACCAATTTCTTAAGCTCTTTCATTTCTTGCTTAATAACATCGATATCTTCTTTGGTTGAATTTTTGGCTTGCTCTTTTAATAAGAAGGCTAATTGACCATTCGGTTCAATTGTTGCATATTTTACATCACTAAACGTTGATATTTTGTTAAGTCTTAACTGAGTTTCTAATTGGTCTACCGTTAATCGAACACGTCTTAAATTATCTAAATGTATGTTCCCATCTTCAATAATCACTTTGGACGAACCGAGAATTAATTTTTCGAAGGGGTTCATCTTTAGTTGACCTAATTCCATCAGTATTAACGTAATGACTAGCATAGACCCAACAAATAAAGTAGTCCAGATATTTTCTCCTGCAAGGGGCTGAATTAATAGGGAACCAATTCCAATCATGATTACGGTCTGTGATAAGGTCATTTGTGAAATGGATTTTCTACCAGCGACTCTTAAAAGGACGGTTCCACCAATGACAATTAATACGGATTTCCATATCCATTCAACAATATCAATATTCATCTATTTTTTACTCCTTTATTTCTAAATCCTATTTCTATGTTCCTCCGCAGAAAGCTTTTTAAAAAATCTACGCTAGTTAGGCCTAGCGTAGATATTTACAACTGCCCTTATTTTTCTTTTTTCTGTCCTGATATGCCTTTCGTTCCCATTGTTTTAAAGATGGATACGGGTCAAATGACCACTCTGTAATTCCATTATCGCGGTACATCCCATAGTGCAGGTGTGGAGGGAACTTCCCTTGAGTGCCAGGCTTCCCGTAACCGGAACTTCCGCAATAACCAATAACGTCACCAGGTGCTACAATTGAACCTTCTTCAATTCCCTTTTCAAACCCGCTTAAATGAGCGTAATAGTGATAAATATTATCTAAATCCCGAATGCCGATTCGCCAACCACCGTATTTGTTCCAACCTTTGATTTCGACTCGTCCGTATGCGGTTGCCCGAATCGGAACATTATAACCAGCAAAAATATCCGTACCTTCGTGAATACGTCTTCCACCCCAGCCACGTCGGTCACCCCATGTGTTTTTGTAGCTGTAGTTGTAATTTAAAGGCATTGGAAACGCATGTTCATCGAGATCTAACGTATCAAATTTTTCGTATACGAGCGAATGTCCGTGAACGATTCGTACAGATTGATCACGCTTGTACTTTTCCCATAACGCAATTCGAAAGTCTTCCTCATCAAACCCGTACCCCTCAATAAAATGGGCCATGGTAAAAAGAACATCTTCATCATTTGTACGTTCAGCAAGACCATCTCCGTCCCCATCTAACCCAACTCCTCCAAACATTTGAATGGAAAGAGGATGGGTATCTTCTTTGTTCGGATTAAAGGTTCCTGCCCACTCTTCTTCAGAGTAATAAATGGAAATGAACCCATCTTCTTTTGAGCGATCCTTTCGTGCACGTCGTAAACCACGCTCATATGTGTCAACAGCGGCTAAATAATGCCAAGGAACATTTGTTATTGTTTCAACTTTTTTATATAGATCCATCCGTTTTTCATAAATTTGCTCACTTGTTAATTCGTCTTTCTCAGCCGCTGACACGCACGGTAGAGAAATAAACACTGCGATAAGTGCTAATACGATCATGTTTTGAAATTTCATGTCAGGCTCCTTTCTACCTTTGCAAAGACTGATGGTAACTCGACCTTGTTTTTCTCTTTATATAGTGTGGGAAAAAAAGCAGGAAAAATTGGAGAGAATGATTGGAAATTTTGAGCGGACGTTTGGTTATTTTTCTAAAATCATGATAAAGTAGTAAAGAGAAAATGTGTGATTGAGATTTCAATAGGTAATTTGGATGGAGTGAAATAAATGGCAAAGAAAGAAGAACATTTACGTAAACCAGACTGGTTGAAAA
Organism: Halalkalibacter okhensis; assembly: GCF_000787375.1. Taxonomy (GTDB): domain Bacteria; phylum Bacillota; class Bacilli; order Bacillales; family Bacillaceae_D; genus Halalkalibacter; species Halalkalibacter okhensis. The sequence continues at coordinate 57,188 of NZ_JRJU01000004.1, read as the reverse complement.
TAAAATTAAATACAAATGAATCCTACACTGGCTTAAAGAAGATGATGCGTGAGAACAAACTTAACACGGTTTGTGAAGAAGCGCGTTGTCCAAATATCCATGAGTGCTGGGCTGTTCGTAAAACAGCGACATTTATGATCCTTGGAGACATTTGTACAAGAGCATGTCGTTTTTGTGCTGTGAAAACAGGCTTGCCAAATGAGCTTGATTTGCAAGAACCTGAACGCGTAGCGGATTCTGTAGAGACAATGGGTCTTAAGCATGTTGTCATAACAGCAGTAGCTAGGGATGATTTAAAAGATGGTGGATCGGCTGTATTTGCTGAGACAGTGCGAGCAGTAAGAAGACGCAACCCTTTCTGTACAATTGAAGTCTTGCCGTCGGATATGCTAGGAAGTTTTGATAACTTGAAGACGTTAATGGATGCACGTCCAAACATTATGAACCATAACATTGAAACCGTTCGTCGTTTAACACCACGGGTTCGTGCTCGTGCTACATACGACCGGACACTAGAGTTTTTACGTCGTGCTAAAGAAATGCATGCAGATATCCCAACAAAATCAAGCTTAATGATTGGTCTTGGTGAAACGAAAGAAGAAATCATTGAAACAATGGATGACTTGCGTGCGGCGGACGTTGATATTATGACAATCGGTCAATACTTACAACCAACGAAGAAGCATTTAAAAGTTCAAAAATATTATCATCCAGATGAGTTTGCTGAATTGAAAGAAATTGCATTAAGCAAAGGATTCAGCCACTGCGAAGCGGGTCCATTGGTTCGTTCTTCGTATCACGCGGATGAGCAAGTAAACGAAGCACAAGTACGAGCAGAAGCAAAAAAGGTAACAAATCAATAAAAAGGTACAAGTATAGGTTTAAAAGGCAGGAGAGGCGAAGACTATGGGTTTTCGTCTCTTTACTTTGTAAAGCATTCGTGGAAGGGATACTTAGAGGAGATATAGGCCGATTGATTCGTCTATTGATGAAGCAAAGTGGGGTCTTTATAAGGAATCAGTGAAGTTTTTTATAGGAGAGGGAGAGCCCAGCCCGTTACGAGGACACTATAAAACGCAATGGCCAAAAACTCCATTGCGTTTCTTTCTAAACAAAATTATCGATCCATTAATCGTCTTTGCTTAGATTGCATGATGTTAATATTATCGTCCGTTTCTTCGTTATATTGTCCTTGTGGTGACTGCAGCTTCATTTCATCAATGGTTTGTTCTAATGTTTCTTCGATATCAGAGGTTGCAGAAGTCAGATGTTGAAACCGCTCGATTTCATCAAAATGGTCGTGATTATCTGAAATGTACACTTCATAATATCTAGGCACGATAGACAAAGCGCTACGTTTTACTTGATCCGCTACATATTCGCGGTTATCCGCTTGGGCATCATATGCAACAAGAACGTACTTGTCCGTTACAAGTGCCCCGGCTTCATTTACGACATCATTTGTTAAGACCATTCGTGTTACTGCATCAGACAAACGTCCACGATCAATAACAGGAACGACAGGTTGGCGATCATTGTCCATGACAAGATCTCTTTCATATCGTGTATAGCCAAAGTGATTATAATCGTCTGATTCATTCAATTGATTAATTGGGTAGTGTCCACCATTTGGCTGATGACTATCGTGATTAGCTGTGCGTTGCAGAGTTTGGCCTTGTTCAGGCATTTGACATCCTGTCGCAAGCATCATCGTTGCAAGGCCGCCAACTAATAATGATTTTTTTATCATGATCAAACCCCCTCTCTTTTCAGATTGACCCAAATACGACATTTTTACAGCTAGTAAATGATGGTGTAATTACAGTTTTAAGTAAAGCTATTGCAAGAGGGTCGTCCTATTGTGTTATAATTTAAGGAAGTAAATTTAAAGAGGTGAGCCACATGGTTCGCATACAAGGGATGCAATTTGAGGTTGTTGAAGATGTGAAAAATGGTTGGAACGAAGAAGCATTTAAAGAGCGTTATGCCGATGTCCTTAATAAATATGATTATATTGTAGGAGATTGGGGATATAACCAATTAAGGCTCAGAGGCTTCTTTGAAGACAAACATAAAAAGTCAACACATGATACGAAAATTAGTACGTTACCAGATTATTTGTATGAGTACTGTAATTTTGGCTGTGCTTATTTTGTCATTAAGAAAGTGAAAGTACCAGCAGGACAAAAAGGGAAAGAATAGTAAATCGGATCCTGGTTCCGTTAACCGTACAGAATCAACCTAAAAAAGGGTTGAAACGAACAAATAACGGAACCAGGAACCGAAAACATGGTTTAAACAAGGGTTTTGTGAGAAATAGCGGAATGAAGATCCGTATATGTGTCAGATAGCTCAGTTTTAATTACTGAGCTATCTTTATATGCGGTGCGATTTAAAATGCATTTTCACGGTAGAAAACGGTACTCGTTATCTTTTTTGTACTATTCATCTGTTGTCGTATAGGGAGGCTCCTCATTTTTGCTTGGGTCATCATGAGTAGGGTGCGCTCCTGGAAACTGCCTCGGTAAGTTTTGATGTAGTGATTTAAATTCATAATTAAAGGCACTGTAGTAACGTTGCTCAGGTTCCCATGGTGTGCTTTTATTTGAAACAGGCTTATCTTTATTGATGGGTGAGCCATAAGGCCCTTCTGGAAAGTCTTCTGCAGCAAGGAAATTTCGCTGTGTTTCAACGTTAGAGAAGTCGAAATACTGTTGTTCCTCTTTATCAGTCATAAAAAAGACACCTCCTATTCATTAACTTGCCCGAATGAGGTGTTTTTTATTTTGTCGGAGTACCTATACAATTTCATACAAGAATGAGCGTAGTTCTTCAGCTTCTTCCGTAGTTAAGTTGAAGGCGTGTTCAATGTATCCTGGTTCATCAAGATCATCTGAACCAATGATGGCAAATCGATTTGATTGAACATCAAGAACAAGTTGTTTGCCGTAATAACGAGATGAATGAATAATGGCAAGATCAAAGCGTTGATTTTCCCCCATAAAGCTAACAAACCGAGTACGTGTTTCTTCTATATCATCGTATAAAAAAAAGCGTTCTGACATATGGATGCTCCTTTCACCGTGTATATGATCATCATACCATGTAAGGGATTGGTTTGAAATGAATCTATCCATCTCAATGATTCTTTATGCTCAGGTTGATGTGGATGTTGTATACTAAAAGAGAAAGAGAACAGATTCAAAAGAAACGCGCAGAATAGAAAAATGTGTGGAGGTATCATCATGTATTTTGTAGATCGCGATAAAATCGAGCAAACACTCCTTTATATGGAATCCCTGCAAGAACAATTTGGAAAATGGACAGCATGTAACGATTTAACCGAAAAGTTAGCATTAGAGCGTCTAGCCTATGTCGTGATTGAGTCAATTATTGATGTTGGGAATAGCATGATTGATGGATTTATAATGCGTGATCCTGGTGGCTATGAAGACATTATCGACATACTAGAGGATGAAAAAGTGGTGAAGACTAATGATGCGGTCGCTTTAAAAACAATCATTGGTTTGCGAAAACAATTAATTGCCGATTATTCAGAGGTGAATCATGAGCAAGTTGTTCAAACATTAATGAACCACCAAGCATCGCTCATTCAGTTTCCAATAGAGGTAAGGCGTTACTTAACGGAGGAACTAGGTCCGGTTAGCGCATTTTTACCAAAATAAATAAGGTGATTATGCTTATCACCTCAGGACGGTTCCCAATCATCACTGTTTGTAGGACGGACCTTTTGAGTTTTTATCGTTCATCGCATACAATGGGGATAAGGATGGTGATCGTTGTGAGGAATGAGGCGAACTCTACACGTCAAGTCATCTTAACGTTGTTAAAACGCAATCAAGAGTTAACGGTTTCAACCTTGGCTATTGAATTAGAAGTAACGGAGATGGCTGTTCGTAGGCATTTACGGGAACTTGAGAAGGAGAAGCTAATTGATTCGAGATTGGAAAAACAATCGATGGGACGACCAATTCATAAATATTATTTAACAGAAAAAGGAAGCGAAACGTTTCCAAGGAATTACAGCGATTTATCATTGGGCCTTCTTCAAGATGTAGAACAATTAAGCGGAAGTCAAATGGTTGATCAATTATTTGAACAGCGCAAAGAACGCCTTTATGAGAAGTATGAAGTAGAGATGAAAGGCTCTTTCGCTGAACGAATTGAAGCACTCGCCCGCGTTCAAAGCGAAGGTGGCTATATGGTTGAGTACAAAGAGGTAGATGATGGTGAGTACGAATTTATTGAGTACAACTGTCCAATTGCGCAAGTGGCAAAGGAGTATCCCATTGCCTGTACTTGTGAACAGCAATTATTTAAACGATTGCTACAGACTGATCATGTTGAACGTACGTCGTGTATAGCAAAGGAAAATACAACGTGCTGTATATATAAAGTAAAAGATAAAAAAGATGCCAATAAATAGAGGATGGGGTTTCTTCTATAGGAAGAGGGATGTATGAAAGGCTATAAAGGTTTTTTAATTGATTTAGATGGAACGATGTACCGTGGAAGTGAAAAGATTGATGAGGCTGTCACCTTTGTGAAGGAGCTTGAAAATAAAGGACTTCCTTATCTATTTGTAACAAATAATTCTACAAAGCGTCCTGAGCAAGTAGCTGAACACTTGCGTGAAATGGATGTTCCAGCTACAGCTGAACATGTATTTACAACAAGCATGGCAACAGCTACGTACATTTCTGATCTAAAGAAGCATGCTCGTGTATGTATGATTGGGGAAGAAGGCTTAAAATATGCTCTTGAAGAAGCGGGGCATGAAATGGTTGAAGAGCATGCAGATTTCGTCGTTATGGGATTAGATCGTGGCATTACGTATGAAAAGTTAGCCGTTGCTGCTTTAAATATACGAGCTGGTGCAACATTTATTGCGACAAATGGCGATGTGGCACTCCCAACAGAGCGTGGATTGTTGCCAGGTGCAGGGTCATTGATTTCTGTTTTATCTGTTACAACAGGGGTTACTCCTAAATTTATTGGGAAACCAGAATCAATCATTGTCGAACAAGCTTTGGAAGTGATCGGCTTAACTAAGGATGAAACCATCATGATCGGTGATAACTACCATACGGATATTCTTGCTGGGATTCGAGCAGGAATGGATACATTGATGGTGTATACGGGCGTATCAACGAAGGAGCAAATAGACGCATTAGAGGATAAACCCACACATGCGATTGATACACTATCAGAATGGACATTTGATTAAGAAAGAGAGAGGCACACCCTTTAGGTGCGCCTCTCTTGCTATTATTCTTTTTTTACTACTGTGTGGTCGGCAAATCAATCGTGACTGTTGTTCCTTCCTTTAACTTACTATCAAAATGGATATTTCCGTGATGAGCCTGGATAATTCGATAGCTTACCGCTAGACCTAACCCTGTCCCTTTTTCTTTTGAAGAATAAAAGGGTTCACCTAAACGGTCCATTCGATCTTCATCAATGCCGTTTCCATCATCATGAATTCTGATTTGAAGCTGATTCATTTTCTCGCTTACATGAATTTGAATGGTCTTCGATTCGGCTTCTATCGAATTTTTAATAATATTGATGAATAATTGTTTAAGCTGATTTGGTTCGCATTCAATATGAGCTAAGGAATGATTACGGTTGTAATGGATCCTAACATTATATAAATTAGCTTGAGATTCTAACAACCACATTACACTAGCAAAAATTTGATTAATATCACACTTCTCAAATTGTACTTCACGTGGTTTCCCTAATGCTAATAGTTCACTAGAGATTTGATTAATTCTTTCTAATTCATCAAGCATGATGGTATAGTACGATTGATTTTTTGTATCGTTGGAATTCATAAATTGAATAAAGCCTTTTATCGATGTTAATGGGTTTCGTATTTCATGCGCAACGCTTGCTGCTAGTTCACCAACAACCGATAGTTTTTCAGTCTTTCGTAGCCGTTCCTCTGTCTCTTTTTCCTTTGTCACGTCCATTGCATAGCCAATGGCGCCTAACACCTCATTATTAATAATCGTCGGTACAGCTGTGCACCGGAAGACTCGTTGGCTACCATCTTTATGCATTACGGTTATTTCTTGATTTACCCAATTGGTCTGGTCCTTTAGAATACGATTAAAGGCTTGAATAGCGAGACGTTTGCTGTTTTTCTCGATGAGAGACAAGATCGATTTTCCTAAAAATTCCTTCGCTTCATAGCCTGTCATAGACTTAAATTGTGGATTCAATTCCAAAACATGTCCTTCACGATTTAAAATAAATACAAGTTCAGGATTAAATTCGACTAATGATCGATAATTTTGTCTGCTCTTTTCTAACTTTTTTTCAACCTGTACTTGATCTGTAATATCTCGCCCCATAACAACTAGTTCTTTTCGGGACCCATCTTGATGAAAAATAGGGACTTTAATGGTATCAAATGTTTTGGTTGTGCCATCAGGGGTAGGAATTTGCTCAATGCAACGTGATACTTTTCCAACTTGCCAAGCTTCTTCATCCGAAGCTTCGCAATAATAAAATGCTTCACGGTAGAACTCACTATATTCGGCAAGGTCAGTATCTTTTTTACCAACATAATCGACATGTTCTATTTGAAAAAGTTTTAAGGCAAACTCGTTCGCTTGCGTCCATCTGCCTTGTCCATCTTTAAAGTTGACAAAGTCAACCATGGAATTAATAAGAGTCTCTAGTTTTTCCTTTTCAGCTTTTACAGCTTGATTTTCGGCTTTTTTAACAAAAGCGTAGTAAATAAAGAAACCAGATAAAATAACGAAAATAAACCCTTTAATTTGCTGGATTAATATATAAACATGTAAATCCGAATTTAATTGGGCAACGATCAAATCGGTAAAAATTATCCAAATAATTCCAAGAATGATATATAGTAAGATTTTTCTTTTTTTATGCATCTCATATCCCCCGTTAAAGTCCGTCCCTAATAGTTCATTTTAACATCAAGAGGTCGTTTGTGGATTAATAATTTCTTCCATTTTTAGATTTAAACATGCAAAAAGACCAATGTTCATGATGGTGCAAAAGGAAGGAAGCCTCCTTTTGCTACCATCATGAAATTGGCCTTTGAATACAATTACTCAGTATTTGCTGCACTATGAGCAAGTCGACTTGATGCTGCTGCTGCAATAGCACCAACAATGTCATCTAAAAACGTGTGACAGCTACTCGATTCTTTATCATTTAACTTCTCTAATATCCCTGGTTTTTGTTTATCGATGTACCCATAATTCGTGAAACCAATCGAACCATATACGTTAACGATCGACAAAGCGATTATTTCATCTACTCCATATAACCCTTCATCTCGATCGATAATTCCTTGCAATGGTTCATCTAATAATTTCTTTTCAGCAAGGACATCCAGTTGAATCCCCGTAATGATTGCATTTTGTACTTCGCGTTTTCGAAGTACTTTATCGACATTGTCTAAGCAAACATCGAGTTGGAGATCTGGATGATATTTTACTTGAAGAAAATAGACGAGTTCGGCTATATCGTCTAAAGTTACTCCTCGTTCCACTAACCAGTTTCTTGCTTTTGTCTCAACTTCATCCATAATCCTTTTTGTCATCGAAACACCTCCATCGGCATGCCGCCTCTTATGACTATAGGCTAATACTAGTCTACTGTCTACATACACATTTTATTCATTTGGGTCATAGACTAGGAAAAGGAGTTTGGTTAGGGAGGGAAGTTCATGTTTGAAAGGAACCTATATGATATTTATGGAATCTATTGCCAGCAACGTTTTTCTATTGGAGCATACGAAGGGTTTGAAGCGGACGGGAAATCATATATTTTGTTACCAAAAGAAGAGTGTATGTCACAAGAAGATGAAATGAATTCCTTTCTAGAGTACATGCGATCTATTGGCGATGCTTCGGTGGTTGAGCCAATAAATACACTGCAAAGGAGAAAGTCTGGTTTAATTGATGGGCAAGAAGTGTATGTATGTGCCTTGCCAATAGGCAAGGATCGAGTGGATGGACATTTTAGATTTCGAACTCCTGAGGAAAAGGGTGGGCATTTAGCAACTGTACATTATTTTGGTAAGCAATTTCCGTACCAAAAAAGAGGGTATGATTTCTTCGGTCAATGGCCGAAATTATGGGAAACAAGATTGGAGCAGTTAGAAGGATGGTATCAGCAAATTATCTATGAAAGACCGCAATCTTATGTAGATGAGGCATTTTTGTTTTCTTATCCTTATTTTATGGGACTGACGGAAAATGCCATCCAATATGTCGTTGATGCGACTCTTGATGATCCGACACGTAATCAAGAAAAGCCAACGATTTGTCATCGGCGCTATACTGATCGAACGTGGATTGTCTTATCGGAAGAAGGGGATATCGTCAAGCGGCCGACCGAGTTTGTATATGACCATCCATGTAGAGATATTGCAGAATGGACACGAGACCTACATTTAACAGAAAAGAATTTTCCATGGGAAAAGCTAAATGATTTTCTTAAGGGGTATGAACAGTACGAACCGCTGACGACTTATTCTTGGAAGCTATTGTATGCAAGGTTGTTATTCCCTCTCCACTATTTTGAGGCGATCGAGGGCTATTATCGAAGTCAAATACAAGAAGAAAAAATTCAACTAGGTCAATCTTTTTTTCAAATGTTGGAAAAAGAACATAAGAATGAACGTTTCTTAAAAGAATTTGCGGAAACGATTCTTATGTCAAAAGGAGTCGGTACAACCAGAGTCCCACCACTGGATTGGTTGTAGGTTTATTCATATTTTTAGACTAGTTAACTAACCATTAACTAGTCTTTTTCGTATGGGAATCGAGTAAAGAAAAGGGGTCTGTCGGGAGGCCGAAAGTAAATTTGAAGAAGCGAAATGCTTTGCACGTTTCGCTCTTTTTCTGAGAACCCGCTTAAGAAAAGGCTTAAAGAAAGCACGGCTTCGCACATTGCACAGATCTCATGAAAAACCGAATGCGTGTTTTTCATGAGATCTTACACTTTTCTGAATTTTATTAAATTACCTATTGTACTTCGGCAAAAAGAGGTCTATAATGTCCATTATAGATAAACAAATGTACTTTTTAGGGATACATGAATAGAGTAATGGAGAAGGAGTGGAGAGAGTATGTCAGCAGCGGAAGTTCGCGTCGGGTTACTGGGTTTGGGGACAGTTGGAACAGGGGTTGTTTCCATTATTAGCCGTCATCAAGATGAATTGCGTCATCAAGTAGGCTGTCCAGTAACGGTGAAGAAAGTACTAGTTCGTGATAAAGAAAAACAACGTCCGGTTGATCTCGATGAATCACTCGTGACAGATAAAATAGAAGAAGTGCTTTTTGATCAAGACATTAATGTTGTCATTGAAGTAATGGGAGGAGTAGAAACGACGCGAGAGCACTTGCTTACGGCACTTCGCAATGGAAAGCATGTGGTCACGGCAAATAAAGATTTAATGGCATTGTACGGTGCTGAGTTATTACAAGTAGCTGCTGAAAATGGCTGTGATTTGTATTATGAAGCAAGCGTAGCGGGTGGGATTCCGATTTTACGTAGCTTAAGCGATGGTTTGTCTGCAGACCGCATTACAAAAATGATGGGCATCGTGAATGGGACAACGAATTATATTTTAACGAAAATGACGCAAAACGGTAGTTCCTATGAAGAAGTATTGAAAGTTGCTCAGGAGCTAGGGTTTGCTGAAAGTGATCCAACAGCGGATGTCGAAGGGTTAGATGCGGCAAGAAAAATGGCTATCCTTGCAACACTTGGTTTTTCCATGGATGTTAGCTTAGATGATGTGACCGTTAAAGGAATTTCATCCGTTACAAAAACAGACCTAGATTATTGTGATCAGCTTGGCTATACGATGAAATTAATCGGGCTAGCTAAACGAGATGAAGGTCGTGTGGAAGTAAGTGTAGAACCGACTTTGCTTCCGAAAGAGCATCCATTAGCATCCGTTCATAATGAATATAATGCCGTGTATGTATACGGAGAGGCAGTGGGAGAAACGATGTTCTATGGACCTGGGGCTGGTTCCTTGCCAACAGCTACTGCTGTCGTTTCTGATTTAGTTTCCGTCATGAAAAACATGCGTTTGGGTGTGTGTGGCAGACAGGTACAAGAGCCATTGCATGCTCGAGTACTCAAAAAAGCAAATGAAATTGACTCAAAATATTTCTTAAGATTAAGAGTACTTGATAAGGCTGGGACGTTCCAAGCTGTTACAAGTTTATTTGCAAGCCATGATGTGAGTTTTGAGAAATTACTTCAGCTGCCGATTGAGGGCGAAGAAGTAGCTGAGGTTATTGTCATTACACATCACACAACGAAAGAAAATTATGAGACATTATATAATAAATTATCCGAGCTTGAAGTCATTGAATCGATTGAAAGCTGCTACCGTGTCGAAGGAGGACGTTAAATAATGAGTCGTTGGAAAGGTTTAATCCAAGAATATAAGGAATATCTACCAGTTACAGAAGAGACACCTCTTCTTACATTGCACGAAGGAAACACACCATTGATTGAGCTAGAGCAGCTTTCAAAAGAGTGGGGCGTAAACGTCTATGTAAAATATGAGGGTTTAAACCCGACTGGTTCGTTTAAAGATCGTGGAATGGTCATGGCAGTTGCAAAGGCAAAGGAAGAGGGGAGCAAAGCGATCATTTGTGCCTCGACTGGAAATACGTCAGCGGCTGCTGCTGCGTATGGAGCAAGAGCAGGACTTAGATGTATCGTTGTTATCCCAGAAGGCAAAATCGCGCTAGGAAAGCTTGCTCAGGCGGTTATGTACGGTGCCGAAGTATTAGAAATCAAAGGGAATTTTGATAACGCCTTAGATATTGTTCGTGAAATAAGCAAACAAGAGCCAATTACACTTGTAAATTCAGTGAACCCTTACCGCATAGAAGGTCAGAAAACGGCAGCATTTGAAATTGTTGATGCACTTGGAAAAGCTCCAGATGTGTTAGCTATCCCAGTAGGAAATGCTGGTAACATCACAGCTTACTGGAAAGGATTTAAAGAGTATCATGAGAAAAAAGGAACGGGTTTACCTGAAATGCGTGGTTTTGAAGCAGAAGGGGCAGCTGCCATCGTTCAAAATAAAGTAATTGAAGAGCCAGAAACGATTGCAACGGCTATTCGCATCGGAAACCCAGCAAGCTGGGATAAAGCAGTAGCTGCAAAAGAAGAATCAAACGGTGCTATTGATTTTGTCACAGATGAGGAAATTTTAGAAGCCTATCAATTACTAGCTAAAACGGAAGGGGTGTTTGCTGAACCAGCTTCTTGTGCGTCTATTGCCGGTTTGAAAAAGCAACTAGACTCAGGTGAGATCAAAAAAGGATCAACGGTTGTATGTGTATTAACAGGAAATGGCTTGAAAGATCCTAATACAGCCATTGATACGGTAACAGTGAAGCCAACGGTATTACCAAATGACAAAGAAGCGTTTCTTGCTCACCTTAAAGGTGGTGTGATGTCATGAGCCAACAACCATTTGTCATAACGGTTCCGGGAAGTTCAGCAAACCTTGGACCTGGCTTTGACTCAGTGGGGCTCGCAGTAAACCGTTATTTGACACTTGAGGTTCATCCGTCAGATAAATGGTTATTCGAATCATCTTCAGTTGAATTGCAAGGAATTGAAGAGGGAGAAGACAATTTAATTTATCAAGTTGCCGCACATGTTGCCAAAGAAATGAGCAAAGAGCTTTTTCCTTGTTATGTTAAGATGACAAGTGACATTCCGTTAGCTCGAGGACTAGGCAGCAGTGCTGCAGCCATAGTAGCAGGGATCGAATTAGCAAATCAATTAACGGGTGTAGAGCTTTCTGCTACTGAAAAAGTTCGTTTTGCAAGCCTTTGGGAAGGTCACCCAGACAATGTGGCCGCTTCGGTATATGGAGGTCTTGTAATTGGCACTCATACAGAAGATAGCACTCATGTGTTATATGGTGGAGTACCAGAGGTGGATCTTGTGTTACTTGTTCCTTCTGAGGAATTAAAGACAAAAAAAGCACGTGGGGTCTTGCCATCTGAGCTTTCTTATAAGAAAGCAGTTCGAGCAAGCAGTGTGGCTAATGTTTTGGTAGCGGCCATCTTACAAGGAGACTGGGAATCGGCTGGAAAGATGATGAGTGAAGATTTATTTCACCACCCATATCGCGGCGAACTAGTCCCTCATCTTCAAGAAGTCATTACGGTTGTACGTGAAGAAACCGAAGCTTATGGAGCTGCTTTAAGTGGAGCAGGTCCAACGATGCTTTGCCTAGCACCGCTTCATCGTGGCGAGGAAATTCAGGAAAAATTACAACGTCATTTCCCTGACTTTGAAGTAACTGTTTTAAGGCCAGCCAAACAAGGAATCCATGTAAAGAAGGAATCGAAACAGGAAACGTCCGCGTGATAAATTGAATAGGGAACTAGCATGGCGGGCAAACCAACAAAAAGGAGGCCCGCCATGCTTAATATTGAGCAACTTGAAGAGGGACAGCAAGTTTATATAATTTACAGAAACCCTCATACACAAACGGTATCAACGGTTCAAGAGGCTACGATCGCTAGAGATCCCATGGATCCGAGTCGGTTGTCTTTGTTGTTATTTGACTTCTACCATCCACTTGAAGAAGATGATGCCATTTTTTCTTCTTATGAAGAGGCTGAATCGATGTTTGAGGAATTTTATATGTGAAAATAAGAAGAACCGCCCGACAACAGTCGGGCGGTAACTATTAAAAGACTTGCTCGATTTCCTTTACTCCTGGTACTTCTTCAAGAAGAGCACGCTCGATACCTGCTTTTAGCGTGATTGTTGAACTTGGGCATGAGCCACAAGCGCCAAGAAGACGAACTTTAACAATTCCATCCTCTACATCTACGAGCTCAACGTCTCCACCATCACGAAGCAAGAAAGGACGGAGCTTATCTAACACTTCACTAACTTGTTCAACCATTTCAGTACTTGTTGACATAACAAAACAACTCCTTTCTACTACCTATTATAATGGTGTTTTAAAAAAAAATCCATGAATCTGCTTGATTTTACGCAGATGAACAGGTGGAATAATGGAAATGGAAGAAATAAAAGAAAAGACCATGCTATAATAATGGCATAGATAATTTGAACCGCGAAAGGACGTGGCGCGATTTGAAAATGACGGTATATGGGGCAGAGGAGAAATGTGCGAGTTGTATTCACCTTCCTAGTGCAAAAGAGACGATGGAATGGTTAGAAGCAGCAATTATCAGGAAATACCCTAACACATCCATTGTATTTGAATATGTTGATATTGATAAGCCGACAAGTAATGAGGCGCACAATTATTATGCAGAAGCGATAAAAGAAGATGAATTTTTTTATCCTTTGGTTGTGCTTGAGGGAGAAGTGCTTGCGGAAGGAAACCCAAAGCTAAAATCAATTTATAAAAAAATTGATGAGCTCATACAAAGTGATTCGAATATATAAGAAAAACGAGCATTAACACCGCTGTGTTGTTGCTCGTTTTTCAATAGCTAAATTAAGAGCCTGAGTGATATTTATACATCCAAAGAACACCGCTCTTTAATACACGTGGCACTCGACCAAGTAATGTTCGCTCTCCCATTAAGCCAAAACCATGTTTTTTTCCTAACGACCCTAACACGCCTTTTAATTTAATGCGAGGGAGCTCATCAGGAAGAGCTTCCCCGTCCCATTGTTTTTTCAAGATCGTGACAATTTGTTCTGCCTGCCCCTCAGCAAGCTGAGCGCTTGGTGCGTGAGGCAGGCTAGCACAGTCACCAACAACAAATACATCTTCATCTGTAGGTAAGAAATGTTGTGGTGTTAAAACGACTCTGCCTTGTTTATCTTTTTCAACATCTAAATTACGGACAACTTCAACGGGCTGTACTCCAGCAGTCCAGATGATCGCATCACATTCAATTGCTTCATCATGATTGTAAAGAATGCCTTCTTCCACTTTTGTAATGTTTGATTTATTAATGACATCAACACCATGATCAATAAACCAGTTCTGAACATACGTACTTAACTTTCGTGGAAACATTGATAAGATAATCTCTCCACGATCGAACAATTTAATCGTTAAGTCAGGGCGACTTTCTCGTAATTCACTGGCGAGTTCAACCCCGCTTAACCCTGCACCGACGATAGATACGACTCCATTAGGGCGGACGTTATTTAACGTTTCATATGTTCGGCGTGTTTTATCCATTGTTTGAATGCTATTTGTATGTTCGGCTGCTCCTGGGACGTTGTGATACTTATCTTCACAGCCTAAGCCAATAATTAATTTATCATAAGGAACATAATCCCCATTTTCAAGCTCAACCAATTTTCCATCTAAGTTCACATTTGTAATGGTTCCGTATTTGACCTTAAGCCTTGCATCTTCAGGAAAGCTGACACGTAGATGGTGGTCTGCTGCTGTCCCTGCTGCTAATGCATAATACTCAGTTTTTAAGCAGTGATAAGGCAAGCGGTCAATTAAAGTGATTTCAACATCTTCAGGTAGCCCTTCAGGCAAAAGGCGTTGAAGAATGCGCATTCCACCATAGCCGGCACCTAAGATTACGAGTTTTTTCATAGACGAATGTCCCCTTTTTTCGAAAATTGCTTCAAGACTGGTTTCGACCAAAGTCATTACGTTTTCAAGCAAACGGGTCTTAGTTGGTTCTGATGCAAAATTTTGAATTCCATGCGAAATCAAACTATGAATAATATGACACCATGTTTTAATAGAAGCACTTGCATTCACTTCTCCTTGAGACTTTGCATCTTGCAAAAGTTCGTTCCAATGAGCAAAAAGAAGTGTTTGTTCTTTAAGAACGTGATTCCACATTTCAATGGTGAGTGCAGGATATCGGTCATAGTCTGTTAATATAAATTGTAAATACGAACGCAATCGAATCGAGAGTGGTCGATTTCTTAAATGCGTTTGTCTAATATGCGGCATTACTTCTTCAAGTAAATCATTGGCCAGCGATTGCATAATGGAGTCTTTTGTTGGAAAGTAATTAAAAAAAGTTCCTTTTGCTACTTTTGCTGCTTTTGTAATTTCTTGTACAGTCGTTCTGGAATATCCCTTTTCACGAAATAAAGTTAATGCCGCTTCTTCTATCCGTGCTTTTGTTTGTTCTTTTTTCGCTCGTTCGTTCATTTTTCTTCTCCTCACCAAAAGTGACCCTGGTCAGTTTCGATTATAACGAGAAACAAATAAAAAAACAACAAATTTATGAATTTTTTAAAAGCGTTTTCAAATCTGTCTAAATGGAAGTTTTTTTGACAAGGTGAAAAATGCAATAAATCCTTAGAAAATAAGGGGATGGCAATTGACTTCTCTTAATGGCGAGAGTAGCATAAAGAGGTAGATTGAAGAGGTGAGAGCGAATGCGTCCAATTATCGAATTTTGTCTTAGTAACTTAGCTAGTGGAGCACAAAAAGCAATGGAAGAATTAGAGAAAGATCCAAATTTGGATATTATTGAATATGGTTGTCTTAGCAGTTGTGGAAATTGTGCAAGGGAGCTATTTGCTCTTGTAAATGGTGAATATGTTTCTGGTGAGACAGCAGAAGAATTAGTCGAAAATATACACGTGTTTCTTGAAGAAAATCCGATGTTTTAATATAGAAAGGAAGTGTGGCAATTGGATGTCGTTCCTTTTGTAAATACGTGGCCATACGAACGTCTTTATGATGATATTTACTTGCAATCTTGTCCCTTTTGTCACGCTGAGAACGTGTTAACAAACATGAAAAAGTCTGACTTTAGAAGGGCAGAAGAAGGAATCAAAACCATTTTGATCTTACCATGCTGTAATGGAAAGCTCACGATTTTAGAAGCGGATCAAGATTATTTCTGGACCGATAAGCAGCTAAGAAGGGATTGAACAAATATGCATTTCACGAAGATGCACGGACTAGGGAATAGTTATATATATGTAGATATGTTTAAACAAACGTTTGATGAAGATAAGCTGGCTCCACTTGCTGTTGAAGTAGCTGACAAAAATAAAGGAATAGGTTCCGATGGTATGATCCTTGTTTGTCCGTCTGAATTAGCTCCTGTGAAGATGCGCGTCTTTAACAATGACGGCTCGGAAGCAAAAAATTGTGGCAATGGATTACGTTGCGTTGCAAAATTTGCGTATGAACACGGGTATGTCAAAGAAGAGACGTTTCAAATTGAAACATTAGGTGGGCTAGTAGAGGCCACTGTTCATCTTAAGGATGGAAAAGTGAAAACAGTCACGGTCGATATGGGGAAGCCAACTCTTTCAAGGCAATTGATTCCCATGTTAGGAGCAGACCAAGATCAAGTTGTAGCAGAAGCATTTCCTCTTGATGGAAAAACATTTGATGTAACAGCTGTTTCGATGGGGAATCCGCATGCCGTTATGTTTGTTGACAGTATTCAGCATGCCCCCATTGACACAGTTGGACCAAAGATGGAAAAAGATGAGCGTTTTCCGGAATGGGTAAATGTTGAATTTGTTGAAGTGGTATCAGAGACAGAACTTCATTTTCGAGTGTGGGAAAGAGGATCTGGAATTACCCAGGCATGTGGAACAGGAGCCTGTGCAGCAGTCGTCGCAGCCATCTTAAATGGACAGGCGAAAAAAGGAAAAGAAATAACGGTTCATTTATTAGGTGGAGACTTAGGAATCACTTGGCTTGAAAATGGTCATGTATTAATGACTGGTGCAGCGGAAGTGATTTGTGAGGGTGTTTTTGAGAGGAAATAAGTTAAATAAACGTTTGTTTAAGAGTAAAGCAGCAAGCTAGATGAGGTAATATCTAGCTTGCTGCTTTTTCTTTAGTATAGAAAAAATAGTTGATCAAAGAAATGCGTCATAATTTCAATAAAAGAAGACAGTCTTTCATTTCAATGAAAGACTGTCATTCCGTATATTGAAGGTGGCCAACTGCAATTTAATCACTCAAAATGCAACGAACATCTAATAAGTTTTAACTATATTATAAAAGGTATCTCGTTCAACTGGGGTTTTGCCTGCACTCTTAATAAGGTACACAAGCTCTTCACGAGTAATTCCTTGTGATGTTAAGGCACCAACTGCGTGAGAAATTCGTTCCTCAATTAACGTACCGTGAATGTCACTTGAACCAAATGTAAGGGCCATTTGGGTTAATTGCACCCCAATGTTAATCCAATACGCTTTAATGTGGTCGAAGTTATCAAGCATCAAACGGCTAATTGCCAGTGTACGCATGTCATCAAAAGCTGTTGTACGACGCTTAATTCCAGCATTAATACTGCGTGGCTGCATTGCAAGTGGAATAAATACCATGTAGCCATTGGTACGGTCTTGAAGTTGACGCAAACGATCCATGTGAATAAGGCGCTCTTCTTTCGTTTCGATGGAACCATATAGCATGGTTGCATGGGTTTTTAATCCTAGGTTGTGAGCAATCTCATGAGCCTCTAACCACTGATCTGTAGAGGCTTTATCTGGACTCATTTTCAAACGGTAACGCTCCGTTAATATTTCAGCTCCGCCACCTGGAAGGGTATCAAGACCCGCTTTAATTAGTTCTTCTAACACTTCTTTCATAGTTAATCCAGAAATTCGCGAGAAGAACTCAATTTCAGCACCTGTGTAAGCTTTGACGGTTACTTGTGGATAGTGCTTCTTTAACGTGCGAATAGTATTTAAGTAGTAGTCGAAAGGTACTTCATGATTGTGACCACCAACAATATGAAACTCGCGAATGTTATCATTCCATCTTTTTTCGACATACTCGAGCAAGGCTTCGCTGTCCATTGTGTAAGCCCCATCATCACCAGGCTTACGCTTGAATCCACAGAATCCGCAGTTTGCTTCACAAACATTTGTAGGGTTGATGTACATATTTTCAATGAAATAGACATGATCCCCATTCTTTTTCTGGTTTACTTGATTGGCTAATTGAGCAATACCTAATAAATCAGGGCTTTCAAATAAATAAAGACCATCTTGAATTGTCAGGCGTTCTCCGTGGTTTACTTTTTCGGAAATTGCTTGTAACTTTGTATCCGTTAAAATTGTTCCCATCCGTTCTTGTCCTCCATTTCTTCATTAAACCGTAACATATTTCCTAATTTCATTCATATTGTTGAAGGAAAATGCTTGTTTTTATAGAAATATATTAATAAATGATTAAGATCTTTCGTGTTTGCCTACTATTATACTATCAGAATAGGTTTAATGAAAGAAATAGAGTCGTTTTAGGAGATACAGGGTGTTTCTAAAATTGGAAAAATTGTGAAGTCGTACTTTTTGACTATTTGCTCTTGCATGAATTTCCACTTTGTTGGTAAAATTGGTTTATAAAGTGTGCAGATAAATAGAAACTGTAAATGGGGGGATGGTGGAGATGAACAAAGTATTGAAACAAGACGCTTGTATGGAAAAAATAGAAGAGCTCCGAAAAAAGATGGTTGCAGCAGCTGGACAATACGGATTGAGTCATCCTATCGTTCTGCATTATAGTCAGGAGTTAGATCGTGCACACAACAAAGTCATGTTATTAGAGATGACAGGAACAAAAGACTGGGAACGTTCCTTATCCTTTTAAAAGAAATTTGGGCGAGCACGTGCCTTGAGGTTGAAAGTATTAACAGGTATACTTAATCGTAACAGCGATTAGGAGGGGTGTCATGATTACATTAACAGATGCAGCAGTAAGCCAAATTAAAGACATGATGGAAGCTGAAGGTGATCAAAGCTTGATGCTTCGTATCGGTGTAAAAGGTGGCGGCTGTAGCGGTCTTTCTTACGGAATGGGTTTTGATACAGAAAAGCATGAAGAAGATACATTGCTTACTATAAATGGTCTTTCTATTTTAGTTGATAAGGAAAGTGAGCCAATTATTAAAGGACTTGTTGTTGACTACAAGCAAAATATGATGGGTGGAGGATTTACGATCGATAATCCAAATGCCATCGCATCATGTGGATGTGGCACATCATTCCGTACAGCAACAAATGCAGGGACACCTGAAGATTGTTAATAAAAAAGATCTTCTTACTTTTGTAAGGAGGTCTTTTTTATATGAAAAAAAGAGACATTTGAATGCATAAGTTTTTTCGCTTTCGCTTACATTAATAGCGAGTAAAAGAGAAGTGAGTACAGCAAGAAGAAAAACATAATAATTTTGAAAAGTAGTTGAAAAATTGGTCGAAAAACCATATTATTAAAGATGGGTTTTGTGACTTTTTTCCGAATTTATTTTTTAATAACTAGCTATTATTCTATATTTGTTCGTGAAAAGAATCACAATGTTGTTTTTCGGGGGAAAATATAGTAAGAAAAATATTTAAGAAGATGGAAGTGATGAAGTTGAAAAAGCCAAATATCGTACTACTTGGCGCTGGTTATGCTGGAATGATCACAGCATCACGTTTAACAAAGCAACTAGGTCATAATGAAGCAAATATTACATTAGTTAATAAGCATGATTATCACTATCAAACAACTTGGTTACATGAACCAGCTGCTGGTACATTGTCTCCTGAACGTACACGTATGCCTATTAACAGCGTTTTAGATTTGAACAAAATTAAATTCGTGAAAGATAGTGTTGTGGAAATCAAGCGTGAAGAAAAGAAGGTCGTTCTTGAAAACGGCGAGCTTGAATTCGACTATCTTGTAGTTGGACTAGGTTCTGAAGCGGAAACATTTGGTGTTCCAGGAGTTCATGAACATGCGTTCAGTAAATGGACAGTAAATGGTGCTCGTGAAGTGAAAGAACATATTGAGTACATGTTTGCAAAGTATAATAATACTCCTGAGCCACAGGACGAGCTATTAACATTTATCGTAGCTGGTGCTGGTTTTACTGGTATTGAGTTTATTGGTGAATTATCAGAGCGCTTACCTGAACTATGTGCACATTATGATGTCCCTAAGGAAAAAGTGAAAATGTACGTAATTGAAGCGGCTCCGTCTGCTTTACCAGGATTTGACCCTGAGTTAGTTGAATATGCGATGAACCTTCTTGAGAGTCGCGGCGTTGAGTTTAAGATCAACTGTCCGATTAAAGAAGTGACTGAGTCAGGTGTAACACTTGCTAGTGGCGATGAGATCAAAGCAGGTACCGTTGTATGGGCTACTGGTGTTCGTGGAAGTTCTGTCATTGAAAAGTCAGGATTTGAAGCAATGCGTGGACGTATTAAAGTAGATTTAGACTTACGTGCGCCAGGTCATGAAAACATTTTTGTTATTGGTGACTGTGCTCTAATGATTAATGAAGAAATCAATCGTCCTTACCCACCAACAGCTCAAATTGCAATGCAAATGGCTGAAGTATGTGCTAACAACATTAAAGCACTTATAAAAGGTGACTCACTTAAAACATTTAAGCCAGACATCAAAGGAACAGTGGCTTCTCTTGGTGGAAAAGAGGCTATTGGTGTAGTGGGAACAAGAAAACTATTCGGTACATCTGCTAACTTTATGAAGAAGATGATTGATAACCGTTACTTATTCTTATTAGGTGGACCTGCCCTCGTGTTAAAACGCGGAAAGAATCCAATGTAATAAAGCAAAACCAAATGGCGAATGCATGAAATTGCATTCGTTTTTTTGTGTATAAAAAAGTGAGAATAGTTGAAAAATATAAAGAGAGGATGAGTTGTTTGCGCTTACATTAGCTCGTAAGATAATATAACAGAGTTTTAATATTGTAAAGATTCTGATAATATTTATTGATAAGACATACTTCAATTAGGGGGGGATACAGATGCAGCATTCATCTACGCAAACAGCTACAGAACAATGTCCTTATTGTGAAGGAGCAGGGTACTTTCAACTTCTCCTTGGTGGAAGTGAAACGTGTAATAAGTGTAATGGAGAAGGTCAAGAGCAATAGTGTTGAGTGACAAGAGAGGTTTTAATATCGTTTTTTAGATATTAAGATCACGATGTTGCTCTTTTTTTGCTTTATTATTGTCATTTCGATATTTGCCACAAAGATGTCAATACATTGAGTTGACTTCAAACCCTTGTGTTCAGTAAACTTAAAAAGAACATGGGGGTGCAAGCTGTGAATTTGCCGCAATTATTAATTTCAATGGTCCTTTTTCTAATATTGTTTTTTGGGATTGGATTTCTGTTAAATATGGTATTACGTTCTACATGGATCATGGCCTTTACCTATCCAATTATTGTGATATTAATTGTTGATAACGTTGGATTTTTTGATTATTTTACCGCGCCGGTTACCTCGTTTTCGATGTTAGGATCAGATTTGCTATCGTTACATTTTGTTGATATTTTAGTCCTAACGAGTGGCTTTATCGGTGCAATTATTGCTGGAATTGTCATTAAAATGCTCCGTGTAAGAGGGTATCAGATGTTTTAAAAAATGGTGATTCTAATGTGCAATCGCACATTAGTTCATTGCTTCGAGGCTATCTCAAAGGTCAAATAATTGACCTTGAGATAGCCTTTTATATTTCCGGATTATTTCTGTGGGTCAGATTTCTCTTTAGCAATCACATTAGTAAAGAGATTTGTTTTCTGAAAGTTTTAGCCAATTTTTTTGTATAAGTTTTTACTTCTCTGGGGATGCTGAATTCAAGAGAGGAGTGAAATTTTGTGCTAAGCATGAAAGCAGTTGGTCGTCGAGTGTTGATGAGCGGCCTATTTGTAGCAGCATTGTTTACAACATTTCAAACTTTTTCTGGTGTGAGTGCTGCTGAATTACAACATTGGATGATGAATAACTTGGAAAATGAACGTGAAGAGGTACTACATACAGCTAGGAATAATGGACACAAAGGGACGGCTGTAAGAGCGAGGTCCTTGCCAGCTGTAACAACGGAAGAACAATCGATGTCACAAGAAGTTGTAGAATCTGAACCTGTGTCGTTAGAGGAAGCGATTGATTGGTCTAAATATCCTTCTCATAAAGTTGTGGCAACAGGGTATACAGCAGGTTATGAATCAACAGGCAAAAATCCCGGAGATCCAAGTTATGGCATAACCTTCTCGGGCGTGCAAGTAAAACGTGACGTCTATTCCACGATTGCAGCAGACCCAAGTGTCTATCCGATTGGTACGGTTTTATTTATCCCAGGATATGGTTATGGGGTAGTAGCAGATACCGGATCGGCAATAAAGGGAAATCGAATTGATTTATATTATGAAACGGTAAGTGACGTTTTTAATCAATGGGGTAAGCAAGAAGTAGAAGTATTTGTTGTCAAAACAGGTGAGGGAAGCTTGTCGGAAGATGAGTTTAGGCAATTGAATGATGATGAAGCTGTCCAAGTGTTTCGTAATCAAATGTTTGATTAAATGATAAAAAAGACGTGTTAAACGACTTTCGTTCAGCACGTCTTTGTTTTGAATGATCAATTTGAATCGACATCAACCTCAAGCAAGGGATCAAGGCCATCATCTGCAGGCATAATAGAAGGGTGCAAGATGGCTGCTAATTTCTTTAAGCCAAGCAGAAGACGTGGTGATGGACGGCAATAGAGAGGTTCTTCTAATATATGTACTTGATTATTTAAAAGGGCATCTAAGTTTGGCCAATTGGGTCGCTTCCAAAGAAGTTCCGGTTTTACTTTGTCGGTTTGTACACCAACCCACGCTAGACAAATGTGATCAGGATAATGATCTGCCACAGTAGACCAATCAGTCTGAACACTTGCCTTCTCAACATGGCTGAAGACGTTCAATCCACCAGCTAGTCTGCTCATTTCAGTTAACCAATTTAATCCTCCTGGTGTAAAAACCGGCTTTGGCCACCATTCCCAGTACAAGCGAACGGGATCTACTTGTTGTGCTCTTTTTTCATACATATGTAGAAAGTTGTCATATACCTGAACTACCTTTTGAGCCTTTGCTTCTTTATTTGTCCGTTTTCCTAAATCGAGAAGGTTAATTTTAATATCCTCTAATGAGTTAGGGTTATATACAACATGCGGTATACCTCTTTTTTCTAATTGCTCTATATTCCGTTCCATTCCAGGTACGCTAAGGGAAGCAAGTACGAGATCAGGCTTTAATGCTTCTACGTCATCCATACGAATGGAAAGGTCAGGTCCAAGTCGTGGGAGGCTGTTGATTTCGTTTGGCCAATCTGAGTAATCGTCAATACCAACTAAATGGGAAGTAAGATCTAAGTAAGCCGCAAGCTCTGTATTGCTTGGGCAGATGGATATTATTCTCATCCTCGCACTCCTTTCTAATGAATAATCACATGCAAAAGTAAGGTTAGGAAAATTCCTAGCAAAGCACCGAAAAAAACTTCAATAGGTTGGTGACCTAGGAGCTCTTTTAATTCTTTTCTTTTTTCTGTTTCTTCTTTTTGAGGCCACGACTTTACTTCTGAAACAAGTTTATTAAAATCGGTGACAAGTTGATTGATGACCGTTGCATGGTAGCCAGCATGCCGCCTTACTCCAGTTGCGTCAAACATGACAATAATTCCAAATACAGCTGCGATGGCAAAGACGGAAGAATCAAGACCGAACTCCAAGGCGATAGCTGTTGATAAAGCTGTGACAGCAGCTGAATGAGAACTGGGCATTCCACCGGTACTTGTTAATAGGGACCATTCCCATTTCCTTGTTGCTATAAAAGCAAGTGGAACCTTGACAAATTGAGCAAATCCAATGGCAAACAATGCCGCCCATAACGGAAAGTTATTAAAAATCTCCATAAATAAGTCCTTTCTCCAACGAGATACTTAGTTCTATTCCTTACAGTTTTTCTATTCAAACTTTTATTCAGTTATTTTTTTTAGGATGTTTTGTTATCGCATACTTTGTTTTTTTTAGGTTACGTGCCCCATTTGCGTTCTGGCCACTTGTTATACGCAGGAGGTGCCGAGTCTTCTCGGCTGCGCCTGTGGGATCATGCCCTACCTTGAATCCCGCACAGATTCGAGTGATATCCCTCAAATTCATTACAAAACTATTTGATAGATATAATCTTTACGAAACAGCCTTACTAAAAGTGGATAGTAGCGTACTCGTTTCCTTGAATATACAGGGCTTTCTCAAAAAAGATTGCGTTTCTCATTATATCATAAAAAGAGGTGTAGTTAGGGGTAGTGTTCGTTAATAGACCAGATTTTATTGACCGTTATCATTTCGTTTATCGAAATAAGTGGAGCTTGCATGTATAATGAATATGAAGGAGTGATATACATGTTTAAAACGCTATCTGTATTCGATGGAAAAAATGATCTTGATGTACTAGTACTAGGAATGTATGAGGAAGCAGGATTGCATTCGGAAGTAGAGAAGATTGATAAGGACTTACATAACCAAATTTCCAAGCTAAAAAAATCAAAGAAAGCAGCCTTTGGAGAGAGAACAATCCTATATCCGATGGATCGAGTGAAAGCTGAAGCGATTTATGTAGTTGGTCTTGGGAAACAAGAAGATTCAACGACTGAATCAATTCGTGAAGCGTTGGCTAGTGCAAGTCAACAGTTAAGAAAAGACAAAGCCAGAAAGGTTGCTTTTCTTGTTGAAAGTTTTGTTAGTGAATCAGTTGATAAAAAGGATGCAGCTGTCTTAATCGGTGAGGCACTTGCTCTTGGTACCTATACGGTTTTAGATTATAAGGAAAAAACAAATGAAGTTGATGTTAGCATAGAGGAAGTTCTTTTATATGGTGAAGAGGAGGACCTACAGCAAGCTGCGCAAGTAGGCTATACATATGGGCAAGGAACCAATCTTGCCAGAAAGCTTGTAAATACACCTGGAAACTTAATGACACCGACAGACCTAGCGGATGAAGCAGTTACATTAGCTAAAAAACATGAATTTGAGTTTGAGATTCTTGAACGTAATGAAATGGAGAAGCTAGGGATGGGTGCGTTGCTTGCGGTAGCGGCGGGAAGCGATGAACCTCCAAAAATGATTGTCCTAAAATATACAGGAAATCCTCATTCAGATGAGCGTATCGGATTAGTTGGGAAAGGTTTAACGTTTGATTCTGGTGGTATCTCAATCAAGCCACGTGAAAATATGCATCAAATGAAAATGGATATGGGGGGAGCTGCAGCTGTACTTGGTGCGATGGATATTATCGGTTCAGTAAAACCGAATGTCAATGTCTTAGCTGTCATCCCGTCTTCAGAAAACCTTTTAAATGGATCGGCGCTAAAACCAGGAGATGTCATTACTTCATTAAGCGGCAAAACCATTGA
This sequence comes from Halalkalibacter okhensis, assembly GCF_000787375.1. GTDB lineage: Bacteria > Bacillota > Bacilli > Bacillales > Bacillaceae_D > Halalkalibacter > Halalkalibacter okhensis. The sequence goes on along the minus strand of NZ_JRJU01000004.1, from coordinate 31,992 downwards.
AGTACGAAATACGGATGCAGAAGGACGTTTGATTTTAGCAGATGGAATGACGTATGCGAAACAGCTTGGTGCCACATCGCTCATTGATGTAGCAACACTGACAGGGGCTGTTTTAATTGCTCTTGGTGATTGCACAACAGGAGCAGTGACAAATAATGAAGAGTTAATGGAGGATGTTTTGGAGGCGTCTGTTGAAACCGGTGAATGGATTTGGCGCCTGCCAAACTACGCTCCATACAAAAAAATGCTTAAAACAAGTGACGTTGCTGATTTAAATAATGCACCAGGGCGCTTAGCAGGAAGTATTACAGCTGGTTTGTTTATCGGTGAATTTGCTGGAGATACACCTTGGGTTCACCTAGATATTGCAGGAACCGCATGGCAATCAAAGGCCTCTAATCTTGGACCTTTAGGTGGCACAGGAGCGATGGCCAGAACACTTGCTCAAGTAGTCATCAATAAAGAGGGTTAAGGCTGGGTCCTTCTTTTTACATGAGCAAAATGATATAAAGTTATGTTTTTTTGATGTGTAAAAATGAGACAAGAGTAGGGAGCGGTAAAAAAATAATGGTGCCCCTTTTCCCTAGTCTTGAGTAAGGAAAAGGACTAAAAATATAACTGGCCTTCTATGAGAACCCACTCATAGAAGGCTTTTTTCATATATTTGAGGTCAAGTATCACTTTTGGAGGAGATCAATAGATGGTGCCTAGTTGACGTTAGATTCGTCTTCAGTTTGAGATGTTTTCGCCCTTTAATTAGGAATATTAGCCTATACGGATGGAGCATTTAGGAATATACAAGCGTTGAATAGAGGATTAGGCTAGATGAGTGGTGTTAGCTAGGCAGAGGCTGAAATTTGCAATGTTAGGAAAGAACAAGCGTACATTTCACGTTTGAGATGGGAAGTTTCTTCCAGTATGATTATGGTACTTGGTTTTTTTGAACTATTTGATGTAATTTGATAATTCTGTAAAAGGAGGGAGATCACTCGTTGAAAGCATTGCGAACGCTAGATAGATGGATCGTCAAACTAGAAGAACATATCTTAAGCTATTCGATCATTTTAATAGCGATTATGGTAGTGGGCAATGTAATCAGTCGCGCTGTTGTCGGTTCAAGTTGGGCCTTTCATCAAGAAGTAAGTAGGTTTGCCGTCACAGTTGCTACTTTTATGGGGATTAGTTATGCCGCTAGAAAGGGCAGACATATTAGCATGTCGGCATTTTATGATTTAGCGCCATTTCCTATTCGAAAAGCACTTGCAATCTTTATACCGGCTTTAACAGCTGTTGTACTCTTTACGTTGTCTGTGTTTGCATACGGATACTTTATGTCCCTTGTTGAGTCAGGACGAGTCACGACAGCCATGCAAGTACCTGTGTACTTATTTGCCATGTTTATACCGGTTGGGCTTGTTCTTGGAGGTATTCAATTTTTACGCAATATGTGGGTGAATATTAAAGAAAAAGAAGTGTACTTAGCTCAAGAAAAGAAGGATTATTCATAACAATAATTAATATGAAGCTAGGAAACTAAATAAAGACTGCGAGGAAACTGAGAATGATAGCAACTATGTTAACGATTATGATCGTTTTGCTTATATTAGGGTTCCCGATGATGATTCCAATGATTGCAGCATCCATAGTCGTAGTACTTTTCTTTATGCCAAACGTTGACCCAATGTTTCTTGTACAACAGATGATGGAAGGAATATCATCTTACGTTCTACTAGCGGTTCCGCTGTTTATCTTTGCAGCTGACATTATGTCTACGGGAAAAACATCGAAACGGCTATTAGACTTTGTTGGAGCGTTTGTAGGGCATTTACGCGGGGGATATGCGATTACAACAGCTGCGGCGTGTACGTTATTTGGTTCCATTTCAGGTTCTACACAAGCTACCGTTGTTGCGATTGGTACGCCGATGCGAAAGCGGCTATTATCAGTCGGGTATAAAGACTCCAGTGCGATTGCGCTTATTATTAATGCGAGTGATATCGCATTACTCATTCCACCAAGTATTGGAATGATCATTTATGCACTAGCAGCACCAAGAGTATCTGTTGGTGATTTATTTATAGCAGGGATTGGTCCTGGACTTTTAATCTTTGCGATGTTTGCCATCTATAGCTACATTCATGCCAAAATTTATAACATCCCAAGAGCGAAGAAATATTCTTGGAAAGAACGTTGGAATGTAACAACTAAAGCGCTATTTCCTTTAGGATTTCCAGTTATTATAGTCGGTGGGATCTATTTTGGAATCTTTAGTCCAACCGAAGCAGCTGGAATTTCTGTGTTATATGCATTAATTTTAGAGCTTCTTATTTTTAGAACGATAAAAATTCCGGATGTTCCGCGAATTGCTTTATCGACGGGCCTTGTTACGTCAGCGGTCTTCATTTTAGTTGCGGCGGGGCAAGCTTTTTCATGGCTTATCTCATATGCTAGAATTCCGCAAATGCTGACAGAGACCGTTTTAGGATCGGATCCAACAGCATTGCAAGTCTTGTTGATCGTAGCCATCTTTTTCTTTATCGGCTGTATGTTTGTCGATCCGATTGTTGTGATCTTAATCTTAACGCCGATTTTTTATCCAGCGGCGATGTCTGCAGGAGTAGACCCCATTCATTTAGGGATTGTGATTGTATTCCAAGCGGCTCTAGGATCCGCCACCCCGCCATTTGGGGTTGATATCTTTACCGCTAGTGCGGTATTTAACAAATCGTATTTGGATGTCATTAAAGGGACACCACCGTATATTGTGATGCTTCTAATCGCGTCGGTGCTAATTATACTATTTGAGGAAATCTCACTGTTCTTGCTGTAGTACATACAGAATTAGGTTGAGACATTCCTACTAAATAGATTACAAAAAAACAGGGGGTATTTGATGCTTTTTAAAAAAAGAGGATGGAAATCATTTGCTGTAGCAGGAGCATTAACATTGGCTTTAGCTGCTTGTGGTAGTGAAGATGCAGGAACAGACGGAGGCACAGTTGATGAAGGTGCCGGAGATGACGGTGCTGCCGTTGATTCGGGTGAAACGTATAACTGGCAGTTTGTAACCGAAGAAGTACAAGGTCAAGTTCAATATGAGTATGCAGCAGAATTTGCTGAATTAATTAACGAGAAATCGGATGGACAAATTAACATTGACGTATTTGAGTTTGGTCAACTTGGTAGTGAAGTGGATCAGGTTGAGCAACTTCAAAATGGAATCGTGGAATTCGCCATCGTTTCTCCTGGATTTACAGGTGGAATGGTAGCAGAAGGTCAAGTGTTTGCATTACAATTCTTGTTCCCAGATGATCAAGAAGTAACACAAGAAATTTTAAACACAAGTGAAGCGTTAAATACACAATTAGCTGGTATGTATGAGGCTCATAACATTAAGCCATTAGCTTTCTTCACTGAAGGTGCAATGCAATGGACAGGAAGCAACCAACTGCGTACACCGGCAGATTTTGAAAACTTTAAAATGCGTACACAAGAGTCGCCATTAATCATGGAATCTTACCGTGCTTATGGTGCAGATCCATCTCCACTTAGCTGGTCTGAATTGTATACTTCACTTGATCGTGGAGTCGTAGACGGACAAGAAAACCCAATCTTCTTTATTGAAGATGCGTCATTTCATGAAGTACAAGATCATATGACGATTTCAAACCATAACAATTATGTTGCGATGACTACAGTAAACCCAGATTTTTATAACGGTTTACCAGAAGACATTCGTGCATTAATTGATGAAACGGTAGAAGAAATGCAGCCAAGAGTATTTGAAATGCAAGCGGAAATGAACGAAGCGTTATTAGAGTCAATTGAAAATGATACAGCTAACCCTACAGAAGTATACGAGTTAACAGAAGAAGAACGTGAAGCGTTCCGTGAGCTAGCGATGCCAGTTCGTGACTTCTTCCGCGATGAAGTTGTTGGTGATGAAGGCCGCGAAATGCTAGAGTTACTTGAAGAAGAAATTGCTGCACAGCAATAATGAGTAAACGAAAAGACTGTTGAGTGCCATAACTCAACAGTCTTTTTTGTGCTCTATTCAGGGAGATTAGCATTAAAGCTAAAAAAGAACTCTTGAGGAAGAGATTAAAAAAGTCCATTTTAGTAAATTTGAGAAAACAGAATGGCTCCACACGTTGCGTGCCTGCTACGAGAAACATGAGCCTCCTAAAGTCGGCTGCCGGTGCAAAGCAAGTTTGCACCGGCAGCCGACTTTAGGAGGCTTAAAACAAAGCAACGGTTCCGTTTATTGCTTCAAGGCCTTTTTCTAAAAAGCCCAAATGTGAAAAAATGGAATGAAGAGATTGACTGTACTTTTGTATTAGTGTACTATTTAATTAATACAGTAATACTGATAATAAATAAGGAGGTCATTAAATGACTGCTTGGGTACGTTTATTAAAAAAAGAAATGAGATTAGGGATGGCCGCTTTGTTAGGTCCGATCATTGCATTTTTCATTGCATTGGCCATTGCGGCGTATTTCGGTTCGCGTTATAACGTGGTATGGGAATCGTTTTTGGGAGTCGCTTTAGTTTTATCCGGACTTCTAGTATTTTATTTAATTTATTACATGCTTAATAGCTTGCATATGGAAAGGAAAAAACTCCATTTGTGGCTTCATAGTACAATGCCTGGTTATGGACTGCTTTTAGCAAAATTAACAGCAGGGTTGTTATCGATGCTTTTGACGCTTCTTATTACAGGTTCGACTTTATTAATCGCCGTTAATCGATCTGAAAGTATTTCGGAGCAATTGCAGATGATAGATATAACAAATCTAGGGTTATTGGCAGGGACTCACCTTCTTTTGCTCGCCATTAGTTTTGGGGTATACGCTATTTTCTATTGGATGATTTACTTATTATTTACTAGTTATTTAGGATCCTTTTTAAGCTTTTTAGCGACTTTAGCTATTTTCATTGGAACCTCTTTTGCATATAGCTGGTTTAAAATGACTGAACTCTATGATGTATTAACAAATTGGGGTGAGGTGCACCTTACAGGTATAACAGAGAGTATAAATATATCAACGAATTTAGAAACAGGGACAGAAGTGAAAACGGATGTAGGAAATATTAGTTTTTATTTTGGTGCTTACGTATTTGAGGCATTTGTCGTTGTCGCCTTATTTGCTGCCGCCAGTTGGATGTTAGATCGAAAAGTAGAGGTGTAAGATATGACAGATATGTTCCAATCATCACAACCTATTTATAGCCAACTTGCTGAAAGGATAAAAAAACAAATTCTACGCGGTGAATTGAAACCAGGAGATAAGCTCCCGTCTGTACGCGATATGGGAATTCAAGCGAGCGTCAATCCAAATACGGTACAACGAACATACCGTGAGTTAGAAGGGATGAGGATTGTGGAAACGAAACGAGGTCAAGGAACGTTTGTTACAGACAACGACCAAATCTTACATGAAATGAGAGAGAAGCTTAAGGAAGTGGAGATTTCGACGTTTGTTAAAGGCATGCACGAGATGGGGTATGTTAATGATGAAATCGAAGAAGGTTTGAAAGCATATTTAAAAATTGGCAAGGCGGTGGACTTCAGTGATTAATCTTAATGGAGTGACGAAAAGGTTTATGAATAAAGTAGCATTAAAGGATGTAGATCTTGAGTTAACAAAAGGAAAAATAATCGGACTTGTCGGTGAAAATGGGAGCGGGAAATCAACGACATTAAAATTAATTGCTGGTTTGGCTCATCCATCAAAAGGGACGATTACGGTTAATGGAATAAAAGTCGATCGAATTGCTAAGCAAGTGTCGTATCTCTCAGAGTTAGATGAATATTATAGCTTTTATAACGTTGGCCAAACGATAGATTTCTATGCATCACAATTCGCTGATTTTAATGCTGAAAAAGCGGAAGAAATTCGCATGTTCATGAACTTGGATCGAAATGCTAAACTTAAGCATCTTTCTAAAGGGAATCGTGGGAGGTTAAAAATCGTATTAACTCTCTCAAGAGATGTACCGGTCATATTAATGGATGAACCACTGTCAGGTCTTGATCCAATGGTGCGTGACTCGATTGTCAAAGGACTCATTTCCTTTATCAATTTAGAACGCCAAGTTGTGCTAATCACTACACATGAGATAAAAGAAATCGAAGCGATACTTGATGAAGTTATATTAATTAAAAATGGAAACATTCTTGGCCATAAAAACGTAGAACAGCTTCGAATCGAAGAAAACATAGGAATCGTAGAATGGATGAAAAAGATATCAGGATAGAGTTTAGGGTGTCTTAAGATTCCTTGAGCAAGAGGTAACGATTGCGTTCTTCAGGCTGTTAAGAACGGTCGGCTGTGTGCACCGTGGCGCGCAGCGAAGCCTAAGGTTGTGTAAGTCTTTAAAAGGAGCGTCTCCTGGCGCTTTTAAAGGACTTGCACAGGGCTTGAAAAGGTAACTGGGGGTGTCTCTAAAGGGTAAAGCAGGAGGGCGCTGAAAAAGGTCAAAATTGTACCTTTTTCAGCGCCCTAAAGCAGACCTTTTGAGACGCCCTTTTTGTAGGTTCTATGTTGATGCTTTATTTCTTTACTAAATGAAAGGACAACTGTTGACAATATAGTGAGATAATGATAGTTTAAGTGAGTGCTTTAATATATTAGTGATTTAATAAGGTAAAGGATTTGAGAGAAATGAATGCAGTTTTAATAGCAGTTCTTATTATGTTACTTCTGAGTCTAGTCCGTGTGCATGTCGTAATCGCTTTGGCAATTGGTGCTTTAACGGGAGGGATACTTGGAGGATTAGGTTTTTCACAAACCGTGGATGTGTTTACTGATGGTTTGGGGGGAAGTGCACCGGTAGCTATAAGTTACGCACTCCTTGGGGCGTTTGCTGTTGCGATTGCCCGCACTGGTTTGCCAGATGTCATGGTGACATGGGTGATAAAGCTTGTTGGGAGAAATGAAGATTCAAGAAAAAAAGCTCTATCAAAAGCACTTATTTTCTTCTTATTAGTCGTTGTTTCTTGTTTTTCTCAAAATGTGGTCCCAATTCACATCGCTTTTATTCCGATACTTATTCCACCTATTTTAAAAATATTAAATGAATTAGGTGTGGATCGCCGTGCGATTGCTACAATCTTAACATTTGGGTTAACGGCCCCCTATATTTTCTTACCGTATGGATTTGGGTTAATCTTTCATGGGATTGTCGCAGATAATATGGAGGAAAATGGGCTAGTTGTTGCTCTTTCTGATATACCTACGGCGATGGCTCTTCCTACGATGGGACTAGTAGCAGGATTGCTTATTGCTATTTTGGTTACTTACCGGAAGACTAGAAACTATGAGGACCGTAATATTGTCGGTGCGCCTTTAGAGGAGCAAGTTTTTACTAAGTGGTCTGTTATCGCAGCTATCATCGCAATTATTGCAACACTAATTGTCCAGCAATTATCGGATTCCATGATTATTGCTGCTCTTGCGGGTCTTGTTGTATTGCTTGTTAGCGGATCGCTAAAGTGGAAGGAGGCAGATCAAGTCGTCACGGAAGGAATGAAGATGATGGCATTTATTTCTTTTGTTATGCTTGCTGCTTCTGGGTTCGCAGCGGTCATTCGTGAAACGGGTCATGTCGACTTACTCGTAACTCAAGCTGCCAATATCGTTGGAGAAAGTCAAGCGGCTGCGGCGTTATTAATGCTTATTATTGGTTTGTTTATCACTATGGGTATTGGCTCTTCCTTTGCAACGATCCCAATTATTGCAACGTTATTTGTCCCGCTTGGTATGGCTGCTGGATTCTCTCCATTAGCTATTATCGCACTAATCGGTACAGCGGGCGCACTAGGAGATGCCGGAGCACCTGCATCAGATAGTACGCTAGGACCAACGGCCGGCTTAAACGCAGATGGTCAACACAATCACATCTGGGACACATGTGTACCAACGTTTCTCCACTTTAACATCCCGCTATTTATCTTCGGCTGGATTGCAGCAATGGTGTTATAGATTTAATGGGAGGTTTTCGCTTTTTCTATTAAATCGAAGCATGGAGCGGCGCCGTCGTAAGTTTTTGAGCCGTTAGGAGTGGGTTTCTCCTAGAGGCGCACGACAAGCGGAGCCAATGCACATGAGGGTGGCAGTGTTTTTAGGAAAGAGCGTCAATTGAAGCTATCGTAATAGGATTTTTTAATAAAAAGCTAGAATGAAATCATATTGATTTCACTCTAGCTTTTTTTGTCTACCAAAATGGAGAGGAAGCAGAAAGAACAGTAGTCAAAGCAGGTTGTTGACGACCTAAATAGAGTAGAAGCGAAAAGAACGGAAGCCAAAGGAAGGGGTTGACTACCGAACACGAGAGGAAGCAGAAAGAACGGTAGTCAAAGCAGGGTGTTGACGACCGAAAACGAGAGGAAGCAGAAAGACCGGTAGTCAAAGGAAGGGGGTGACGACCGAAAACGAGAGGAAGCAGAAAGACCGGTAGCCAAAGCAGGGTGTTGACTACCGAAATAGAGTAGAAGCGAAAAGAACGGAAGCCAAAGGAAGGGGTTGACGACCGAAAACGAGAGGAAGCAGAAAGACTGGTAGTCAAAGGAAGGGGTTGACTACCGAAAACGAGAGGAAGCAGAAAGAACGGTAGTCAAAGGAAGGGTTTGTCTACCGAACACGAGAGGAAGCAGAAAGACAGGTAGCCAAAGCAGGGTGTTGACTACCGAAAACGAGCGAAAGCGAAAAGAACGGTAGCCAAAGTAGGGTGTTGTCTTCCGAAAAAGAGCGAAAATGAAAAGAACGATAGTCAAAGAAGAGGTTGTCTCCCCCAAAAAAAGTGCAGAAATTAACAGTAGTCAAAAAGAACACCCCCAGGGGAAAAAATGATTATTTTTTCAAAAAAACCGAAACTTTCTCTTTGCTTTTTTCGTCTAATAAAGTAGAGAAAAAAGAGGCGGGATAAATGCAATGAAAAGGTCAATTGCTATTCTCATATGTATTTGTTTGTTCGTTGCGGGATGCCACAAAGAGACGATCAATGAGGAGGAGGTTTTGTCCTCGTTTGAAGAATTTCTAGCTGATGTCCAAGAATTATTTGCTTATCATACATATGAAGAGGAACTATATTATAATGAAAAATATCATTCCGAGGATGAGATTCAACAGTTGTTAGGTAGATTTATGACTGAGGATGGAATGGAGCAGTTAATAGATGATATATATGTTCAGAACAAAGAACGTTATGTTTATCAAGAGGCATTTCAATCTTATTTGAACAAGGAAGGGTCTACGGATTCTTCTTATTATGAAGTAACAAGACAAACTGTTTTTAACCCAGGCTTACGCATGATTATGGATGATGATCTTCAAATCTATGAATCTGAAGGAGTAATTAAATTAAAAGCTGAACAAGTTCCGGTGCAGTTTTATGCTGAAAATAGTATGTATGGTCACAGTCAATTTGGGGAACTTGGTTATCCATCTGTAGACTATTTATCGTTGCACGTATCAATGGTTGAAGATGAAGATACTTACCGAATACAGAGGATTGAGGTAACATCATAATCATAGAAGTAACCCTATCTAGGGATAAATAAGAGGGCACTGAAACTTTCAGTGCCCTCTAAATCTGTATAAAACCAAGTTATTCAAATCAATCCTTATGCCACTTGATTAGGAAAAGTATGACGACCTCGTCTTTTGTTCACGGTATGGTAAATCCGTGAAGAGAGAACGGCAGCAAAGAATGTTAAGATTAGATCTTTGACTGCTGGTGCAGCCATCCAAGCCCATACTACTTGGTAGCTAACAGCCTCAAGGCCAGCCAAAAATTGAAAAGCAAAGTACATATAATGAGTACCGATTACATAGTTAATAATAAGACCGACAAAACAAGCCACCATAAAAGTAGTAATCGTCTTTTTCTTGCTTTTTTCAACGATGAGTCCTGTGACAAACGCAACTAGGATAAAAGAAAGGAGAAAGCCGAATGTTGGACTAACGAATGTTCGTAATCCACCTGAAAATTGAGAGAAAACTGGAAATCCGACAAGGCCAACAAGTAAATAGACTGTCATTGCTAGTGAGCCCATCCGACTACCAAGCAAGGCACCAGCTAAGATTGCAAAAAGCGTTTGCATCGTGATAGGAACAGAGCCTATTACAAGAAAAGATGTTAAATTAGCGCCGATAGCCATTAATGCTGCAAACATGGCAACTAGAACTAGATCAACAGTGTGTATTTTAGGTTTTGTAGTGGACATTTGTTCACCTCGATTGATTTATTAGTTAACATTAGGATAATAAGTACGAAAAGGATTGTCAACATTTTTTTGTGTTAAGTTAACAAACCGGAAGAGTGCAATTTTTTTATAAAATGTCTATAATATTACTAGAGTGTTAGAGAGCAGAAGGGGGTTTTTGGTTATGGTCGAACGACCTGCTGGATTTTGGGTTCGTTTAGGGGCGAATATTCTTGATGTGATCGTTGTTTCAGGAACAATTTATATTCTCGCTGCCCTTTTTGGGTTAACCCAGGATACTAGAGAAGTTGTTGATGGAATAGGGAATTTACTGTATTCCTTGCTTCTCCCTGTATTGTGGTACGGCTATACGGTTGGGAAACGATTGTTAGGAATTCGCATTGTGAAGCTAGATGGTAGTAAAGTAGGTTTTGGGACGATGCTGTTGCGAGTTGTCGTTGCGGGATTTGTATATGCGATTACGCTAATGATTGCTGCGATTGTGAGTGCGTTCATGGTAGCGTTTCGAAAAGACAAGCGAAGCATTCACGATATGTTAGCCAAAACGTATGTTACGTACGAGAAGCCATCTGAGGCAAATCCGTATCAAGAATCGTAAAAATGAATAAAAAAGGTCTGATCTATTGCGTATGCAAAAGATCAGACCTTTTTCTTTTGAGCCTTTTTTGGCATGTTTATTTCACTGATTCTTTTAATTGCTTTCCTGCTTTGAATGCTGGTGTTTTTGTTGCGGCAATATCAATTTCCTCACCTGTTTGTGGGTTACGTCCTTTTCTTGCCGCTCTTTCGCGGACCTCAAAGTTACCAAAACCAATGAGTTGGACTGTTTCCCCTTTAGACAATGACTCCTCAATTAATTCAAAAACTGCATTGACAGCGCTCCCGGCATCTTTTTTGGATAGTTGTGTACGTTCAGCAACAGCTTGTACAAGTTCCGTTTTATTCATTCCCTGTCATCTCCTCGTTCATTTAAATTCACCGTGCATTCTGATACCATCATCTCCAATTTTGAAAATTATATACATTATTTTGCGATCATTTTTTATTTTATAAACGATGTCTTTGTCTATTTTGTTTTTGTAAGTATAATGTTGCGTTAATTTCACCGCCGATAACGAGACTGACTCCAGTGAGAAAGAACCATAACATGAGAATGATTACCCCACCAAGGCTGCCATATGTTGCTGTGAAATTACCAAAGTTGCTTACATAAGTGGCGAATAAAGCGGAGATGACTTGCCAACTTACTGTGGCAGATACGGCTCCTATAATCACTTGCTTAAAAGCTAACTTCACGTTCGGAGCAATGGAATAGACAACCATTAGTACAAACGTCATCAATCCGATTCCGATAATCCAACGTAATTTATTCAAAATTTGAGCTGTTTCATGAGGAAGAAAGAAATATTCCTCGAGCGCATGGATAATCACATTACCAAAAACAGGCATTAATAAGGTGACAACAATAACGGCAATCATAGCAATTGTTAATAAAATCGAGAGAATTCGAAGCTTAACAAAATTTCTTGTCTCTTCAATATTATAGGAACGATTCACAGCGCGAATTAAGGCATTGACTCCGTTAGATGCGGACCAAATGGTTGCTAGTACCCCGAAAGAGACGAGACCGCCTTGGGGTTCACGAATTACTTCTAAAATCGTTGTTGAAAACAGTTCATCAAGGCCTTCTGGTACATAATCATTAATAAATGAATAGATCGTATCAAGATCAAAATGAAAATACGGAATAAGTGCTAACAGGAAAATAAGCAATGGGAAAATAGATAGCATAAAATAATAAGCAAGTGTGGCAGACCAATCCGGAATAGGATCTGTTTTTAGCTTGTGAAAAAATAGGGAATGAAAAGAGTTCTTCTGCATCTTCTGCTCCTTTATCCGTTTTATTATTGTATAATCCCCCTCTTTAAGCAGATTGAAACTCGTGTATAATGAAAAGGACAAAATGACACGGTCACAAACGAGAAGTGTTTACTGAAAGGGGTGTTATCTTGACTTTTCAAGCTAAAGAACCCAAATTTCTCTGGATTCTTTTATTTATTTTAACGATTACTTATGCCTATGCGCTTGAATCCACAATATGGACAAATGTTGCCTATGGTGTTTCTTTTCTCTTTTTTGCGGCTTTGACCATGAGTTATCGTTTAGAAGTGCTTGAGGATAGGTTCATTCATGTTGTTCAAGTATTCGGTTTTTCTATCAAGAAGCGAATCATCCATCCATATGAAGTAGACAAATTGACTATTATTCATTTAGGTCAAAAAGCGATTATCCTTCTTCATCTGAAAAGAGGAATTAGGCTTAAGTTACAGCGTTTCTCTCCACAAGGGCTAGAAGAGAAAGTGCTGCAATTTGCTAAGGGTCATCATATTAAAGTCGAAAATGTTAATCCAAGTCAAGGAAGAAAAAGGTCTAACTAATTGTAGTTAGGCCTTTGTTATATTGGTCATGAGTGTTGTTGATGGGGAAATATTTGCTTTTAATACTTCTTCCATAAAAGATAAGGCTTGGTCATTTGTTTTGGTTGTGTTGGATGCTACGCAATCAGATGGAATCAACACCTGATAATCCCGCATATAAGCGTCATTTGCCGTGAATTGTACACACATATTCCCGGCTACCCCTGTAAGGATAAGGGTATTGACCTTTAAGTGAGTAAGCAACAGTTCTAAAGGAGTAGCAAAAAAACCAGAATACGTAGGCTTGAGGATAAAGTAGTCATCATCATCAGGCTTCATTATTTTAGCAAGCGGTTTGCCGCGAACATCTCCTTTTAGACAATGAGAGACAAGGTGCCTGAAGTCTGATTGCCATTTCCCGTAATTGTCATTAACATAGACAACAGGGATTCCTGCCTTTTTTAATACGTGTTTTAATATGGCAATCTTCTTTGCGGACTCGAGGGCATAAGGTAGTAATTGATAGCCACTTGGAAATTCAAGGTCATTAATCATATCAATAATGAGTAAAGCATAACGTGGTGCAGATGGTGTCATGTTTTTTGGAAGCCCCCCTAATAACGGAATGAAGAAGCACTTTTATGTAGATGATAGCACTTTAGAAAAAAATGTTCGAATAATATGAAAAAAAGGTGATTCGTTACAGCTGTTCGGTATGTTATGATAAACCAAATGATTAGATAACATACGCGTAATGATCACAAAGGAGTTAGAGAAGAAATGAATGAAAAAGCATTGGAAGTTTTGCAAATCATTGAAGGAGATGGCCGAGTATCAATCCAAACTCTTGCCAAAATGGTTGATGCGACAGAAAAAGAAGTGAAAGAAATTTTAAAAAAGTTAGAAGATGAAAAGGTCATTTTAAGTTATTCTGCTGTTATTGATTGGAGTAAGGTTGAGAAACAAGAGGGAGTAACAGCTGTGATCGATGTAAAAGTCACACCGCAGCGTGGAGTTGGCTTTGATGAAGTAGCGGAGCGAATCTATCGCTTTCCAGAAGTGAAAGCATTGTACTTAATGTCTGGTGCTTATGATCTTTCTGTTGTCATTGAAGGAAAAACAATGTCTGAAATTGCTCGCTTTGTTTCAGAAAAACTGTCTACGATTGATACCGTTATTTCTACAACAACTCATTTCCAATTGAAAAAATATAAGCATGATGGGGTTGTCTTTGATCAAGGAGAAGAAGACCATCGAATTGTGGTGACTCCGTAATGTCAAACGTAAAAACTAACTCGCGATTATCGCATCGTGTTCAACAGATTAAACCGTCTGGAATTCGACGGTTCTTTGATTTAGCGTCGAAAATGGATAACATTATTTCACTTGGGGTAGGGGAGCCTGATTTTGTTACCCCTTGGAATGTCCGTGAAGCGAGCATCTCGTCCCTTGAACGAGGCTTCACCGCCTATTCTGCGAATGCGGGAATCATCGAACTGAGAAGAGAAATTTCTTCTTATATGACAAAGCGCTTTTCGGTTCAATATGATCCGGAAAGTGAAATATTAGTGACAGTTGGAGCGAGTGAAGCCATTGACATAGGGATGCGGGCGATTCTTAATGAAGGCGATGAAGTCATTATCGTTGAACCGAGTTTTGTCTCTTATGTCCCGCTTGTTCAAATGGCTGGTGGAGTACCAATTTCAGTTGGAACAAATAATGAAGATAACTTCAAAGTGTCAGCAAAACAAATTGAGGCTGCGATTACCGATCGAACAAAGGCACTTATGCTATGTTTTCCTAATAATCCAACTGGGGCGACAATGAATCGAGAAGAGATGCTAGAAATAGCGTTACTTGCCGAAAAGCATGATTTGCTTGTATTTTCTGATGAAATCTATGCAGAACTAAGCTATGATGAATGTCACGTTAGCTTTGCATCACTTCCGAATATGAAGGAGCGGACCATATTAATTTCAGGGTTCTCTAAATCCTTCGCCATGACAGGATGGAGACTTGGCTTTGTATTAGCTCCTGAGGATTTACTTGCTGCGATGCTCAAGCTTCATCAATATAGCTTAATGTGTGCACCTACAATGGCACAATACGGAGCATTAGAAGCGCTCAAGAGTGGCATGGATGATTTAGAACGGATGAAGCAGTCGTATAAGCAACGTCGAAATTATGTGGTGAAATCATTTAAGGAGATTGGCTTATCTTGTCATATGCCAGGGGGAGCGTTCTATGCGTTCCCTTCCATTGAAAAGACAGGGCTAACATCTGAACAATTTGCAGAAAAGCTTTTACTAGAAGAACGAGTTGCTGTCGTTCCTGGCCATGTATTTGGTGCTGGGGGAGAAGGACATATTCGCTGTTCGTATGCGACTTCGATGGATAATTTAGAGCAATCCGTTGAACGAATGGAACGATTGCTGAAAAAGATAACATAAAAAAGGGGCAAGAGCTTAAGCTCTTGCCTTAATTCGTAGGGGGAATACGATTGTAATATCCATTATGGACATCGTATAGAATTTTATACATAATAGTCAGAAAAATGTTACGTTTGTTTTTCGTAGGGAAAAAAGGTAAGATTTTCACATAATCATTTAAACAAGAAGAGGGCGGTTCATTTGTTAGTCGAAGTGCGAAAAGAGAATCCGTTAATCCATTGTATGACGAATGTGGTGGTGACCAATTTTACTGCGAATGGTTTGTTGGCACTGGGTGCTTCGCCAGTGATGGCTTATGCAAAAGAAGAAGTAGCAGATTTGGCTAGTGTCGCTGGAGCACTATTATTAAATATCGGTACGCTTTCAAAAGAGCAGATCGATCAAATGATTGTTGCAGGACAAGCAGCCAATCGGGCTGGAGTTCCCGTTGTACTGGATCCAGTTGGAGCAGGGGCAACGGCCTTTCGAACAGAAAGTAGTCAAAGAATTTTGGACCAAGTAAATATTTCTGTATTGAGAGGGAACGCTGGAGAGATCGCTTCTCTAGTTGGAGTTGAAGCAAAGGTCAAAGGCGTCGATGGAAATATGGAAGGCGATAAATTGGCTTTAGCAAAACGTGCAGCCAAACAATTTCAGTGTGTATGTGTGGTTACTGGTGAAGTGGATGTTGTAACAGATGGAATCTCTGCTCACTCGATTCATAATGGCCATGCTTGGATGACAAAAGTAGTAGGAACCGGTTGCCTGTTAGGTGGAGTGATTGCTGCCTTTATTGCCGTGACTCCAAACGATTGTCTTGGAGCGACAACGAGTGCGGTGACCTATTATGGAATTGCAGGAGAGCGAGCATATGAAAAAACAAGTGGTCTTGGAATAGGTGCATTTCAACAAGCTTTTCTAAACGAACTTCAGCTAGTAACGGATCAACAAATCGAACAATTGAAAAAGACTGAAACGCTTTAACATAGAAAGAGGGAAAAAGATGAGCGAAACATTTTCATTTGATGTATTACCTAATTTTTTGGAAAATGCATTGAAAGATCAAGGTGTTACTGAACCAACTGATATTCAAGCAAAAATGATCCCAGAAGCACTTGAAGGACAAAGCTTAATCGCTCGTTCGCAAACAGGAACGGGAAAGACACTAGCCTTTTTGTTACCTGCACTGGCAAAGATTGAAAAGGAAAAAAAGGGCATGCAAGTCGTTGTACTTGCACCAACTCAGGAGCTTGCTATGCAAGTGCATGAAGTGGCCAAAAGCTTGACAAAGGAAGAGCCAATTGAAATTGGTGCATTTATTGGCGGGGCGAATATTAAGCGCCAAGTTGAAAAGTTAAAAAAACAAAAGCCGCAACTAGCAATTGGAACTCCAGGTAGGTTGCTAGAGCTGATTGAAATGAAAAAATTGAAGCTGCATGAAGTAAAAGTCGTTGCAGTTGATGAAGCCGACCGAATGATGGCAGAGCGTCCATCATGGGAAGCGACCATGCAGATTGCCAAACGTGCAGGAAGAGAAACTCAATTTTTATTTGTTTCTGCTACGATTCCAAAAGACTTTTCCGAACAAGTCGCTGATGCAGCTCCGTTTGTTGTCGAAATTGAAGCAGAGGGTGGACTTCTCCATACAGATCAGGTAAACCATCTCTTCCTTCGAGTAGATACAAGGGACAAAATTGACACGGCTAGGCGTTTAATTCATGCTGAAAACATTGAAAAAGGGATTGTTTTTGTTAATCAATTAGAAAAATTAGCGGAAACAGCTGAAAAGT
The DNA here is from genome assembly GCF_000787375.1 of Halalkalibacter okhensis. Lineage (GTDB taxonomy): Bacteria > Bacillota > Bacilli > Bacillales > Bacillaceae_D > Halalkalibacter > Halalkalibacter okhensis. The sequence goes on along the minus strand of NZ_JRJU01000004.1, from coordinate 15,127 downwards.
TCTCTTATAAAGGAATTAAGGCGTTGGCCTTGTCTTCAGACCAAGGGAAGCAAGAAAGAGAGCATGCCCTTCAGTCTTTCCGTAAAGGAGATACACATATTCTTGTCGCAACAGACGTAGCGGCACGTGGATTAGATGTTGAGGATGTGACTCATATTATTCAACTCGACCCACCAGCCAATTCGGATAGCTATTTGCACCGAGCTGGACGAACTGGACGAATGGGTAAGAAGGGAACGGTCATTACATTAATTGATCGACCAAATGAATATAAATTAAATAAGTACAAACGTGATTTGAAAATTGAGTTAGAAGAGCGCTATCTTGCAAGAGGGCAGTTACAGACAAAATAATGATGAAGCGCTAGATATTTGTTCTAGCGCTTTTTTTGCATTAGACAACTTAGGGGATTTTTTTTATAGGGCACTAAAATTGCCCTGTTTACGTGCTGCAAAAATAGTGGATTGGTCAACAATTTGAAAAGAGTACAATCCGTTTTTGCTTAAACGCTCTAGTTGTGTTAAAATTAAAAGGTTAAAAATTATCTAGGAGATGTATGTATATGTCAAATTATGAAGTAGGCAATATTGTTGAAGGAAAAGTTACTGGCATTAAGCCATTTGGTGCTTTCGTAGCTCTTGATGAGAAGAAGCAAGGACTTGTTCATATTTCAGAAGTAGCGCACGGTTTCGTTAAGGATATTAATGATGTTCTTAAAGTTGGAGACGAAGTGAAAGTGAAAATCATGAATGTAGAAGAGGGGTCTGGAAAAATCTCACTTTCAATCCGTGCGACACAAGAAGCTCCTGAGCGTCCAGCTCGTCCGGCTAAACCTCGTCCGCAAGGAAATGCTGGTGGCGCTCGTAAGCCACAAGTACAAAAGCAACAACAGCAACAAGGTTTTAACACATTAGAAGATAAGCTTAAAGAATGGTTAAAGCAATCTAACGAAATCCAAGCTGACTTAAACAAGCGCGCGAAGAAATAATATAGTAAAAGCACTCATTTGAGTGCTTTTTTCTTTTCAGGTATATAAAAAAAGTGAAAGCGACTTTTTTTAGAAGGCTGTTTTCGCATACTTTGTTGTTTTATGAGGGAAGTGTACATGTTCGTTCCATTGTGCTCCAGCCACTCGCACCCGCAAGGAGGTGCCGAGCCTCCTCGGCACGCTTGTGGGGTCTCGCCCCTACCTCTACATCCCGCAGGAGTCGAGTGGCTTCCGCTCCATTTCACTACGAGCAAAACTCTTTCATAGCAACAATCTTTATGAAAACAACCTTTTAGAATGAAGGAAGTCAGGCAAATAAAAAAGGAACCCCCGCCTTTTTTATTTGCCTGAAAAGGGCCTGACTCTGCTTGAGAGGTCAGGCCCTTATCTATTAACGTTGTGTCTCAGGAACACGTTCAAGTTCCTCGTCTGGTTTGAAAAGGATGGATATACAATATAGACCTGCTAAACCAACTAGGGCATAGATAACACGTGAGAAAGCTGCTGCCTGACCACCGAAAATGGCTGCAACAAGATCAAAACGGAAAAAACCGATCAATCCCCAGTTAATTGCACCAATAATCGCTAATACTAATGCTGTACGTTGAATACCGCTCACATTATTCACCTCCAGTAATGGTTATCGACATATTCATGTCACGACAATTAATCAATTGTCTTACACAACGCCATTTGTTGTGTTTCACCCTTTAGAATGTGAAAAACCAATACAATTATGCAAAAGCTCAAGTGCCAATCGTTTACAATTGAGTGTGATTTGGTAATAATGGAGGGGAATAGGAGGAGATAAAATGGAACCATTTGTTTTTAACAACCCAACTAAACTAATCTTTGGCAAAGGGAAAAATGAATCTTTAGCTAATGAAGTTAAACTTTACGGAAAGAATGTACTGCTCGTTTATGGTGGCGGAAGTATCAAACGAAATGGTTTGTACGATTTTGTCTTACAACAATTGAATGAAGCTGGCGTGAAAGTAACCGAATTAGCTGGAGTTGAGCCGAATCCGAGGCTTACAACGGTAAGAAAAGGAATTGAAGCTTGCCATCAAGAAAAGGTTGATCTTGTGTTAGCTGTAGGTGGAGGAAGTGTGATCGATGCTTCAAAAGCGATTGCCGTTGGTGCGAAATCGGAAGCTGACATTTGGGATATTATTAAAAAGAAAGCTCAACCAACTGATGCATTACCACTTGGTACCATTTTAACCCTTGCTGCAACAGGTTCAGAAATGAATGCTGGATCTGTTATTACGAATTGGGAAACAAATGAAAAACTAGGGTGGGGAAGTCCGTTTTCATTCCCTAAATTCTCAATTCTTGACCCGAAAAATACCGTATCTGTTCCAAAGGACCAAACAGTCTACGGAATGGTTGATATGATGAGTCACGTGATTGAAGCATATTTCCATAAAGCTGAAAACACACCATTACAAGATCGAATTATGGAATCGATTTTACTTACTGTGATGGAGACAGCTCCAAAGCTTCTTGAAGACTTACATAATGAAGAGCATCGGGAAACGATTTTATATTGCGGAACAATGGCTCTGAATGGCATCACGCAGATGGGATTGCGCGGCGATTGGGCAACTCATAACATGGAACACGCTGTATCTGCAGTTTACGATATTCCTCATGCTGGAGGCTTAGCGATTTTATTCCCTCATTGGTTACGTTACACACTTGATGAGCGTATTAGCCGTCATGTTCAACTTGCCACTCGTGTTCTAGGGGTCGATCCTGAAGGGAAATCAGATCAAGAAATTGCACTTGAAGGTATTGAGAAATTATCAGCATTTTGGAGCGAACTTGGTGCGCCCAATCGATTAGCTGATTACGACATAGATGATAGCCAAATTGATAAAATGTCGACACTCGCTTCAAACCGAGGTAAATTTGGAAACTTTAAGTCACTGGAAAAAGAAGATGTTACAAACATCTTAACGGCGGCACTGTAGATATGATGTTTAGAGATATCCTGTTATTTAAAAGGATATCTCTTACTTAATTTCACGGCAATCTCGCTAAATATAGTTATATATCCACATTTGGTGACATTGTATGCTTGATTCTTCTAACAGCTTTAGATAAAGTGAAAGAGAATAAGATTATAGTATGGAGGCTGAAAGATGGAAAAAGTACGTTTCGACTATAGCAAAGCACTAACGTTTTTTAATCAACATGAGGTTGATTACATGCAAGGAGCTGTAACAGCTGCACATGAAGCTTTACATAATAAAACAGGAGCTGGAAGTGACTTTTTAGGATGGATTGACCTTCCAAAAAATTATGATCGTGAAGAGTTTTCGCGTATTCAAGCGGCTGCTGAAAAAATCCAAAGTGATTCCGATGTATTGCTTGTTATTGGAATTGGTGGTTCTTACCTAGGAGCACGTGCGGCCATTGAAGCATTAAATCATTCTTTCTATAACAACCTGTCAAAAGAAGAGCGCAAAACACCACAAGTTTTCTTTGTTGGACAAAATATTAGTTCAACATATGTAAAAGACTTGCTTGCTCTTATCGAAGGGAAGGATGTATCTGTTAACGTTATCTCCAAGTCAGGTACAACAACGGAGCCAGCTATCGCATTCCGTATTTTCCGTGATTATTTAGAAAAGAAATATGGAGTAGAAGAAGCTCGTAAGCGTATCTATGCAACAACGGACCGTGCAAAAGGTGCTCTTAAAACACTTGCTACTGAAGAAGGGTACGAAACATTTGTTGTTCCAGATGATGTCGGTGGCCGTTTCTCTGTTTTAACAGCGGTTGGGTTGCTTCCGATTGCCGTAAGTGGTTTAGATATTGAAGCAATGATGAAAGGGGTAGAGGCAGCTAGCGAAGACTTCTCTAACCCAAATCTAGCTGAAAATGAGTCTTATCAATATGCGGTTGTTCGTAATGCTCTTTATAACAAAGGGAAAACAATCGAATTAATGGTGAACTACGAACCATCACTTCACTTTGTTTCAGAGTGGTGGAAGCAATTGTTTGGTGAAAGTGAAGGAAAAGATGGCAAGGGCATTTATCCAGCGTCTGTTGATTTCTCAACAGATCTTCATTCAATGGGTCAATATGTTCAAGATGGTCGTCGTGATTTATTTGAAACGATTATTAACGTTGAAAATGTACGTGAGCATGTAACGATTGAGGAAGCTGCTAGTGATCTAGATGGCCTTAACTATCTTGCTGGTGAAACCATGGATTTCGTTAATAAAAAAGCGTTCCAAGGAACGATGCTAGCTCATACAGACGGAGGCGTACCGAACTTAATCGTCAACGTTCCGGAACTAAATGAGTATTATTTCGGATACCTTGTTTACTTCTTTGAAAAAGCTGTAGGCATCAGTGGATACTTACTTGGTGTGAATCCATTTGACCAAGAGGGTGTAGAAGCATATAAGAAAAACATGTTTGCTCTTTTAGGAAAACCTGGTTTTGAAAAAGAAAAAGCAGAGCTTGAAGCTCGCTTGAAATAAAGTGAAAAAGTTGCTGAGGATAAAAGCTCAGCAACTTTTTTTATAAACTTAATCAAACGTTTGTTTAAGATCCCCCCAAAAGGCAAACCCGGCCTTTTGGTTACAAGGAAGTGGCCCTGGCTCCGCGCGCCGTACGCCTTTTGAGAAGAGCGTTCAAAAGGCTAAAAAGCCAACGGCGGCTCCACACAGTACAAAGAGATCCCCCAAAAGGCAAACCCGGCCTTTTGGGGGGATCTCTCATAAAATTCGTTTCCTTGGTGACACTATCTCTAGGTGTATTTTTAGATCGTTTTTGAAAGGATGAGGGAGATGATTGCTCTTCAGTCGACTGTGGAAGGAAAAGAAATGAAATTAAAGGAATTGGAAGATAAACTAAAGCCGCTTGGATATGGAATTGGCGGTGGCTGGGATTATGATCATGGATACTTTGATTATAAAATTGACGAAGAGGATGGATATACGTTCTTGCGTTTGCCTTTTAAGGCATTGGATGGTGAACTTGAGCAACGGGGAGTGACGGTTCAAATAGGAACGCCATTTTTACTTAACCATAAATATCAAGATGGGTTAGATGATAATCCAGATGTGTTTAATGGTTTGTTTCGAATGGCGTATAATAGTTCCGTTAATCAATTCCAAGAGCCCGTTGATAAAGATGCTACAGTGGATAAGAAATATTTACCTACTGCCAAAAGTCTAGTTGAAGAACTAGAACTTACGTTGCTTTATTAAACTTAATCATAATCAGCTCGTCTTTTTTTTCAAGACTTAGGGTAGCATGCGGGTGAAAGAAAATTTGCCCGCTTCTTTTTAATCCAATGATCTGCATTTCTTTTTTATAATAATTCGTCAACACGTCTATAAAAGGCTGTCCAATTAGGTCTTCCTTGATAGGAAGCAATGAAATCAGGTCATTTTGGCTATACTCTAGAAATTGATTTACAATCTCACTTGCTTCATGTTGGAGTAGGTTTGAAGACAAGACAGCACCAGTCAGTGTGGTGGACTCAACACATTGATCAGCTCCCGCACGTTCTGCGTTGGCAAGTTGTTCCTTGGTCAGGATTTCAGCCGTTATAGAAATATGAGGGTTAAGACCTTTAATCGCTAATATGGTTAAAATGGTTCGGGCATCAGCTGTGAATTCACTACCTGAATGTTTTGCGGTTATGAGAACAGATCTAGCTAAAGAGATGTTGGCTTGTTTTAATATGGCATCTTCACTGCTATTACCTTTTACAAAATGAATATTTTTAGGTGACTTCGGTAATTGTGGTAAGGTTTCATCAATTAATACAATTTTTAAATAAGGTTGCTTTTTTTGGATATTTTCAATTGATTGCCTGCTTCTTTCGTTCCAGCCTACAATGACAAGGTGATCCTCACCTATAAAGGCAATGGTCCCCTCTTTGGTGGATTGGTTTATAGACACCGCTGCACCTGCAAAAGATGTTACAAGTAGAGTCATAAATCCCACGCCAACAAAAATTAAAACAATCGCTACAACTCGTGCCATAGTTGACTCTGGTACGAAATCACCGTAGCCGACTGTAGAGACAGTAATGAATGCCCACCAAATTCCATCAAACCACGTCGTAAATCTTTCTGGTTCTAGCATGTGAACGATGGCACCAGCTACCACTCCCGAACTAATTACGGCAAAAAGAAGTTTTAAGACAAGTGGAACGTGCCCAAGAAGTGTGCGAATGTAAAGCCATTGTTGCATAATGTTCTCTCCTATTCACCAAATCATACTATCCAGTATAGCCAATGGCTTGCCGGAGCAACCATGACTCTGCTATGATAATGTTAGAACTTTCAAGTAGGAGAGGCCATTATGTCTACTATTGTATTCGCATTTTCCATCTTTTGTGGCTGGCTTATTTTTGATGTAGTCAAACATAAAAAAATTAAGCTAGAAAGCATTGTAAGCTCGTTAGTTATTGCTGTGGTAGCGGGCGTGTTTTGGTGGATTTTAGATTTAATCTTTTAAGGGAAAATTAAAGCTTGTCAACAAGTATAGAAAATTTTATAATAAAGAAGTATTCTATACGGGGCATTAGCTCAGCTGGGAGAGCGCTTCGCTGGCAGCGAAGAGGTCATCGGTTCGATCCCGTTATGCTCCATCCATTTAAAAACCATCCATTTCTGACTAAACAGAGGTGGGTGGTTTTTTATTTATCTAGTTATTAGCAAATAGCGGAATAAGGATCCGCCAAGATCGCACTAAGCTAATGAAGCGGATCCTGGTTCCGCTAAAAGAGAGAAAAGCTACGTGAAAGGAAGCGAAGTGGAACCTAGATCCGTTAAATGACCAAAATGAAGGGAAACTGACGGTGAAAAGGACAAATAGCGGAATGAGGATCCGTAACGGAGGTAAGAAACGTGTTTTCGAAGCAAATAGCGGAACCAGGATCCGTTCAGATCGTGCTAACTCCCGAAGCGGATTCTGGTTCCGCCAAAACTATAGTGACTCATCAAGTCACTGCAACGGTATCAAATTCCTGAATATTCAGCTAAGTTTATAGGTGCGAGCACGTTCTTTGCCGCTTGCAACAACTAACAGTCGCTTTTCTACTAGTCTTTTTAAAATTTCTCGAGCATAGCGATCGCTGATATGAAGGTGGTTTGCAAGTTCAAGTGGGGTAATTGGTCGTAGCGTACGTCGTAAATAGCGAATGACTTCTGCCTCGAGCCAAGATAATTCAGTGGATACATCAGTGGAGGTGAATTTACCGATAAAAGCAAGAACAAGTTGTTGACAGCGTTGAGGTTCTTCTTTAATAGAGAGGTAAGCAATTGGTAGTAGAGTCCAGCCATTGAGGGCTAATAATGAGTGGCGCCAGCATAAATCCTTAAAGCGTCTAACATCAAGGTCTCTCGCGTGAGGTCCGTATCCTTGGATTTCAATACAGCCTTTCGCATCATGGTTAGGTCTGTAAGCTAGATCGAGATAACGATAACCATTGTTGATATCCCTTACCTCCCATTCAGGATATAAATGATTAAAGTTTCCTACAGTGGGAAACCAAATAGAGTGAAGAAATTGAACTGTACCATGTCCGAGACCTTTTTCTAGTAGTTCCCGCCTCCTATGATTCTTTTCTTCGGAAATTTGTTTTTGAATCCATTCTTCATAAATTTGTTCAAAATTAAGCATCATTCACTTTCCTTTCCGGATTTATATTTTGACGTGAGAAGATAAATGCCTAGTATGAATTTAGAAGGGGGAGGTAGGATCTTTCAATAGGAGAGTATTTTTTTTCGGTATCCTCTAATTTAAGGGGGATGAGGAAGTAACTTATACGTTAATACGTAGAAAGTACTTGATTCATACATTTAATTATACTGAATTGATTTTGTATTTGAAACAACTCTTTTATACTGTGGTTAACAATTAGGAATATCGTTACATTCATCACTAACACGCTGACAGCAAACATTATCGCTGGAAGTGAAAGGGAAATTTACCAACCTGGTCGAAATAGTATAAGTAACAAACCCTAGGAGGTGTAAGAGATGTTTCAAGTATCAGAACGCCAATTATATGCGTACCAATTATGCTATGAAATTGAACACCATCTTCGCGAGTTACTAGTTAGTTATGATAGCAATGTTCTTAGATCAAAAACGTACAAAGACTTAGTCAATATCGCTTCGAAGGTAACGTTTGTTTTAAACGGTGAGAATGTTAATAAACTTATGCGAGCTAATACGGTTAGACAAAAGGTTTGTTGAATGCGTAATGTTACACAGGAGGATATTGCAGTATTAGAGTCCTGTCGTAATAGTTTGCCGCAAGTGAACCGATCAAGCGCTAGTTAAGGTTTGTCAAATGGTCTCTATAACTTTATTGGTAGCTTTCATAAATCCTTCTCGGTTCTTCCAGTTGATTAGTGAAAATAGCGTACCTCTCGATAAATCTTGTCGATGGGGTACGCATTTTTATTAAACTTTTAAACTTGTAAATTACCAAGTATATCAAATCAAGTAGCTGGTCATAATGATTGTACAAGCGATACTTGATTTGGAGGTAGAACCATGAGTGACGGATTAAAAGCAGTTGTAAGTGCAGCTTTGTGCATATGTTTTTTGATTGGTGTCCTTGTTTTTAATGTGGTTTCGTTCTAATGAACTAGTAAACAGATGAATAAATAAATAGTACGGATTCAACCATTTCAAATGAGAAGTGGTTTTTACTTTCATTTGTCGTTTCATGTATTAATCAAACGTTTGTTTAACGTATTGTTAAGGGTAAAAAGGAAATTGACAACATACTATAATAGTACCTCGAATAGTGATGATGATATTAAAGAGACTCAAAGATTGAGGAGGAATGAAAGTGGATTATCGTACGGAAAAAGATACAATTGGAGAAATTCAAGTGCTCGCAAGTAAAAGGTGGGGCGCTCAAACCCAAAGAAGTTGTGAGAATTTTAATATTGGTATTGAACGCATGCCGACTGAAGTGGTTCAAGCTTTTGCGATTTTAAAAAAGAGTGCAGCAATGGTGAATCAGAAATTAGCTACATTGAGCAAGAGGAAAGCAGAAGCAATTGTTCAAGCAGCAGATGAAATCATCGAAGGAAAACTGGATGAACATTTCCCGTTAAAAGTGTGGCAAACAGGAAGTGGCACACAATCCAATATGAATGTAAATGAAGTGATAGCTAATCGGGCAAATCAATTACTTGAAGAAAAAGGGATCGAGGAGCGAGTGCATCCGAATGATGATGTAAACATGTCGCAAAGTTCCAATGATACGTTCCCGACCGCAATGCATATTGCTAGTCTCATCAAGCTTGAAGATGAATTAATGCCAGCTGTTGCAAAGTTGAAGGACACACTACAAAAGAAATCGGATCAGTTTAAAGATCTTGTGAAAATAGGAAGAACTCATCTGCAAGATGCAACACCATTGACGTTAGGGCAAGAAATAAGTGGGTGGCATCGAATGTTAGAAAAAGATGAAAAGATGGTGAAAGAAAGTAAGGAGACGCTTAGAGAGCTAGCTATTGGTGGAACGGCGGTTGGTACGGGAATTAATGCACACCCACAATTCGGCGAGTCTGTCGCTAAGGAAATAAGTAATATAACCAATAAGCGTTTTGTCACTGCAACAAATAAGTTTCATGCACTTACAAGTCATGATGAATTAGTATACATACACGGAGCTTTAAAAGCATTAGCGGCAGACTTAATGAAAATTGCGAATGATGTAAGGTGGCTAGCGAGTGGACCAAGGTCTGGGATTGGAGAGATAACGATTCCTGCAAATGAACCAGGAAGCTCGATAATGCCAGGGAAAGTAAACCCAACTCAAAGTGAAGCATTAACGATGGTTGTATGTCAGGTGATGGGCAATGATGCATCCATTGGTTTTGCAGCGAGTCAAGGAAATTTTGAACTCAATGTATTTAAACCGGTAATTATTTATAATTTTCTACAGTCGGTTCGATTGCTTGCTGATGCGGTGAATTCTTTCCACGATAAATGTGCGGTGGGGATTGAAGCGAACGTTGACGTAATTAAGCAAAAAGTCGAACAATCACTTATGTTAGTAACTGCGCTTAACCCACATATCGGTTATGAAAAGGCGGCATCCATTGCAAAGTTGGCTCATAAAGAAGGTTTGACATTAAAAGAAGCGGCTTTAAAATCTGGATTCCTTACAGAAGAACAATTTGACGAAATAGTTCGACCTGAAAAAATGGTGTAACGTTGGAAGTTTTGAATTGCTACAAGAAGTAGTAGATGAGAAGTAAAAGAGAAAGATGGTGCGAAAATGCACCATCTTTTATTTTATTAGAAAGGACGTGGGCCATAGCCAGGATAGCCGCCGAATCCGCCGTACCCACCCAATCCATAGTTTTGGCCGTAGAAACCATATCCTGGTCTTGGAGGTCTAGGGTAGCCATATCCTCCATACCCACCAAAACCAGGATAGCCGAATCCACCAGCAGGATAACCGGTTCCGAAGCCAGGGCCGACTAATTGGCCACCTAAAAAGCCTAAGCCGGCTCCTAAAATACCAGCACCTACTGGTCCGATTACACCTGGACCAAACCTTGAATCCGTCGGATGGTGATAATGGGATGTGTGGAAGTTATTTCTATACATATAAACATTCTCCTCTCGTTTTCGTTAAAACTAGAAAAGTCATATTTCATTTTCATTTTAGCCTATGGATCTTAGGTAAATGTGGAATGGGCATAAGCCTTTATTTTGTTGATTATTGAAATAGCCCAGATAAGGTTGATGGTAAAAAGGAGTGTGATATAGACCTTTATTCACAGTGTTACTGTGGATAAAGTGGATAACTACGAACAAACATTCGACAATCCCCGTTGCTAAACAGACAAAAATCGATTCAAGGCAACAAATCCTTCACTACTAATCCTCATATTTTAGCGATGAACGACAAACAATTGAATTAATTGGATGTAATGGAGGAAAAGTGATGTGTAATTTTAAGGGAATGTTCAGGCGGATTGTATTTGTATTGATTATAGCGTCATCGATTCAATTACAAGTTGTTGGCGCAGAAGGGTCTAATGCGGTTGAGAATGTTATTTTTATGATTCCGGATGGTTTTTCAACAAGCTATGCGACCAATTATCGGATTTTTAAAGGGGAAGAGTTGATTTTTGACCCATTGTTAGTCGGGATGATGAAGACTAATTCAGCGGATAGTTGGGTGACAGATTCAGCAGCAGCAGCAACTGCTATGTCTACAGGAATGAAGACCAATAATAGGATGATCGGGGTAACAGCAGATGGACAAGAACAAAAGACGATTTTGGAGGCTTCAAAAGAAGCCGGAAAATCAACAGGGCTTGTTACTACGGTTTCTATAACAGATGCCACTCCAGCTGCATTTGGGGCACATGTTGATTCTAGAAAAGATGAGTCGGAAATTGCCAGTCAACTTATTACAAAGGTCGATGTTCTTCTTGGAGGGGGCAAATTCCATTTCCGTTCTGAATCATCACAACACCCTGAGCAGGCTACTTTGCTAGAAGTTGCCAAAGCAGATGGGTATCGGTATGTAGAAACGAGAAATCAATTATTAAACAAATCTAGTTCAGCAGAGAAGTTGTTGGGGTTATTTGCGGAAGTCGAGTTAACGCCTGTCATTGATAAAAGAACAAATGATCAACCAAGCTTAGCGGAAATGACAACAGTCGCCATACAATCATTAAATAAAAACGACAAAGGTTTCTTTTTAATGGTGGAAGGAGGCCAAATTGACAGAGCTGGACATGTTCATGATCCGGTCTGGGCAATGAATGAAGCACAAGCATTTGAAGAAGCGGTCGAAAAGGTGTTGGATTTTGCCAAAGAAAACAAAGAAACGTTAGTGGTAATTGCGGGTGATCATGATACTGGTGGTATGTCAGTTGGTGGATATGATGAATATATAGCTAATGTGGAATGGTTAAGAGAAGTGAAGGCAACCGGAAATTACATTGCTTCCATGTTAAATAAAAAGCGCAGTAATATAACGGAAGTCATGAAGGAATTTACAGGTATTACGATTACGAAACAAGAAGCAAGCCATATTAAAAAAGCAAAAGAGGAAGATGTAGCGATTGCTATTAATCATATCATTAGTAAACGTGCCTACATTGGTTGGAATACTCATGTACACTCTGGTGCCAATGTTCCGATCTTTGCATTTGGACCGAGCTCGAATCTGTTTCATGGGCACCTTGACAATACAGACGTTCCGAAACAGATGGCAGCTGCGATGGGCATTTCTTTTTGCGATCAATAAACTTAATTATTGCGTTTCTCAAAAAGTGTTGTGTTGGAACGTGGGACGGTTATTGCTGTTCCTTTAAATAACTAAAAAATGACGATCACTTCCTTTTGTTGGTGTCGTCATTTTTTTAGTTAGATGAAAAATACGAATGATATTAATTTTATATGTATTTAACGTTCGTGAAAATGTTGATTTGTGCGTTGGGGTAAGGGTATAATAACGGTATTCTATATAAAAAAATAATATTGGTAGGGAGCGGGAGAATATGTATGGTGTTCCAGAGTCAAAATTAGCGAAAAAAATGATGTTGCTTGGTTCAGGAGAACTTGGAAAAGAAGTAATTATTGAAGCTCAGCGATTAGGGATTGAGACAATTGCTGTTGATCGTTATGCAGGTGCTCCTGCTATGCAAGTAGCTCATCGATTCCATGTTGTTGATATGTTAAACGAAGAGCAGCTACGTTCTGTTATCAAAAGGGAAAAGCCAGACTTCATTGTTCCTGAAGTTGAAGCTATTCAAACTCATGTACTCGTTGATCTAGAAAAAGAAGGATACAATGTTGTTCCAACAGCTGAAGCGACTAAATTGACAATGGACCGTGAAGGCATTAGAAGATTAGCGAGTGAGACCCTCGGCTTGCCTACGGCTGGCTATGAATTTGCTAATTCGTTTGAAGAGTTAAAGGATGCCGTTAGGAAAGTAGGGACACCTTGTGTTATTAAACCTCTCATGAGTTCATCTGGGAAAGGCCAAAGTGTTTGCCATAGCGAAGAGGATGTTGAAACATCATGGAAATTAGCGTTAGAAGGTGCAAGGGGGAAGAGTACAAGAGTCATTGTTGAAGAATTTATAAAATTTGAATCAGAAATTACTTTATTAACCGTTCGCTCGGTGTCTGGAACATCCTATTGTGCGCCAATTGGGCATGTTCAAAAAGACGGAGATTATATTCAATCCTGGCAGCCTCACCAAATGAGTGAAGAGCAAATTGTGGAATCACAACAAATTGCAAAAAAAATTACGGATGAGTTAGGTGGTTGTGGTCTATTTGGGGTTGAATTGTTTTTAACAAAAGACAAAGTGTACTTTAGCGAAGTATCCCCGCGCCCTCATGATACAGGTCTAGTTACTTTAGTCACACAAAACTTATCAGAATTTGCTTTGCATGTTAGAGCCATTTTAGGTTTTCCGATTACTGAAATTTCTCTTCTATCACCAGGTGCAAGTCATGCGGTGAAAGCATGGGAGGAAAGCTCTGATTATCAGATTTCTGGATTAGAAGAAGCTCTTGCTGTTTCGAGTACTCAAGTTCGAGTATTTGGAAAGCCTGAAACAAAGGTAGGACGGAGGATGGCAGTTACGTTAAGTACAGCCGATACCGTAGAAGCGGCACTAGAGCATGCAGACGAAGCTGCTTCCAAAATCAAAATTGTTTATCGTTGAACTTACGTATCACGCACTAGAGGGGAGGGGTGTCTCAAAAGGTCAAAATCAGAACCTTTTGAGACGCCCCTCTTTTTTTTATCTCTAAAAGGAAAGTAAGATAGACAAGTTAGAGTCATAATAAAGGCATACATACAAAGAGGTGAAAAAATGAAAAAAATGTTGATTACAATAAGTTTGCTCATGATTCTAGTTAGTGTACTTGGAAACGAAAAAGGATTTGCAGAACAGATTGATTATCCGAACTCTCATTTATTAGTAACGGCTGATTGGGTAGAAGAACATACGGAGCAAGAGGGGATTTATATCATTGATGTTAGAAAAAACGGATATGAACAAGGACACATTCCTAAGGCCATTCATTTTTCTGTAGACAATCTTGTAGATAAAAACCATCCAGTTGAAGGATATTTAATTTCCGAAAAGAAGTTTGAACAACTTATGAAGGAATTAGGCGTTCGTAACGATCAATTGATCGTTATCTATGATGAAGGTAAAGAAACCTCTGCAACAAGATTGTTTTATGCATTAGAATACTTTGGTCATAAAAATGTTCGCATATTAAATGGTGGGTATCAAGCTTGGGTAGCTAATCAGAAGAAGATTTCAAGAGAAGACTCACGGAAATTAAAAGGCGATTTCAAAGTCAGTCTAAATCAAGAGCTGATGGTTAAAAAAGAAGAAGAGATGCAAATGATTGGGAAAGAAGGAATGGTTCTCTTTGATGTGCGCTCACCTGAAGAATATAAAGGAGAAAAGGTGCTAGCCCAAAGAGGTGGTCATATTCCTACTGCAGTAAATTTAGAATGGACAACTGTTTTAAAAGATGAAGGTGTCCCTGTTTTTAAAGATGTTGCTGAAATTTCTAAGCTTCTTGAGGGAGTGGGGGTAACACGAGATAAAACGATTGTAGTTTATTGTCAGAAGGCGAATCGAGCATCTCATATGTATTACACGTTACGTTTAATGGGTTTTGAAAACATAACTTTATACGAAGGGTCTTGGGCAGAGTGGGGGAATGACCCGGATACACCGATTACTAATCCAAGCAATGAATAAAAGGGGATCAGCACTCTTTAGATTACAAAGCTGATGCTTCTCTTTTATAAAAGAGAGGCGTTTTTACTTTGTCTAAATATATGTTTAACGTTAAGGTAAAAGTGGAATTTTTAAAGTAGAAAAGAATTTATAGTTTTTTAGAGAAAAAACTGTTGCATACTATTTTTATCCGTGGTATATTATTTCTTGTCGCCAAAACGACTTGAGAAATTAATAAAAAAACAATTTGACATTACAAATTGTTTTTGTTATGATGATCAGGTCGCTAAAAACGACACATGAGTTCTTTGAAAACTGAACAAAAGCCAAGCGAAATAGAGATACATGATATCTCGTCAAAGAAATTTGAGTCGTTTTCTTGAAAATGACACAGA
>NZ_JRJU01000003.1 GCF_000787375.1 Halalkalibacter okhensis | reverse complement strand
AAAGGTGAAATCGTACCTTTTCAGTGGCCTTTCGATTTTCGGTGCTGTTTTAATCAACAGACAATTATCTCTCTGTTTGATGTTTTTTTAATTTCATATCTAAATAAAGACCAATCCGTTGTATCGGATCTTTCAGCTCAGTCTTCGCAATCTCTTGAATCCTTTTTAACCGGTAGCTAAGTGTATTAACGTGAATATGTAACTCTTTTGCTACCTCATTCATATTGCCATCTCTATTTAGAAAGATATCTAGTGTTTCATACAGTGAAGTAGCGTGTTGTTGATCATAAAGCTGCAATTGAATGAGAGCGGGGTTCATAACAAGATCTTTACTGTGACTATGCAACACGTCAAGATGACGAAACACACCAAGTTCATGGTAAAAAAATGCCTGCTGTAATTCAGTTAATCCATTAGATTTAATTTGAACGACTTTTTGTGCTTCTTTAAAACTTTGTGTGAGTTTAGAGTAATCAGTATATAAATATCCACAGCCAATAGATAGATGATGAATCTGAAATCGTTCGCTCATTTGGCGTTGGATTGTTTCCATAAAATGAATAAGGTCAGCCTGATTATTGTCGGTTTCCGTAACCGGGCTGATTAAACAAATAAGCTGATTGTCATCAATGGTATCAATTAACATGCTTACTTTGCTTGTGGTCTTCACAATATACATAACATTTCGGTAAAGGGTGTCAGTCATTTTTTGAAAACGAATGAGCATAAAGGCTAGCGATTTCTGTGAAGCAATTCCCGCTTTATCTAAAAGCCTTGCAGTTGCTTCATGTGAATAGGTATCGCCAGTGATAATCTGCCATAAGATTTCTTGATGATTTTTCTCGCGACGTTTCTTTTGTAAATTCAACTGTAATAAGAGGTTTTTTGCCTTGGCAGAAGCGACCCTTAATAGCTTTTTATCTTCTTCTGTCAATTTTGTATCGACTTCAATGACCCAAATGTACCCAAGTACTTCTTGATTCTTTCTTATCGAGATGGCCACTCGATTACGTAATCCCATATCCATGATGCTGTTTATTGCAATAGGATTATCGCTTTGATTTAAAGCTGGGATGACTCCTTCTTTCCAAAAGCGATTCACGAGTTTTTCTGGAACCCGCCTCCCAATAATGGTCGAAATCCTTGCAGCATCGGTCTCATCATCATGTGAACTATAGGCTAGTAATTGATGATTGGCGTCCTCGAGTGTGACGGGACAAGCAAGAACTTCACTTATCGTATCAACAAAATCTTCAAGTGAATCGAAAACACGGTCAAATTTATTTGAGTTCATCAATGACCCCCTATTTTTTTATGTTTGTAGTGATACTATAGCATAATCTTAGAGAAACTGAGTATACTGTAGTCGCATATTGATGAGATTCGTTAGATGTACAATGTGTCCGAAGATGTGCTGCTTTATTTATCTCTAAATATAAAGGGGTGGCTCTGATGACGGAAAAAGAGGTTCAATTTGGTGAAAAGGGACAATTATTTGGTTCGCTTACTTATCCTGCCACATCACCTGTCGCGTTACCGGCTATTTTAATTATAGCAGGCTCAGGCCCGCTTGATCGTAACGGAAATGGAACAAAACCCGGTCAATCGTTCCATTTATACAATCAGCTTGCTGCTTTTTTAACGGAGAGTGGATTTATTGTACTTCGCTATGATAAACGCGGAACGGGAAAGAGTCATGGAGACTTCTTGAAAACAGGTTTTTGGGATTTGATTGACGATGCTAAGAGCGCGCTTCATTTTTTGCAAGCTCAACCAATTGTTGACCGACATAAGATCTTTGTCCTTGGGCATAGTGAAGGGTGTATGCTAGCTTCAGAAGTGGCTAAGGGAGAAGGCTTAGCGGGGCTGATTTTCTTAGCTGGTGCAGCGCAGTCACTAGCTGAAGCTCAAAATTATCAAAGAGATTTAATGGCCAATTCCTTAAAAAAAATAAAAGGAGCTAAAGGCACACTGATTCGCCTATTAAATGTAGGAGACAAAGTACAAAAACAAGGGCAAAAATTTGATCGGAAAGTGTCATTGGCAAAAAGGGACGTTATTCGATATCAAGGGGTGAAAATTAATGCCAAGTGGTTCAAAGAACATTATGAATATGACATCTATCAAAGCCTAGCTCAAGTAGATTGTCCGATTCTTGCTGTTACAGGCTCTAAAGATGTGCAAGTAGCACCTAAACAAGTGTATGAAGTCGGAAAGTATACAACAGCAGAGACAGAAACGTATCTGATTAAAGGAATGAATCACATGCTTCGAGATCAAAATGAGCAAGCTGATATTTTACAACTGAAAAAAGTTTATAAAAACATTGGTGAAAAACCAATATCTGAAGAGTTGCTTACGGTAGTGAAAAACTGGCTTAACCGCTATGTTTATTAGAAAGGGGAAAGCGATATGATGATAGTAACAACTGAAGAAGTAGCTGGTTATGAAACGAAAGAGGTATTAGGCTATGTTAAAGGTAGTACGATTCAAACAAAGCATATTGGGCGTGATATAACGGCTGGGTTAAAAGGAATTGTTGGAGGTGAGATAAAGGGCTACAACGAAATGATGACGGAAGCACGTAAGTTAGCGGTAGAACGAATGGTGAAAGAAGCTGAAGAGAAAGGGGCCAACGCGATCATTGGGATGAGAATGCAAACGTCTACCGTCATGGCTCAAGCAGCAGAAATTATTGCCTATGGTACAGCAGCTGTGATTGAAAAAAAATAACTTTTCCTTAAGATGCTCCATCCGCGAATGTAAGAGGGCACTGAAAAAGGTGCGACTTTTCACCTTTTTCAGTGGCCTTTAAATGTAGGCAAATTGAGCATTTTTATAACAAAATAGTCAAAATTGGACAAAAGATTGTAGATATTTCTAGGATCTTGACTTATTTACTCGTAATCTTAACTATGTATATGCTGATCTATTATCAGCATATAAGATCAGGAAAGATTGCTAAATATGCGTTCAAATCATTTTTAATTTTTTTGTTTGAATATGATTTAATTAAATATGTATGTATTGTCAACAGTTTCTTACTAGAAAGCTAATTAAGAAAAGGAGTGTTTACTATTTCGGATAAAAGTGATAATGATAGGTCGGTTTTTAAAGTATCAGTGGGGATTAGTGTTATTTTTGTATTGATTGGTGTCTTGATCCCTAATCAACTAGGGGCAGCAATGGAGGTTGCGCAAAGCTTTGTCCTTGAGTCTTTTGGGTGGTTTTATCAATTAGTTGCAACATTCTTTCTTATGTTTGCGTTGTTCATGATCTTCAGTAAGTATGGGAAAATCAAACTTGGGAAACCAGATTCTAAACCTGAATATAGCCGTCCGGCTTGGTTTTCGATGTTATTTTCAGCTGGGATGGGGATTGGTCTTCTGTTTTATGGTGTGTCTGAGCCGATTGCGCATTTTTCAACACCACCTACAGGAGAGGGAGGTACCGAACAGTCTGCCATTGTCGGAATGCGCTATACATGGCTTCATTGGGGATTACATGCTTGGGCGATTTATGCGATCGTAGCATTAGCTCTTGCCTATCAAAGATTTAGGAAAGACGCGCCAGGTTTAATGAGTGCAACTCTTTATCCTGTACTTGGTGAAAAGGTGAAAGGTCCGATTGGGCAAACGATTGATGTTGTTGCTGTGTTTGCAACGTTGTTTGGGGTAGCAGCATCGCTTGGATTAGGATCACAGCAAATAAATGCAGGTCTAGAATATTTGGTGGGGATTCCAAATAACTTTATGGTACAAATGATCATCATGGGTATCATAACTGTTCTTTTCATCATTTCAGCGAATACAGGCATTTCTAAAGGAATCAAGTATTTAAGTCTTGCAAACATGTCTATTGCTACAATACTGTTTTTTGCGATGTTAATTCTTGGTCCAACTTTATTTTTGCTTAATATGTTCACAACGAGTTTAGGAAGCTATTTACAAAATCTCATTCCCATGGGCTTGCGTTTAGCTCCTTTTGATGAGAGTGAGGCAGCATGGACACAAGGCTGGACTGTGTTTTACTGGGCATGGTGGGTTTCATGGACTCCTTTTGTTGGAATGTTCATAGCGCGTGTGTCGAAAGGACGAACGATTCGTGAGTTTACGGTAGCGGTTCTTCTTGTTCCTTCAGTGGTCTGTGCCATTTGGTTTACTGTTTTCGGTGGGACGGGGATTTTTCTTGAGGTTACACAAGGATTAAACGTGTCAGGTCAAGCACTTGAAACAGCGCTTTTCTTTGTGTATCAGCATCTGCCACTTGGGATCATCTTATCGATATTGACGGTTGCTTTAATTACGACGTTCTTCGTTACCTCAGCTGACTCTGCAACCTTTGTTTTAGGTATGCAAACAACGGGCGGGAAGTTAAACCCATCCAACCGAGTAAAGGTTACGTGGGGGTTAATTTTAGTGGCGTCTACAGCTGTTTTAATGGCCTCTGGAGGATTAGCTGGTCTACAAACAGCCATCATCGTTAGTGCGTTGCCACTTTCTTTTATTGTTTTAATCATGTGCTACGGACTTGTAAAAGAATTGAACCAAGAACTTAAAGGGCAGCAGCCGTATGAAAAAGAAAAAACAGTGAAAAAGAAAATAGCTGGATGAAGGTAAGTCCGTATGAACGGGAGAGTTTGTGAGGGCGATGTAGAAAAATGTGACGCGCCGGTTCGCTTGATAGACCCATAAATTAGAGCGAATTTCTAAACTAGGTTTAGC
This sequence comes from Halalkalibacter okhensis, assembly GCF_000787375.1. Taxonomy (GTDB): domain Bacteria; phylum Bacillota; class Bacilli; order Bacillales; family Bacillaceae_D; genus Halalkalibacter; species Halalkalibacter okhensis. The sequence continues at coordinate 268,601 of NZ_JRJU01000003.1, read as the reverse complement.
CTATACTTTCATAGGTTAAACCTAGTTTTTTATAGATTGAAAATAGGTTTTCCTTGCTTTAGGAGAAAAATTACTATAGTATATACAATATATCGTATTAAACCAGTTTTGTAACAACTATATATTGATTTTACGAAATGAACGGTGTCTTATAGACTTAATAGGGAATCTGGTAGGAAGCCAGAACTGCCCCCGCAACTGTAAGTGTGGACGAAATGAGGATCCACTGTGCTTTTTGATTAAGCATGGGAAGGCTCAAAGTAGAGGGAAGCACGAGTCAGGAGACCTGCCGTCATTTTTAAGTCAGCTATCTTCGGGGTGTAAGAAGTGAGACGGTATAGAGGACCAATCGAAAGTGGGTCTTAAACTTACTCTTACGCCGTTTTACGCTCTTTCTCATCTCTAGAGAAAGGGCGTTTTTTATTTGATTTTAAGGAGGAAGATGAATGGAAAGTTTGACGACAACATCACTAGTAGATTATGCATTAACGCAAATTGATGAATTAACAAGTTTATATCCAAAGCTAGATTTTACGGCTTATCAGGACAAGATTGAACAAGCGATTTCCGCAAAAGAAAACATCACAGAGGATCAACTGATTCATTTGCTCGTTTTGTCTTCAGTTGAAAGGATTTCCATGGAAGAGCCTGATTGGACTTTTGTCGCGGCGAATGTCTTTTTGAAGCAGCTTTATAAAAAAGCAGCACATTCAAGAAGCTACGATGCTAGCTTAAGGTATGGATCATTTTATCAACTAGTTTCAGAGTTAACGAAGATGGGAATCTATTCAGAGCAAATTTTGAAACATTATACAAAAGAAGAACTAGAAGAACTAGAAAAGGAGATTGCGCCTGAACGGGATACGTTATTTACATACATTGGTTTATTAACATTAGCTGATCGTTATTTGGCGAAATCGCATAGTGGCAAGTTGTACGAGTTACCTCAGGAACGATTTATGATCATTGCCGCAACGTTGATGGTGAATGAACCAAAGGAAAAACGATTAAGTCTGATCAAAGAGGCATACTGGGCTATCTCGAACCTCTATATGACGGTGGCAACTCCGACTCTCTCAAATGCTGGGAAAAGCTATGGCCAATTATCAAGCTGCTTTATTGATACCGTTGATGATAGTCTCAGAGGGATTTATGACAGTAATACGGATATTGCGACGCTGAGTAAGAGTGGTGGTGGCATTGGTGCCTACTTAGGAAAACTTCGTAGTCGTGGTAGTGATATTAGAGGCTTTAAAGGAGTATCATCTGGTGTCATCCCATGGATGAAACAGCTAAATAACACGGCAGTAAGTGTCGACCAGTTAGGTCAAAGACAAGGTGCGATTAGTGTCTATTTAGATATTTGGCACCGCGATATTTTTCATTTCTTGGCTGTGAAATTAAATAATGGCGATGAAAGGCAGCGCACCCATGATTTATTTACAGGTGTCTGTTTGCCAGATTTGTTTATGGAGAAAGTTGAAGCGAGGGAAGAGTGGTATTTATTCGACCCGCATACGATACGTCAAACGTTAGGTTTTAGTTTAGAAGATTATTATGATGAAGAAAGAGGAAGGGGAAGTTTCCGAGATAAGTACAAAGAGTGTGTGGAAGCTGCGAACAATGGATTATTAGGGGAAAAAGGATTATTGTGGGAAGTTGTGCCAGCTATTGATATTTTCAAAGAAATCTTAAAGAGTCAGCTTGAAACAGGAACGCCTTATATGTTTTATAGAGATACGGTAAATCGGGCGAATGCCAACCGCCATCAAGGCATGGTATATTGTAGTAATCTGTGTACAGAGATCACCCAAAACATGAAGGCAACAACAGTGGTTGAGGAAAAAACCGAGGATGGCAAAATCATTGTCGTCAAAGAACCTGGTGACTTTGTTGTTTGTAATTTATCTTCTATTAATTTAGCAAAGGCAGTGACTGAAGACGTCCTTGAAAGGCTAATTTCCATTCAAGTGCGGATGCTTGATAATGTTATTGATCTAAATAATATTCCGGTTCCTCAAGCGCAAATAACGAATCAAAAGTACCGTTCTATTGGGTTAGGTACATTTGGCTGGCATCACTTACTAGCTCTGAAAGAAATCAGATGGGAATCAGATGAAGCGATAGAATTTGCGGATCATTTATATGAGAGGATTGCCTTTTTAACCATCCGTGCAAGTAATGAGCTGGCAAAGGAAAAAGGAGCCTATCCACTTTTTGAAGGATCTGATTGGGAAACAGGCAATTATTTCGTTAACCGCCAATATACGAGCGGAAAATGGACAGAGCTTAGTCAAAGTGTAAGGGAAAAAGGAATTCGTAATGCCTATTTAATGGCCGTGGCACCAAATTCGACGACAGCAATCATTGCAGGGACGACAGCATCCATTGATCCGATCTTTAAAAAGGAATATTCTGAGGAGAAAAAGAACTATAAAATTCCAGTTACTGCTCCAGATCTATCGCCGGAAACGACATGGTATTACAAGTCAGCATATGAAATTGATCAGTTATGGAGCATTAAGCAAAATGAAGCGCGCCAACGTCATATCGACCAATCGATTTCATTTAATTTCTATGTCAAAAATACAATTAAAGCAAAAGACTTACTGAATTTGCATATGGAGGCATGGAAGTCAAACCTGAAAACGACGTACTATACAAGGTCGACTTCAATGGTTGAAATTGAAGAGTGTGAAAGTTGTTCTTCTTAATTTATTATGAGTGAGGTTTAAAATATGAATCAAAATACATTACAATCTCGTAAATTATATGACCCAACGGCCCCAAATGCCTCAACTGGGATTATTAATGGGGAAAGTTCAAATATTTTAAATTGGGACGATGTTCGTTTTCAATGGGCGTATCCGATGTATAAAAATATGCTTGCGAACTTTTGGACGCCTTTTGAAATTAATATGTCGAATGATATGAAACAGTGGCTTCAGCTTTCTGAAGATGAGAGATATGCATTCAAAAAAATTATTGGTTTGCTAGCCTTTCTTGATAGTGTCCAAACAGACTATTCTGGGAAAGTAGCTGAGTATTTAACGGATTCAAGTCTTGCTGCGTTAATGCAAGTTCTGTCGTTTCAAGAAGTGGTTCATAATCAATCGTACTCTTATGTGTTATCAAGTCTTGTACCTAAGCAGGAACAAGATGAAATCTTTGAGTATTGGAAGCAAGACCCTATCTTGAGAGAGAGAAATGACTTTATCGCAGAAGGGTATCAACGCTTTGTCGATAACCCAACACCACAAACATTTTTAGAGTCTATTGTGTTTGATGTTGTTTTAGAGGGCCTTAATTTTTATTCTGGTTTTGCCTTCTTTTATAACTTGGCAAGAAACCAAAAGATGGTATCATCAAGTACAATGATCAATTACATTAATCGTGATGAGCAATTACATGTAAATTTATTCTCACATATTTTTAAAGAGATATTACAAGAAAATCCAGAGCTTAATACGCTTGAAAATCACAAGTTTGTCCAAGATACGTTTAAGCGAGCGGCTGAATTAGAAATCAATTGGGGCAGGTCAATTATTGGTGATAAGTTAGAAGGAATAAACATGAATGAATTGGAAAGCTACATTAAGTTCATGGCGAATAAACGTGTTAACCAATTAGGGATAGAACGACCTTTTGAGGGGTATCGTCAAAATCCAATGAAATGGATTAAGGCTTATGAAGATGTCGATAGCGGCAAAAGTGACTTCTTTGAACAAAAGTCACGACAATATGTGAAAGTATCAGATGTGAATGGGTTTGATGAGTTGTAATGGTTCCTATTCATATTAAATAAACGTTTATTTAACGAGAAGAGCATCTTCCAGTTTGAAATTGGAAAGAACTCTTCTTTTTTTCTTGAAGAATAGCTAGAGTCGCTGAAAAAGCTTTTGAAAGTTATTCAGTGAAGCCGAGATGGCGTCAACAGCGCTGAAAAATGAAAAACGGCAGCCACTGAAAAAGTCCATTTAGTAAATTTGAGGAAGTAGCAATGGCTCCACACGTTGCGCGCCTGCTACGAGAAACATGAGCCTCCTAAGGTCGGCTGCCGGTACAAAGTAAGTTTGCACCAATGAAACCCACTCATAGCTGGCTTAAAACAAGGCAACGGTTCCGCTCATTGCTTCGAGAGCACTGAAAAAGGAAAAAACGCCCTTTTTCAGTGCTCTCGGCGACAACCATTCTTTTCTTTGATATAATGTCTGTTCAGAAAGGTACTTACTTGGAAATAATGATAAGCAGGAGTGATAATGATGCTAGAGTACAAAGAGTGGCGACATGTATTTAAGCTCGATCCAAACAAAGATATTTCAGATGAAGCGTTAGAGGCCATTTGTGAATCTGGAACGGATGGACTAATTATCGGAGGGACGGATGGAGTGACGCTTGATAATACATTGCAGCTCCTTGCTAGAGTCAGGCGCTATACGGTGTCATGTGCACTAGAGGTATCAAATATAGAGGCAATTACTCCTGGATTTGATTATTTTTTTATTCCGACTGTATTAAATAGTGGGAATGTAAAGTGGATATCCGGCTATCACCATGAGGCAATCAAAGAATACGGCGCGATTATGAATTGGGATGAAATTGTTGTTGAGGGCTATTGTATTCTAAACCCTGAGGCGAAGGCGGCTAAGTTGACGGAAGCGAAAACGAACCTTTCATATGAAGATGTCGTGGCCTATGCGCGAATGGCGGAGAAAATTTACCACTTTCCGATCTTTTATGTAGAATATAGTGGAACCTATGGCGATGTTGATATTGTAAAAGCTGTTTCTGCTGTTCTAGATGAAACGAAGTTGTTTTACGGTGGCGGAATTCACTCAGTAGAGCAGGCAAGGGAAATGGCGCAATACGCCGATACGGTGATCGTTGGAAATATCATTTATGATGACTTACAAGCAGCTTTAAAAACGGTTCATGCAGTAAAAGAAGCGTTGAAATAAAGCTGAAACCGAAGTAAAATAGAATAAGAACAAATGTTTGGTGGTGAGGGTGTGCAAGCAAAAATTATAGAAAAAATGTTAGCAGGATTAAACCCTGAGCAAAGACAAGCGGTTACTCATACAGAAGGACCGCTATTGTTAATGGCTGGTGCTGGAAGTGGAAAGACGCGAGTACTTACACATCGTATTGCTTACTTATTAAGAGAAAAAGAAATAGCCCCTTGGAGTGTCCTTGCGATTACGTTTACAAATAAAGCAGCTCGTGAAATGAAAGACCGTGTGGCAGGACTAGTTGGACCGGTCGCTGAAGATATTTGGATTTCGACGTTCCACTCCATGTGTGTACGTGTGTTGCGTAGAGACATTGACAGAATTGGATATAACCGTAACTTTACGATCCTAGACTCTGGGGATCAATTAACAGTTATTAAGCAAATATTAAAGAATAAAAACATCGATCCGAAGAAATTTGAAGCACGAAGTATTCTTGGGACGATAAGTAGTGCAAAAAATGAACTAAAAAAGCCTGATCACTTTGCCAAAACAGCAACTGGACCTTATGAGGAAACGGTAGCTGATGTGTATGTAGAATACCAAAAGCAATTAAAAAAGAACCACGCACTAGACTTTGATGACCTAATTATGAAGACGATTGAGTTATTTAAACTGGTTCCAGAGGTGTTGGAATTCTACCAGCGTAAATTTCAGTACATTCTTGTCGACGAGTATCAGGACACCAATCGGGCTCAATATATGCTAGTAAATATGATTGCTGAACGATTTAAGAACCTCTGTGTTGTTGGTGATTCGGATCAATCGATCTACAGATGGCGTGGGGCTGATATTTCAAATATCCTCTCATTTGAAGAAGATTACCCCAATGCTAAAGTCATCTTACTCGAACAAAACTATCGCTCAACGAAAACCATTTTGCAAGCAGCAAACCGTGTGATTGAAAATAACCCTAATCGTAAGAAGAAAAATTTATGGACGGAAAATGATGCTGGTTGTGGGATTGGTTATTTTGCAGCTGATACGGAGCAGTCAGAAGCTCAATTTGTTGTAGAGCGAATTAGAGAAGCGATGCAAAAGGATAACTACTCGTATTCCGACATTGCGATTTTATACCGTACGAATGCTCAATCACGTGTAATTGAGGAATTTTTTGTGAAGTCTAATATTGACTATAACATTGTTGGCGGGACAAAGTTCTATGATCGTAAAGAGATTAAAGACGTTTTGGCTTATTTACGTTTAATAGCGAACCCTGATGACGATATTAGTTTACAAAGAATTATCAATGTCCCTAAACGTGGAATTGGTGCGACAACGGTAGATAAGATTGGTGCTTTTGCGATTGAGCAAGGAATCTCAATGTTTGCAGCTCTTCAGGAAGTAGAACAAACGGGATTAACTGGCCGGACTCTTACAAAATTACGAGATTTCTCAGACCAACTTGGACATTGGATACAAATGCAAGAGTATTTATCTGTTACAGAATTAGTGGAAGAGTTACTAGAGCGGACAGGCTATCGTGAAATGTTGAAAAATGAGAATTCAATCGAAGCGCAAAGCCGATTGGAGAATATCGATGAATTTATCACAGTAACGAATGAATTTGAAAAGCAAAATGAAGATCGCTCACTCGTTGCCTTTTTAACAGATCTTGCATTAGTAGCTGATATTGATAAATTGGACGATGAGAATGAAGGCAAGCCAAAAGACGCAATTACGTTAATGACGCTTCACTCGGCGAAAGGACTTGAGTTTCCTCTTGTGTTCTTAATTGGAATGGAGGAAGGAATTTTTCCACATAGTCGTTCGTTATTTGAGGAAGAGGAAATGCAAGAAGAGAGAAGGCTTGCTTACGTTGGGATTACACGGGCTGAGAAGCAGTTATATTTAACAAATGCAAGGCTCAGGACATTATACGGTCGGACAAATTCAAATCCACCTTCTCGTTTTATTGCTGAAATTCCACAGGAGTGCTTAGAGTCGTTAACTGAGGAAAAGCAAGCTCCAGATTGGATGAAAACATCACGCAAGAGCCCAGCTCAACGTTCAAGAACGATCGACAGACCAAGAACGGTGCAAACAGGTGGAGAAAGCTTTTCGTGGAGTGTTGGTGATAAAGCGGCACATAAGAAATGGGGAGTTGGAACGGTTGTAAGTCTAAAAGGAGAAGGCGAATCTCTTGAGTTAGACATTGCGTTTCCGAATCCAACAGGTGTCAAGCGGTTATTTGCCAAGTTTGCCCCAATTACAAAACAGTAATTTTGTTCAAAAGTGACTGAGTACTCTTTCAGTCACTTTTGATTGTGAAAGAAAGGACGAAAGCAATGGAGCGATTAAAAGCTGAGAAACGAATTGAAGAACTCAGAACCATGTTAGAAAAATATGGCCATCATTATTATGTACTTGATAAGCCATTAGTATCTGATGCAGAGTACGATACTCTCTTGCAAGAACTTTTGCGGCTTGAGGAGGAACATCCTGAATTTTTTAGTGAGCATTCTCCATCGGTGCGTGTAGGTGGAAAGACGTTGCCATTCTTTGAAAAGGTCGAACATCGCATCCCGATGCTAAGCTTAGGTAATGCCTTTTCAGATAGCGATTTACGCGATTTTGATCGGCGGGTGAAACAATTGGTTGGCGATGACATTTCTTATAGTTGCGAACTTAAAATAGATGGCTTGGCTGTATCGCTAACATATGAGAATGGGAAGTTTGTTCGTGGAGCTACGCGTGGAGATGGGCAAGTCGGGGAGGATATAACAGCGAACCTTAAGACGATCCCAGCTATTCCACTTCGCCTAAGTGAACCTGTAACGATTGAAGTACGAGGCGAGGCGTATATGCCAAAAGGATCGTTTGAAGCGCTAAATGAGCTAAAAGCACAAGCAGGGGAAGAGAAGTTTGCCAACCCACGTAATGCTGCTGCTGGTTCCCTCAGGCAATTGAACCCCAAACTTGCTGCTAAACGGAACTTATCCATATTCGTCTATGCCATTGGTCATGTAGAGGGGCGTGAAATCGAATCTCATAGTAAAGGGCTTACGTATTTACAAGAGCTTGGCTTTCGCGTTAATCAAGAGAGCAAGCATTGTGATAATATAGAAGAGGTCATTACCTATACAGAAGAATGGGTTGAAAAAAGAGCCACACTTCCATATGACATTGATGGAATCGTCATAAAAGTGGACCGTCTTGATCAACAAAAAGAATTAGGCTTCACAGCGAAAAGTCCAAGGTGGGCAACAGCTTTCAAGTTCCCAGCTGAAGAAGTTGTCACAAAGTTAGAAGATATTGAATTAAGCATCGGACGAACCGGAGTGGTGACTCCAACTGCTCTTTTAACACCTGTTACTGTGGCTGGTACGACGGTAAAACGAGCGTCTCTTCATAATGAAGACTTAATTCGAGAAAAGGATTTGAAGCTAGGAGATTCTGTTGTTATTAAGAAAGCAGGAGACATTATCCCAGAAGTGGTAAATGTGTTAGCAGAATTACGAGATGGAAGTGAACGTGATTTCCATATGCCAACCCATTGCCCTGCTTGCGAAAGTGAACTCGTTAGATTGGAAGGGGAAGTGGCACTACGTTGTATTAATCCGCAATGCCCAGCTCAAATTCGGGAAGGTTTAATTCACTTTGTTTCTAGAAATGCAATGAACATTGATGGCTTAGGGGAAAAGGTTATTAGTCAGTTGTTTTTGCATGACCTTGTTTCTGATGTCGCTGATATTTATAAATTAAATCGAGATGAACTGTTACAACTAGAAAGAATGGGTGAAAAGTCCGTTGATAATTTACTTGAAGCCATTGAGAAAACAAAGGATAATTCACTTGAGAGACTTTTGTTTGGTTTAGGCATCCGGTTTGTCGGAGCAAAAGCGGCAAAGACGTTAGCGATGGAGTTTGAAACGATCCATAAGATTGTAGAGGCGACAGAAGAAGAGTTAGTAGCTGTTAATGAAATTGGTGAAAAGATGGCTGCATCTGTTCGTCGTTATTTTTCCACAGAAAAAGTGCTAGAGCTAATTAAAGAGTTAGAATCATTGGGTGTAAATATGGCTTATAAAGGTCCTAAAGCTCCAGCTGAGTCCGATGTTTCTGACAGTCCTTTTGCAGGAAAAACTGTTGTTTTAACAGGAAAGCTTGAGCAGCTCACACGAGGAGAGGCAAAAGAAAAGATTGAAGCACTCGGAGGAAAAGTAACAGGAAGTGTTAGTAAAAAAACTGACCTTGTCATTGCTGGAGAAGATGCTGGGTCCAAACGCACAAAAGCAGAAGAATTAAAGATTGAGATTTGGGATGAACAGAAGCTCATTCACGTATTCAATCAGTAAGTGGTTAAAAAGAGAGAGGAGGGAGATTGTTATGCTTAAGAAGTGGGGAATGTCATGTGTACTCCTTGTGCTTTTGGCAGGGTGTTTTCCAATCACTCCTGAAGAAGAGGATCAGATCTTAGAGGAAACCGATGAGAATCAAGATGAACAAGTAGTAGAAGTAGTACCGCAAATTATTACTCCAGATAACTATTATCAAAGTGTACTATATGACGGAGCCTATAAGCACGGGGAATCACGAGGCTTTGGAAACTCCGTTGTATACAATAGACTTGATTTAGGCCAGCTTGAAATTGGCTTAACGCGAATTGCTCAAGAATATTTTGATCAAGAGAACTTTTTCTTTAGAGAAGGTCAGTTCATAAAAAGGAATACGTTAAATAGTTGGCTTATGAGGTATGACGAGGAAGATAATCCACAAGGGTTAAACCCAGCACTTGGAGAAGGGGGAACGATGAAAGAGCGAGAAGAAAACCAACCCCGTTATTTATCACATATTCTCGAACATAACTATCTTGTGGAAAGTGAAAATGGTCAATTGAATCTTGGAGGGATTGTCATTGGACTTTCGATGAATAGTGTATACAACTTCCGAGTGGAGGATGACCAAGGGCGTTATAATTTTTATGAATTGCCGATTCCAGACGATGTGATTGAACGTGAAGGTCAAGAGATTGCTAATGAAATTCTCGCTAGACTTCGTTCGGATGCGATGGAAGAGGGAGCTTTTCAAGATGTTCCGATTGTGTTTGCACTTTTTAGGGAACAGCCACGCGAGTCTGTTATTCCGGGTCATTTCATAGCAAGGTCTAAAGCAGAACCAAGAAGTGACCTTGATAGATGGCAACGTATTAATGAACGCTATTACTTGTTCCCATCAAGTGAAGCAAATCAAGAAGCACGGAATGAAGCGGACCAATTTCAGCGCTTTAAAGATGATGTACAATCATTTTTTGATACGTTTATTGGGGTCGTTGGAAAGGCTCGTTATGTAGATAATCAAATTCAAGAATTACAAATTGAGATCCCCCTTAGATTTCAAGGGAAAGCAGAGATCGTAGCATTGTCTCAATACGTAGCAAGTCAAATTCAGCAAAGATTTCAGGGGAACTATAAAGTGAGTGTAACGATTACATCTGTCTCAGGTAACACAGAAAGTATCGTTGTTCAAAATCCAAATGATGAACCATTTATACATGTGTTTGATTAAGCAATAGGTAAAGGGACTTTCCTAAAATCTTTTCATTTGAAGAGATTGGGGATCGTCCTTTTTTATTGCGAAAGATATTATTATAATTGAGTCTGGTCTGCTTGTATAGAATAGGGGGAAGGTTTCATTTCGAAGTAAAAAAAATGTCGAATGATAGAGGATTTTACTTGAAAAAACTATTTATTAATTGTAACGTACATGATATATTTATTTCGTTCGATAACTTGTAAGATGTCAGATGTCTGACAAAATGAATGCCTTATTTTTGATGGACTTTATACATAACAACATGGATTACTGATTAGACGATCAGATTTTAGCAAAATAGGAATAGAACTTAAGCTTCGTGAAAACCTATGCAAAGAACTTGTTGTCTATATTAGTTAGGCAGGTGTGTCCGTACCAAATGAAGGCGTTCGCACGAAATAGAAAAAAGGGGGATTATTACATGAAAAAGTGGTTACGTAGTTTAACAGTAACGGCTGCGGCAGTTGTAGCACTATCGGCGTGTGGAGCAGCTGATGATCAAGCTGAAACAGGAGATGGTGCTCCGGCTGATGAGCCAGGAGAAGCGGTAGAAGCTGAAGACTTTACAGTAGCAATGGTTACGGATGTTGGTGGAATTGATGACAAATCCTTTAACCAATCTGCTTGGGAAGGGCTTACTGAATTCGGTCAAGATATGGGATTAGAAGAAGGTACTGGTTACCGTTATTTACAATCAGGTGATATGGCAGACTTTGAACCAAATCTTCGTAATTTAGTACGTGAAGATGTTGATCTTGCTTGGGGTATTGGATTCTTAATGGAAGATGCAATCCGTACCATCGCAGAGCAAGCTGAAGATGCTCAGTTAGCCATCGTTGACTCTGTTGTTACAGATGCAGAAGGGCAAACGATCCCTAATATTGCAAATGTGACGTTTAGTGAGCATGAAGGATCATTCCTTGTAGGGGTGGCAGCTGGTCTACAAACAGAAGGAAATAAAGTTGGATTTATCGGTGGAGTAGAAGGTGCTCTCATCAAAAAGTTTGAAAATGGCTTCAAAGCTGGTGTGAAAGCAGTAAATCCAGATGCTGAAATTGAAGTTCAATATGCAGAAAGCTTCAATGATGAGCAACGCGGAGCACAAATTGCAAACACGATGTACAGCCAAGGCGTAGATATTATTTATCAAGCAGCTGGTGGTACAGGTAATGGAGTCTTTACGGAAGCAATCAACCGTGCTCGTAACGGTGAGTCTGTTTGGGTTATTGGTGTAGACCGTGACCAGCATGAAGAGGGCGAGTATGGCGATGATGGCCAATCTGTTACATTAACGTCTATGGTCAAGCGTGTAGATAGAGCGGTATATTTAGTATCTGAACGTACAATGGCTGGGGACTTCCCAGGTGGAGAGATCCTTGAATATGGCCTTGAGGATGAAGCTGTAGGTATTGCTCCAACAACGGATAATATGTCTGAAGAAGCACTAGAAGCTGTAGTTGATTTCTTAAATCAGATTCAAGCTGGAGACATTTCAGTACCTCAAACTGATGAGGAATATGAAGAGTATCTTTCATCCCTTTAATGAAAAAAAGCAAAAGGCTAGTGTTTACTAGCCTTTTGTATTCAGTAAGATAGATACAAAAGGCAGAAGGGACAATGAAGGATTGCTGTTTGCCCAATCCTTCATTGCCTCTTTTTGTGTGTAGAAAAGGCTGCATTAGACCGTTATGCGTTATGTAAGTACATAAAAGTAAGGAGTGGTTACAAGTGAGTTACGTTATCGAGATGAATAACATCCGTAAAGAGTTTCCTGGAATTGTGGCCAATGATAATATTACGCTTCAAGTAAAAAAGGGCGAAATTCATGCTCTTTTAGGGGAAAATGGAGCGGGGAAATCAACATTGATGAATGTCCTTTTTGGATTGTATCAGCCTGAAAAGGGCGAAATCGTTGTACGCGGTGAAAAAATGAAGATCACGGATCCTAACGTTGCAAACAGACTTGGGATCGGAATGGTTCATCAGCATTTTATGCTAGTTGAGAAGTTTACCGTAACAGAGAATATTATTTTAGGAAATGAACCGAAAAAAGGCGGAAAAATTAATATTAAAAAGGCCGCAAAAGAAGTAGAGAAAATTTCGAATCAATACGGGTTACGTGTTGATCCACATGCAAAGATCGAAAACATTTCAGTTGGAATGCAGCAAAGAGTAGAGATTCTAAAAACGCTTTATCGTGGTGCCGACATATTGATTTTTGATGAACCGACAGCTGTTTTAACGCCGCAAGAGATTCAAGAGCTCATTGGAATTATGAAGAAATTAGTTTCAGAAGGTAAGTCGATTATTTTGATTACGCACAAGCTAAAAGAGATTATGGCTGTTTGTGACCGCTGTACAGTCATCAGACGAGGTAAGGGCATTGGGACTGTTGAAGTTAGTGAGACGAATCCTGATAAGCTTGCTGCGATGATGGTAGGAAGAGAAGTTAACTTTGGTGTAGAAAAGGAACCTGCTCAGCCAAAAGAGGTTGTTGTAAGCGTTAAGGATCTTGTTGTAAAGGATCCTCGTGGTGTCAATGCTGTAAACAAATTGAATTTGGATATGAAAGCAGGAGAGATTCTTGGGCTTGCTGGAATTGAAGGAAATGGACAATCTGAACTGATTGAGGCCATTACTGGGTTGAAAAAAGCGGAGTCTGGATCGATCTTGTTAAATGGAAAAGAAATAACAAATATGAAGCCAAGAAGAGTAACGGAAGCTGGTATTGGCCATATCCCTGAAGATCGTCACAAACACGGACTAGTTCTTGATTTTACAATCGGTGAAAACATTGTGTTACAAACGTATTATCAAAAACCTTATTCAAAAAATGGTGTCTTAAGTTATCCTGAAATTTATCAAAAAGCAAGGAACCTAATAGAAGATTTTGATGTGAGAACGCCTAGTGAATATACACCAGCAAGAGCATTATCCGGAGGAAACCAACAAAAGGCTATTATTGCTCGTGAAGTGGACCGTTCACCTGACTTTTTGATTGCGGCTCAACCAACTCGAGGGTTGGATGTTGGAGCGATAGAATCTATTCATCGTCGTCTTGTTGTCGAACGTGATAAAGGTCGTGCAGTCCTATTAATGTCACTTGAATTAGATGAAATTTTAAACGTGAGTGATCGCATTGCTGTTATGTATGAAGGGGAAATCGTAGCCATTGTTGATGCAGATCAGACAAATGAACGTGAGCTCGGTTTGCTTATGGCTGGCGGGAAGAAAGAGAAAGAAGGTGAGCCACATGGTGAATAAATTGTTTCCTAAAGGACGATTGGTATCATTGGCCGTTCCTTTAATCGCAGTAGCTCTAGGAATCCTAATTGGCGCTGTTGTTATGCTTGTAAGTGGATATAATCCGGTACTAGGTTATTCTGCACTACTAAGCGGAATCTTTAGTGAGTCTTATTACATTGGGGAGACGATTCGATCCATGACTCCATTAATTTTAGCGGGTCTTGCTGTTGCGTTTGCTTTTCGGACAGGTCTCTTTAATATTGGAGTAGAAGGGCAAGTGATTGTTGGATGGCTTGCTTCTGTCTATGTCGGAATCATCTTTGATTTACCTACGATTATTCACCTACCATTAGCCATACTAGCTGGGGCATTGGCTGGAGCTATGTGGGGATTCATTCCAGGTTTTTTGAAAGCTCGTTTCCAAGTTCATGAAGTTATAGTTACCATCATGATGAACTATATTGCTTTGTATACTGTTAATTACTTGATTCGAGCGTATTTATTAGTACCAGGGGAGCGTACGGAGTCGATTTCTCCATCAGCGTCACTTGCCTCTCCATTTTTACAGTCAATAACAGATTATTCAAGATTGCATTATGGATTTATCGTTGCGTTACTTGGTTGCTTAGTTATGTGGTTTATTCTTTGGAGAACCTCAAAAGGATATGAGCTTCGTGCAGTTGGCTTTAACCAGCATGCTTCCATGTATGCAGGGATGAATGTCCAGAGAAATATTGTTCTGTCTATGGTTATTTCTGGAGGATTTGCAGGTGTTGCTGGAGCGATGGAGGGCTTAGGTACATATGGCTACATGAGCATTCTTTCAGGATTTTCCGGTGTTGGGTTTGATGGAATTGCTGTGGCATTATTAGGTGCAAATACGGCAATTGGCGTTATGCTTGCCTCATTCTTATTCGGTGGATTGCAGGTCGGAGCGATTACAATGCAATCAAGAGCAGGAGTGCCAACTGAGTTAGTTGATATTGTCATTGCGTTAATCATTTTCTTTGTCGCATCAAGCTATCTGATTCGCTGGATCATGAACCGAATTAAGAAGGAGGGGATCTAAATGGATCTAATGCAGGTTTTAGCACTTGTTATTCCAGCAGCTATTTATGCCGCAGCTCCTCTTATCTTGACAGGATTAGGCGGATTATTTAGTGAGCGGGCAGGGGTTGTTAATATTGGTCTTGAAGGATTAATGGTCGTAGGTGCCTTTACAGGTATCGTTATGACATTAACCCTTGAAGGGATGGGAGTAGGTCCCGCTTCTACATGGATTGCTTTACTAGCTGCCGTATTAGTAGGAGCGATCTTCTCATTATTTCATGCGGTTGCCTCGATAACTTTTCGAGCTGATCAAATTGTCAGTGGTGTTGCGTTAAACTTTTTAGCTGTCGGGTTGACTGTTTTTCTAGTGAGATTGATGTATAACAAAGGCCAAACGGACGCGATTCGCAATCGGATCTACCGTTTCGATGTCCCAGTATTAAGTGATATTCCAATTATTGGTCCATTGTTTTTTGCCAATGCTTATATTACTTCCTATATTGCATTAGCCTTGGTTGTAGTTGTTTACTTTGTCGTTTACTACACGCCATTTGGATTGCGTCTTAGATCAGTCGGAGAGCATCCGATGGCAGCTGACACGATGGGGATTAATGTAAACAAAATGAGATACATCGGAGTTATGCTAAGTGGTGCCTTTGCTGGCTTAGGGGGAGCCATTTTCGCTGTAACTGTAGCAGGAAACTTCTCTGGAACAACCATTGTAGGGCAAGGGTTTATGGCATTAGCTGCATTGATTTTCGGAAAATGGAATCCGCTTGGTGTAATGGGAGCAGCTCTATTCTTCGGATTAGCGCAAGCGTTAAGTATAACAGGGGCACAGATACCGGGATTAGCTAATATTCCATCTGTCTTCTTATTAATCGCACCATACGTATTGACCATTTTAGCATTAGCTGGTTTTGTTGGACGTGCAGATGCACCAAAAGCAGTTGGAAAACCATATGTTAAAGGATCTAGATAATAGAAAAAATACGTAAGAAATAAAAGTCTTTAAAGTTAAAATTTAACTTTAAAGGCTTTTTTTTTATGTATTTATTTTGGTATTTTAAAGTGATAAAGAAATTAATGAAGATTAGAAGATGTGTATATTTTTTTACTATATACTAAAAAAATCGGTTACAACTTACGAATGTATGAATAATTATTCAATAAAATAAGAAAGTTATTTATGAATGAATGTTCTGAATTTAATTTCGTGTTATGGTAAATAGCGTGTCCGAAATAATAAACAAACGTTTGTTTAAGGCATGTAAGAACATGTACTTGCATAGTACTTGCATATACTATGAAAAAGGAGGTGGAAGGATGGAATATGGTTTATCGACAGCAACGTGGCTGTTGCTATATATTCCTATGCCATTATTAATTATTTTATCAGTTGTGTCGTTATTTATAAGAAGGAGTGAGTAAACTTGGAATTAGCCACGATTATAACATTTATTATCTATTTAGTAGGGATGCTCGTCATTGGGATAGCAGCCTATCGGCTAACAAGTAATTTATCAGACTATGTACTAGGTGGAAGGCGATTAGGAGGAAGTGTTGCCGCATTAAGTGCAGGTGCTTCGGATATGAGTAGTTGGTTATTACTTGGATTGCCTGGAGCTATGTACATTGGTGGTATGGGTGA
Organism: Halalkalibacter okhensis; assembly: GCF_000787375.1. Classification (GTDB taxonomy): domain Bacteria; phylum Bacillota; class Bacilli; order Bacillales; family Bacillaceae_D; genus Halalkalibacter; species Halalkalibacter okhensis. The sequence continues at coordinate 252,110 of NZ_JRJU01000003.1, read as the reverse complement.
GATTTGGATTGCTGTAGGATTAGCAATTGGTGCGTATTTAAATTGGCAGTTTGTTGCAGCTCGTCTTCGTAAGTATACAAAAGTAGCAAATGATTCGATTACACTGCCAGACTTTTTGGAGAATCGGTTTCATGATAAGTCGAAGGTATTACGGATTATTTCTGCACTCGTGATATTAGTGTTCTTTGCTTTTTATACTTCATCAGGACTTGTTGGTGGTGCTCTTCTTTTTGAAGCATCATTTGGAATGACGTACACGCAGGCGCTTTGGATTGGTGCGATCGTTATTATTTCGTACACATTCTTAGGTGGTTTTCTAGCGGTAAGTTGGACGGACTTTTTCCAAGGTATTCTAATGTTCCTTGCATTAATTATTGTGCCACTTGTAGCCATTTCTGAAATGGGAGGCTGGAGTGAAACGGTAAATGCAGTTGGGGCAATTGATCCTGCCTATTTAGATGCGTTCCAAGGGGCAACGTTTATTGGTGTCATTTCGTTGCTTGCGTGGGGATTAGGTTATTTTGGCCAGCCGCATATCGTGACACGTTTTATGGCTGTAAAATCAGTTAAAGAAATTCCAAAGGCACGTGCTGTTGGGATGACTTGGATGGTGCTCGCGTTATTTGGAGCTATCTTTACCGGATTTGTAGGGATTGCTTATTTTTCAGCAAATGGTCCAGGAGGCCAAGCGTTGCCAGATGGCGCACATGAAACGCTGTTTATAATGTTTACACAAGTTCTCTTTAATCCATGGGTCGCTGGTTTCTTATTAGCTGCGATCTTATCAGCGATCATGAGTACGATTGATTCACAGCTTCTTGTCTCTTCAAGTGCTCTTGCTGAAGATGTATATAAAGGATTTATTCGTAAAGAAGCTAGCCAAAAGGAGTTAGTCTGGGTAGGGAGAATTGGCGTTGTTGTTATTGCTCTTGTTGCTATTGCGCTAGCTTATCATCCTGAAAGCTCTGTATTAGATTTAGTTGGATATGCGTGGGCTGGTTTTGGGGCAGCCTTTGGACCTGTTCTAATCTTGGCGTTGTTCTGGAAACGAATGACGAGAAATGGAGCGTTAGCTGGGATGCTTGTTGGTGGTTTTACGGTAATCGTATGGGCTGAGCTAGATACGTGGTTTGGTCTATCAGCCGAACAGTATCCGATTTTAGGTCTATATGAGATTATCCCTGGTTTTATTTTAGCGTGGATTGCCGCAATGGTCTTTAGTTTTGTTGGGGAGAAACCTTCAAGCAAGATGGAAGAGGAATTTGAGCAATCTAAAACAAGTATATTATAATCGTGAAAAACCCTTGCTTAGAGAGATCTAACGTGAGGGTTTTTTACGTATTGAATAAGTGTTTACGGTGTTGGGCTTTGTTGCCTATAGAAGGGTTATTTGGTATTATTAATCATATTGTCAAAATGATCGAATTTTTTCGGGGGTGAATATGATGTCACGAATTCAAGAAGAACAAGTGAAGCATGTAGCGAACTTAGCTAGGCTTGCTATTACGGAAGAGGAAGCCAAAATGTTTACAGAACAGCTTGATGCAATAATTACCTTTGCAGAACAGTTAAATGAACTCGATACAACAGGAGTTGAACCTACAACGCATGTTCTTGATATGAAGAATGTACTTAGAGAAGACAAGCCGCAAAAAGGATTGCCAGTAGAAGACGTATTAAAAAATGCACCAGATCATGAAGACGGACAAATTCGTGTGCCGTCCATTATAGAGTAATAGGGGAGGACAAGCTTCATGTCGTTATTTGACCATAAGATGTCAGAGCTTCACACTATGATTCAAAAGAAAGAAGTGAAAGTCTCTGACCTTGTTGATGAATCTTACAAACGTATTGCCCAAGTCGATGGCAAGGTTAAAGCGTTTGTCACACTAAATGAAGAAAAGGCACGTGCCTATGCCAGTGAGCTAGACGAGGCTCTTGGCACAAGCAGTGAGCGTGGGCTTTTATTCGGTATGCCAATTGGGGTAAAGGATAATATCGTAACAAAGGGACTTCGAACGACTTGTTCAAGCCGCATCCTAGAGAATTTTGACCCAATTTATGATGCAACTGTTGTGCAAAAGTTGCAAGATGCTCAAGCGATCACAATTGGAAAGTTAAATATGGATGAATTCGCAATGGGGTCATCAACGGAAAATTCAGCTTACCAAGAAACGAAGAACCCTTGGAACTTAGAAACCGTCCCTGGTGGATCTAGTGGTGGTTCAGCTGCAGCTGTAGCAGCAGGTGAGGTGCCGTTTTCACTAGGCTCAGATACAGGTGGATCGATTCGTCAGCCAGCCGCATTTTGTGGCGTTGTTGGTCTAAAACCTACATATGGAAGAGTATCCCGCTTTGGCTTAGTTGCCTTTGCATCGTCACTTGATCAGATTGGACCAATTACTCGTAATGTAGAAGATAATGCGTACCTTCTTCAATCGATTACAGGACTTGATCCAATGGACTCTACATCAGCAAATGTCGAAGTGCCTGACTTTTTATCAGCATTAACAGGTGATGTGAAAGGATTAAAGATTGCCGTTCCAAAAGAGTACCTTGGAGAAGGTGTCGCCGAAGAAGTGAAGCAGTCTGTAATAGACGCATTAAAAGTCCTTGAAACGCAAGGTGCGACATGGGAAGAAGTATCACTTCCACATTCGAAGTATGCTCTTGCAACCTATTATTTACTTTCTTCGTCAGAAGCATCGGCAAACCTTGCTCGATTTGATGGTGTTCGTTACGGATATCGGACCGATAATGCAGAGAACCTCATCGAAATGTACAAGCAAACACGTGCAGAAGGTTTCGGAGTTGAAGTGAAACGTCGTATCATGCTTGGAACATTTGCATTAAGCTCTGGTTATTATGATGCTTATTATAAAAAAGCCCAACAAGTACGTACATTGATTAAACAAGATTTTGAAAAAGTGTTTGAAAATTATGATGTTATTATTGGGCCAACAACACCAACACCAGCATTCAAGATTGGTGAAAATACAAAGGATCCGTTAACGATGTATGCAAATGATATTTTAACGATTCCTGTAAACCTGGCAGGAGTTCCAGGAATATCTGTTCCATGTGGGTTCAAAGATGGATTGCCGCTTGGACTTCAGATTATTGGAAAACACTTTGATGAAAGCACTGTTTATCGTGTGGCTCATGCATTTGAGCAAGCAACAGACTATCACACGCAAAAACCGACGTTGTAAGGGGGAAGACAAGCGATGAGTTTCGAAACCATTATTGGACTTGAAGTCCACGTAGAATTAAAGACCGAATCGAAAATTTTCTCAGCTAGTCCGAACCACTTCGGATCTGAGCCAAATGCGAATACAAGTGTGATTGATCTTGGGTATCCAGGTGTTTTGCCAGTCTTAAATAAACAAGCTGTTGATTTTGCTATGAAGGCAGCGATGGCATTAAACTGTGAAGTGAGAACAGATACCAAATTTGATCGAAAAAATTACTTTTATCCTGATAATCCGAAAGCATATCAAATTTCTCAATTTGATAAACCAATTGGTGAAAATGGCTGGATTGAAATTGAAGTAGAAGGTAAGAAGAAACGCATCGGGATTACGCGTATACATATGGAGGAAGATGCAGGGAAATTAACACACTCTGGCGGTGGCTATTCACTCGTTGACTATAACCGTCAAGGAACACCTTTAGTTGAAATTGTATCTGAACCAGATATTCGTACACCTGAAGAAGCATACGCGTATTTAGAGAAGCTTAAGGCGATCATTCAATATACGGGCGTATCGGATTGTAAGATGGAAGAGGGATCGCTTCGTTGTGATGCAAATATCTCCTTGCGTCCTGTCGGCCAAGAGAAATTTGGAACAAAAACAGAGTTGAAAAACTTAAACTCATTTAACTTTGTTCGTAAAGGGCTTGAATACGAAGAGAAGCGTCAAGAGCAAGTACTTCTTTCAGGTGGTGTGATTGATCAAGAAACACGTCGTTACGATGAAGCAGCAAACAAGACCATTTTAATGCGCGTTAAAGAAGGTTCAGATGATTACCGTTACTTCCCGGAGCCGGACCTTGTTGATTTGTATATTGATGAGGAGTGGAAGGCGCGTGTTCGTGCTGAGATTCCTGAGCTACCTGATGCTCGTAAAAAGCGTTATGTAGAAGAATTAGGTTTGCCAGCTTATGATGCAGCTGTTCTGACTTTAACAAAAGAAATGGCTGACTTCTTTGAGGAAACGGTTGGTCAAGGTGCAGGAGCCAAGCAAGCGTCTAACTGGTTAATGGGAGAAGTGTCAGGGTACTTAAATGCGGAGCAAAAAGAATTGCAAGACGTTGCGCTTACACCAGCAGGACTTGCGAAGATGATTCAACTTATTGAGAAGGGAACGATCTCTTCTAAGATTGCTAAGCAGGTGTTTAAAGAGTTAATTGAATCTGGTGGAGATCCTGAGCAAATTGTTAAGGAAAAAGGACTCGTTCAAATTTCAGATGAAGGTGAGCTTCTGAAGATGGTAGCAGAAGTCCTAGATAACAATCCGCAATCAGTCGAGGACTTCAAAAATGGAAAAGAGAAAGCGATTGGTTTCCTAGTAGGGCAAATCATGAAAGCTTCAAAAGGAAAAGCGAATCCTCCAATGGTAAACAAGTTATTATTAGAGGAAATAAAGAAGCGTTAATAGGTTTAAATCAATTAGCGCGAATGTTCTATAAGAGGGTGCTAAAAAAGGGGTGAAGCCTTTTTTAGCACCCTCCGTTCTATGTGTTACATATTTTTTAATGCAAGTTTGAGAATTTGCTGAATAGGCTTGAAGTAATGTACAATACAAGCAGTCAATCCTGACAAAGAGTGGAAATGACTAAGATAAAAGAAGTAGGGGATCTGCAATGAAAAGAGCTCGACTTATTTATAATCCATCATCTGGACGTGAACAAATACGGAAAAGCTTAGCCTATATTTTAGAACGGCTTGAAAAAACAGGATACGAAACATCAGCTCATGCGACAACAGGAGAAGGTTGTGCAACAAGAGCGGCAAAAAAAGCTGGAGAGAATGGATATGATTTAGTCATCGCTGCAGGTGGAGACGGAACCATTTTTGAAGTAGTAAATGGACTAGCTGCTTTAGAAAAGAGACCGAACCTTGGAATTATTCCAGCAGGGACAACAAATGACTTCGCGCGTGCTCTACGCATTCCAAGAGATATCGAAAAAGCATGCGATATTTTGTGTGGAGAACACTTTGAGCCAATCGATATTGGACGCGTAAACGATCGTTATTTTGTCAATATTGCTGCAGGCGGTTCATTAACAGAATTGACGTATGAAGTACCAAGTAAAATGAAAACGGCTGTTGGACAATTGGCTTATTATATTAAAGGACTAGAAAAGCTACCGCAAGTCTCTCCAAAAATGGTTCAGATTGAATATGACGGAAAGCTATTTGAAGGGGAAATCATGCTATTTCTTGTCGCTAACACCAATTCAGTAGGGGGATTTGAAAAGTTAGCCCCTAAAGCTTCCTTGCAAGATGGAATGTTTGATTTTATTATTGTCAAAAAATTATCCTTTCCTGAATTTCTTCACTTAGCAACATTAGCCCTTCGCGGGGAGCATATCAACCATCCGAAAGTTATGTATGTTCATGCAAATCGTATTAAAGTACAAGTGAAAGGTGATATGCAGCTGAACTTAGATGGGGAATATGGAGGCGTACTTCCTGCTGAGTTTGTCAATATGTATCAACATTTTCAAATGCTCACACCAAAGGATCGGAAACAGCGCAGGTAACGGAGTTCATGTAAGAAGGACATGATCCTAATATGGTAGGGTAAAGTAGAGACGGAAATCACTTCGATTTTCGTCTTTTTGTAGTGTTACGTAGCTGTTTAGTAGGATTAGAGGAGAAGAACTGATGTATGAACACCCTAATGGAGGTAGAGAAAGTCGGGAAGGTCGCTAATGGAATATCGAAAACTTGATGAATGTGCAGACACCTACAAGCTTGACGCGATTTAAGATGAAGAATAATTGTATTAGGTAACAAGGTCATGCTACAATCAAATAAATAATTACTAAAAAATTTACTTATGGTTTTACTTATGGAGAAAGGGAGTGGAGGATGGCAACGATAAAGGATATCGCTGAAATTGCGAAAGTTTCTACAGCGACTGTTTCGAGAGTGTTAAACAATGACAAAAACCTCTCTGTTACAGCTGAAACGAGAGATCGAATTATGGAGATTGCTAAAGAATTGAAATATGTTCCTGTTAGGAAGCGTTATAGCGAGAATAAGGTTTCACCTGTTGTTAGTGAAATGGAAATAGGTATTGTGATGTTTTGTTCACCTGAGTATGAGTGGGAGGATACGTACTTTTTATCAATCCGTAAAGGGATAGAAAGTGAATGTTCAGAAAAAGGTGTACTGGTGAAGAAAATTAGTCATTATTCAGGCGGGATGACAGATGTGCAGATGAATAATCTTGATGGAGTCATTGTAGTAGGAATGATCAGTGAAGAGGATGAAAAGAAATTAAGTCAGAGGGTTAATCGTAACATTGTATTTATTAATTATGTTTCTAAAAGCGAACAGTTTGATGCTGTGATTATCGATCACGAAAAAGCGACTAAAAACGCATTGGAACATCTTTTTTCTTTAGGGCATACTAAGATCGGATTCATTGGCGGTCAAGAAAGAGACCAAAGTGATAATGTAATTATGGATGCGCGACAGAGGGCGTATGAAGAGGTAATGAAAAAAAGGGATCTCTTTAACGTGGAGCATTTGTATATTTCTAGGCAGTTCCTCATAAGTGATGGATACAGTTCTATGAAAAAGGCGGGCGAGAAAGAGGATTTCCCAAGTGCTTTTTTTATAGCTAGTGATGCAATGGCAATAGGGGCCATGAGGGCTTGCCATGAACTGGGGATGAAGGTCCCGGATGATGTTAGTATTGTGAGTTTTAATGATGTGGAGATGGCAAGCTTTACTCAACCTGCTCTAACAACGATAAAAGTGTATACAGAGGAGATGGGAAAGGCCGCTGTTAAGCTTCTAATGGATAGGTTGGAAGGTAGGGAAATTCCTTTCAAGCTCGAAATTCCGACTAAATTAATTGTGCGTGAAAGTAGCTCGAGCTTAGCAAGAAGTTAAAATATAATTAGAAAAAGTAAAATTACTAGAGCTTTTTACTAAAAGAGCTCTTTTTTGTGTGAAATTTTAATTATTTCTGAAAAAACTATTGAATTAGTCATTTGTATAAGTTAATATTTTACTTAATAAATTAATATTATTTAGTAAATAAATTGGACGCGCGACACAAATTCTGCCTATTATTTTTAAACATAAGATTGAAAGCGCTTAATTGGAGTTTTTGGGGGACAGTAGGCAACTCGTAGTTGGATTTAGAACAACCAAATAAATTCTAGGGGGATCATTATGAAAAAAGCATTTAGAACGTTCACTGGTATTTTGATGGGTGCGATGGTTTTGACAGCTTGTGGAGGAGAATCTACTGGGTCGAGTATTTCTAGTAATGCCTTGTCGCTTTACTCGGGTGTATCTGATGATGCTGAAAAAGAGGCGATTGAAGAAGTTGCTCTTGCCTTTACAGAAGAAACAGGAATTTCAGTTGATGTGAATTTTCCAGGTACAGGATATGAGGATCAGCTCCGTGTCAGAATGGCTTCAAATGACCTTCCAGATTTATTTGATACTCATGGATGGGCTATCAATCGATATGGTGAGTACACAGCTGACTTAAGTGAAATGGAGTGGGTGGAGCATTTCGACGAAGCCATGGCACCGATCTTGAGAGATGAAGAGGGAAAAGTCTACGCTTTCCCAATTAATCAGGCGAAAGATGGAATTATGTATAATGCAACTTTATTAAATGAATATGGAATTGAACCTCCAACTACGTTTGACGAGTGGAGTGATGCAATGGAAGCGGTCAAAGAAGAAAGTAATGGGGAAGTAACCCCACTTTGGATTCCTGGTAGTAATCAATATACGATCGCTCAAGTACTTGATCAATTATCTACGCCACTCTTAGTAACCGATGAGAATAATAATTTTGAAGAAGATTTATTAGATGGTTCGTTTGATTGGTCAAACTATACGCCGCTTGCTGAATTCTTAAAAGGATTACAAGAACAAGGTCTACTAAATACAGATGTGTTAACGGCTAGTGAAGCACAGAGAATTGAGTTAATGGCACAAAATAAAATCGCATTTGCCTTTGCTGGAGGCGCTTTTGGACCAGCGGTAACAGAACTCAATCCAGAAATTCAAGTAGGGACGATTCCTGTACCAGCATACTGGGAAGGTGATGATCCAAGTTGGATCGGGGGAGAGCGGAACACGTTTGCAGTCTTTAAAGATTCAGAAAAACTGGATGAAGCTAAGCAATTTATTGAGTTTCTAGCTCAACCAGACAATGCAAAAAAGTTAGCGGAAGCATCATCATTACCAGCTGGGATAACAAATGTTGAAACAGAAAATTATTATACTGAATTTTATGACGAATGGGCTCATGTTCAAATCCAACCATACTTCGATCGTGTGTACTTACCAAGTGGAATGTGGGATGTGTACGCGACAACTGGTCAGGAGCTATTAGCAGATACCTTAACAGTTGAACAAGTATCTGCTGAAATGGAATCTGAATACCTTCGTTTAAGAAATCAGTAAGAATAGGGGGCAGGGACGTACTAACACGATCCCTGCTTGCAAAAGAACGAGTAATCTAAGGTACCCTCGGCTAATGATGGAAAAAGGGAGTTGAGAATATGAGTCAAACTGTAGCGGAAAGGAAAGTCACGGTTGCAAAGAAAGCTCCAAAAGTGAAACAGAGGAGACAATCTTCGCTTATGTGGATGTATATTCCGGCCTTATGTTTTGTGAGCTTGTTTATCATCTATCCATTTTTCAATGGAATAAAAATCACGTTTACAGATTGGAATGGATTTTCGCAAGGATATAACTGGGTTGGCTTGGAGCAATATAAAAGGATGTTTTCTGACCCTACTACTTGGCTTGTTGTAAAAAATACATTGCTATACGGGATTGGTAGTACCATTTTTCAAACGGGAATCGGACTGCTATATGCTTTGCTGTTAAATCAAAGCATTAAATTAAAAGCTTTTACGCGAACGATTGTGTATTTACCCGTTATTATTAGCCCGTTAATTATGGGGTATATTTGGTACTTTTTCTTTGCTTACCAAGGGGGAGCATTAAATGATCTTTTAATGTTTCTAGGATTTGAGCCCATTAACGCGTTAGGAAATGCATCATTTAATCCTTGGATTATTGTGCTAGTTAACACATATCAGTTCGTTGGGATTGCGATGATTATCTATTTAGCAGGGTTGCAAAGTATATCGAAAGACTATTATGAAGCGGCTGTTATTGATGGGGCATCAGCTTTCGCTCAGTTTAAAAAGATTACGCTACCATTACTGGCGCCGGCCATTACGATTAATGTCGTTTTGAATGTAATAGGCGGATTAAAATTATTTGATGTCATTATTTCATTGACTGGTGGAGGACCTGGTAATGCCTCACAATCAATGTCGACGTTTATGTATTCTCTTTATTTTAGAAGACAAGACGCTGGATATGCAGCGACTCAAGGGATATTAATGGCAACAATAATTTTAATTATTAGCTTAGTGGCTCTCATTTACTTCAAGCGTAAGGAGGTAGAGGCATAATGAATAAGTTGAGCAAATCTAAAAAAACGATTCTAACGATCGTAGCATTTATCATTTGCATTATTCACATCATCCCGTTCTACATACTTGCTACTACTTCTTTAAAAGTAAGTAACGACTTTAGCTCGAGATGGTTATTTCCTGATTACTTCACATTAGAGAACTTCGCTCGTGCTTGGGAGCGTGCGAATTTAACAAATGCTTTTATGAACTCAATTATTATTACAGCAGGCGCGGCTATTCTGCTAATTCTTGTAGGATCAATGGCGGCATATCCGTTAGCTCGGGTTAAGACGAGGTTGAACAAGGTTGTGTATTACATCTTTATCTCGATCATGGTTATTCCTCCGTTGACTGCTCTAGTACCGTTGTATCAACTCGTCGTTAATATGGGAATGGTCAATACACATGAAATTGCGATATTTAATAATGTAGCGGCTTATCTGCCATTAACAATCTTTCTTTATGCAGGGTTCATTCGTTCGACGATACCGAAAGAGTTAGAAGAAGCAGCAAAAATCGATGGAGCGAGTACGCTTGGTATCTTTTTTAGAGTTATCTTTCCATTATTAAAACCAGTAACAGCAACCGTTTTAATTATATCTTGTGTATTCATATGGAACGATTACCAGTTTGCTATTTTCTTCTTACAAGATAAGAGTGTACACACATTAACCGTAACGTTAGCTAGTTTCTTTGGTGAAAATCAAAATAACCTTAACTTAGTAGCGGCTGCTGCACTTATGGCTTCGTTGCCAATGATCGTGTTATTTCTTATCTTACAGAAATACTTTATTGCAGGGCTTTCATCGGGGTCAGTAAAAGGTTAAAACAACCAAAAAAAATATTCTACTATTAATAGAGGAGGACATCACATGTCTAAAATTACGTTTATCGGAGCTGGAAGTACGGTATTTGCCAAAAATGTTTTAGGAGATTGCATGTTTGTATCAGCTTTAAATGGATTTGAATTTGCTTTGCATGATATTGATGAAACGAGATTAAAAGATTCGGAGCAAATGCTATTGAACTTAGCTCGGAAATATAATCCATCTATTAAGGTGAAGGCTTATCTAGACCGGAAAGAAGCGTTAACAGGAGCGAAGTATGTGATTAATGCTGTCCAGATTGGAGGATATGAGCCAAGTACGGTGATCGATTTTGAAATTCCGAAGAAATATGGTTTGCGTCAAACCATTGCTGACACAATTGGAATCGGAGGATTATTCCGCAGCTTGCGCACCATTCCTGTCTTATTCGACTTTGCGAAAGATATGGAAGAAGTTTGTCCAGATGCTTGGTTCTTGAACTATACGAACCCTATGTCTTCCTTAACAGGTGCAATGTTGCGCCATACCAATATAAAAACAATCGGCTTGTGCCATAGTGTTCAAATCTGTACGGACGATTTATTTAAATCTCTTGATATGGATCCAACAGGGATAGAAGAAAGAATTGCTGGAATTAACCATATGGCTTGGCTGTTAGAAGTGAAAAAGGACGGCAAAGACCTTTATCCAGAGATTAAAAAGCGTGCAAAAGAAAAGCAAAAAACAAAACACGATGATATGGTTCGCTTTGAATTAATGGATAAATTTGGTCATTATGTAACTGAATCATCTGAGCATAATGCGGAATACCATCCATATTTCATTAAGGACCGTTATCCAGAATTAATTGACCGCTTTAATATTCCACTTGATGAGTATCCGCGTCGTTGTGTAAACCAAATCAAAGCATGGGAAGAGATGCGTGAAGAAATGGTTAATAATACACAATTAATTCATGAGAGATCTCATGAATATGGATCGTATATTATTGAGGCAATGGAGACAAATGTGCCATTTAAATTTGGTGGAAATGTATTAAATACGGGACGTCTAATATCTAATTTACCAGAAAATGCGTGTGTCGAAGTCCCATGTGTAGCTGATCGAAGTGGAATCATGCCTTGCTATATTGGAGATCTTCCAGAACAATTAGCAGCATTGAATCGTACAAATATAAATACGCAGCTACTTACGATAGAAGCTGCTACAACATTGAAAAAAGAACATATATACCAAGCTGCTCTACTAGACCCACATACAAACTCTGAATTGTCGATGGACGATATCATTGCTATGTGTGATGACTTGATTGAAGCTCATGGTGATTGGTTACCGAAATATCGTTAATATTCTAAGTAAAAAGGTGTCTCAAAGCTCGCTGTAGTGAGTTAAGAGATGCTTTTTTGCGTGAAGAAACACCGAATTTCGAGTAATCCTTTGTCTATGGTACAATAACTACCATGAATAGAGGAAGAAGGACGGGAAGAGATGAAAAGAGAGACACTACCTGTACGAAAAAATGACCAGCTACAAGTGACAATAGAAGATTTAACTCATGAAGGAGCTGGTGTGGCCAAAGTAGATGGCTACACACTATTTGTGCCAAACACTCTACCAGGCGAACTCGTTGATATAAAAGTAGTAAAAACAAATAAAGGCTATGGCTTTGCGCGTCTTCTTGAAATTAAAAAAGAGAGTGAGCACAGAGCAGAACCGTTATGCCCGATCTACCACCAATGTGGCGGTTGTCAGATTCAACATTTAAGCTATGAGGCTCAACTTCTTTCCAAACAAAAGCAAGTGAAAGACGTGCTTGAACGAATTGGTGCGCTAAAGAACGTAACAGTACACCCGACCCTTGGAATGGACCATCCATGGAGGTATCGTAACAAGGCACAAGTGCCAGTAGGAGAAGAAGGAGGCCTTATCGTTGCTGGTTTCTATCAAAAAAGAAGCCACCGCATTATCAACATGGATGAGTGCTTAATTCAGCATGAAGAAAATGACCAAATTATCCGTGTTGTAAAAAACATCGCCAACAAATACGGGATTCGTGCGTATGATGAGGAAAAACACCGCGGGACATTGCGCCATGTTGTCGCCAGAAAAGGAAAAATAACAAACGAAGTCATGGTCGTGCTCGTAACAAGAGGGAAAGAGCTTCCGAATAAGAAGAATATCATTGAAGAAATTCAAGAGGATATACCAAATGTGAAATCAATCGTTCAAAATATTAATCCGAAACGGACAAATGTTATTTTTGGTGACGAAACGAACATACTTTGGGGAGAAGAGTACATTCATGATTACATCGGTGACATTAAGTTTGCGATTTCTGCTCGCTCATTCTATCAAGTAAATCCTGAGCAAACGAAGGTCCTCTATGATAAAGCGCTTGAGTATGCCGATTTGTCTGGACAAGAAACCGTGATTGATGCGTATTGTGGGATTGGGACGATTTCGCTGTTCCTTGCTCAAAAAGCGAAGCATGTGTACGGGGTGGAGATTGTTCCTGATGCAATTGCTGATGCGAAGCGAAATGCTGCGTTAAATGGAATCACAAATGTAGACTTTGCAGTAGGGGAAGCGGAAAAAGTCATGCCATGGTGGTATGCTCAAGGAGTGCGTGCTGACGTTGTTGTGGTCGATCCGCCGCGAAAAGGCTGTGACCAAGAGTTATTAGATACAATTCTTTCGATGAAACCCAAGCGTGTGGTGTATGTTTCCTGTAATCCGGCTACTCTTGCAAGAGATTTGAAGATGCTTGAAGAGGGTGGCTATGTTACGAAGGAAGTGCAGCCTGTTGATATGTTTCCGCATTCGAGTCACGTTGAGACAGTCGCGTTGATAGAGTTGAAATAGCTTGGTACCAATAGGTTTAGCGATTTTCAACTAAATACTGAAGTGTGCTTTATGTTCCCTCGGACTAATCGTTCGGGGGCTTTTTAGACCCCCGGGGTCTAACTTTTACGCAGAACAATAAAGCTCAATAGCTGTTGTTATCATGTGATGGTTTAATTGCCAGAACCTTAACAAAGTTAGAGATGTATTGAATTTCAATGACTATCATTTGATTTGTTGATTTTATTCGCAGTTAGGAATATTATATGTATATATGATTGAAAGGAGTTTTTTTTTGTGGAGTATATGTCAGCAAAAGAAGCTGCTTTAAAGTGGGGAATTTCGAAAAGGCGAGTTCAGGTTCTTTGTGCAGAAGATAGAATTGAAGGTGCATCTAAAGTAGGGATGGTTTGGGTGATACCAATAGACGCAAAAAAGCCTGATGATGAAAGGTTTAAAATAAATAAGAATTAATTATTAGGAGGGTAACATGGCTACAAAAAATTTTACTAAAGTGATGTTTGATGAAACCACAATGAATGTTAGCAAAGAGGTTAGTTTGGTTTTTTCAATTGCAAATACACTTAGAGGTACTTATAAATCGGAAAAATATAAGGATGTCATAATCCCTATGATTATTATACGCCGCATAGAGTGCGCGTTGGCTTCAACGAAAGATAAAGTGGTCGAATTATTTGAAAAAAACCCCAATACACCAAGCAGAATCTTGGAACGTGCCTCTGGATATGAATTCTACAATACTAGTAGATATACATTAAAAGAATTATTAAATGATTCTCCAAATATCGCTTCAAATTTTATTAGTTATATAGAAGGATTTTCCGGAAATATTCAGGAGATCATTCGTAGTTTAGATTTCGAGAAAGAAATACTAAAGATGGATAAAAATAATCGGCTACTTGGTGTAGTAAAGAAATTTTCTGAATTAGACCTTGATCCAGATACCATTGATGGGATAAAAATGGGATATATGTTTGAGGAGATCATCCAAAGATTTTCTGAAAATGCTGAGGCTGGTGATCACTACACTCCTCGTGAGGTAATTCGCCTCTTGGTAAATATTATCTTGGCAGAAGGTTGTGACGATCTATTTAATGAGGGGAAAATTACTACCGTTCTAGATATGGCATGTGGTACGGGGGGGATGCTATCTACTACCTATGATTTTGTTAAGCGAATGAACCCGGATGCAGATGTAAGGTTGTTTGGACAAGAAATTAATCCTGAGTCTTATGCAATATGCTTAGCTGATATGCTAATCAAGGGACAAAGTGCAGAGAATATTCACTTTCAAGACACAATGAAAAAAGATTGCTTTGATGATCAATCAATGCGTATTGTAATTGCCAATCCTCCGTTCGGTACACCTTGGGGTGGTAAGGACGCGGCTGATGGTGTGGAAAAGGCAGTTAAAAGTGAACATAAGCAAAAAGATAGTCGTTTTCCAGCAGGACTTCCTGCAACTGGAGATATGCAACTGTTGTTTATGCAACATGCAATTTATAAGATGGACGAAGACTTTGGGCGTGCCGCAATTATTACCAACGGTTCACCACTGTTCAGTGGTAACACCACCAGTGGCGAAAGTCAAATTCGTAGATATATGCTTGAAAATGACTTGATTGAAGCTATTGTTGCACTGCCAACTGATCTCTTTTACAACACAAATATTGGAATTTATGCGTTTATCCTCTCAAAGAATAAACGCCCTGAACGTAAAGGTAAAGTGCAGCTTATTAATGCAGTAGACTTTTGGAAACCACTTAAGAGATCATTAGGTAAAAAGCGTAAGGAGATCTCTCGAGAAGATATGAAAAAAATTACCGAAATTTATGCTTCTTTTGAGCCAGGTCCAAACTGTAAGATATTTGAAAATGAAGAGTTTATGTACAAGGAGTATGCTGTTTATCAACCACTGCAAAGAACAGGAAATATTTCGATGGACTATATAGAACGTCTAAAAGAGAGTGCATTCTTTACTTCTAATGCTCATGTTTTTAACGAGTCACATTTTGAGGAATTATCGGAAATGGATCCTCGCTCTGCTGCTGATGAGAAAAAATTTAAGAAATATCAAAAAGGTAAATTATTTACGGAAACGGTCATTAAGATTTTAAAAGAAAACGTGTCCGATAAAGAGTACAAGAATTTTGTCGATTTTGAAAAACTACTGAGGAAACTGCTTAATAATGTAGAGGGTATGACACCTAGTCGTCTTAGAAATATTGCAATGGAACTTTCAATTATGGACAAAACCGCGATTGTGCAAAAAGATAAAAAGGGGAATATTCTTTATGACCCGACCACCAAGGATACTGAGTTTGTTAAACTTACACAGGATGTTGAGGAATACTTTCAATCTGAAGTTTATCCATACGTACCAGATGCACATTATGTATATGAATTTGATGATAGTAAGAAACCAAGTGCATCTAATAAGGAAAAGCTTGGTGCCGAGTTTCCTTTTACACGCTATTTTTACGAGTATAAGGAGCCAGAAAAGGCAGATGACCTTTTAAAGCAGTTTATGGAGTTAGAGAAATCCTTAACCGGAAAAGTTGCAGAATTGCAAGAGGGTGGGGTTTTAAAGTGAAAAGTGAAATGAAACCAAGCGAAAGCAAATGGATAAAAAACATCCCATTGGAGTGGGATACGTATAGAGCAAAGTATCTAATTGAGACTCGTGATAATGGGGCTTGGGGGGAAGAAGAGGAAAATAACAATTCTGATATAATATGTATCCGAGTTGCCGACTTTGATTATCAAAGAATGTCTATAAAAAAAGATAATCTTACTTTGAGAAATTATAATGGTTTAACTGTAAAGCGATTAGAGCTAAAAAAAGGTGATATTTTAATTGAAAAGTCAGGCGGGGGAGAAAAGACTCCAGTTGGACGGACTGTTATTTTCGATGCTGATTTTACTGCACTATTTTCGAATTTTATTGAAAGGATTAGGACAAATAAGTATGTAATACCATTGTATTTACAATACTTGTTTGTCGCAATGTATCAAGATGATATAACCAAGTTATATATTAAGCAAACTACTGGAATTCAGAATTTGGATTTAACCCGTTTGTTAGCTACTGAAAAATTCTGTGTACCTACTATTCAAGAACAAAAAGCAATAGCGAAATTCCTTCAAACAGAATGTTCTAGAATTAACAGTATTATTGAAGATATGGAACAACAGGTGCAAATATTACAAAAGTACAAAAAATCGTTGATAACCGAAACAGTAACAAAAGGTCTCGACCTGAACGTACAATTGAGAGATAGTGGTGTTGATTGGATTGGAGAGATACCTGAACATTGGGGAACGAATAAAATCAAGTTCTGTTCATCAAAAATCGGAAGTGGAAAGACTCCTCTAGGAGGATCGGATATTTACGAAGAAGAAGGAATTATATTTATTCGTAGCCAAAATGTATATGATGATGGGTTACGACTTGATGAGGTTAAACATATATCAGAGAATATTGATAATTCAATGGCCGGAACAAGATTGATTCAAGGAGATGTATTACTTAATATTACTGGGGCATCAATAGGAAGATGTTGTATTTATACTATTAAAGAGCCTGGTAATGTTAATCAACATGTTTGTATTATTAGAACTGATTCTAAATTACTACAAAATGAATACCTGAGATATATCTTGAATTCAGATGTTGGAAAGAATCAGATAGCTGTGTGCCAAGTGGGGGGGAACAGAGAAAGTCTTACTTTTGAGCAGATTGGACTTTTTAATATTTGTGTACCACCGTTAGAAGAACAACAAGAAATTATTGATTACTTAGATACACATTGTAATAAAATCGACTTGGTCCTTTCTCAAAAACAACAAGCTATCGAAACTATAAAGCAGTATAAAAAATCCGTTATATTTGAATATGTAACAGGAAAAAAACGTGTAGAGGAGGTTGAAATGTTATGCCAGTAACTGCAAATCAATTAAGAGAAAAGGAAGATTACCAACAGCTAATTCTAGAACGACTCAAAGAGGACAATAGCTACCTTATCCGATCTGCAGATAAATATAATCCTAGGCTGGCAATGGATACTGAAGTACTACTTCAGTTTTTGGAAAACACCCAGCCAGATGTTATGGAAAGGCTGAGAAAGTTTTACAAAACCAAAACAGATCAGACTATTATTAACTTTATTAATCAAGAAATTAATAAATCCAGTCGCGGCCTGCTTGATGTGTTAAAAAATGGGGTAGAATTTGATAATGGTGCAACTCTTAATTTAATGTTCCGGAGGCCGGCGACAGCATTTAATCCAAAGGCGACTGCATTATATAATGCGAATTTATTGTCCGTAATGGAGGAGGTCTATCATAAAGAGGATGAACGTATAGACTTGGTTATTTTCCTAAATGGTCTTGCTATTTTTACTATAGAACTGAAATGTAACACTTCTGGCCAAAATTACGAAGATGCTATTAAGCAATTTAAAGAAGAACGTGACCATAATACCCGCTTGTTTAAATTTAAGTCTGGTTGTTTAACCTGCTTTGCTATGGACTTAAATGAAGTATTTATGTGTACTGAATTAAAGGGAATGTCTTCGTTCTTCCGTCCCTTTAACAAGGGCTCTGAAGATTATGGAAAAGGAAACCCCCATAACAAGGATGGAATCAATGTTTCTTATATGTGGGAAGATATTTGGACAAAAGATAGAATCATATTTCTAATCGAGCGGTTTATATTTGTCGAGAAAAAAGAAATTTTAAACCCCGATACAGGTAAAAAGAGATATTCAGAAAGCGTAATCTTTCCAAGGTATCATCAGCTGCGTTCAATAGAAAAACTAATGAATGATATTATTGATAATCGTACAAATTGCAATTATTTAATTGAGCATTCTGCAGGTTCAGGTAAAACTAATACCATAGCATGGCTAGCTCACATACTTTCATCCCTACATGATCGTTCAGATAAGAATATCTTTGATAACATTCTTATTATTACCGATAGAATTATTGTGGACAGGCAGTTGCAGAATGCTGTTTCAAGTATTGAGCATAAGTTGGGACAAATTAAAGTAATGGACGATAAGTGTACTTCCACAGACTTAGCTGATGCATTGGCAGGAAATACAAAGATAATTGTAACCACGATTCATAAGTTTTACTACATTCTTAACCAAAATTTATTGGGGAATATGGGGAATAAATCCTTCGCAGTTCTTATTGATGAGGCTCATTCTTCTACAGATGGCACATTAATGAGGGCTGTAACTTCGGTGCTTTCAGGTGAAGAATCAGATGAAGAAAAAACGGAAGAAGATATAATTCGTGAGGAAATTCAGAGAAACGGTAAGCAAGAAAATGTTTCGATGATTGCTTTTACAGCGACTCCCAAGCCGGAGACCATTCAACTTTTTGGTACGCTGAATGATCAGGGGCAAAAGGCTGCTTTTGATCTGTACCCGATGAAACAGGCAATTGAAGAAGGTTATATATTAAATGTCTTAGAGAACTATGTGACTTGGAAAACATATTTTCACCTAAATAAAAATGTTGAGGACGACCCAGAATTACACTCTATCGTTGCAAAGCGTAAGATTGCTAGATTTATCGATTTGCATGATACTAACATTGCTCAGAAAATAGAAATTATTATTGAACATTTTAGAAATAATGTTGCTCATAGTTTGGGCGGTAAAGCAAAAGCCATGGTTATAACATCCTCCCGTAAAGCAGCGGTTCTTTATAAGCAGGAATTTGAGAAATATATTGCTTCTCATGGCTATCCCAATATTCATGCTCTTGTTGCATTTTCTGGCAAGGTGAAAATTAAAGATACGGAGTATTCAGAACCGGGTATTAATGGTATTAGCGAAGATGAGTTACCAGAAGAATTTAATAAAAGCTCTTATCAAGTTCTGCTTGTAGCAGATAAATATCAGACTGGTTTTGATCAACCAAAGTTAGCAGCTATGTATGTAGATAAAAAACTAAGTAAAACTACAGCAGTGCAAACTTTATCTCGACTAAATCGTATCTATCCTCCATATGACAAGAAAACGTTTATTCTTGATTTCAAGAATGAATATGAGGATATTAAAAAAGCTTTTGAGCCTTTTTATAAAGATACTATTTTGTTTGAAACAATCACTCCGTCAGATATACGTCATGTTGAGAAAGTTATTGATGGCTATGATATTTTGGATGCTGAGGATATAGATGCATTTAATGCATATTTATATAAAGAAAAACGAACTAGCAAGGACAAGTCTAAAATGTGGTCTTTATTAGATAAATCAAGGAGAGCTTTTGAAAAGAAAACACAACTAGAACAGGTTGAAGTTCGTGGAACAATTGCCCGATTTTTAAAAGGGTACACCTTCCTGATTCAAGCTACGTCGTATGAAAATGTGGATTTGCATAAGAAATATAATTTTTTGGCGTATCTTATCAAGGAAATCAATGTGGGCGGAGGCGGAAATGACTTTGATGTGGCGGATAAAATTACTGTGAGTGGTTTTAGGCAAGAAAAAACATCAGAAAATAACTCGACTGATGTCGAAGCCAAACCAGAAGTGAAAATTAAAAAACCCAAGCCGGCCCAGCCAGAAGTTGTACAAAAGAAATTGCTCTCAGCAATTATTGATGAGATCAATGCAATGTATGATAAAGGGTATGAGCCAGATGTGGCATCAAAGTCTGCCATGCAAATTCGCGATTTACTCCTCAAAGATACACGGCTAAAAGTTAGCGCCAAAAGTAACCCGCTGGAGGACTTTAAGTTTACTTACGAGGATAGTGTGGAGGATGCTTTGGTAGCTGGTTATGAGCAAAACATGGATTTTTATACGTTGCTATTAGAGAATGAGGAACTCCGGGAACGGATAACCAATGTATATATGGAAGAAATTTATAAATTATTACGTGAAGGTAAATAGTTTTAACCGATTTTTAGTGGATAATTTTTTATTGTAATTAATCATTTTGTTTGACTATTTCTCTTAAAACTATTGCAGCAAGTTATTTGCTAATTGAGGGTGGGGTTATAAATGCGGGGAGAGGATTCATGAAACAGAAGTATACATCTTCATTTGTACCAATAATATATAAAAATGATTTTGATATAGTTGCGAGTGAATTTTTGAAAAAGTATTGTCCGGAAGCCTTGGAAAAGCCAATGCCTGTCCCTATCTTAGAAATTGCAGAAAAGAAAATTCAGTTAAAAGTGATTAGAACAGAAAGGCTTTCTAAAAGTCTTGATATTATAGGTGCAATTACTCTTTGTGACGGAATCATTGATATTTATGATTCCACTACAAAGGAATATATGGGACTAAAAGTACAAAAGGGTACGGTATTTGTCGACAGTTATATAAATCATTCTGGGCGAGAGAATAATACACTCGCTCATGAGTGTGTTCATTGGTATAAGCATCGTCCATATTTTATCCATCAAAGTAAGAAAGAAGATACTTTTGCAATTGCTTTTCGTTGTCCTGTAAGAAGAATTCAAGATAATGAATACAATTCGTGGAGTGATGCCGAGTGGATGGAATGGCAAGCGAGCGGAATTGCACCTAGGATCTTGATGCCTAAAGAAATGGTAAAAATTAAAATTAGAGAACTGGTTACTTTTTACGGTTCCTCTGAAATTGGCATAAATAGAATTACTGTTCTCCAAAATATAATTGACGATTTGGCTGAGTTTTTTTGTGTTTCTAAGCAATCTGCAAAAATAAGAATGATAGAGCTGGGTTATGAAGAAGCAAAAGAGATTGATAGTGAGGAAAATGATGACTATATACAGTCATTAAACAATAGAAGCAACCAGGATACAGGTAATATATCCCTCATGGGTAACCATACTCAAAAAATTGGTTTAAATGATGCGTTTGAAGAATATTTAAAGAATGTTCGATTTCAAGAAATTATAAAATCTGGCCAATTCTCTTATGTTGATGGCTATTTTGTAATAAACGAAGACAAATATATTAAACTACGAAATAATGGTAAGCGTGAATTAACACAATATGCTAAGGATAACCTTATTGAGTGTGTACTAAACTTCTCGTATAAACTTAAGAGTAGTTACGACCCACAAGGCGTTCAACATAAAATAGACCTCATGTATAGGTTGCAGTACTCGACTGATTACAAACGGCTACCATTTTATGCTTCAAATCCTCAAAATGACGCTGTATTTGATAAGGCTGAGGCACTCCGTAATTTACGTGAGGAGTTTGATGCAAAGTATGAGGAAACTAAAAAATACACAAAAACATTCTCAGAAAAGGTATATGAAATCATAGAAATGAAAAAATGGAATAGTGCCATCTTTAAGGATAAAACTTTATTGGATGATATGGCCTTCAGTCGAATAAAGAATAAAAAAGATAAGGCTCCGAATTTGAAAACTGTTATTACTATATGTGTTGGTCTAGATTTAGACTTGTCAATGACGAATGAACTCCTTAAGTTAGCGGGCCATTCATTAACCTCTTCTCGTGAACATAGTGCTTATAGCTATATTATAACTGCTTTTAGTGGGTGCTCTATTGATGAAAGGAACGAGGTTTTAGAAAGTTTAGGAGTTACTCCACTAGGCACAAGGAGTCGTGAGAAATAAAAAAATATGTAATATTACTGCACATCATACGTGGTGTGCAGTATTTTTATTGTTTTTTTTAAAACTATTAACTTCAGAAGTTAAAAAAACAGGGCCATTTTGCAAAATTTACGGCGTTGACAATACAAGATACTCAAATTATCAGCAAAATTCTAATAAAAACGAACAAATTCGCTTAACTTTCAGTGATAAGACAATAGTTTTATTACGCGATAAAGTTACATCAAGAGGTTGGCCAACCCCTAATAAATTTAGCAGAAATTCATAAAAGGGACGTCGCTAAGAGTTTCTGCTAAATAATAAAAAAAAGATTTTGTGATTCTTGGTTTCCAAACACCCATCCCCGTTGGCTAATAAGTGAAAGGCCATATAGGTAACAAGGGGGTGAGGAAAGATGAAGGTTACAACCGACGACGTTGAAAAGGCTATGTCTATTGACAAACAAATGCAAAAGGAGAAATGGTTGGGGTTTTTACTGCTATCAGTATTGTATCTAAGAGACTAGCAAATCGACCGACTCAGTTAGATGAGCAAATGAAAAGAAAGGAGAACAGAAAATGAGTAAAACAAAACTTTTACTTGATATTGTGAATGACTTACAAAATGTTGCGGGGAGTATTGAAACTTATGCTCTTTCATTTGAAAGTCAAGACGAATTGACAGCAACTATTGAAAAAAAGCAATCAAATAAGGAACAGGAGCCAGAGCGAGCTAAGCCTCCAAAAGCTAAACTACCAGTTTTTGAAGATGTCAGATCAAAACTTGCATCACTAGCCCAAGATGGAAAACAGGTTCAAGTCAAAGAGCTAATTACTAGCTTTGGAGCAAAAAAACTAAGCGATATACCAGCTGAAAAATATCCTGAACTGTTAGAAAAAGCGGACAAGCTTTGATAAAGAATCAGTCAGTCAAACGGGAAAGGAGGTTTCTTTTATCTATGAATCATTCAGACAGAGATCATGCAGTTGCAAGTGCCTCTAAGTCAAACCTGTGGTTAAATTGTTCACCAAGTATTCGGCTAGGAGAACAATTCGAAGGGGAAACGAGTGTATTTGCCAGAGAAGGCACTTTCATGCATGAACTATCAGAGATTCATTTGTCCTATTTCTTAAAACAAATGACAAAAGACCAATTGAACAAAAAGTTAAAGCAAATGAAAGAAAATGAATTCTACAACGTAGAAATTGAACAAGCTGTCCAAAGCTATGTGGATATTGTCATCGAAAAAATAAATGAAGCGAGGGCAAGAAGTAAAGATCCACTTATCCTCATTGAGGAAAGGTTGGATTTCAGTCCTTGGGTTCCAGAAGGGTTTGGAACTGGAGATGTAGTGATTATATCTGACGGCATTCTAGAAGTGGTTGACCTTAAAGGTGGAAAAGGCGTCAAAGTATCTGCTGAAAATCCACAAATGCGGTTGTATGCATTAGGAGCCATTCATGGGTTTGGGATGCTTTACAACTTTGAAACAATACGTATGACAATTGTACAACCAAGATTAGATAACATTTCCACTGATGAAATAAAGAAAGATGACTTGTTGGAATGGGCGCAAAGTGAAGTCAAGCCAAAGGCGGAACTAGCATTTGCTGGACTTGGGAGTTTTGTAACTGGTCCCCACTGCAGGTGGTGCAAGGCAAGAGCAATTTGCAGAGCGAGGGCAGATGAAAACATGAAACTTGCTTGTTTAGATTTTCAGAGCCCTCCGCTTCTGACTGATGATGAAGTGGTTGAAGTACTTCATTCGCTTGATGAATTAATTAGCTGGGGAAAAAGTGTTCAGGATTATGCCTTATCAATGGCAATGAATGAAAACAAGCAGTGGCCAGGCATGAAACTTGTGCAAGGTAGAGGGAGCCGAAAGTATACAGACGAAGAAGCTGTTGCAACGGCCTTAACTGCTGCTGGGTACGATATTGATGTTATATACAAAAAGTCATTACAAACGATAACCACGCTTGAAAAAGAGCTAGGAAAGAGAACATTTAATGATTTACTAGGCTCGTTTATTACAAAGGCACCGGGCAAGCCTAAGTTGGCACCTGAAGATGATAAACGACCTGAAATAAAAGAGTCTCCGGAAGTAGACTTTCAATAATAGGGAGGAAGAAACGATGAAAATTACGATTGGAACAAATGAAGAACCAGTACGATTAAGTTATGTGAATACGCATCAACCAGTAAGTGTGAATGGAAGCGATCCGAAGTATTCAGTGAGTATTATCATTCCGAAATCGGACAAGAGGACTGTGAAGAAGATCCAAGATGCTATTCAGAAAACTATTCAAGATAACAAAGATAAATTTGGTGGTAAAGTACCAAAAAATTTAAGAACACCTCTACGTGATGGAGATGTAGATAGAGAAGGTGATGCAGCTTATGCCAATTCATATTTCATTAATGCGAATAGTAAGCTGAAGCCGGGTATTGTTGATAAGGATTTAAACCCTATCTTAGATCCGTCGGAGCTTTACTCTGGGTGTTATGGAAGAGTCAGTTTGAACTGCTATGTTTATCAAGTTAATGGAAACAAAGGGGCAACTTTTGGCTTGAATCACGTTATGAAAACTGCAGATGGTGAACCGCTAGGTGGACGAAGCAGTGCTGAAGCGGACTTTGCAGATGATAGTGATGACGATGACATCTTAGGTTAATGCTAATGGAGACCTTGTCCATTGATATAGAAACGTATAGTAGTGTGAGCCTCGTGAAACACGGGGTTTACCACTACTGTGAGTCTGAAGATTTTGAAATATTACTTCTTGCATATGCAGTTGATGATGAAGAAGTACAAATCATTGACCTTGCTTCTGGTGAAAAGGTACCTAATGACATTTTAGCAGCAATAACGGATCCAATGGTTACTAAGACTGCCTACAATGCCAATTTCGAACGTACTTGTTTGTCAAAATACTTTAATGCAGCTATGCCACCTGAGCAGTGGCGTTGTTCTTCCGTTCATGCTTTAATGCTAGGTCTCCCCGGACACCTTGATGGGGTGGCAAAGTGTCTCAAGCTAAATGAACAGAAAATGAAAGAAGGAAAAGCCTTGATTCGTTATTTTTCAATCCCGTGCAAAGCTACCAAAGTAAATGGTGGAAGAACTCGTAACCTACCAGAACATGATGTTGAGAAATGGACTAGTTTCAAAGAGTACTGCAAACAAGACGTCGAAGTGGAAAGGCAAATACGAAAGAAACTAGAAGCATTTCCAATTCCACCGGCAGAACAAAAGCTCTGGGAACTGGACCAAAACATCAATGATCAGGGCGTTCAAGTGGATGTAGAACTAGTTATACATGCCATTCAAGCAGATATAACATTACAGGAAAATTTGTTTAATGAAGCTGTGGGTTTAACTGGGCTAGATAATCCCAATAGTCCAGCACAATTAAAAAGCTGGTTATTAAAGCAGGGTGTGGAAGTGGGGAGCCTTGCTAAGAAAAACGTCGAGGCATTAATGGGCGAGGTAGAACATTCAGACGTGAGAAGGTTGCTTGAACTAAGGCAAGCCATGTCCAAAACATCGGTGAAGAAGTATGAGGTAATGGAGCGTTCAATGTGCCCTGACCAAAGAATAAGGGGACTGTTACAGTTTTACGGTGCGAATAGGACAGGGCGATGGGCAGGTAGGCTTGTACAAATTCATAACCTACCAAGAAACAGCATGACTGATTTGGACATAGCTAGAGACCTTTTAAAGTCAGGAAACTATGAAGTTTTGGAAATTCTTTTTGATAGTGTGTCTGACGTATTATCGCAGTTAATTCGAACAGCATTTATCCCGTCAAAGGGACATCGCTTTATAGTAGCGGACTTCTCAGCTATTGAAGCTAGAGTGATTGCATGGCTAGCTGGGGAACGGTGGCGGATGGAAGTGTTCCAGTCACATGGGAAGATTTACGAAGCTTCTGCAGCTCAAATGTTTAGAGTGCCAATTGAAACGATAGATAAAGGTAGTCCTTTGAGACAGAAAGGGAAAATTGCTGAATTGGCTCTTGGGTACGGTGGCTCAAAAGGAGCACTAACTCAAATGGGTGCTTTAGAGATGGGCCTCACTGAAGTTGAACTTCCAGAGTTAGTTTCTGCATGGCGTGAGGCCAACCCTAAGATAGTAAAGCTTTGGTGGAATGTCGAAGCTGCAGCAATTAAAGCAGTGAAAGAAAAAGCGGTTGTAAAGATGCAGTACGGTCTCACCTTCCATTATAGAAAAGGAATTTTATTTATTACTTTACCGTCAGGACGTTCACTAGCCTATGTAAGACCAAGAATGGGTGTTGATGAACGTTTTGGTAAAGAGCAATTGACTTATGAAGGTACGGAACAAGGCTCCAAACAGTGGGGCAGGATTCCTACTTACGGCGGGAAATTGACGGAGAACATCATTCAGGCCATTGCTAGAGATTGTCTTGCTGAAGCGATGGTGAAGTTAAATGATGCTGGTTACCGGATAAACTTTCATGTTCATGATGAGGTCATTTTGGATGTACCAGTTGGAACAGGGTCAAAGGAAGAGGTAGAAAAGGTAATGGGTCAACCGATTAAATGGGCTCCGGGTTTACCGTTAGGAGCGGATAGTTTTGAAACGGATTATTACATGAAAGATTAAATCGAACAGGAGGAAATAAAAGATGAATAGTTTACAAGTGTTTCATTCTTCGGAATTTGGTCAGTTAGAAATTATGGTGATTGACGGAAAAGAATATTTTCCAGCAACAGAGGTAGCGAAAATTTTAGGTTATAAAAACCCGAACAAGGCAATTAAAGACCACTGTAAGACCCCCGGGGTAACGATTCGTTCAGTAGGGGTAGTGACGGGGAAAAAGGCAGATGGTACTGATGCGGTGCAGCAAGTTGAGAAAAAGTTCATTAATGAAGGCAACCTTTATCGCCTGATTGCTAAATCGAATCTAGATATGGCTGAGCGATTTGAGCGTTGGGTGTTTGACGAAGTGCTACCAGATATCCGAAAGCATGGATTGTATGCATCGGAGTCGCTTTTAAATAACATTCTTAAAAATCCAGAATTGGGAATTAAAATTTTCACCGAGTATAAAGAAGCAAAAGATAAAGCTAAGAAATTGGAGCTTGAAAATGCCCAACACAAGCAAATCATTGGTGAATTAAAGCCGAAAGCATCCTATTACGACTTGGTTCTTCAGAATAAATCGGTTGTACCAATCAGCCTGATTGCGAAAGATTATGGACTGTCTGCAAGAAAGTTAAATGCTCTGCTTCATGAGTTGGGTGTTCAATATAAAATGGGCAAAACATGGCTCCTATATCAAAAGTATGCGGAGATGGGCTATACCCAATCGAAAACCCACGCCATTGATGCAGATAAAAGCGTTATGCACACATACTGGACTCAGAAAGGGCGACTGTTTCTCTATGAGTTGTTAAAACGTGAAAAGAGGCTAGTACCTTTAATTGAACGAACCAATAAGACTGCATAACAGGGAAGTGTCGAGTATGGCTGACAAAGACAAGATGAAATTTGTAATTGATCTAAAACGCTACAAAGATGTACTTCCTAAACATGCAATGAAAACGCTAAGAGGTCAGGCTCTTTCCGGTAATTTGGAAGGAGCCAAGAAAGGCCTAGGTACTGTGTTACGTAGGAGGAATGGTAGGTGTGAAAGAGCTCGGTGAAAGAAGAACACATAGTTTGAATTATGATGCAAACCTTACGATTGCAATCGGCAGAAACAGAAAAGAAATAAACTGGAAAAATCGTGAAATGCTTTGGTCTGAAGTTGTTCAGAAATTAAGCAATACTGTTAGAACCCATGAAACATATGAAGAGTACAAAAAGCTCTCTAAATCAAAGCAAGATGAGATTAAAGATGTCGGTGGGTTTGTTGGTGGAACGCTAAAGGGTGGCAGAAGAAAGCATGATAGTGTTGTTTGGCGTCAGCTCGTCACCCTTGATGCTGACTTCGTGAAAGGGGATTTATGGGCATCTGTGGAGACAATGTTTGGCCACGGATGTGCCATCTACTCCACACATAAACATCATTCCAAAAGTCCGAGGTTACGTTTAGTTATTCCTCTATCAAGACCTGTTACTGCTGATGAATATGTGCCTATTGCTAGAAGAATTGCAGCTGACCTAGGCATTGATTTTTTCGATGATACAACTTATCAAGTCCATCGTTTAATGTACTGGCCCTCAACACCATCAGATGGTGAGTTTGTTTTTAAAGTGTTGGACGAGCCTTGGATTGACCCAGATGCTGTGTTGGCGAGGTATCCGAACTGGCAAGATTCATCCTATTGGCCGGAAAGCTCAAGAACTGTTCAAGATCGAAAGAAGCTGGCAGATAAGCAAGGAGATCCAAGAGCAAAAGACGGAGTCATCGGTGCTTTTTGTCGGACATACTCTGTTACGGATGTGATAGAGAAATACTTAGCTGATGTCTATAGCACTTGTGATGACCCCAATCGTTACACGTATTCAGCTGGTTCGACTGCTGGTGGGTTAGTGGTTTATGAAAATGGTGACTTTGCTTATTCACATCATTCAACAGATCCAATTGGTGGAAAGCTTTGTAATGCTTTTGACTTGGTTCGTATTCATCTATTTGGTGACCTTGATGAAACGGCCAAAGAAGGAACGCCTATCAATCGATTGCCATCTTATAAAGCGATGGTTGAAGAAGCGTTGAAAGACAAGCAGGTAAAATTGACACTGGGGAAAGAACAGTTAAACCTTGCAGCTGCAGATTTTGAAGAAGAAGAGATGGATTGGTTAACAGATTTAACAAGAGACCAAAAAGGCAACATCGTCTCGAGTGCACCGAATGTCATCCTTATTCTTGAAAATGACCCTGCATTGAAAGTTCGACTTGCTTTAAATGACTTTATGCATCGAGTGGTTATCAAAGATGACTTGCCTTGGCGGAGTATAGATAGAGGAGAATACTGGTCGGACACCGATGATGCCAGTTTAAGAAATTATCTTTACTCTGTCTATGGCATTAAGGGAGCCGGAATTATTGGAGATGCATGGAGTGAAGTCGCAGTGAAATATGCGTTTCACCCGATCAAAGAATATTTAAATGGTCTTGAATGGGACGGAAAAGAGCGAATAGAAACAATTATGATTGATTACCTTGGGGCTGAAGATAACGAATGTGTACGAGCATTTACTCGAATTATCTTAGTGGCAGCTGTTACAAGAATTTATCGTCCAGGTGCAAAGTTTGATTACTGTGTTGTCCTTGTTGGTCCTCAAGGCGTGGGGAAAAGTTACATTATAAAGCTCCTAGGCAAAGAATGGCACTCGGACTCCTTAATTACCGTCAAGGGCAAAGAAGCCTATGAGCAGCTTCAAGGGGCTTGGATTTTGGAGATGGCAGAATTAACAGCAACGAAGAAAGTAGATGTGGAAGCGGTGAAGCATTTTATTTCGAAGTCTGAGGACACCTTTCGGGTTGCTTATGGTAGACATAATGAAACATTCAAGCGGCAGTGCGTGTTTTTTGGAACGACAAATGATTACGACTTCTTAAATGACCCAACAGGAAATCGACGTTTCTTACCAATCGTAGTAAACGGTGGTGGCAGTAAAAACATGTGGGACGATTTAACGGAAGATGAAGTGGATCAAATATGGGCAGAAGCAAAGGTCCTGTATGAAAAGGGAGAGACCTTGGCTTTAAGCAAAGAAATCGAAGAGAAAGCAGGAGAACTTCAAGCAGCCCATACGCAGGAAAATCCAATTACGGAGAGCATTAGAAGTTACCTTGAAACACCGGTGCCGATCAACTGGTATGAGCTAGATATTGGTACGAGACGAACATATTTGCATATGGACCAACCAAATGACGAAACCGAGAAGACTATAAAGCTCAACAAAGTGTGTGCTCAAATGGTGTGGGAGGAACTCTTTCAAAAAGATGTATCGATGATGACAAGATATGATGCTAAAGAAATTAATATGATCATCCAGAACACCCCCGGCTGGAAGAGAGTGAGTTCGGTGAGGTTCGATAAAACGTATGGCATGCAAAAAGGTTTTAGACGTGAACATGTATACTTGTAAACTTTAAAAGTGGTTGAAAGTATACACCCAAACCCTTGTGACTGTTAGTCCTTATACTATATATACTTTGTATACCTTCTTCTATATAAAAAAGAAAATAGGAGTAATAGAGAGTAATATATACACCCTATACCCTCTAATACACATATAAGTATAAGTCCACTCAAAAAAAGTATACAGAGCATACAAATGGCTAGGAACCGCATGAACACTGGGATTGGAGTGTATACCTTTATTTTTAGGGGTGACTGATCATGAATGAAGCTAGGATCGAACAAAGGCTAAATAAGAAAGTAAAGGAACATGGTGGGCTGGCAATAAAGTTTGTTTCTCCTGGGTTCGCTGGTGTGCCTGACAGGTTGGTACTTTTTAATGGTTCAAAGATTGCCTTTGCTGAATTAAAGGCACCAGCAAAAAAGCTACGATTGTTGCAACAGAAACGGAAAAAACAATTGGAGGAACTAGGATTTAAAGTTTATAAGATTGATAGTTATGAAGCTGTCGATCGAATGCTAGAGGAGATGGTCACTTGATTTACAAACCACACCACTATCAAGCATATGCAACACAGTGGATTATTGAAAAACACAAATCAGCACTTTTCCTCGAGATGGGAATGGGGAAGTCGGTGGCAACGCTGACTGCAATCTTAGAATTAATGTACGATTACTTTGATGTTGCAAAAGTATTAGTAATTGCCCCATTGCGAGTAGCGAGTACTACTTGGGAAGAAGAAGTTGAAAAATGGGACCATCTGAAGCACCTGCGAATTACAAAAGTGCTCGGTAGTGAAAAGCAAAGAGTGGCAGCTCTACACAAAAAAGCTGATATTTTTATCATCAATCGTGAGAATGTCACTTGGCTCGTAGATTGGTGCCAGTCAGATTGGCCTTTTGACATGGTGGTCATTGATGAGCTATCAAGCTTTAAATCATCGAAGGCTCAGCGGTTTAAATCATTAAAAAAAGTGAGGCCCTTTATTAAGAGGTTAGTCGGACTAACAGGAACTCCAGCACCAAACGGCCTGATTGATTTATGGCCACAGATTTATTTACTGGACGGTGGAGAACGA
Source organism: Halalkalibacter okhensis (assembly GCF_000787375.1). Lineage (GTDB taxonomy): Bacteria > Bacillota > Bacilli > Bacillales > Bacillaceae_D > Halalkalibacter > Halalkalibacter okhensis. The sequence continues at coordinate 221,001 of NZ_JRJU01000003.1, read as the reverse complement.
TTAGGTAAAACAGTCACTGGTTACCGTGAGAAATACTTTCTTCCGGATAAAAGAAATCAAATGATTGTCTACACTTGGAAGCTAAAAGAAGGTGCAGAAGACAGTATTCATGAAAAACTCTCAGACATTTGTGTAAGTATGAAGGCCAAAGATTATCTCGAGTTACCTGAACGAATGGACAATGTGATACCTATTGAACTGCCGAAAAAGGCAAAAGAGCAATATGACCAATTAGAAAAAGAATTGATCTTATCGATTGAAGAAGCCGATGTCTTGGCAGGTTCAGCAGCAGTGCTTGCTAACAAGCTATTACAAGTTGCCAACGGCGCTGTTTACGATGAGGACGGAGAAGTAAAGCATATTCACGAAGAAAAACTAAAAGCATTAGATGAACTGATTGAAGCAGTAAATGGAAAACCGGTACTTGTGTTTTATGGTTATCAGCATGATAAGGACAGGCTCCTACATCACTTGAAAAAGCTTAATCCAAAGCTCCTCCAATCAGATCAGGATATTAAGGCGTGGAATAAAGGTGAGGTTCAAGTTCTTTTAGCACACCCAGCTTCTGCTGGACATGGCCTTAATCTTCAAACAGGTGGAAGTACCATTGTCTGGTTTGGTCTTACTTGGAGTCTTGAACTTTACCAGCAAGCAAATGCTAGACTTTGGCGACAAGGACAGAAGCAAACAGTGGTGATCCATCACATTGTTGCTAAAGATACGATTGACGAACGAGTGATGAAAGCATTAGAGGATAAAGACACGAGCCAAGCTGCGCTCATTGAAGCAGTAAAGGCCAGAATGAATAAATACAAGGAGGTTACTCCTCATGGATAATATGATTGAAGTGAAGGAACAGGATTGTTTCGCATACAAGAATGGCAAGTGCAAGGTTCTAAGGGTGAAACAGTGTGAAGGAGTTGGTTGCAGCTTCTTTAAAACGAAACCCCAATTGCAACTGGACAGGCTAAAAGCTTTTGAACATATACAATCTCTGGATGCTAATATTCGGAATGAAATTATTGATGTGTACAATTTAGAGAGTGAAAAACAGTTGAATGAAGTAGGAGGGCTTTGATTATGATTAATTTGGCTACAAGACAGGAGGAAATGACCGTGAACGCAAAAGAATACTTATCTCAGGCTTTTAGCCTTGACCAGTTAATTAATTGTAAATTAGAGCAAGTGGCTGTGTTAAGAAACCATGCTCTAAAAGTAACATCGGTTATTCAATCTGACCCAGTTCAAGGATCTAAGCAGCGCTCTCCAATGGAAAATACTCTTGTTAAGTTAATGAATCTGGAACAAGAAATCGATGCTGATATCGATAGGTTGGTAGCTTTAAAGCAGGAATTAAAAGAATTTGTTGCTGAAATTGAGAACCCTTCCCACAAATTAGTTCTTGAACTACGTTATCTTGGAGGTAGTACGTGGGAAGAGGTTGCCGCACTTATGGGATATGATTTACGTTGGATTTATCGGTTGCATAGTAAAGCTTTGAAAGAGGCTAATCAACTATTAGAAAGAAAATGAGTATAACTCGTGTAAGGAATTGTGAATAAACGTAAGGCATTTGTATGAAGAATGCCCTACGTTTTTTCTGGTTTCGGGCTAAAAAAGGATAAAAATTCTAGGGGATAAGAAGCTATCAAACTTTTATAAGTTTTCTTCGTTTAGTAATCGGTTGTTTAATTACAATCTTATAGCATTTTTCTAGGAGTTCATATTCAGTTTCAGTTATTAAATGAGAATGGGCGATTTTGTTTCTTATTGGGGTTAGTTGCCGAAGCAAAGTTAACTGTTCTGGTTTAAAATGGGTCAGAATGTGAGGGTATTTTCCAAAGAAGGCGACAAGTTCGTGGAAATATGAAGTTTGTTCGTCTCGTCTTTCATATAGGATGGAAACCCACCTGTACCCATACTTTTTTTCCATGTTTGTTTTTACAATTAAACGTAGATGATTTTCCATTTCATACAGCATTGAATAAGCTTCTTTCATTATTGGGGTATTCATAACGAAGTGCTCCTTTCGAGGTTAAATTAGAGGATGTGATATACTTCTACATCAATTAACAAATTCCTTTAATTAAAATAAAAATTAAAAGAAAAAAATAAATGACTTAAAAGAAGCCATGAAAAGCCATTAAAAGCCATGTAGTAGGTGTGATAAAGTGTAAGGTGTAGAAATAGCATAAACAGCAGCCCTTGAAGGAGAATCTTCTGGGGCTTTCTTAATTTATAAAGTGAATTACGGAGTTGAGATAAATGCCAATGAAACCAAAGAAACCATGCAAGCATCCGGGTTGCCCGTTGTTAACGGACCATTCGTACTGTGAGTTTCATGCGAAGCTTTATGCAGACGAACGAGCTGGTGCAAGAGAGCGTGGTTATGACAGTAGATGGAGGAAAGCACGAAAACAATTCTTAAACGCCTATCCCATTTGTAAACATTGTGAAAAGAAAGGGAAGATAGCACCAGCAACGGTCGTAGACCATATTACTCCTCACCGTGGAGATCAGCGTTTGTTCTGGGATGAAAGCAACTGGCAGCCTTTGTGTAAGAAGTGTCATGATCGTAAGACGAGAACAGAAGATCAACACCCGGTGTACACCTTTTGATGGCCCCCTAGGGGAGGTCAAATCTCTACAATCCCTTGGCTGGGGACCGCGCGCCCCCTTCGCGTGAATTTTCGCGTAATTAAATAAGGGGGGTATCCATAGCGGATATCGAATAGTGAAAATCATTAGTTAGAATAAGGGTTTTAGCTATTTTCTAATTTGCGAAATAGTACAATTGGAAAAGTTATAAAAATACTGATAAAGCCTTGATGCTATTGGTTTTGAGGAACATTTAACACTTAAATAAGAAATGGCGATGAAGCGTCCGTATTAGTTTAGTAAATGGCTAATTCAGGCGTTTTTTTATTGCTGTTTTTAATACTGTTTACGCAGAAAGGAGCATGAGAGATGACAGAAGCAGAAAAGCAGCTTATTTATGACCTTCGGTTAAAAGGGGTTGGCTATAAAGCAATCGCAGCAGTGTTGGGAAAATCACGAGACAGCATACGTGGCTTTTGTAGAAGGAATGGCCTAACCGGTGATTCGAGTGTGGTTGCTTTAAATGTGAAAGAACAGATCAATAATAATCTTCTCTGCACTTGCTGTGGTAAACCAATCAAACAAAAAGGGCGTGGCCGAGCTAGGAAGTTTTGTTCTGAAGAATGCCGCAGGAAATGGTGGAAAGAAAACCCGCAAGCGAAAAACAAAAGTGAAACAGCGATCTACCACTATACATGTCCACATTGTGGAAAAGAGTTTAGCACTTACGGGAATAAGAAACGAAAGTTCTGCAGCCATGACTGTTACATAAAATCAAGATTTTGGAGTGAAGAAGATGAACTTTAAAAAATTAAGAATAGACGACTTGGTTCCAGCTAGTTATAACCCAAGGAAGAAGCTCAAACCGGGAGACAGTGAATTTGAAAAAATAAAAAATAGTATCAGTGAATTCGGATATGTAGACCCAATTATCGTCAACAAGGATTTGACAGTTATCGGTGGGCATCAAAGAGCTTCAGTCTTAAAGACATTAGGCTATACCGAGATTGATTGTGTTGTTATCGATATTGATAAGACAAAGGAAAAAGCCTTAAATATTGCTCTTAATAAAATCAGTGGCGAATGGAACAAAGAGTTATTAGCAGATTTGATTCAGGACTTGCAATCGATGGACTACGATATTGGATTTACAGGTTTTGATCCACCTGAAATTGATCAACTATTTAACGAAGTCCATGACAAAGATATTAACGAAGATGATTTTGATGTAGAAAAGGAGCTGACTGAACCAACTATTACACATAAGGGCGATGTGTGGTTGCTTGGAAGGCACCGCTTAATTTGTGGAGATAGTACAGACCCTGATGTATACCAAGAACTCATGAATGGGCAAAAGGCGAATCTAGTGGTGACGGACCCGCCTTATAATGTAAATTACTCTTCTCAAGCAGGTAGTATCAAAAACGATAATATGAAAGACCAAGAGTTTTATAGCTTTTTGTTCAAAGCGTTTAGTAACATGGCTGCAAGCATGGAAAAGGACGCATCCATCTATGTATTCCACGCAGATACGGAAGGATACAACTTCAGAAAGGCCTTTAAAGATGCAGGATTTTACTTATCTGGTGTTTGTATTTGGGCAAAGCAAAGCCTGGTTCTTGGCCGTAGTCCTTACCAGTGGAAGCACGAACCTGTTTTATTTGGTTGGTTAAAGGATGGAAAGCACAACTGGTATGGAGATCGAAAACAAAGTACCATCTGGAATTTTGATAGACCTTCTAAAAATGCCCTTCACCCAACAATGAAGCCAGTTGGACTATGTGCTTACCCGATCCAAAACAGCAGCATGAGCAATTGTATCGTGCTCGATCCTTTTGGTGGGAGTGGTTCTACACTTATTGCCTGTGAACAAACCAATCGCATATGCTACACGATTGAACTGGATGAAAAGTATTCTGATGTGATTGTGAAAAGGTACATTGAACAGGCTGGAACGGAAAAAGATGTGTTCTTACTGAGAAATGGCGAAAAGATTGCCTTTGCTGACGTACCAAAACCAGAGTCGGTAGAAGAAGAGGAGTTACTACAGTAATAGCTATGAATCTAGTTGCTATGTTTCAACCTGTATGGCAATATGCTACTACCTTAATAGATTGGAGGTGTAGCAATGGAAGAAATAGTTAAACCAACTTGCAAACTTGTTGGTGAAGATGGAAATATCTTTTCTATCCTCGGTCGGGTCAGTCGAACCTTAAAGGAAAACGGAAAAGCCGATGAAGCGAAGGAAGTAAGTGAGCGAGTGATGTTATCTGGTTCCTATGATGAGGCCCTGCAAATTATGATGGAATACGTTGAAGTGGAGTGATTAGTACATGAGAGCGATCTTCGGTAGGAAAATAGGCGACCTGACCGAGTTGGAGGAATTGACTGAACAAGCGATAAAGAGTGGGCAACAGGGTCAAAGTTACAGTGTGATAAAAGAGGTGCTATTGGAGGGCGACGAATTTCATTCCTTAGCAAATGACTTTTTTAACGACCAGCCTTGGATCACCGAGGAAGATGGTGGAGTGAATGAAAACAGAGAGGTTCGTTGCATTCGAGTGATTAACCAAGATACCGGTGAAAAGATTCTTGTTAATAACGAGGGATATACTTATGCAAGGTATGTTGGGATTGAAAATGATTAAAGGGCAGGCCTTGAGGGGCTTGCTTTTTACGTTAAAAATAAATGCGAATATCTGGCCGGAAAGACTTGCTATTACCTGTGTTTAGAGTGATATATGTACTACACCAAAACACAGGAGGTAACTAAAATGAACCGAAAAGAAATGGTAAAGCAACTAGGCGAGTTTTTCGGAGTAAAGCCGAAGTATTTGAATGCTCCAACCTTTGCCTACGAAATTGAAATGACTAAAGAAACCTACACAATCGACAGGCAAGGAACAATCACAACTTCAGTTGGAGAAGTTAAGACTTTTGAAGAGATTACTAACCCGCTAGAGCCGGAGAGAGAGCTAGAGCAGCCAGCAGAAGAAAAGCATGAGCCCTTAGAGATTGACGGTTTAGAAATTACACTTCCGCTAGAAGGGCATTCAGGAACCACGCTACGCAATCTAGTAAACATGCTTTTTAGCAAGCAACACTTGATCGTGAAAGCCTTCAAGCTAACCGAACCGCTGATTGATGGCACTTTTGCAGAGGATTTAAGCTTCAAAGAGATAAACACCTTTGAAGAGTTTCAGAAAGCAATCGATGAACTCGGACAGGAAAGGGTCCCAGGACTAGCTTTTGATTTTGAAAAGGAGACCTTCACCATTAAGCTAAAAGCGGAAATCTTGGAAGCGGACCAGATTGCAGCTTTTCAAGACCTAGCGGCATTCATCAACAAAAGTGCCCTAAAGCAAAAGCGAGCATCGTTTAAGCAAGCACAGGATGACAATCCGAAATATGCCTTGCGTACTTGGCTCATTCGCCTTGGGATGAACGGGAGCGAGTATAAAACAACAAGAAAGGTGCTACTTGCCAACCTTGAAGGAAGCGGGGCCTTTAGAAAAGCAGGTAAGCCAAATGAATAGAGAAACCTTTCGGGCAATGATACGAGGGTTGATTGCTACCATCATTGAAAAAGAGGTAGTACTTGGTGAAGCTGATGCAAAGGAAAGTGTACTAACCATTCTGTATTTGCTTGAGGACTTGGACCTTTTCTGGAACAGCGACATGGAATTCGAAGAGAATGCCGAACACCTCCAGCAGTTCATCGATAAGACTCGAGAAAAGTACACATTGGGAGGTAACTGATGGATACATTTTTCACTCAAACACACTGTGACCGATGTGGTGGAAGCTTGAAAGGTGGACGGATTATGTCGATGTACAATACCGATTGTATTTGTCTGAAGTGTAAGGATAAGGAAAAGAAAAGGGATGACTATGACGAAGCGGTCAAAGCCGATCATGAGGAAATAAAGAAGGGGAATTACAATTATAAAGGGATTAAAGGCCAATAACTAAAAATTTAGGTTTGGGATTTTGGAGTCTATCAAAAGATAGGCTCTTTGCTTTTGTGAAAAGAAGGGAGGTGGAGCCTGTGGCACAACGAGGTAGAAAACCAAAACCAACAGCAATTAAAGCATTAGAAGGTAACCCTGGAAAGAGGGATCTTAATCAAAATGAACCAAAACCGGATAAGAAAGCCCCTAGATGTCCAGCTTGGTTAGAACCTGAAGCTAAAAAAGAGTGGCGTAGAATGGTGAAGCAATTGGAGCAGCTAGGAATATTAACAGAAGTAGATATGGCAGCCTTTGCGGGATACTGCCAAGCCTATGCAAGATGGAAAGAGGCAGAAGAATTTATCACGAAACATGGAACGATTGTAAAAACCCCTTCAGGGTACTGGCAACAAGTGCCACAGGTGTCCATCGCTCAGAGCTATCTCAAAATCATGAATCGTTTCTGTGAGCAGTTTGGGTTAACTCCTTCATCGAGAAGTAGAATTGCGGCTGACAAACCAACTGATGCCAATGATCCAATGGAGTTTATGCTCTTTCAAGGTGGGGGTGGTAAGGGTGTATGATGAGAAAAAAGCACAGCATGCCGTCAACTTTATCAACTGTTTAAAGCATACGAAAGGGCAATGGCGTGGGGTTCCTTTTGAACTTTTGCCTTGGCAGGACCAAATTGTCAGGAATATTTTCGGAACTGTGAAAGATAATGGGTATCGGCAATATAATACAGCTTATGTTGAAATTCCTAAGAAGAATGGGAAAAGTGAACTTGCAGCCGCACTTGCACTCCTTATGACCTGTGGCGATGGAGAGTGGGGCGCTGAAGTTTATGGCTGTGCTTCTGATAGACAACAGGCTTCGATAGTGTTTGATGTTGCAGTAGAAATGGTAGAACAGTCACCAGCATTGAAGAAACGATTTAAACCAGTTATGTCAATGAAGCGACTAGTCTATAAACCTACGAATAGTTTTTACCAGGTATTATCTGCAGAAGCCTACACGAAACATGGTCTGAATGTTCATGCTGTAGTGTTTGATGAATTACATGCCCAACCGAACCGTGATTTATTTGATGTAATGACAAAGGGTTCTGGTGATGCTCGTCTGCAACCCTTATTCTTTTTAATTACTACAGCTGGTACAGACCGAAACTCAATTTGTTATGAAGTACATCAAAAAGCAGTGGATCTTTTGGAAGGGAGAAAAATTGACCCTACTTTTTATCCTGCCATTTACGGAATTGATGATGACGATGACTGGACTGACGAAAAAAACTGGTACAAAGCCAATCCATCTCTTGGCCATACCATTGACATAGAAAAAGTGAGAAATGCTTATTTAAGTGCAAAGGAAAACCCTGCGGAAGAGAACATTTTTAGACAGCTGCGGCTAAATCAATGGGTGAAGCAATCGACCCGTTGGATGCAAATGGAGAAATGGGATGCTTGTGATGAACAGGTTGATTTGGACTTGCTTCGTGGTAGAGAGTGTTTTGGTGGGTTAGACCTTTCGAGTACAACAGATATTACAGCTTTTGTACTTGTTTTTCCACCAAGAACGGAGGATGAGAAGTTTATTGTTCTCCCTTACTTCTGGATCCCTGACGATAACTTGAAAGTAAGGGTTCGACGAGACCATGTTCCATATGACATCTGGGAGAAACAAGGTTATATCAAAACCACTGAAGGAAACGTAGTTCATTATGGATTTATCGAGAAGTTTATCGAAGAGCTAGGAACGAAATACAACATTAAAGAAATAGCCTTTGACCGCTGGGGTGCCGTACAAATGGTTCAGAACTTAGAAGGGATGGGCTTTTCTGTCGTTCCTTTTGGACAAGGATATAAAGATATGTCTCCAGCATCAAAGGAATTAATGAAAATAACCCTTGAGAAAAGGATTGTTCACGGTGGGAATCCAGTTTTAAGGTGGATGATGGACAACATCTTCGTCAAAACCGACCCTGCTGGTAACATAAAGCCTGATAAAGAGAAAAGTACAGAGCGAATTGATGGTGCTGTAGCAATGATTATGGCGTTGGATCGAGCGATTCGAAATGAAAATAGAGAAAGTGTTTATGATGGTAGGGGGATATTAATTCTTTGATTAACATAGTTAGTAAAATGTACTAAATGCTCTATTTGAATAGAAAGCAATTTATGTAAAAAAGAAGAATGTTGCAATTAGAGTTACGTTACTGAATATCGGTGGCGTAGAAGGGTTCGTATAAAACTGCTTATTATTGTAAAAAAATACATAGGTAATGGTATTTCTTTAAAAAGGTGGAGACCATCCTATGCTTTATGTGTATCTCGTAACTGCACTACTTCTATTAATTATTCCGTTTATACCTAAGAAAATGCAGAAAAAAGACATTTATATTATTTGGATTACAGTAGTATGCGTAGAAGTTATAGCTGATTTATTGTTATGGAATGTAATGGGGCTTTATTATTTTGCAGGAGACGAAAGGTTAAGTGTTGGAGTAGTGTTAATTAAGCTCCTAACTGCACCTATGTTTGGTGTACTATTCATTAACTTTATGCCTAAAGAGTTCTTGCGATTTATCGTTTATTGGTTGTTTTGGGTAGCTTTTTCAACATTTTTTGAGTGGACGGTTGTTTATTCTGGTTATTTAACCTATACCGGCTGGAATCTTTGGTTTTCAGCTATCTTTTATTTAATCATTATCCCAATATTAAGGTTGCATTACTATTACATTAAACATTAGGTTGATTGGACTATGGATAAATTTCCCAAATAAAGTAAATTATAACCTTAACATTATGAAAAGTTGAAGGTGTATTATGAATAACTTTAACCCAACAAATAGGGAACGTAGATTTAAAGCTCACGTTAGTGCTATTGGAACAACACAACTACATTTACGTAATCCATATATGATCGCATGGTGGTCTGCAGCATTTCCTGGCTTTGGTCACCTTCTTTTATCTAAGTATCTTAGAGGGTATGCATTATTTTTGTGGGAAATCCTTGTAAATAATATGTCCAATTTAAACATTGCTATTGTTTATTCTTTTACTGGTAATATAGGCATGGCAAAAGAAGTTCTTGAACCAAGATGGTTGCTTTTGTATATACCTGTTTATATTTTTGCAATATGGGATAGTTATCGTACTTCTGTTGATATGAACAAAGTATTCATCCTAGCCGAAAGGGAAAATGCTGATTTTAATTCATACACTATAGCTGCTTTAGAAATAAACTATTTAGATAAAAGAAGACCTCTTATGGCAGTGGTTTGGTCACTTTTAACACCAGGGTTGGGACAATTATATATTCATCGAGTTCTAACCGCGATTTTCACGATGGCTTTTATCATTGTTTTTGTTTACTTTTCGAATGTCCTTGTTGCTATCCATTACCTATTCATAGGAGAGATTGGACAAGCAACTCAAGCCATCGACCCGCAATGGTTCTTGTTTATGCCTTCTCACTTTGGTTTTGCTGTATATGATTCTTACGTTAATACCGTTGAAAATAATAAGCTATTTGAAAGTGAACAACGAAAATTTTTAAAAGAAAACTATCAAAACTATCGAGTTAAAATTCCAATTTCAGCAGATGAGGTGAAATAAATGCAAATCTTTTCTACCTTTGAACACTCGTCCTATCTTGAATTAGCCATTACATCCTTAGAGAAAGTAGGAGTGAAAAAAGAGAGTATACTTGCTGTACCACTCATTAATCGAGTTGAAGAGAGAAGATTGTTTGATACACTTCACCGGGCAGATGGTATTAGCTTGTTCGATAAGGGGGCTGCAATTGGAACTGCATTTGCTGTGATTGGAGCAAGTATCGGTTTTGTTTTAGAATGGGGTCCAATATATTGGGGGTTAATTGGGGCGGCAAGCGGATTTATTATTGGTTTTATTATTGATTACATCATTTTTAAAGTTGTGCATAAAAGGAAACGGGAAGTAAAAGGGAAAAAATCAGAAGTTGTTCTAGTCGTAGAGTGTCCTAGTGAACTTGTGGAGAAAGTAGAAGAGGTACTTTGGGAGCACTTGGCATTGGGCGTTGCTAAAGTAGAAGGATAATTTTTTTCCTTTAGTTATGGTGTAATATCATCACATAAATTTTCATAAAAGAAGCACCCTATAACAATAGGAGGTGCTTCTTTTAATGCAAGGAAATAAGATAATAGATAAGAATATCTTACGAGGCTTTTTTGTATTAGGAATTGGATTATTAACACTTGTTCTACGGAAACCACCAATTAAAGATTGGTTATTGGTTTATCTGTGGAATGCAGTAACAAATGGAATAATTGATAAAATAGTTGTTTCGTACAACACAGTGAAGTATCCTACACGACTATTGCCTAAAATATTTAAAATAAATTTTTTGTTTGATTATTTACTATACCCAACAATGACTGTTATTTTTAATCAGCTAACCGAAAAAGACCATAAGCCATATATTATATTTATAAAACTATTTTGCTTCACAATACCAATGATTTTGGTAGAACTTTGGGCAGAAAGAAAGACAGGTTTAATTAAATTTAAGAAAGGTTGGAAATGGTATCATTCATTTATTAGTCTTAATGTAAAATCATTAGTGACTAGGTTATGGATTGGTTGGGTAAGGAAACTAGAAGAAAAACAAAAAATAGCTCAATAATTTTGGAGTTACTGTTTCAAATAGACCTATACACTCTTTCAAGGGTGTTTTTTTATGCTCATTTTAGGAGGTGGAGATCATGAAAATACCAATTATATCAAAACTATTTCAATCAAGAGCTAGCCCAAAGAACAGCTTTCTAGGAAGTACGTACAGTTTTTTCTTTGGTAGTACCACAAGCGGTAAAGCAGTAAATGAAAGAACTGCCATGCAAACAACCGCAGTTTATGCGTGTGTTCGAATACTAGCCGAAACGATCGCTAGTCTTCCGCTGCATTTATATAAATACACCGATAACGGTAAAGAAAAAGCAATGGAACACAATTTATATAACATGCTCCACGATGAGCCGAATTCCGAGATGACTTCGTTTGTGTTTAGGGAAACACTGATGAGTCATCTTTTATTATGGGGAAATGCCTATGTTCAAATCATTAGGGATGGCAGAGGGAATGTGCTTTCTCTTTATCCCTTACTTCCTGACAAGATGACGGTGGACCGAACTTCAACAGGTGAGCTTTATTATAAATACCTAAAGGGCAGCGGGACAGTCATTCTTAGAAGTGATGAGGTTCTTCATATCCCAGGACTAGGTTTTGATGGTCTTGTGGGATACTCACCAATTGCTATGGCCAAGAATGCCATTGGAATGGCACTAGCCACTGAAGAATATGGTGCTAAGTTTTTCGCTAATGGAGCCAATCCCGGTGGGGTGTTAGAACATCCTGGTGTGGTGAAAGACCCTGCAAAGATAAGAGAGAGCTGGAATGCAGTATATCAAGGAAGTGGTAACGCACATCGAATAGCGGTCCTTGAAGAGGGCATGAAGTTTCAAAGCATTGGCATACCACCAGAACAGGCTCAATTTCTTGAAACTAGAAAATTTCAAACAGAAGAGATTTGTAGAATATTTCGGGTTCCACCTCATCTTGTAGCCAACCTTGATAAAGCGACCTTTAGTAATATCGAACATCAATCTATTAGCTTTATTGATAATACGATCATGCCATGGGTGACGAGAATTGAACAATCGATGAAGAAAGCTCTGTTAAGTGGATCCGAGAAAGGTGAGTATTTCATTAAGTTTAACCTTAACGGTCGACTTCGTGGAGATGCAGGATCAAGGGCTCAATTCTATCAAATCATGCGTCAAAATGGTGTGATGTCTGCCAATGATATCCGTGAACTAGAAGAAATGAATTTAATTCCAGATGAACAGGGCGGAGGCAAATACTTGGTGAATGGGAACTTTGTTGATATGTCAAAAGCCGGTGCTTGGACAGAAAAATATGAGGAGGGATAAACCTTGAAGAAATTTTGGAATTGGGTCAAGAACGAGAGTGGTCGAACGCTCCACCTTGACGGAGTGATTGCAGAAGAATCATGGTTTGGTGATGAAGTAACACCGAAGCAATTTAAGTCTGAACTGACCAATGAAAGTGGGGATATTACCATTTGGATTAACTCACCAGGTGGCGACGTTTTTGCTGCTAGTCAAATCTATAACATGCTGATGGATTATAAGGGCAAGGTTACTGTAAAAATTGACGGAGTTGCAGCTAGTGCTGCATCAGTTATTGCCATGGCTGGTGGAGAAGTGCATATGTCTCCTGTTTCCATGATGATGATTCATAATCCCATGACTATCGCCTTTGGGGATGCAGTTGAAATGGAAAAAGCCATTAATATGCTGAGTGAAGTTAAAGAGAGCATCATTAATGCTTATGAATTGAAGACAGGTCTTTCAAGGACAGAGCTTTCTGACTTAATGGATGCTGAAAGTTGGTTTAATTCCAAAAAGGCAGTGGAACTCGGGTTTGCTGATGAAGTCATGTTTGTAAATAAAAGTGAATCAGATTCACCAGAGGAAGGGATCATCTACAGCAAAATGGCAGTAGTGAATTCGTTCTTACACAAGCTGCCACAAAAAGAAGAGAAAAAAGGTACCGATATCACAATCTTAGACAAGAGATTAGAACTCTTGAAATATTAAGGAGGAGATTTGAATGAGTAAAGTATTAGAGCTTCGTGAAAAAAGAGCAAAAGCATGGGAAGGGGCTAAGGCTTTTCTGGATTCCAAAAGAGGTCGTCAATCTTGGAAAGGAAATCGACCGATTGGAACGACAACAGGCTATTGATTTTGAGTTATCCAAGCCAATTAACCAGCCGATTACATCAAAACCTACTGGCACCGGCGAGCATAAAACAGGACGAGCAACCGATGAGTACAAAGATGCTTTCTGGAAGTCGATGCGAAACAAAAGCAACTTTGATGTTCAAAACGCCTTAAAGGTTGGTACGGATTCTGAGGGAGGTTATTTAGCACCAGATGAATTTGAACGTACACTCATTGAAGCATTAGAAGAAGAAAATATTTTCCGTTCGCTAGCCAAGGTCATTACCACTTCTTCAGGGGATCGCAAAATTCCAGTGGTTGCTTCTAAAGGAACCGCTTCTTGGGTCGACGAAGAAGGATTAATTCCAGAGTCAGATGACAGCTTTGGTCAAGTTTCAATTGGAGCCTATAAACTCGCAACGATGATTAAAGTATCAGAGGAACTATTAAACGACAGTGTGTTTAATTTACAAGCGTATATTGCCAAAGAATTTGCCAGACGGATTGGTGCCAAAGAAGAGGAAGCGTTCTTCGTAGGAGATGGTACCGGAAAGCCGACTGGCATTTTTAATGCCACAGGTGGAGCAGAACTTGGCATTATAGCATCATCTGCAACGGCCATTTCTGTTGATGAGATTATGGACTTATTCTATTCTTTACGTTCGCCATATCGTAAAAATGCAGTCTTTGTCATGAACGACGCGACCGTGAAGCTGATTCGTAAGCTAAAAGACGGAAACGGGCAATATTTATGGCAGCCTTCCATTCAAGCTGGACAACCAGATACCATTTTAAATCGTCCAGTGAAAACGTCAGCGTATGTACCAACAGTCGCTACTGGTGCGAAGACGATCGCTTTTGGTGACTTTGGTTACTACTGGGTTGCAGATCGACAAGGCCGTTCGTTCCAACGTTTAAACGAATTGTACGCTGCAACGGGACAAGTTGGATTTAAAGGAAGCCAACGTGTAGACGGAAAATTAATCCTTCCTGAAGCCATTAAAGTACTTCAGCAAAAATAAAGGTAGGTGAAAAGAAATGAGTAACGTCAAGAATTATACAGAACAAGGTGGAGAACGAACCGTTATTGGAGGAACGCTTGATATATCCGAAGGTGGGAAGCTGACATTTGTGGGTGAAGAAGTAAGCCCATCAGTAAATCAAGAGGATAGTACAGCAACCGATGTGGAAGGACTTGTTGCTGATTTCAATGCTCTGTTAGCAAAACTCAAGGAAGCGGGCCTAATGGCAAATGAATAATAAGGAGGGGCAGCAATGGAATCATTACTTGTTAAGGTGAAAAGCAACTTAATTCTAACGCACAATGAGGATGATGATTTACTACTAAGTTTCATTGCTGCTGCGACCTCTTATGCAGAGAGTTATCAAAAGAAAGCGGATGGATACTATGGAGAAAATCCCATGCATCCAACGACAGAACAAGCGGTCATCATGCTATCGTCTCACTTTTATGAAAGCCGAGACGGTAGTACTGGTGGCTTTTTTGCAGATAAAGTAGAGGCGAGTCAGCAGGTGTGGAAAGTCGTTAATATGCTTCTTAGGTTAAACCGGGAAGTGGTTATATGAGCTTTGGAAAAATGAGAACGATGATAGACATCATTCAAACACAGTCCATTAAAGACGAAGATGGTTTTACAACCGAAGAAGAACTTACCCTAGCTTCCACCCGTGCCTATAAAGAAGACAGACACGGGAATGAGGCATGGAAGAATCGAGCAAGTTTTTCAACGGCCACTTCTCTTTTTCGCTTCAGAAAACCTCATGACATTAATGTGACAACGGCTTTGAAGGTTGTATGTCGAGGTGAGCGATATAACATTTTAAGCGTTGAAGACTTAAAGGAAAGAGGGATGTATCTCGAAGTGTTAGCTGAGAAAATTGTAGGTTCAAAGGGGTGAGGGGATGGCACGAGCAACTTTTAAAATGCCTGATGATTTTTTAGAAAAACTGTCTAAGCTGAATAATCAGTTTGACCGGATTGTCCCTGAAGTCCTGCAAGCGGGTACAGAACCTGTTGTTAAAAAAGCAAAGAGTAATCTGGCTGCAAGGATAGGCGTAGGAACGAAAAATCCCTCTGAGTCTACGGGTGAACTGATCGCGTCTTTAGAAACGACAAAACCTGTCCAGGACTATAAAGGGAATTGGAACCTCCGTGTTGGAATTCCAACAACCAAAGATAGTAAAGGTGTATCCAACGCCTTAAAAGCAGCGGTCATGGAGTATGGGAAAGCGGGTCAGCCACCTAAACCATGGCTAAAACCAACAAAATCAGCGACGAGAAAAGCTTGTGTTGAAGCGATGAAAGTGGCACTGGATAAGGAGATTGATAAACTATGAAGCTATTAGCAGCGTTAAATTCCATTATTCATCCTATGAACATTCCTATTGAAACAGGTTATTTTTCTGGTTTACCTCCAGATGAATATATGGTCCTCACGCCCCTCTCTGATAGGTTTGATTTATTTGCGGATAATCAAGCTCACTCTGTTATTGAAGAAGTAAGAATATCTGTGTTTTCAAAAAAGAATTACTTGCCTATTAAAAAGCAGCTAACGAAAAAACTGCTACAGAATGAGATCACAATCACTGATAGGCGATACATCGGGTTTGAAAACGAAACAAAATATCACCATTACGCCATAGACGTAATGAAAGAATATGAAATGGAGGAAAATTAATGGCAACGATAGGACTGGATCGTTTATATTATGCCAACATTACGGAAGATGAAAATGGCATCGAGACTTACGGAACCCCAAAGGTACTAGCAAAGGCAATGACAGCGGAACTGAGTGTTGAACTAATTGAAGCAATCCTTTATGCAGATGACGGGGCGTCTGAGATTGTAAAGGAGTTTCAAAGCGGGACTTTAAATCTGGGCATTGATGACATTGGACCACTTGCAGCTCAAGATTTAACAGGATGTAAGATTGATAGTAATAACGTCGTCGTTTCTAGAAGTGAAGATGGGGGAAAACCTGTGGCCATAGGTTTTCGTGCAAAGAAATCAAATGGACGATATCGCTACTTCTGGTTGTATCGTGTTATTTTCAGCATTCCTACAACAAGCTTGGCGACCAAAGGAGAATC
Source organism: Halalkalibacter okhensis (assembly GCF_000787375.1). Classification (GTDB taxonomy): domain Bacteria; phylum Bacillota; class Bacilli; order Bacillales; family Bacillaceae_D; genus Halalkalibacter; species Halalkalibacter okhensis. Next base: position 204,564 of record NZ_JRJU01000003.1, on the reverse strand, counting down.
AATCACGTTTAGTAGTCCAACCATTGAAGGGACTGTGTTTAGACGAAACAAACTAGATGGAGAAAGCAAGCACCCCTGGAAGGCAGAGGTCACAGAAGGCGATTCAGGTGTTGCGACTTCAACGATTGCAGAATGGTTCAACAAAGTGTATGAACCTGACTTTACTCCAGTGGAACCAGTAATCACGATTACGACCCAGCCAGCTGAACTGACGGAAGTAGTGGAAGGAGATATTTCCGGTAGTCTTTCTGTTGTAGCAAGTGTGAATACAAGTCATCCAATCACTTATCAGTGGTATGAAAACACGACTGATAGCACAGTTGGTGGAACGGTTATTAATGGAGAAACTTCAGCGAGCTTTAATATTCCAACAGACCTACTTGCTGGAACATATTATTACTATTGTGTACTTAGTTCAGTGGGGGCAACAGATGTTAAATCGGATGTTGCTACAGTTGTAGTTTCATAGAGGGTTATAGGAGAGGGTGATAGAAAATGGCAAATGAACAGATTGAAGTGAAACCACTTGATGTAGATGAAGTAGCAAATGAAAGAAGTGCAGCTATTGAAATTGGTGGAGAGAAATATAAGCTAATTCTTACGACGAAAGCAACGAAAGAGATTGCTAAACGGTATGGGGGTTTAGAAAACCTCGGTACTAAGTTAATGGAGAGTAAAGATTTTGAACTAGCATTAGATGAAGTTGTCTGGCTTGTTACGTTACTGGCCAACCAGTCAATTCTTATTCACAATATCCGAAATAAGGATGACAAGAAGGACTTGCTGCAAGAAGACGAGGTGGAACTATTAACAACACCTTTTGAATTAGCCGAGTACAAAAATGCGATCATGGTCAGCATGATGAAAGGTACAAAACGGCACATCGAGAGTGAACAAGCAAAAAACGTGGAAGTCGGGTAAGCGATGAAGAGTTGTTTATCCGACTTATTTATTATGGAACGGCCCATTTGAACCGTAGAGAAGAAGAGGTATGGCTCATGCCTTTAGGTTATTTGTTGGATTTATGGGAATGCCACAAGCAGTTCACTGGGATAGCTCAACCGAAGAAAGAAGTTTCAATAGATGATGTCATTCCGACATGGCTCTAGTTTCAGCACTCTGAGGAGTGTATTTTTTTATGCCTGAAAGGGAGGAGGTGGAAATGTGTCTGATAACTTCGGTCTAAAGATTGGTGTTGAGGGAGAGAAGGAGTTTAAAAATGCTTTAAGGGATATCAATCGTAACTTTAAAGTGCTAGGTAGTGAAATGAAACTCGTTAGCTCTCAGTTTGATAAGCAGGATAAATCGGTTCAGGCTGTTACTGCGAGAAACGCTGTACTCAATAAAGAGATTGACGCCCAGAAAGACAAAGTTGGCATGCTGGAAAAAGCTCTAGCAAATGCGGCCTCTTCCTTTGGTGAAAATGATAGACGGACTCAAGCCTGGCAAATTCAGTTGAATAATGCGAAAGCTGCTTTGAATGGGATGGAAAGTGAATTAGAGGAGAATAACCGAGCTTTAGAAGCAGCGAGTGATGGTTTTGATGAAGCTGGAGATGAAGCAGAGAAGTTTGGTGATGATATTAGTGACGCAGCTGATACCGCAGATGATGCAGGTGGTAAATTTGAAAAGCTAGGTTCAATCGTAAAAGGTGTAGCGGTTGGGATTGGTGTAGCCATGGCTGCCATTGGTACCGCTGCAGTCACAGCTGGAAAGAAGTTATATGATATGGCCAACGATGCAGCCGCAGCTGGCGATGAAATTGACAAAGCGAGTCAACGAGTTGGCTTTTCAAAAGAGGCTTATCAAGAATGGGACTATGTTTTATCTCAGAATGGTGCCAGTATCGATACGTTAGATAACGGTATGAAGAAACTCAATAATACTGTTGATGATGCGATTAATGGGAGTGATTCTGCGGCTAAAAGGTTTGAACGGTTAGGTATTTCCATGGATGATCTGCAAGGGAAAAGCCGTGAAGAAATCTTTGAAATGACCGTTCGTGGTCTTCAAGGGATGACGAATGAAAGTGAGAGGGCAGCAGTAGCCAATGATCTACTCGGGAGTTCTTCTGTAGAATTATCCGCACTACTTAATCAGACAGCTGAAGGTACGGATGAGTTAAGGCAAAAAGCTCATGAACTTGGTCTTGTCATGAGTGAAGATGCGGTCAATGCAGCAGTTGAATATACCGATGCGATGGATAACTTTACACGAACATTCCAAGCAGTGAAAAACAACATTGCTTCCGAGTTGCTACCGGGATTTACGATGATTCTTGATGGTTTGACTGGCCTCATCACTGGACAAGAAGGGGCATCTGAAAAGCTAAAGCAGGGTGCTGAAGAAACCGTTAAGCAGATTGGAGAGATACTTCCTCGAATACTTGATGTTGTAACAGGATTGATTTCAGCGATTGCAGAAGTAGCCCCGGATCTCATGATGGCTCTGGTAAACGGAATTATTGAGAATTTACCAACCCTAATTACTGCTGCAACGAACATCATCATGACTTTGGTGGGTGGCATTATTGAGGCACTACCACAGGTCACCGAAGGTGCACTTCAGCTGGTACTCGCACTTGTTAATGGCATCGTCGAAAATCTACCTTCATTAGTAGAAGCGGCATTGGTAATGGTTGTTACATTGGCAGAAGGGATTGGAGAAGCCATACCTGAACTTATTCCAGTCATTGTAGAAACGATCATGGTCATTGTAAATACAATTATCAGCAATTTGGACATGGTATTAGATGCTGCTTTTAAAATTATTGAAGGTCTAGCAATAGGTTTAATTAATGCACTTCCAAAACTGATTGAAGCACTGCCGACAATTATTATAACGCTTATCAATTTTATTACTGGGAACTTACCGAAGATTGTCGAGATGGGAGTGAGACTAATTGTTCAATTGGCAGCTGGTATTCTTCAAGCTATTCCTCAACTCGTTGCTCAACTGCCACAGGTCATTTCCGCTCTTCTCATAGGCTTAGGCAAAGCTGTTGTATCAATAGGTTCCATTGGTCGTGAAATTGTTCGTGGTCTTTGGAACGGGATTGCCTCCATGATTGGTTGGATCAAAGAGAAGATTGGTGGATTTGTCGGTGGGATTGTCAGCAATGTGAAAGGAGTCCTCGGTATTCGTTCCCCTTCAAGAGTCTTTGCTGGAATTGGTGAGAACATGGGTGAAGGGATTGGAGAAGGTTTTAGTAGTGCTATGAGAGATGTGGAAAAAGACATGGAAGGTGCTATCCCTACTGACTTTGACCTTGATCTAAATAGTGAAGTTGGTGCCACAGCCAAAGGAGCGAATGGTTCGCTACTTGATGTAACGATTCCTTTAACTATTGACGGAACGGTATTAACTCGAATTATTGCCCAGCTTCAATGGAACCAAAACACTGTCACCATTAGGAACTTAGGAGTGGCTAGAACATAGATGAACCTCAGATTGCGAAGGGAGGGCAGATAGGCAATGATTGAAATTTTTGCAGGAAACACTCTAATCCAAACTGTGAAAAAGGTAATGACAGCGAACATCCGAGAAACGCTTGAAGGTGAGTTTACCCTATCTTTTACGGTTCTGACCAAATCTGCCCTTGCCCTAAAAACAAAACAAGTGGCGAAGATAAACGAGCAGTTCTTTGAAATTGTTCAAATTAATAAATCCATTCAAGGTAGTCTTCCGATTTGTTCAGTAACTTGTGAACACGTGTCGTACACCTTAAATGATGACCGATACAGAATTGATGACTTTGATTTTTCCGGGGATCCAGCTGAAGGACTCGGATTACTGCTAGTTGGGACTCCTTTTTCTGTAGGTGTGGTTGAATTCACCAATACTATTAATATGAAAATAAACCAATTGGTTAGAAGACGAGCCGCATTGATGCAGTTTATTGCTCTATTAGGTGGAGAGATAGAGTACGATGGCTACCAGATTAATATTCGAAGCCACCGAGGGAGTGATGAACATAAATCTGTGATGGACACAAAAAATGTAACGAATGTATCTGTCTCTTATGACTCGAGGGAAAACGCCTCTTCTTATGACATATCTTTCTTTAAGCTTTTGAACCTAGCTGTTGGTGACAATGTTCATATCGTCTTTAAACCACTTGGTATTAATGTAAAAACAAGGATTATTTCACTAGAGTACAACCCTTTTTACCGATACAACATTCGTGTAGAAGTGGGAAGGTATAGACCGAGCATCTCTGACACGTTTTACCGAATTGAAAGTTCCGTGAGTACAGTAGAATCTTCTTTAACTCAAGTTGGTAGTTCTGTCGATGGCCTTCAGTATCAAGTGAATCAACTTGGTATTTCATATACGATTGTAAAAAACCTGACTGTCGATGTGAATTCGATTAATGTTACCTATGAAGTAGAAAAAGGGGACACCCATCAGTACCATGCAGAGTACAGCTACACTGCGGACAATAATGGAAGAATTACATCTATAACTCTAGAAGATATCTTTTCAGAATTACTATTAAAAGAAGTATCTTCGTTGTTGGTAGATACTTCAATGTTTAAGATTACTTATGTGGATGGTACAACTGCCAATTATAACTATACGACTGATGGCAGTGGTCGAATTACTGGGATTGATAAGGTGGAGGAGGGGTAATTTAGAATAGAGGACCGTGAACAATAATAGGGTTTAATTGCTGATAAAGGAGCACTTGTTATTACGAAGTAAGTTAAAGTAAAGAGCTCCTTTTACATATATAATATTAGTTATAAAATGATATACAGTTATTTTCAATAAAATAAATTACTAAAAATTACTATTGACCCTGTACTATGGTACGGGGTGCATACTAAGAACTGAGGAGGGGATGAAATGGAAGGATTAACAATAGGTCAAGTGGCGAAACAAGCAGATGTTAATATTGAAACTATTCGATATTATGAAAGACGCGGTTTGATTTCGGAACCTCCTCGTAATGAATCAGGATACAGAAAATTTGCTAAAGAAGTGGTAAAAGATATTCAATTCATTAAGCGTACTCAAGATTTAGGGTTTACGCTTGAGGAAATAAAAACGCTCTTATCTGCTTCCAAAAATGATGAAGACTTTCATTCAGAAGAAATTTACGAATATGCAACAAACAAAGTAACAGAAATTGAAAGTAAAATTCGTAATCTGCATCAGATGAAAGCACTGCTTGAGGACTTAGCAGAAAAGTGTCCTGGTTCTGGTGTTCCGAAGAATGAATGTCCAATTATTAAAAATTTTACTGAAGGAGTGAATGGAAATGGCTAAACGTTTAGTAGAAGTATTCACATCTGGTTGTTATTTATGTGACGATGTTGTAAAACAAGTAAAAGACTTAGCTTGTGATAACTGTGAAGTGGTTGTTTATGATTTAAATAAAGGATGTGCAACAAATGAATGTGAAACAAAAGCGAAAGAATATGGTGTTCAATCTGTTCCAGCCGTTGCAATCAATGGGAAGTTAATTGATTGTTGTAATAACAATGGTGTAAATGTAGATGCATTGAAATCAGCTGGATTAGGTCAATAACTTTACTATTTGAACAAGGGTGATTAACCCTTGTTTTATTTAATGGTTGAATAAATTATATGGATATAATGTTATAGCGATTAGAGGGGCTTGCGATTGCAGGTCTTTTTTATGCTCAAACGGAGGGGAGTTCATGAGTTATGATCGAAATTTCAATAATACATTAGCGATCTGGACAGCTTTTGGTGGCAGAGGTGAACTTATTCTTCCTATCCCTACCTTGAGCTGGCAAAGAAAATATTATTACGACTTTGGGTACAGTCAATATGAAAGTGAAAGGCAAATAAATGTTCATGATAACGGGAACGTTCAAATCGCTGTGTATCATGCGAAAACACCTTATATGTCCTATTACAACAAAACAACGAGGCAATGGACGGTGGTTGATGTATCTTGGTGGGCACATGGGGAACCTGAGATACTTTATGCTGGTGGTGGCGTGTTTCTAGCAAAAATAACGGGATTTGCAAACATCATAGCTTCCTTTGACGGTATCACTTGGCATAATGCTGGGTACTGTGTTGGGGCTCAAAATGCGATGACGACTGGTGCTTATGATGTTGATAGAGGCAGTGGAGTTGTCAGTTGGTGGTATAACCAAACCCCTATTTATTATAGTTTTGACTCGTTGACCGAAAGAACCGAATGGCCGCTAGCAAGTGGCGGTGGGGTTCCGATTTTTAGGTATCTTACTACCCATAAAGGACAATTTGTTGGTGTGGTTGGTGGTGACCGATCGATTGCAGTAGCCAGTTCTTCTAGTCCAACATCATGGACCACAACAATACCAGAAGATAATTATAATAGTCGGTATATGTTTATCAGGTCCATTCAGGGGAAGTTGTTTGTGATGAGGTGGAGATATGTCAATAACACTTATCATGTGAACCTTTGTGTACTGAATGATAGTGCTACACAGCTAACAGAAACGAACCTTTCCCATGTTGGCGATCTTGCTGACAATCGAATTGCTAACCCTCAAAATATCATATGGATGGATGCTTGGGGGAAGTTTGCTCTTTTTAACGAAAGCATGCTTTATGTATCAGATGATGGAGTGACTTGGGAAGGAGTGGAACAACCAGGCTTTACAACAACGACCTATGATACCTTTGGTGGAGCAATATATGTACCTGGCGATGGGTTTTATGTGAAGGCGAGTGGGTTTGTGTATTATGCTCCTTATTAAAAAAGTGAAAAATTCCCCCCGATACTTGACTATGTACCTTAGTACATGGTTTATAATTTTAAATGAGGTGAATCTGATGAGCTACCGTATTAGTGAGTTTGCAGATAAATGCGGGGTAAATAAAGAAACAATTAGATACTACGAAAGAAAAAAGTTACTACAGGAACCTTCACGAACAAATGCCGGTTATCGGCTTTATTCAGAGAATGCGGTAAAACGTGTCGGGTTTATTAAGCGAATGCAAGAACTCGGCTTTTCTTTAAATGAAATTCATAAATTACTAGGCGTTGTCGATCAAGATGAGGTTCGTTGCCAAGATATGTTTGAATTTGTATCTAAAAAAGAAGAGGAAGTTCAAAAGCAAATAAGGGATTTAAAACGAATTGAACGTATGCTGCAAGATTTAAAAAATCGTTGTCCAAATGAAAAAAAGTTACATGAATGCCCGATTATTGACACATTAATTGAAGAGAAATGAGGAGTCTTGATAATGAAAGAAAGAATGGTTGCGATTGGTTCAATATTTTCTGCTTTTTTAGCAAGCCTTTGTTGAATTGGCTTAGCGATTTTAATACCACTTGGTCTAAGTGGTTTAGCTGGAACACTTGCTGTGGCGTTTCTGCCATATCGAATGTGGTTTATTGTCATTACGGTGATTATGCTTTTCATTGCTCACTTCCTAGTGTGGAAACAAAAAAAGAAATCTAAGAAAACGGAAAAGTTGTTATGGATTAGTACCGTTGTTTCTGGAGCAATGATCCTTTATACACTAATTGGACAGGGGTTATAACTTTTATGAAATACTTAACATATTTGGCAATCATAATGGGAGTGGTTTTCATTTTATCTGGCTGTGGGCAACAGGGTGGTCAGAGTGATACAAAAGAAGTTCCACCTGAAAACATAGAATCAGTTTCACTTCAAATCGATGGATTTACATGAGATGGTTGCGCTTTTACGGTGAGTTCCGCCGTTTCCAACTTGGATGGTGTATATGAAGTTGATGTTGAGGGTTCAGGTGAAACAACACTATCCTATGATCCATCAGAAATAAGTCTAGCTGAAATTGAAAAAGTGATTTCTGAATTGGGTTATGAAATAAGAAAATAGGAAAATGTAAGAAAAAAGAGGAGGGTGTAGAGTGGAAAAATTCAAAATAAATGTACAAGGTATGACATGCACTGGCTGTGAAGAACATGTAGCTGTTGCACTTGAAAATATCGGTGCAAAAAACATCGACGTTAGTTATCAACGCAGTGAAGCAGTGTTTGAACTACCGGATGAAGTGGAAGTTGAAAATGCCAAAAAGGCAATTAATAATGCAAAATATCAAGCGGGAGACATAGAAGAAATCTCATCAAAAGAGAATGTGGAACTAGGTAGTGAAGGTAATTATGATTTACTCATTATCGGTTCAGGAGGAGCGGCTTTTTCTGCTGCCATTAAAGCGATTGAATACGGAGCGAAAGTTGGGATGATTGAACGTGGAACGGTTGGCGGAACATGCGTAAATATTGGTTGTGTTCCATCAAAAACGCTTCTTCGTGCAGGAGAAATTAATCATCTGGCAAAAGTAAATCCATTTATAGGGTTACAAACATCTGCAGGTGAAGTGGAATTAGCTCCTTTAATTAAACAAAAGAATGAGCTCGTTAGTGAGCTTCGTAACCAGAAATATGTTGATTTAATTGATGAATATGGCTTTGATTTAATAGAGGGTGAAGCTGAATTTATCGCTGAAGATACCGTTCAAGTAAATGAGAAGAAATTAACGGCTAAACACTTTTTAATTGCGACAGGTGCTTCTCCATCCTTACCGCCAATTTCAGGACTTGAAGAAGTCGAGTATCTAACAAGTACAACACTACTCGAATTAAAGAAGGTGCCCAAACGCCTGACAGTCATTGGTTCAGGGTATATTGGAATGGAGCTTGGACAGTTGTTTCACAATTTAGGATCAGAAGTTACGCTCATGCAAAGAAGTGAGCGCCTTTTAAAAGAATATGATCCTGAGATTTCTGAAGCCGTCGAAAAAGCACTACTTGATCAAGGCATAAACCTTGTAAAAGGGGCAACCTTTGAGCGTGTTGAGCAAGAAGGCGAAATCAAAAAGGTTTATGTTTCAGTTGATGGCAAGGAAAAAATAATCGAATCAGAGCAATTACTTGTTGCAACAGGAAGAAAACCAAATACAGACAACTTAAACCTACAAGCAGCAGGTGTTGACGTTGGAAAACGACAAGAGATAATCATTAATGACTTTGCTCAGACTAGTAATGAAAAAGTTTACTCAGCAGGAGATGTCACCTTAGGGCCGCAATTTGTGTATGTCGCAGCATATGAAGGTGGAATTGTCGCTGATAATGCGATTGGTGGGTTAAACAAAAAAGTAAATTTATCGGTTGTGCCGGGTGTTACGTTTACCAATCCATCGATTGCAACGGTGGGATTAACAGAAGCACAAGCCAAAGAAAAGGGCTATCAAGTAAAAACATCTGTGTTGCCGTTAGAAGCTGTTCCAAGAGCGATTGTGAATAGAGAAACAACCGGTGTTTTTAAACTTGTAGTAGATGCAAAAACATTAAAAGTGTTAGGTGTTCATATCGTCTCGGAAAATGCAGGGGACGTGATTTATGCAGCGACTCTAGCCGTAAAATTCGGTTTAACAGTAGAAGACTTAAAAGAAAGCCTTGCCCCTTATTTAACGATGGCAGAAGGGCTAAAATTAGCTGCACTTACGTTTGATAAAGACGTATCGAAATTATCTTGTTGTGCTGGGTAGACAGTTTGTGAAGAATAAGAAGAACACATCAATGTTATTAGGCGATGTGTTCTTCTTACTTTTCAGTGAGATATACTTTTACCTTTCAATAGTAAAAGCTGAGTAATGATAGCTAAAATAGGAAGTTCTAACAATGGACCGATCACTAGTGTTAAAGCAATCAAAGGTTGGTCTGGAAATGCAGTCATTGCAATGGCTAGAGCAATCGGTGAATTTCTAGCTAAAGTGGTTAAACTTAAGCTTGCTCTATCGGAGTATGGGAACTTCATAAGCTGTCCCATCCTTTGACCGATGATGAAGTTTATCACAAAGAATAGAAGAATGGGAATAGTTATTTGCCACATTAAATCTAAATTCTCAAGGAGTAATTGACCTTGCGAAGCAAACATGGCTACGATCGCTAGACTTAGAAAAATGATTGGCAATACACTTAAATTGGTAATGATTTTTTCTCTCATCTGTTCTTTTTTTCTTAAGAGAAACTTGGTCAATAGGGCTAACAATAAAGGCACAAATAAAACCAAAAGAACACTTTCTATCAAGAATGAGAGTTCTACCACTCCTGTTGTTCCACCAAAAATAAGTAAATAAACTGGTAGCAAGGTGACCTGTAATATAAGGTTCAAAGGTAATATAGCTGTCGATAAAGCAACATTTCCTTTTGCGATACCAGTGAAAATTAAGTACCAGTCAGTACAAGGAGTAACCATTAACATGATAAAACCAATATACAATGCAGGGTTGTCACTTAAAAATACAAGTGCTAGTAACCATGCTAAAATAGGGGTCCAAGCAAAGTTAATGATAACGGATGTATAGGTAAACTTAATATTTTTAAAAGCTGTCTTTATTTCTTCAATAGGGATCTGTAAGAAGGTTATAAAGAGCATTGCTATTAACAGCGGTACAATAAAACTTTCTGCATTCGTTTGTATAAAACCAACTTGGCCAAGAAGTATGCCAATAAGAACTGCAAGAAAAATAATGAAAGAATACAGTTTCTCAATCAAGCTCATTTTATTTTCACACCTAACAATTAAAAGTCACTTTTATTCTAGCACAACTATGTAATTATTTTTCATAAAAAGACTGAGAGCTAGGGTAAAAGGGATTTAACTAAATCATTTAATCAAAAATTCAGACGCTTTGTGACCCACTTGGTCAGAGGCGTCTTTTTTATAGATCAAATCAAAGAGAGAGTGGGGAGGTAACGTGGCAGTAAAAGAACTTTGGATATATGCACAGGTTGGAATTGCAGCAGTCGGTGGTTGGTTAGGGTGGTTTCTTGGTGGGTTTGACGGCTTTTTATATGCTCTTGTTACCTTTGTGATTGTTGATTACATCACAGGGATTATGGTTGCCATTATTAATCGAGAACTTTCGAGCGAAATTGGTGCTAGAGGTATTTTTAAAAAGATACTTATTTTCATCCTTGTCGGTGTTGCTCATATTATTGACACTCGACTGATCGGTGACGGTAGTGCGATACGTACTGCGGTCCTATTTTTCTACCTTTCAAATGAAGGGATTAGCATTATTGAAAATGCCTCTAGAATTGGACTTCCAGTACCACAGAAGCTTAAAGATGTTCTCGCACAATTAAATAGAAAGTCGAAAGGAGATGAGAAGAATGAATTTAAAAACTAAGTATATGACAAGGAACGATTGTTATAAGGCTGGGAGAAAAATTAACCCAAAAGGGATTATGATTCATTCAACAGCTACTCCGGGTGTGATGGCTGCGGCTTGGTTTAGTCGCTGGAACAAGTCGTATCAGGCTGGTGAGATTAACCGTCAAGTTTGTGTTCATGCCTTTGTTGATGATAAAGAAGCGTGGCAGTATCTCCCGTGGGATCATCGTGGTTGGCATGCTGGAGGAACAGCAAACAATACTCATATTGGTATTGAAATTTGTGAACCGGGTGGTTTTTCTTATTCAGGGGGTTCGAACATGGTCGGCTACAATGTTGCGAAGAACGAAGCTTATTTTAGAAAAGCTTGGCAGAATGCAGTTGAACTTTGTGTGAAGCTCTGCCGAAAGTATCGGCTAAGTGAGCAAGATATTATTTGTCACTCGGAAGGTAGTAAAAGAGGGATTGCGAGTAATCATGCTGATGTCATGCATTGGTTTGTGAAGCACAAAGAAAGTACAGAAACCTTTCGTGCTGCTGTTAGGTCAGCATTAAATAAATCAAGTGGCCCAACAGAAACGATATCTTCAATTAAAGTGGGCGATGTTGTGGAAGTGAAATCATCAGCTAATGCTTACTATCCCGGTGGGCCAAGCATTCCAGACTGGGTTAAACGGAATTCTTATCACAAAGTGACGCAGGCAGTGTCTAATGGAAAGCCTGTTGTTAGAGGTGGTAGGGAATGCGTGTTGTTAGGTAGAAAAGTGGATAAGGGAAGCGGAAAAGAATCGGCTGGCATTATGACGTGGATTGATAAGGGGGCTTTGAGGTCCATTAACTCTTCATCAACTAGTCCTCAAGAGAAACAGAAATATTACAGGGTGCAGGTGGGAGCATTCACGAACAAAAATAATGCAAATACTTTGCTTGAAAAGCTTAAAACAGCAGGTTTTGAAGGGTTTATTAAGTATGAATAATTCTCTATTAACTTGACTATTCAGGGCTTCAGAGTGATATATGGTAGTACCAAATTGATAGAAAGGAGAGCCTTTTATGCGAGTTAGAATCATAGAACCAACCGTTCAAAAAGAGACAAAGAAAAGAGTATGTGCATATGCTCGCGTTTCAACTGATCATGAAAAGCAAGGAGAATCACTGCAAAACCAAATTGCTTATTATGAAAGGTTAATTAAGACTAACCCAGAATTCGAGTTTGTTGGAGTCTTTGCAGACCATGGGATTAGTGGAACCACTGAAAACCGGCCAGAGTTTAAAAGAATGCTAGAACTCGCAAAGCAGGGTGCTATCGATATTATTATCACGAAGTCTATATCAAGGTTCGCTAGAAACACAACTGTGGTCTTGCAAAAAGTAAGAGAGCTTAAAGAGTTAGGTGTAGAAGTAAGATTTGAAAAAGAATGTATAAACACATTATCGGGGGACGGGGAGATGATGTTAACCGTCCTCTCCTCTTTTGCACAAGAAGAAAGTAAAAATATCAGTGAAAATATCAAATGGAGAATTAAGAAGAAATTTGAACGAGGGGAATTGCTCATAAACACCAATCGGTTTCTTGGTTACAACAAAGATGAAAATGGCCAATTGGTTATCAATCAAGACGAAGCAGAAATTGTTAGAAGAATATTTACCGAGTATCTAAAAGGAAAAGGTGCATTTACGATAGCAAAGGAATTAAATGCAGAATGGTTACCGACAGTAGCCGGTGGCAAATGGCAAGAAAGTACGATCCTCAATATTCTTAAAAATGAAAAGTATAAAGGGGCAGTGATCCTGCAGAAATACTTTACACCTGACCATTTAAAGAAAGGAACCATCCGAAACAATGGACAAGTTGATAGCTATTACATCGAAGATCACCATCCAGCCATTATCCCAAAAGGAATGTGGGATGACGTTCAGAAAGAACTAAGGGCTAGGGCTGAAGCAAAGGGGAACATCAAGGGTCAGGAGAAAAAATACCAAAAACGCTATCCATTAACAGGGATGCTCTATTGCAGCAAGTGTGGAGCGACCTTGAAACGCAGGACATGGAATAGTAAACTCCCCTGTAGAAAAATCGTATGGCAATGCAGCAGTTATATTAAAAACGGAAAAAAAGCTTGTCCAGGAACTAGGATTGACGATGAAGTTGTTGGCGAGCTCAATATAAAGGAAGAAACGGTTGTGAAGGAGGCCTTGAAGAATGGCAAAAAACATTACAGTTATTCCCGCAAACACAAGCAAGAAGAACAGTATCGAACAGCTAGAACCCCAGAAAAAGAGAATGGCAGCCTATTGCCGAGTGTCAACAGACCAATTAGAACAGTTATCAAGTTATGAGGCCCAAGTAGAGTATTACACAAATTATATCAGCAATCATCCCGACTACGTTTTAGCAGGAATCTATGCAGATGAAGGAATATCAGGCACCAACACGAAAAAGCGAGAGCAATTTAATAAAATGATTGTAGACTGTCTTGACCGGAAAATAGACATGATCATCACCAAATCCATATCAAGGTTTGCAAGGAACACATTAGACTGTTTGAATTATGTGAGGCAGTTGAAAGATTTAGGAATTGGCGTGATTTTTGAAAAAGAGAACATAAATACATTAGACGGAAAAGGTGAAGTGCTCCTCAGTATCCTTTCGAGCCTGGCTCAAGATGAAAGTCGCTCCATTTCAGAAAACTCTACCTGGGGAATTAGAAGGAGATTTGAGCAGGGGAAAGTCGCACTCAACCATACAAAGTTTCTAGGCTACGATAAAGACGAAGATGGAAACCTCATTATCAATGAAAAACAAGCTAAAATCGTCAAAAGGATTTTTACTGACTATTTGAATGGAAAAGGACCAAATCGAATTGCAAGGGAACTTGAAGCAGAGGGAGTTCCAAACTGGAACGGGAAAACAAAATGGTATGAAGGCAGCATTAGGAATATGTTAAAAAACGAAAAATACAAAGGCGATGCCCTTTTGCAAAAGACCTACACAGTCGATTACTTAACAAAGAAACGGGTAGCCAACACCGGACAAATTCCAAGGTACTATGTGGAAGATAATCACCCGGCCATTATTGATAAAGACATGTGGGAAGCGGTGCAGCTTGAGATGGAAAGGAAAAAATCCTTTGCAGAAAAACACGGATTTAGAAGAGTGGACTATGGAATGGATGATAACCCATTTGCAAGTAAGGTGATATGTGGCGATTGTGGAGGTGCCTATGGCAGAAAGGTTTGGAACTCTAATGATGACCGTTTTAGGCGGAGAGTATGGAGATGCAATAAAAGATACGTAAAGAAAGGCGAAAAGGGCTGCGACAACACGCACATCAACGATGAAGTTTTATACCAAATCTTTATGAATGTGTTCAACACCATCTTAGAAAACAAAGACTACTTTACTCAGAAATGGCGAGAGAAGCTTAGTAGTGAGAATCTACTAGAAAAATATAAAGCAAAACAGTTTATTGAGATCATCACCAAAGGCGAACCAATCACAGAGTTTGATGCGAACCTATTTTTTGCATTAGTTGAAAAGATGACAGTATTAAAAGAAGGGATGGTAATTGTAACTTTGCTTGATGGGACAGAAATTGAGTGTGTAATTGACAAATGATAAAGAGGCTTGGAAATAGCTCCAAGCCTATATTGCTTCCTGCACTAACGCTTCCATTACTTTAAGAAGAATATGTCAGAAATAATTTAAAACTATGAAGTGATTATCTATCTGCTATCATAAACTTATTCTTTTATCCTTAACAAACGTAAACTATTTAATGTAACAAGCAATGTTGCTCCCATATCAGCAAAAATAGCCAACCATAAAGTCAACCATCCAGGAATCACTAAAAGTAGAGCAATCGCTTTGATAGCTAAAGAGAAGGTTATATTTTGTTTAATAATAGTTAATGCTCTACGGCTTAATTTAATCGTATATGGTAGTTTGCTTAAGTCATCTGACATCAAAGCTATATCGGCTGTTTCAAGTGCTGTATCCGTACCAGCTCCTCCCATAGCTACACCAACAGTAGAAGCAGCTAATGCAGGTGCATCATTTACACCATCACCAACCATAGCAACCTTGTAGTGTTTAGATTTTAGTTCTTTGATAAAGTTAAGTTTATCTTCTGGAAGTAAATCTGCTTCAATATCTGAAACACCCACTTGTTTTCCTATTGCTTCAGCTGTTCTTTTATTATCACCTGTCAACATCACTGTTTTTTCAATGCCAGCTTGATGAAGTTTGCGAATAACTTCTTTCGACGATTCTCTTATTTCATCCGCAACAGCGATTAAAGAAAGAACTTCTTTGTCTGTACCTAATACCATGACCGTCTTTCCTTGTGTTTGAAGATTTAAAATACTTTCTTTTATTTCTGCTTTTACACCTTTAGGAAGAACTTCCTCAAATAAATTTGGGCTTCCGACATAGTACATTTGATTGTTAACAATTGCTTTTACACCTTTTCCTGTAATGGACTGGAACTCCTCAATCAATACTTCATTAAAGTTCAAACCATGTTCTTCTGCTTTTCTCATAATAGCTGAAGCAAGAGGATGTTGTGAACCATTTTCAATAGCTGCTGTAATAGTCAATAATTCTTCTTCATTATTATTAAAGGTGACAATATCAGTAACCGCAGGCACACCTTTCGTTAAAGTTCCTGTTTTGTCAAATGCTATAACTTTCAGTCCCCCTGTTTCTTCCAAATGGATACCACCCTTAATTAGTACACCATTTTTAGCTGCATTTCCAATCGCTGTAACGATGGAAACAGGAGTTGAAATGACTAACGCACACGGGCAACCTACCACTAATACAGCTAAACCCCTATAAATCCATTCGCTCCAATCCGCTCCCATGAATAATGGAGGAACTATCACTAGCAAAAGAGCAAAAACGATAATGCCAGGGGTATAATATTTTGCAAAACGGTCAACAAATTGTTGAGAAGGTGCACGTTCAGCTTGAGCTTCTTCAACTAGATGAATAATTTTAGACAGTGTTGAATCTTCTACTCGTTTTGTTACCTTTACTTCAAGTAAACCTTCTTCATTTAAAGTCCCAGCAAACACTTCATCATCAATAGTCTTTGTTACGGGAACACTTTCTCCAGTAATCGCTGCTTGATTTAAAGTTGATGTTCCTTTGATAACGACTCCATCCATCGCTAATTTTTGCCCAGGCTTTACAATCATAACATCGCCAACCTGAATGTCATCAACATGAACCATCATTTCTTTATTGCCACGACGAATCAGTGCTTCTTTAGGGGCAATATCCATCAACGATTCAATCGATTGGCGAGCTTTGTCCATTGAGTACCGCTCCAGTGCTTCACTAATAGCAAAGAGAATAACAACTACTGCTCCTTCTCCCCATTCACCAATGGCAGCTGCTCCTAAAATCGCTACTGTCATAAGTGTTGCCATATCAAAATTTAAACGAACTAAATTCTTTAACCCTTTAATAAATAAAGAATATCCACCAATTACAATAGATGCCGCATAACCAATAATAGGAATAATATGCTCTTCCCCTAATTGTAATCGAAGAAAGAAGCTACTAATCAACAAAAATGTTGCAATGTACACTTTGAAATTCTCTTTTTGTCTCCAGAAGGCAACCCTTTCAACTCTTTGTTCTTTGTCATCTCGAACTTTTAAATTTTCAAAAGCTCCTGCACTTTCAAGTGATTCTATGGTTGTTTTACCAGTAACCGTGATTTTAGAAGCACCAAAATTAACTTTTGCATCCAAAATACCATCCAGGTGTTTTACATTCGTTTCGAACTTTTTCGCACAGTCAGTGCAGGTGAACCCTTGAACACGATATGTTTTTGTTTCTTGTTCATTCACTTTTACTTTTTGTTCAGACATTGTTTTTCCCCTCTCTCGAATGAGTTAATGCAATAATCATTATCTGCTTGATATGTTCATCATCTAACGAATAAAACGCAAGTTTACCCTCTTTTCGAAACTTCACAACTTCTTGTTTATGAAGCGTTCGCAAGTGGTGTGAAGCATTGGCAACCGTAATTCCAACGATATTTGCAATATCACACACACAAAGTTCTTCATCTTGACATAAAGCATAAGTAATTTTCGCCCTATTTTCATCGGCAATAGCTTTTAACATGTGGGCAACACTAGAAATATCTACTGTTTGTAAATCATCTTGTATTCGATTGACCTTTTCCTCGTCATAAATATAGATTTCACAAGTGTCTTTTTTATTCATTATCATCACTCCATCATCATTCAAATATCTACTTGAATATAGTATAACTCTATTTTAAAAATATTCAAGTGTTTATTTGAATGAAATAAAAAAAAGAATTGGATAGCCAATTCTTTAAACAAAAATTCTTCAACTCTACTCCCCCGTTACTTTAAGTGAAAAAGTTCACTAACTTCCATATTAACGATCTTATATTTAGTGAATTACAGTTCCATAATAACATAATAATTTACAAAAAATGGTAAATGAGAAGAAAGACGTTCCCTTTTAAAAATATTTACTATACAATTCACGCCTCAATTTTCCACTTAATTGTGCATAGAGTCGGGTGGGTTCACTTTTTTCATGCCCCATTAAATTTTGGATCACTTCAAGGGGCGCACCATTGTTTAACATATGAGTAGCAAAGCTATGTCGTAATTGGTGAGGGTGAATACTTTTATTTACACCGGCTCTACTCGAAATGCGTTTAATTACATATCTCATTTGAGCGATACTCATTCGATGTGGAAAGCGCTCAGTCACAAACAAAGCTGGGTCATCATCCGTTCTATTTTGTAGATACCTTTTTAGCCAAATATCGCAACGGATATTATAATATACTTCCCGTTCCTTATCGCCCTTTCCTTGAACAATAGCAGAGCGATTCATGAAGTCGAAGCTACTGATATCTAAAGAAGCGATTTCTCCAATGCGGCAACCGGTTGAGTACATGAACTCGAACAAAGCATTTTCCATGGAGGAGTAACAAGCTTCTCTAAGTAGCTCAATTTCTTTTTCTGTAAGGAATTTTGGAATCCGTTTCCCGGTCTTTGGTTCTTTTAACTTAGCCGCTGGATTTTTGGAGATAATTCCTTCATCATGAGCCCACCTGAACAATGATTTTATAAATCTTACTCGATGGCCAAGACTTGCTGGTTTAAGCTTTTTACCATCCTCACTTAAATAATGTTTTAAATTCTCCGTAGTAATCTTTTTGATTTGAACATCTCCGAGGTAACGTATTAGTAATGTGGATTGAAGTTGGTAAGCCTTTAATGTTTTAGGTGAGTAGCCTTCAATCTGTTTATCTGCCTGGTAACCCTGCCAAATCGTTGATAAATTCATAAAAATCCTCTCCTATACTAATAAACTATTATTCCTATGATAGACAGGGCTGACGACGAAGAAACAATATTGTAAATTGTTGGTTTTTCTAATAAGCTAAAATTAAGACTGATATAGAAAGGGTTTAGTTAGACATGGAGGAAAAGGTTAAAGAGCTTACGCTGTTATTACTATACTTAACATCATGGAAAGAAAATGATCTACCTGGGGAAATGAGAAGAAGCTGGAAGGGATATCCGTTTGATACCTTAAATGAATTAACTGATGAGGATTTTAATCGAGGGAACGTGCGATCCAAATCCGTTTACTTAACGGAAGCTGGTATTAAAGAGGCTGAAGAATTAATGAAAAAGTACCTAGGGGAAGTAGAAAATAATTGATCGGGATTACACGAACGAAGAAAGGTGATAAGTATGCTTGAATTGAAGGTGATTGTTCACGATTTTTTTCATTACGTCAAAGCAGATAATATTGAATCTATAATGCTGATCAGTCTGAAAAATATGCTATTGAGCTTAAACATCCGTTAAATGGTCAATACCCTGAACAGATGTATTCATTCACAAAAGATATTAAATTTATGGAAGAACTGAACGACCGAGGTTTCAATAAAACAGCCTGTGTTGTTCTTGTATCGGACAAGCCCTTTTATGAAGGTAAAGTAAATAAAGGTATTTATAAATATTTTATAGGAGAATTCACGGTTTACGGGGACGTTTATAAACCAACTGGTGCTCGAAAAGGTATAGATGTTATTTCCCTTTCAAGAAGACATGAGTTTCAATGGACTGACCTAAATAATAGTAGGAAGTATTTTGTTATTGAAATTCCCGAAAAATAAATATCTTGAGGTGTAAGGTAGGTGCTGAAAAAATGATTAAGCTTACAGAAGAGCAGATAAAGCTTGCAGAACAACTTCTGATTACAGTGATGAAAAAGGAAACAATTGTGGAGTATAAGGAGCTGGGAGATAGGATTTCTCCACCGATTCACCATCGTCAGGTTCCTCGAAATATTGGAGTTATTTCGGAACTATGCTATGAGCTAGGATTGCCATTTCTTTCAGCAAAGGTTGTAACAAAAGGATTAAATGTAGCAGGACAGGGGTTCTATAAACTTTACACAGAGTATTTTCCTGATGCAAAGAAGCTTACTCCTAATGAAGTATTTAGTGAGGAACTAAAAAAAATTAGAGAATGTAATGAGTGGTATAAGCTTGCAGATTTTTTACAGATTGATATTGACCTGCCAAGGCCTACTTCCAAAAATGATGTTCCACCTTCTATAAGAATATTACCAATGAGTAGTAGAGAAAAATTTCCAGAAATGAGCATCGAGAATGTTCAAAGGAACTTTTTCTTAGGAAAGTTAATAAATAATCGGGAGGGCTTGTATTATTTTAGGAAAACTGGGATGAATGCATCTGAAGGTTCTCTAGTACTCTTTCAATTTGATAATTTCATTATTGCATCGGCGAATCTTCAGAGCATTATAAAGTATGATAGTCCAATCGAGGGACAATATTATGGAGCCTATAAATTTGATATAAACACGGTCAAAATCTTTCAACCCATTACCATAGTAGAAATAAATAAAATTGACGGTAGTCTAACTAGATTTTCACAATCGAAACAGGAAATTGATGTTTTATATTGGCCTGAAATTGATGATTTGATTAAAAGAAAGCAAATGACACTAATGGCAGAAGAATTGCCTGTAAAAGAATCTCCTAAGCTAAAAGAAGGAGCAAAGAAACAGGCTCTGGTTAATGCGTATGAAAGAGATTACAAAGCAAGACAACAATGTATCGACCATTATGGTTGTCACTGTTCAGTTTGCGGATTTGATTTTGCAAAGTTTTACGGAGACGAGTTTGAAGGTAAAATTCATGTCCATCATCTGAAAGCTCTTTCTGAAATAAATGATGAGTATGAAGTGGACCCAATAAATGATTTACGGCCGTTTTGTCCCAACTGCCATCTAGCCATACACTCAAATGTTGGTGGTAAACCGTATAGCATTAAAGAATTGAAAGAAAAAATCAACCGAATAAGATCTTTAGTGTAGCTAAGGAAGCGAGGGAGTATTCATGGCTATTAATTATAAGCAGTGTCCAAAATGTGGGGCTAAAAATACAGTGAAAATTTTATATGGCATGCCAACTCATGAGGCTATTGAACAAGCTGAAGCAGGAAAAATTAAGCTTGGTGGATGCTGCGTTATAGTTGGTGGGCCGGAATACTACTGTAATGACTGCGACAATGAATGGAATAAAGAACAGGCCACTGAAGCGGCTTATGAAAGAATTATGGGGCTTAAGGCTTCAGTTGGTGGTTACTTCGGTGGTTCTTATAGTGTTGAAGTGGATTTAACTATGGGTAGCATATCTTGGCACTATTGGGATAGAGGAGAAATAGTGGATATGGAGTTTAAGACTGCAAAAGAAGCTACTGTAAAAAAAGTTATTGAGGAGCTGAAGATGATCGACCTTCTTAACTGGAAAAGGGAATACAAAGAGCCAGGTGTACTTGATGGTACAAGCTGGAGTGTAGAGATTATTAGAAATGGTAGAAACATTAAAAAGTACGGTGAAAACAAGTATCCAGACGACTGGAAAGCTTTTTGCAAACTAGTCAGGAAAATTACTGGTAAGAGTTTTTCTTAGTCAAAAGCACAACTTGACAAATAGTTCATGCCGAGTGATTACTAGGCTACTATTTGTTAAGGAGTGATTTGAAAATGACTGAAGAGCAAAGACTACAAATTAAAGTTATGAGGTACCAAGGGATAGGCTATATGAAAATAGCAGAAGCAACTGGCCTATCACGTGATAGCGTTAGATTTTATTGTAAGCGTAATGGTCTAGATGGTTTTGGAAAAGATCTTAAGGTAAAAATTGACGAGAAATTTATTAGTGAGATGTCCTATCAGTATTGCCTCAGTTGTGGGTTGAAGTTAGAACATCCAAAAAGAGGAGCAAAGAAGAAATATTGTTCTCTTGCTTGTAAACGAGATTGGGAAAGAGATAACCCCAAGCTCTATAAGCTTCATTGTGATTATTGCAGAAAAGAGTATATATCTGAAAGGGTTAAAAAGCGTAAGTTCTGTAGCAATGACTGCTATGTAAGAGATCGATTTTTTAGAGAAGAGGATAGTATTGAGATTTTTGGGAAAATTACGAAGAGAAAAAAGGTTGATTATATACCTAAATGGCTAGAAGATTTGTTGCTTTCATATATTAAAAATTAGACTTTTATAGGGTACTACTATCGGAATTATGGGTATAATTTAAGGAGAAAATCATAACGATTTTTTTCAAACCAATCGCAATGGTAATAGAGGTTTGAATATTTCGATAATTCTCTGTAATGCTCCCAAATGCAGCTGCGAATAAATACCCATTCGAGTATGCTCCGATAGTCGAGGCCACCTTCTCGCGAAATACAAACTTTAGCGAAAATGTATCAAGTGTAAATGATAACACATATAGAAAATGTTGCGGTACTTGAATTCAATAATTGATTAAAAGAGCCTGTTTAATTGGGCTCTTTTTTGTAATATTATCAGGTTGAGAGATAAAATGGAAAAATATTGCTGTACAAATTGATAAAGATTCGATATGATGATCACAAATGATTAATCAATCACTCGTGAATAGGTGAGAACATGCCTTTGTCAGAAGAACAAAAATTAAATATGAAGAAGAGAAGAGAAAGTATTCTCGAGGTCGCGACAGGTCTTTTTGCTACTGAAGGATATGAGGGCACAACGATTAAAAAGGTATCCGAAGCCGCTAATATTAGTTATGGCAGTGTCTTTACTTATTTTAAAGATAAAGAGGAACTTTTTCGGACAGTAGTTTTAGAACCGCTGAATGAATTTTCCGATGTATTATTTGATTTTAATCCAGATGCGGAAGATCCAACTAAAGAGTTAGAAAAAATGATTAAAACGCACATTCATATATTTTCCGGAATGAATTCATATCTAACACTTGTTATTCAAGTGGTTGGACAGCACAATAAGTTTCCTGAAATCTTTAGTGAACTGAATCAATTTCATGATAAACTACTGGATAAAGTTAGTCGCCTTGTAGAGAATGGACAGGATAAAGGCTTGTTTATTCAACAACCACCATTTACGGTTGCCGCCCTATATACAAGCCTTTTAATTGGAGTTCGTTTAAATACTACAGACGCTAGATTAAGTGCAATATGGGATAGTTATATTTCATCAATAATGAATCTTTTTGGACCTATTTATAAATAGGTTTTCTTTTCGCATTACAAATGATTGATCAGTCAATCGTTTATGAGGAGGCAATATATGAAATTTTATTCCTTTGATCGAACCATTCAAATCCGGTTATGGTTGATGTTTATTTCTACAACTTCAACCATGGCTGTACTCCCTTATTTAATTATATATTTTTCTAAACAAGTCGGGAGTTTAATGACAGGTATTTTATTTTTAATCGTAATGATCTTTAATGTATTGGGTTCCGTACTGGGTGGCTATGTCTCTGACAAAACAGGTAGAAAGAAGTTAATTCTTATTTCTGAGCTAATCATTTTTGTTGGGTATATCGGTGTAGCATTTGCGAACTCTAACTGGGGAGTTTTTCCTTATGTTACATTTTTATTTTTTATTTTGATTCAGTTTAGTCATGGCGTCGGTAACCCTGTTTATCAAGCTTTGATTATCGATATGAGTACCCCAGAAGAAAGAAAATCTATTTATACATTTTCTTATTGGTTTCGTAATATAGGTATAGCGATTGGTAGTATGATTGGTGCCTTTTTATTCTTTGACTATCTTTTTTACTTGTTTCTAGGTGTTGCTGTTACGACGTTATTTACATTCTTAATGACGTATCTATTTATTAAAGAAACATATGTCCCAGTTCAACAGAGTAACAATCAAAAAGGAAAAGAGTCCTTTCAAATGTTAAGGTCTTATACGAAAATTATGAGTCATAGATTCTTTGTGATCTTTTCTGTTGCGAGTCTTCTTTTTATTTCAGTTGAAGAGCAGTTAACGAATTACATTGGTGTACGTCTTGCCAATGAGATAACTGATTCAATTCCGTTTGTTTCTTTTCTTCCATTTGAAGTGGATGGTGTCAATCTCCTTGGGATATTGAAATCAGAAAACACCATTCTTGTTGTATGTTTCACGATGATTTTGACAGGGTTGATAAATAAAAGAAACGATCAACATGTATTAGTCATTGGTTTGTTTTTCTTTTTTGCTGGATATACAATTATTAGTATTAGCCAAACGCCAATGATCCTTGTTTTGGCAATGTTTTTTGCATCGATTGGTGAGATTATGTATATTCCGGTTTCACAAGCGATGCTATCTAATATGGTTCCTGATCATGCCCGCAGCACTTATATGGCGTTCTATTCAGTTGCAGCTATCATGGGTGTTAGTTCAGCGGGGATTTTTATGATCATGAGTAGTTGGTTATCACCTATAACTTTAACTACAATAATAGGAATAATGGGTGTAGTGAGTATAACGCTATATTTTAATTTAAGCAAAAAACTATGTGACAAGAAAGATGATGGAAAAAATGAAGAACGAATCAAGTTGACGAAATGACACACTTGAACCTTGTTTTGGATGTTGATGATTAATGTTAGAAGGGATAGGTAGGCTAGCAAAACTTCTACTAAAAGGCTTTCTTGTAATTAAGTATAAAAAGTAGGGTGATTTTACCACATTTTACTTATGCTGTCTAAAAAAGCTATACAAAAGGGTTAATAGTTCCTATGGTATTTTTTTGTTTTTTATTTTATAAAATGTTGTATATTTTAGAATTATAGATTTAATACAGAAGTACAAACGAAAGGGTGAGGTATACACATATCGAAATAATCTTATCCGTCAAATGCTAGGGGGGGGGAGAGACAGTGAAGGTAACCATTAAAGATATTGCAACGATTTGCGGAGTGTCAGCTGGTACAGTGGACCGGGCACTTAATAACCGAACAGGAATTAGCGAGAAAACGAAAAAAAAGATTCTAGAAGTAGCAAAAGAGATGAACTACCAACCTGATTATACGGCAAGAAGTCTTGTCATGGGAAAAACGATGACGATCGGGGTAATCTTGTTTGATTTGCATAATCGATCTTTTGCACAATTACTAAATGCAATTGAGCTGAAAGCTAGACAATTAGGCTACTTTGTTAATATTACTTTATCAGACAAAAAGCCGGAAAGTGAAATCGATTGTATTAACTATTTAGTGAATGGAAAGGTTGATGGAATCATCCTGTTTACTGTTAATAAGGGGGAGCAATTTGAATCTTATTTAAGCAAGTTTGATATTCCTATTATTACAATCTTCAATTATATATCTGAAAAATGGGAATATATAGGGATTCGAGAGCGCCAAGCTATGAAGGATGCCATCGATTATATAGTAAGTCAAGGATACCAAAAATTTATTTATATTAGTCCGCCTCTTGCTTATTTAGGGAAATCAAATATTTACACGCAGGAAGAAAGGCTGAATGGTTTTTATGAAGGACTAAAAAGAAATAGAATTCACTCTAAACCAGTTATTATTAAGAGTAGTGAGTATATTAAAGAGTTAGAGAATCTAACGTTTAGCAAAAATGAAAAAGCAGCTATCGTCTGTTCGACGGATCTCTATGCATTAAAGGTAATGCATTATCTTAAGAAACAAGGTGTGAGCATTCCTGAGCAAGTGGGAGTAATGGGCTTTGATGATATTGATATATTAGAGTATGTCACGCCACGGTTAACGACTGTTAAATATCCAATTGAAGAAATCGGCAGAAGGGCGATAGAAAGCATCGTAAACAAAATTGATCATGGGGATTTTGTACCAACTCCTTTGTTAGATTATGAAATTATTAAAGGTGAGTCTATTTAATACGTTTTCAGAAAATTTTAAAATGTAGTTGACGGTCGTTGAGAAGGGTGTTACGATAATTTCAGAGCTAAGGAAGTCATTAATTTCTTCCCTTTTTATGGAAGAAAAGGAGATTAAATTAACATTCATTTTTTCGTGTACGTACACGAAGCTTTCGCAAGAGCTAAATAGAAATGTATTACCTTTCAAAAGTAAAGGTGATCATTGCTTACCGGATTTTTTCGTGTACGTACACGCTATTAATCATATTAAAGAAATGAAACAAAACAACATCATTTAGTAGAATCATCAAGCGCAATTTCGTGTACGTACACGGTGCTAGAGAAATTCGTATACAAAACAATTGAAGTGCAAAACAAGACTCACTACATTTAATGGGGAGTTGATGTCAAACTACATTATGTAAGCGGATTCATTCCGGTCGTGTACGCTGTATTTGAACAGAAAATCCAAAACGATAGAGGGGGTTCCTATGTTACAAACTGGAAAGGATAGCAAAACAGAAGTCGTCCAAATGAGAAACAGGAGGAATGGCGGATTACTCACATTCTTAAACTCTCAAAAAGTCGTGCCGTATGTCTTGATTTCACCATTTGTACTCTCGTTTTTAGTATTGTCGTTATACCCAGCAATTCAAGCGATTATTATGAGCTTTCAAAGAGTATTACCTGGTGAAGTAACATTTATTGGGTTAAGGAATTATACGAGAATTATTAATCCGACGTTTTTCACAGCATTACAAAATACAACGATCTATATGATTTTAACCGTTATTATTTTAGTCTCATTGCCGATGTTGTTAGCTGTCTTGTTAAATTCGAAGGTAGTGAAATTCAGAATATTATTTAGGACAGCTCTCTTTTTACCTGCATTAACGTCAGTCATTGTTGCAGGTATGGTTTTTCGTTTAATGTTTGCTGAAAGTGATACGGCAGTAGCGAACCAAATCTTGAATTGGATTGGCCTTGAATCAGTTGATTGGAGATACAACGCTTGGTCTGGGATGTTTCTAATGGTAGTACTTGCATCTTGGCGCTGGATGGGAATTAATATCTTGTACTTTTTAGCTGCGTTACAAAATGTACCGAAAGAGCTATATGAAGCGGCAGACATTGATGGTGCCCGTGCCCTGCAGAAATTCTTTTATGTTACGTTGCCATTTTTAAAACCGGTTACTATTTTCGTTGCTACCATTTCAATTATTGGTGGATTTAGAATGTTTGAGGAAAGCTTCGTATTCTGGACATCCGGTTCACCAGGGAATATTGGTTTAACGATCGTTGGTTATCTATATCAAGAAGGAATTCAACAGAATGATATGGGGTTTGGTGCAGCGATTGGCGTTGTATTAATGTTAATCATCTTTGTCATTAGTTTGACTCAACTGTTTCTAACCGGTGCCTTTAAAAGGGGGGATGAGTAATGAAGCAAAAAAATAATCCTTTACTAACATGGCTGCTTACAATTGGATTTATGGTTGTAGCATTTCTTGCCTTATTTCCACTTTTGAATTTAACTCTTGCTTCATTTCGACCAGCAACCGATTTAATGAGAAATGGGATAAGCTTAATCTTTGATCCAAGTACATTAACGCTCGATAATTTCATCTTTATTTTTACTGAAGCTGAAATCTATTGGAAATGGTTTGGAAATAGTGTTTGGATATCGTTAGTCATTGTTGTCTTATCTTTACTATTTTCTTCTATGGTAGGTTATGCATTGGCAGTATATGATTTCAAAGGTAGAAACTTTTTCTTTTTACTCGTTTTAATCATTTTGATGATTCCATTTGAAATATTAATGCTACCTCTTTTTCAATTAATGATTAAGCTAAATTTGGTAAATACCTATTCAGCCGTTATTTTGCCTGCGATAGTTGCGCCAATTGCTGTCTTTTTCTTTAGACAATATGCGTTAGGACTTCCTAAAGAACTAATGGATGCTGCAAGGATTGATGGTTGTACTGAATATGGAATCTTTTTTAGGATTATGCTTCCGCTTATGGGGCCGTCATTAGCAGCAATGGCTATATTACAAGGATTAAATAGTTGGAATAACTTCTTATGGCCGTTAGTTGTGTTACGATCTAATGATATGTTTACGCTACCAATTGGTTTAGCGACACTATTAACACCATATGGTAACAACTATGATATTTTACTTGCTGGTTCTGTCATGACGATTGTTCCGATCGTTATATTGTTTATTTTCTTCCAACGTTATTTTGTAGCAGGTCTAACAGTTGGGGGAGTAAAAGGGTAATTGTTTATGACTTTAGAGGAAAAGGACTATTGTAATTAAAGAGGTGAGCAGTATATGAACGGAGCTCAAATTGTATCATCCCTTGATCGAATCCTTCGTTGGATCGTGCAACTAGCTGCAATTAATATTTTATGGTTTTATTACACGCTCTTGGGTTTATTTGTAGGAGGCGTCTTTCCAGCAACGTTAGCAGCATTAGGGTTATCGAGAAAATTGATCATGGGAAACACGGATATTAAACTTTGGAAATCGTTTAAGCAAATTTACAAAGAAGAGTTCATTCGTTCTAATTTAATGGGTTGGAGTTTAACCGTCATTGGAGGGATTCTTTATCTGAATTATATAGCAATAGCAAGAAGTGAAGATCTACTATTTGTTATTCCGTTCGCTTTCTATTTTATATTATTTTTTTATATTATCGTTGTTATTTGGGCTTTTCCACTATTGGCACACTATCAAACAACATGGATTTCATACATTCGTAATGCGATCATTATTGGATTGACGAAAATCCACTATACGATGGCAAGTGGTGTAGTGGTTTTTACAGTCATATATGTTTCACTTGATTTTCCAGGATTGATCCCGTTTTTCTCAGTTAGCTTCGCTGCAATAGGATGCATGTGGCTCTCTATGCAAACTTTTGTCAAAATAGACGAACAAACCTCTTAAACTAATAAATTGTAAGCGTCGACAAAAGATCATCTAAAAGCAGCGAGAAATCTAAGGAGGTGATAGGGGAACTAATTTGCTATATATTTTTCAAATATCACTTATTAAATAATAGGGGGATTGTGATGAAAAGGAAAAGTTTGTTATTGACGTTGATTGGGTTTATGACACTCGTGTTAGTTGCTTGTGGGGGTAGTTCTTCCTCTTCAGGGGAGGCAGATGAAACGTCTGTTGTTGGGGATGATATTGAGGGTGCTACAGAACTCACATATTGGACATTTGCTGGTCAGCATGTGGATTTATTTGAGGATGCAGCGATTGCTTGGAATGAAGAATTTCCTGATAGACCACTGAAACTTGTTGCAGAAACCTATCCATTTGATCAAATGCACAACAATCTCTTACTAGCATTACAATCAGGTTCAGGAGCACCTGATATAGCAGATATTGAGATTTCTC
The DNA here is from genome assembly GCF_000787375.1 of Halalkalibacter okhensis. Taxonomy (GTDB): domain Bacteria; phylum Bacillota; class Bacilli; order Bacillales; family Bacillaceae_D; genus Halalkalibacter; species Halalkalibacter okhensis. The sequence continues at coordinate 175,777 of NZ_JRJU01000003.1, read as the reverse complement.
GTTTTCCTAACTTCCTCCAAGGGGTACCACAACTATTACCAATGAATGACCATGTGGAACCAATTATAGATAAATTCATTGAAGCTCGTTTTGATATCTATGCTAAAGAGGGCCAATATTACGGAATGCCTACTCATGTTGGTGCGTCTGTAATGTACTATAATCAAGAAATTATGGATGAAGCAGGAGTAGACATTGAATCGATCCAAACATGGGATGACTATGTTGAAGCTGGTAAACAAGTGGTAGAAAAAACGGGAAAAGTCATGACAACCGTTCATACGGATGATTACTTACCAATGTTTCAGATGGTCAGCCAACGTGGCTCAGATTGGTTTGATGAGAATGGCAATTTAACTCTAGACGCTCCGGAAAATATTGAAGTGTTACAGTTCTTGCATGATCTCATTTATGTCCATGAAATTGCTGAACTTACGCCAGGTGGGGAACCGCATGCTGAAGAATTTTATGCGTATATGAATGAAGGGAATGTAGCTTCTTTTGCGATGCCAATCTGGTATATGGGACGCTTCCTTGAAAATATGCCTGATTTAAAAGGGAAAATGGTTATAAATCCACTGCCTGCATGGGAAGAAGGTGGATTCCGTTCAGCCGGTATGGGGGGGACGGGAACTGTTGTTACAAATCAAACAGACCATGAAGACCTTGCTAAAGATTTCTTAGCCTATGCGAAGCTGTCTGAAGAGGCAAACGAAAAGCTTTGGACTGTTCTTGGATTTGATCCTCCTCGTTGGGATGTATGGGATAATGACGTATTTAAAGAGGATAATAGTTTCTATCAATACTTTGGTGATAATATTTTTGATGTATTATTAGAGGTTCGTGATGAGATTAATTCAGTAAATATTACACCACATACGCCTAGTGTAGCTAATGAGTTTAGTACAAATATTTTTAATGATGTACTAAGACAACAAACGCAAACGGCAGAAGAAGCGTTGAAACGTGCGCAGGAGACTATTGAAGCCAATATGCAAGAATAGTCATAGTTGATCGTAAATTTCATCACTCCTCGTTTATCAAATGATAAATGAGGAGTGGTGATGATAAAAGTAGATGAGCATATGATTGAGCTTATTTGGGGGAATTTTATATAGTCCCTAGAATAAGTAACTATATCTTAGACGTTTATGTACACGAACTATTGTAAATTAGCATATATATTTTTTGCTAAGTGGGAAGTGATTTTTTTATCGTGTACGTAAACGGATTCAGATAGGTAAGAAAAACCAAAAACTATGAGGTGAAATGAATATGAAACAACAGGCGATTTTAAATGTAGATGTTGAACAGGGAAGGATTAATAAAAATATATATGGGCACTTTGCTGAGCATTTAGGTAGATGTATTTATGAAGGGATATGGGTAGGAGAAGATTCGCCGATTCCTAATACAAATGGAATTCGCAACGATGTGGTAGAGGCATTAAAAAACATCAACATCCCAGTTCTTCGCTGGCCTGGCGGATGCTTTGCTGATGAGTATCATTGGAAAGATGGGGTAGGACCAAGGGAAAATCGAAAACGGATGGTAAACACACATTGGGGTGGTGTAGTTGAAAACAATCATTTTGGTACACATGAGTTTATGATGCTTTGTGAAATGCTTGAATGTGAGCCGTATATTTGTGGAAATGTTGGAAGTGGGACGGTCCAAGAAATGTCGGAATGGGTTGAGTACATGACATTCAAAGGAGAGTCGCCGATGGCCAATTGGAGAAGAGAGAATGGCCAAGAAGAACCTTGGAAATTAACCTATTTTGGTGTTGGGAATGAGAACTGGGGTTGCGGAGGGAATATGCGTCCTGAATACTATTCTGATCTCTATCGTCGTTATCAGACGTATGTTCGTAACTATGATGGAAACCAAATTTACAAGATTGCCGGTGGTGCTAATGTGGATGATTATCATTGGACAGAAGTGTTAATGCGAGAGTCTGCGCGCTACATGGATGGACTAAGTCTGCATTATTATACGGTGCCTGGTGAATTTTGGACTGGGAAAGGGGCAGCAACTGGATTCCCTGAAGGTGAGTGGTTTGTAACGATGAAAAAAGCGTTACATATGGATACGTTAATTCGTAAGCATGGCACCATTATGGATAAATATGATCCCGACAAGCGAGTTGGAATGATTATTGATGAGTGGGGGACATGGTTTGATGTAGAGCCTGGTACAAATCCTGGATTTTTGTATCAACAAAATACGATTCGAGATGCACTTGTTGCAGGTATCCATTTTCATATTTTCCATGATCATTGTGACCGTGTACAAATGACGAATATCGCTCAAACCGTGAATGTTCTTCAATCTATGATTTTAACGGAAGGAGAGAAAATGATTTTCACCCCTACGTATCATGTATTCGAAATGTATAAGGTCCACCATGATGCAACAAAGGTAGCCATTGATATGAAGGCAAACCAATATGAGTTTGATGGAGAAACCATTCCGCAAGTCAGCCTTACCGCTTCAAAAAATGACGAAGGAACGGTGCATGTAAGCATTTGTAATGTCGACCATAAGAATGAAGCGGAAGTGACCATCGACATTCGTGGTCTAGCAACATCTGCAGTTAGCGGTAGAATTTTAACAGCTGATAAGATGGATGCTCATAATTCATTTGAAGATGGTGAAAATGTAAAGCCTGTGGAATTTACTGGATATTCATTGGACGGTAAAAAATTAGACATCACGCTTCCTCCTATGTCTGTAGCTGTCTTGGCATTGAATTAAGGAGACCAGTTGATGATGAAATACAGTAATGAGTGCAAGGGATGTCAAAGGAATGTCAGCGTGACAGATGAACCTCTTATCTATTATTCCGATTCGAGTATTGAAGAGGATGATGAGTTTGTTCATGAAGAACTGTATAGTAAGCGCGTTCAGTTATGCCTTGATTGCACCTCTTTGCAATATGGTTCGACATGTAAGTATTCAGGGGTGCTCATCAGCTATAAAGCCAAACGAAAAAATAAAAGCTGCCCTATGCCTGGTGCAGCTAAATGGTAGAAATAAGGGTGAATTAGGAAGGGAGAGATTAGAACCATGAAAGCGACAATGACGATTGATAAAGAGTTTAAAATTGGGGAGATTGATGATCGAATATATGGATCTTTTATTGAACATTTAGGGAGAGCCGTGTACGGGGGGATTTATGAACCAGACCATCCAGAAGCGGATGAGCAAGGGTTTCGCAAAGATGTAATTGAACTTGTTAAACAATTAAAGGTGCCGCTCGTTCGTTACCCAGGTGGAAACTTTGTCTCTGGGTACAACTGGGAAGATGGAGTAGGTCCTGTAGCAGAACGGCCCCGTCGTTTAGACTTAGCATGGAGAACCACAGAGACCAATGAAATTGGAACAAATGAATTTATGGATTGGGCCAAAAAGGTTAATGCGGAAGTAAATATGGCCGTAAACCTTGGAACAAGAGGCATTGATGCTGCTCGTAACTTAGTTGAATATTGCAATCATCCGTCCGGATCCTACTGGAGTGACCTTCGTATGAAGCATGGTTATAAGGAACCGCATAAAATTAAAACCTGGTGCTTAGGAAATGAAATGGATGGTCCTTGGCAAATTGGTCACCGTACAGCTGATGAGTATGGTCGTATTGCTGCCGAAACGGCAAAAGCTATGAAGTGGGTTGACCCTTCCATCGAATTAGTCGCTTGCGGTAGCTCGAATCGACTTATGCCAACATTTGCTGAATGGGAGGCGACTGTTCTTGAACATACGTATGATCACGTTGAATTTATCTCATTGCACACGTACTATGGCAACCGTGATGAAGATTTAGCAAACTATTTAGCTCAATCTCTTGATATGGATCAATTTATTTATTCGGTGATTTCAATTGCCGATTATATTAAAGCGAAAAAGCGCAGTAAGAAAACCATTAATCTATCATTTGATGAGTGGAATGTTTGGTTTCATTCAAATGAAGCGGATAAGAAACTTGAGCCATGGACGGTTGCTCCTCCTCAACTTGAAGATATTTATACGTTTGAAGATGCGCTTCTAGTTGGTAGTATGCTAATCTCCTTACTCAAACGTGCAGACCGTGTGAAGATTGCGTGTTTGGCTCAGCTTGTGAATGTCATCGCTCCGATTATGACAGAAAATGGTGGCGAGGCTTGGAAACAAACGATCTTCTATCCATACATGCACGCCTCTGTATATGGTAGAGGGGTTGCCTTACATGCCTTGGTATCTTCTCCTAAGTATGATAGTAAAGACTTTACCGATGTTCCTTATTTAGATACAGTATCTGTTTATAATGAAGAAAGTGAAACAGTCACCATTTTTGCAGTGAATAAACACCAAACGGATGTATTATCACTGGATGCTGATGTTAGAAGTTTTGAGGGCTATCAAGTGGTTGAACATCTTATTCTTGAGAATGATGAGGTTAAGGCAACAAATCAGTATAATCGCACAAATGTTGTTCCACATAATAATGGAGATGCGAAAGTGGATGGGGGAAAATTAGAAGCCAACCTACCGAAGCTTTCATGGAATGTGATCCGCTTGGCAAAGTAAGAGCTTAAATAAGGGAAGTATGACTACCTGTCTAATATATTGATTTAGACAGGTAGTTTTTTATTGTATATTAAAAAAAGAACTCTATTGGTCACGAGATTTCAGGATACAGATAAGCAGAAAAACATTACTTTTTGTATGTATTAGCATCACCAATTATTAGTTTTAGAGTAAAGAAGGGTAAAAAATAGGACAAGGAACCTGCCCCTATGATTCCCCTAAGATTCCGATTCCTTATTGTTGTTAAAATATTGTACAAAATATATACTTGAATTATACAAACTAAACTAGAAGAAAGGAGACCACTATGGATCTCAATATACAAAAAGAAGAAATAACTATGAGTAAAGTTGATAAACTAACTTCATTTACTGAGGTTATTCCATTCATACAGTCCATGCTACCAGATATCGCAATAGGCCTCACAAACCGGAAAGAGTGGATTGCTTATTATCCAGGACGTAAAATTGATTTAGGGGTAAAAGCTGGCGATGGAATAAACCCGAAGGAACCCCTGGCGGATTGCATCAAGTATAATAAGTCAATAAGAACTGAGGTGGATCCTGAATTTTTTGGATTTCCATTTACCGGGTTGGCAACACCTATATTAGAAGGGGATGAAGTTGTTGGTGCAATTGCAATACAACTACAGGAACAAAATGAGAAGCTATTATTAGGTATATCGGAGACAATGGTTTCTGCCCTAACTCAGGCAAATGAAGGGGTTACAACGATTGCAGATGGTGCGGAAGAACTTGAGAGGGCTACTGATACTCTTGCTGTTCAATCTCAAAAGGCAAAAGAATCGGTTAAGCATACAGATGAAGTACTGACATTTATTAAGAAGATTGCCGATCAAACAAATATATTAGGGTTAAATGCTTCTATAGAAGCTGCCCGTGCAGGGGACGTGGGAAGAGGCTTTAAAGTTGTTGCTGAAGAAATCAGAAAACTTTCACATGATACGGTTTCTTCTACTGAAAGAATTCGGAATACGCTTGCAAATATTCAAAGTTCAATAGATGAAATCACTCTCTCTATTGAAAGAGTTGTTGCTGTTGGGGCAGAGCAATCCTCATCAACTCAAGAAATTGCCTCCTTTATTGATGAAATTCAGAGAATGAGCAAAGAGTTAAATAAATATGCTTCGGAATTAATATAGGGACCTGTAAAAAATATTACAGGTCCTTTCATTATTTCCTTATAGTTTAAACGAACTCTTTAATGAAACAATTAAGTTAAACACAAGGTTTTCTCGTGTCGTGTCTTTTGGATCGACATTAAAGTAACCGTGTCTAAAGAATTGAAATTTATCTTGTGCAGATACATCTTTCATATTTGGTTCTACATAACCCTTTAATGCTTGGAGAGAGTTAGGGTTTACTTGATCTAAAAATGTTTTAACTGTTTCCTCTTCTAACTCTTCTGGGTTGTCAGTGGTAAGAAGTGGTTCATATAATCGGAATTCAGCTGGAACCGCTTGTGTTGCTTCCACCCAGTGTAGGGTTCCTTTTACTTTACGACCAGTGAATCCTGTTCCGCTCTTCGTCTCAGGGTCATACGTACAATGGATTTCGACAACATTGCCGTCTTCATCTTTAATGACATCTTCACACTTAATGAAATAAGCATGTTTTAAGCGAACCTCGTTCCCAGGGAAGAGACGGAAATACTTCTTTGGTGGATTTTCCATGAAATCTTCTTGTTCAATATAAATCTCTCTTGAGAAAGGAATTTGTCTTGTACCCATTTCTGGATTCTCAGGATTGATTTCGGCATCAAGCATTTCTACTTGGCCCTCTGGGTAGTTTGTAATCACGACTTTTAATGGACGAAGGATCCCCATCGTACGAGGTGCTTTCATTTTTAAGTCTTCTCGTACAAAGTAGTCCAACATTTGAGAGTCTACATGACCAGACCCTTTAGATACACCTGTTTCACGTACGAACGTACGGATGGCATCTGGTGTGTATCCTCTTCTTCGTAAACCTGAAATCGTTGGCATGCGTGGATCATCCCACCCATCAACCAACCCTCCATCGACTAATTGTTTTAATTTACGTTTACTCATGACAGCATTGGTAATGTTCAAACGACCGAATTCAATTTGTTGTGGTGTGCTCTCCATTTCACATTCTTCTACGATCCAGTTATAAAGGGGACGTTGATCTTCAAATTCCGTTGTACAAATGGAATGTGTGACATCTTCAATGGCATCCTCTAATGGATGGGCAAATGCGTACATTGGATAAATACACCATTGGTCTCCTGTGTTATGATGTTCTGCGTGAGAAATTCGGTAAATAACAGGATCGCGTAGGTTAATATTAGGAGAACTCATATCGATTTTTGCTCGCAATACTTTTTTACCGTTTTCAAACTCGCCTTTGCGCATACGTTCGAATAAGTCTAAGTTTTCCTCAATCGAACGATCGCGGTAAGGGCTATCCTTACCTGGCTCTGTTAACGTACCACGGTATTCACGGATTTCATCAGGCGATAAATCGTCGACATAGGCTTTTCCCTTCTTTATAAGTAGGACTGCTCTTTCGTACATTTCTTGAAAGTAATCCGAAGCAAAGAATAGCCCATCCCATTCATAACCAAGCCAATGGACATCCTCTTTGATTGCATGAACATACTCAGAGTCTTCCTTCAATGGGTTGGTATCATCAAAGCGTAAGTTTGTTTTTCCTTTAAACTCGTCTGCTAAATCAAAGTTAATAACAATCGATTTGGCATGACCGATATGTAAGTATCCATTAGGTTCTGGTGGGAATCGAGTAATTACATGATTTCGCTTACCTGATTCTAAGTCTTCTTTTATAATATTTCTAATAAAGTTAGAAGAACTATGCTCCATATTTTTCACCCTTTCATCTATATATGGTGTATTATATTTTTTCCATAATACAGTTGTAATAGACAATATTGTATCACAAGTCATTGTTTGAACAAACGGTTGTATCGTATGTATCGATTCGTGTAAAGAGGTTTATGAAAAAAGATCGATAAAAAGCATACTTATATTTCTTTTAATGATCAGGGCAGGAAAAAGAAAAAGAGTTATCGCCAAGCTGCGATAACTCTCAAGGAGGTAAATAATCTTAAGCGGTGTGTTTTGCGCGTAATGTCCAAATTTGGTAAACCATTAGAATAGAAGCAAAAATGGTTAAGTATGTTAAGGTAATCCAACCAGTCATCAAGTAAGGGTGAAGAGCTAATTGAACAGGCTCGCTTGTTAAAAATTCTCGATAATGTATGCACAAGAATACGATAAGAGTGATGAATAGCATCATCGTAATGATGCCATGGATCAGTTTACTGCTGGTTTTGCCATTTTCAGCATTGTATTGATTGGCCCATCCGTCTTTTTTACTAGAAGACAGCCGATCGATCCAAACTTGAAGGAAAGTAATTAAATTAGCCCATAAATAGATTTCCGGACTAATCAACAAGGCGGCAAATACAACATCTATTGGTCTGTGCATAGGTGTTTTAAGCGCGAGAATGGTGTTTAGTATGGATGCTAAGCCGATAGGGATAATCCAAATCCAAGACCAGAAAAATTGATCTGTCGCTAGGGAAACCGTTAGTAACATAACAAATAAGAGTCGAACTGTTAAATCCATAAAAGATTTTGCTTGGGAGCGCCAAAGCTTCCCTTTATGTCTAGTCTTCACACCGATGTCACTACTTGTTAGGAGATTAACCGTTCCTGACTGCCATTTATTACGTTGTTGTCGAAAGGTGTGGTACGATTTCATGGAATCTACAAAACATCTGGCTTTCGGACTAATTAGCGTTTTCCATTTTGACTTTTGCAGCTGCCAAGTGAGGAGCATGTCTTCTACGTCACTCTCATCTTGCCAAGGGCCATCTAGCTTATTATCATCTACAATATCTTGAAGGGCTTCGGGACGAAATAATGTCGCTTGACCTCCTAGAACATAAGTGCTTCCTCCGTTATATTGAAGGTCTAACAGCCAACTTGCCATATCTTGCTTCTGTTGGTGAGTCCACCACCTTGCTAGTGGTCCACCGTAGTCTCCGCTAGCAAGCTTCTCTTCATAATTGATATCATTTTTGGAGATTAAGCTTTTCTTTTTGGGCATTCTCATTGTATATTTGGCCATAACTCCGCCAATGTTCCTTGAACTCATGAGCCCATCCCATAATTGAGTTAAGGCGTTCGGTGCGAGTCTTGAGTCTGCATCCATTCCAAGGATAGCCTTAATGGATTGCTTATAGAGTTCTTGAAAGGGTGTTAATTCCCGAAAATAAATGTCAAGGTTATCTCCATAGATGTTTTTCCAAGCTTGATTCAATGCTCCTACTTTTCGCTGCTTATTGTTTTTTGTTTTTAGGACAACCAAGTTTAAATTAAATTCTTTACCAGCTTCAATGGCTACTTCCTCGGTACGGTCACTACAATTATCAGCGATGACAATGACATCAAGCTCTACCCCTTTTGGAAGTACCTGATCTCCTATTCCTGCAAGACAATCAAATATAGACTTCTCCTCATTATGTGCTGGGATAAAAGCAACAATTCGCGGATGCATATAAGAATTCTTTACCCCTGGAATATCAAAGATGTTAGTCGTAAGTAATCGATTGTGATGCTCATGCGTTTGCTTTTGCGGACTTTCAGCTTCAAGTAACTTTTCCAACGATTTTCCCTCCTGGTCAAAATGAACTTTTTCCTGCCCTTTTGTATTTTGAAGAAATGAACGAATAAAACATCATTATCTGTTCTATATAAGGAACGGTATAAATTGATAATAATAAGTAAGTGGAAATTTGTAAATAGTTTTTTTTGTAAATGTTCTTTATAAAGAAAAAATATGTGTTTAGGTAATAAAATGCTTTGTTTGTATAAATGTCAATGAATATAATGTGATTCTTAATGATATAAGTGAATCGTGGAGGTTGAAGATGGGGTATTTATATTAAGGTCAAATGATAAAAAAAGAAGTTGATATGTAATGGTTTGTTCTATATAATGAATTTAAATAAGTTCTTAATTAAGAACAAATGATTAGCAATCATTGTATAGTTCAATAAATTTGAGGAGGATTATGATGAAAAAAGTGAGAAAAGCAATTATTCCTGCTGCAGGTTTAGGTACAAGGTTTCTACCAGCTACAAAGGCTATGCCTAAAGAGATGCTGCCTATCATTGATAAACCAACGATTCAATATATTGTGGAAGAAGCGATCGAATCGGGGATCGAGGATATTATTATTGTTACTGGTCAAGGGAAAAGAGCGATTGAAGACCACTTTGATCATAACGTTTCTCTTGAGAACACATTGATTCAAAAACAAAAATTTGAACTATTAGAAAAGGTTCAATATAGTACAAATATTGTTGACATACATTATATACGTCAAAAACAACCGATGGGTCTTGGGCATGCAGTATGGTGTGCTCGCAACTTTATAGGAAATGAGCCTTTTGCCGTCTTGCTTGGTGATGATATCGTTCAAGCAAAAAAACCATGTTTACAGCAATTAATTGAACAATTTGAACAAGTAGGATCGTCTGTGATAGGGGTTCAAAAAGTTCCATATGAAGAAACGAGCCGATATGGGATTATTGATCCAATAAACAATAATGGACAAATGCATGAGATTATCGATTTAGTTGAAAAGCCTAAACAAAATCCTCCATCGAACTTAGCAATTATGGGAAGGTATGTACTAACCCCTAAAATCTTCGAGTTTTTAAGTAGACATGAAAAAGGAGCAGGCAATGAAATTCAACTGACGGATGCAATAAAAAAATTAAATCAAATACAATCGGTATTTGCTTATGACTTTGAAGGGACTCGATATGACGTGGGGGAAAAATTAGGATTTATAAAAACGACAGTTGAATTTGCGTTAAACAATGATGAACTAAAAGAAGAGTTTCGTCGTTATTTAGAAATGGTCTTAAAGAGAAAAATATTAAATGTATAATTAGTAATAAGAAAGACCTTATCAAACGTTGGTAAGGTTTTTTTTTATGGAATGATAGGTATTTGATGTATGTTTACAATATTTTCATAACTTAGTGGATAAAGGTGTTGCTTACAGGTTATCACCCTTTCTAAAGTTTATGTATTCGTTTATACTAAAATAGTAAAACTAAGAGAGGTTGTTCTAGAGTGGACAGCTTTACCTATCAGGGAAGAGGTAACAAATGATAGTACTACTAATAGTTTGTGTGATCGCTTACGTTATTGGATCGATTCCTACTGGGAAATTAGTAGCAAAATGCAATGGTATAGATATTCAAGAAGTCGGAACAAAAAATATAGGAGCAAGCAATGTGTATTTGAACTTAGGTAAAAAGGTGGCATTCATTGTTTTAATCGGTGATGTTGGAAAAGCCTTCTTGATGGTTGCGTTTGCTGCACAGTATTTTAATGGTGGTCAAACGATGCTCGTAGCCTTATGCGTAATTATAGGAAACTTGAAATCTGTTTTTTTAAATTTCACCGGAGGTAAAGGTATTGCTACAAGCTTGGGGATCTTTTTAGCGACAGAGCCAATGGCTTTGCTATTTATTGGCTTGCTTTGGTTACTAGGCTTAGCTTTTAAGAAATATATTTTATGGTCAGGGATCGCTGCAATCTTAATTGTACCTTATCAATATATAGGCTATGAGGAAAAAATGGCGGTTTTTTCAGCGTTTCTAATCGTATTATTAATGCTGTTAAAGCATAATGAAAACATTAGGTGGGCTCGTGGAAGTAAAGCGTGAATACAGATGGGAGAAAAAGGGAGACAATAGGACGAGGCACAGGAAAATATTCTTTTCCTGTGCCTTTAAAAAATACTACTGTACGAATCATGAAAGGGAAATGAATGAATAACTACAAATTAATAATTCAATATGATGGTGGACGATATAAAGGATGGCAGCGTTTAGGAAATACGGAAAATACGATACAGGGGAAGATTGAATATGTACTATCTGAAATGGTAGGGAGACCGATTGAGATTATTGGTTCTAGTCGAACGGATGCTGGGGTACATGCTCTTGCTCAAGTCGCCAATGTTAAGCTGAGTGAAAGGATGGCAGAACTTGACATCCAAAATTATTTAAACAAATATTTACCACAGGACATTAGTGTGACAGAAGTGTCTTCGGTTCACGATCGTTTTCATGCGAGATACAATGCTAAAGAAAAAACGTATGTTTATAAAATTTGGAATGAAAGCTATCCGAATCCTTTTATGCGTAAACATAGTCTGCATGTAGAGAAGAAGCTAGATGTAAAAAAAGTAAGAGAAGCCGCTCGTTTTTTTGTCGGTGAACATGATTTTACAGCTTTTTCAAACGCTAAATCGAAGAAAAAATCGAGCGTACGTCATATTTTTGCTATTACGATTGATGAAGAGGTTGGCTTTATTAATATACGAATTCGCGGGAACGGTTTCCTTTATAATATGGTAAGAAAAATGGTTGGAAGCTTAATTCATGTTGGCTTAGGAGAATTACAGCCTGAAGAAATACAAACGATCTTACAGTCAAACGATCGAAGTTTAGCAGGATTTGCTGATGCAAATGGGCTATATTTGGAGAAAATTGAATTTTAAATACGAACCCCCTTGTCAGTGCCCTCTTGGCATACAAGGGGTTTTTTTATTTAATTTGACTTATCAAAAAATGGCAACAATTAAGAGAACAAATGCATATTTTTTCTTGGTAGTTAACCGTATGGGATTAATTTAGGATAAGGTATGGGATTTATTCGTACGAAGACAAACATCATGTTGAACAATAGACAGTCAACAAATGTGTATGAAAGCGTAATCAAACTCGATCTATTTGCTGTTATTATAAATACAAGTAAGGGGGAATAGCTTATGTATCTAGATGAGAGAAGCAACTTAATACTAAAAGAGGTTGTGGGTAATCCGGATATATCCAATAAACAGTTGGAGAATAAGTTTCAATTATCCCGTAGACAAATTAGTTATAGCTTCACAAAAATAAACGATTGGTTAAAAGAAAAAAACTACCCAGTTATTTCAAGGACAAATGGTGGGAAGTTCATAGTAAGTTCGGTGTTAATCGATTTATTTGCTGAAAAGACAAATTCAGATTCTTCCATGACTAAATATATTCCCTCAGAAAAAGAACGGGCAGAATTTATTCTGTTGATGCTTTTAAGTAGCGAAGAGGAATTATCTTTAGTTCATTTTTCTAGTGCGTTACAAGTCAGCAAAAATACAATTCTTAGAGATATGAAGCTTTCTCAAAGTATTGTAAGCGAGTACAAGTTAGAAATTGTCTATTCTAGAATGCACGGTTATGAAGTAGCAGGTAGTGAATGGGATAAAAGAAGGCTGTTAATCGATGTTCTCAGAAAAATTTTCGATATTTATAAAGGTGAAAACTATATTCAGAAGTTTGCACAAATATCAGTTGATGAAATTGATAGGTTAAAAATGCAAATGGAAGAAGTAGAAAGACGATTAAACCTGACGTTTATTGATGAAAGAATTAGAATTCTTCCCTATATTATAGCGGCACTGTTAAAAAGAATAAAAAAAGGGAACTTACTGAAAGGCTCGTACCACATTGATTATGATGAATTGTCAGATACAAAAGAGTTTGAAGCAGCAGAAATATTGGTTCAAGACTTAGAAAGTATCCCTAAAGAAGAGCGTTTGTTTATAACGTTACAGTTATTAACTTCGAATGTGCTAACATCGCAATTTCTAACCAAATCAGAACTACCTCAACTAAAAAACTCTTTGAAAGCTAGTTTAGAGCTTTTTGAGAAAAAGGCATGCATCCTTTTTAAAGAAAAAGAAGCACTTTTAGAAAGGTTAGTCTTACACATGAAGCCAGCATATTATCGAATCAAATATTCGTTAACAACGAACTATTCGATTCTTGAAAAGGTAAGTGAAGAGTTTGAGGCGATTCATTTTATTGTGAAGGATTCGATAAAGCCGTTTGAGGAGTATATAGGAAGTCCAGTTCCAGAAAGTGAAATTATGTTTATTACCATTTTCATTGGCGGACATCTTATCAATAGCGGGGAGACGATATCGTTTAAGAAAAAAGCGGTTGTTGTTTGTCCCAATGGGGTTTCAATTTCAAGATTAATGGAAAATACATTGCGGGATTTGTTTCCTGAGTTTTACTTTTATCAAGCGTTTTCTATCCGCGAGTTTGACCGAAGAACCGATTTAGATTTTGATATCGTTTTCTCACCAGTGCCTGTACAAACGGATAAACATTTGTTTATCGTTGATCAATTTATTAGTGATTTTGAAAAAACTCAATTGCGCCAACGGGTCATGCAAGCCATATTTGGTTTAAATTCATCTGTTGTGAAAATTGATCAGTTGTTAAATGTCATAGAGAAGCATGCAAAAATTGAAGAGAAGGTAGCCTTAGAAAAAGCATTGCAAGACTATTTCTCTTTCCAATTTAAAAGCGAGGAAAAGCAGAAGAAAGAGAATAACTTAACGGACTTCATCATCCCTGAGACGATCCTATTAAAAGACTCTGTGGAAAGCTGGGAGGAGGCAGTATCTATAGCTTCCAAACCTTTACTAGAAAGAGGAAACATTACGGAGAACTACGTTAAAGCGATGAAAATTCAATACTCAGAAATGACACCCAACATCGTTCTAAGATTAAATATTGCCATTCCACATGCGCGCCCTGATGATGGTGTTGAAAAAGTAGGAATGAGCTTACTGAGAATTAAAGAGGGGCTGGCGTTTCAAGATCAAAAGATTCATTTTGTCGTTGTGATCGCTGCGGTCGATAAAAATCAGCACTTACATGCCTTATTACAGCTTATGAAAATAGCTGAGATGAATAAGGTGTTAGCTGAAATGACGGAAGCTCCTAACGCTAGGGAGCTTTATAACCTGATTGCTGCGTCTGTTAATTAATTTTATAAAAGGAGAGAAAATAAATGAACATACCTACTGTCCTTGTTGCGTGTGGAGCAGGTATAGCGACTTCAACTATCGTGTGTGAACGCGTAGAGAACCTATTAAAAGAGAATAACGTAAGAGCCCAAATTGTTCAATGTATGATTTCTGAAGTTTCAACTCTACAAGACGGAGCGACTTTAATTATTTCAACAACGATCCTTCCAACATCGTATAAAATCCCTAGTTTAATAGCTACATCCTATATTACAGGTGTTGGAATGGAAGAGTTGGATCAAGAAATTCTGACTTATTTAAAAAATGAATAAACGATAAGGAGAGTCTTATGAAAGCAGCTGTTTTACATTCTGAAAATCACTTTGTTTACCAAGATATTGCGATTGATAACTGTCAAAAGGATGAAGTGAAAATTAAAGTGATGGCAGCAGGGATTTGTGGTTCAGACATACACAAAATGGTTAGTAAGTGGAAATACCCATTACCAGCAATCATGGGGCACGAATTTGCTGGATACATTGTTGAAAAGGGAAGTGAAGTAACGAATGTGGAGATTGGTGATCGTGTTGCAGCGATTCCTTTTTTCCCTTGCCATACATGTGAATATTGCACAAGTGGTATGTTCTCATTATGTGAAAACCATGGAATGCTAGGATCAAAATCGTATGGAGGCTTTGCTGAATTCGTCAATGTGAAAGCATCAAATGTTCTCCCAATAGGTGAGATGGATTTTGAGGAAGCAGCAATGATTGAACCACTCGCTGTTGCACTGCATGGAGTATTGAATATTCAACCTAGGTTGGGAGATGTAGCTGCCGTATTTGGAGTAGGGACAATCGGGATTTTGGCTATTCAATGGTTAAAAATTGCTGGAGTAAAAGAAATTATTGCCATCGATATCTCAGATGAAAAGCTAGCAGAAGCTAAAGAAATGGGTTGTGAAAGAACGATTAACCCCATTAATGAAGACTTGATGGGAAAGATCAAAGAATATACCAATGGCCAAGGTGTTGATATAGCGTTTGAATGTGCAGGCTCAAAAGTCACGCAAGAGCAATGTTTATTAATCACACGAAAAAAAGGAAAAATCGGCTATTTGGGAATTGCTTATTCTGATGTTGTTCTCTCAGAAAAAGCGTTTGAAAATATATTCAGGAATGAGCTAACGCTAAAAGGGTTTTGGAATTGTTATTCTGCCCCGTTCCCAGGTGAGGAGTGGACGAAGAGTATTGATTTTATTTTAAAAGGCCGAATCAAGCTGAAAGAGTTAATCTCTCATCGTTTTCCATTAGAAGAAACTCAACAGGCTTTTGACTTAATGATTAATCGAACCGAAACATATGGAAAAGTATTAATTATTCCAAACAAGGAGTGAATTGAAATGAAAGCAGTAATGAAAGTGAATCCTGGTCATGACAATATGTCTTTAGAAGCCATATCTGAACCAGAAGTTAAAGGTGATTTAGTGAAAATCAAGGTCGCCTATACAGGGATTTGTGGAACGGATATTCATACGTTTACGGGCGAGTATGCTAATTCAAGAACTCCCGTTGTACTTGGGCATGAATTTTCAGGGATCGTTACAGATGTTGGACCGAACGTACAGAATGTAAAAGTTGGGGATCGTGTTACAAGTGAAACCACTTTTACGACTTGTGGAGAATGTGAGTATTGTCTAGAAAAAGACTACAATCTTTGTTCAAATCGAAAAGGGATTGGTACACAAGTAAATGGAAGCATGGCTGAATATGTCATTTCTCGAGAAGAAAGTGTTCATGTGTTAGCTGAATCTATTAGTCTAAAAGCAGCAGCACTAACTGAACCACTTGCTTGCTGTGTCCATGCAGGACTTGAAAAAACAACCATTGAACAAGGAGATAAAGTTCTTGTATTTGGACCTGGTCCTATTGGTTTATTGCAATGTCAAGTGGCTAAATCTCAAGGAGCATTTGTGATTCTTGCAGGGATTACCAAAGATAGAGAACGTCTGGAATTAGCGAAGTCATTAGGGGTGGATGTTATCGTTGACGTGCTAGAAGAAGATTTAAGAGAAGTCGTTTTAAAACATACAGAAGGTTATGGAGTGGATAAAGTATTTGAATGTTCAGGTGCAGTTCCAGCTCTTAATCAAGGTCTCCCTTTAGTGAAGAAAAAGGGCACATTTGTTCAAGTGGGCATCTTCGCCAAAAATATGAATCCATTAGATCAAGAGTCTATTGTTCAAAGAGAAATCAACTATATTGGAACGCGTTCTCAAAAGCCTAGCTCTTGGCATATTGCACTAAAACTCCTAGAAGAACATAAGATTGATGTTGATAAAATGATTACCAAAGTTGTTTCGTTAGATGAATGGCGTACAGGATTCGAAGCTGTTATGGGCGGAAATGAAATTAAAGTCATCATTGAGTCTTGATTATTTGTAATAGTATGAATATGAAAACACTTTACTGATTTTGTAAAGTGTTTTTTGTTTTTCTCATCACTACGCCGTACAAAGTGGTTAACAATAACTGGGAGAAATGCTAAAAAAACATACCTATACCCATGATAAGATAGAATGGTAGATGAAACAACAATCTCTAGTTAAGAAAATATTCATGACGAAATGTCTTTTAGAAAGGCTGAGAAGAATGAAGGTAGCTATTGGCTGTGATCATGGTGGTCGGATTTTAAAGGAAGAAGTGAAGCGTACACTTCTTGAACATAACATTAAATATATCGATGTAGGCTGTGAATGTGTTGAATCAGTAGATTATCCTGACTATGCAATCCCTGTCGCAGAAATGGTGAGAAATGGCGAAGTAGATCGAGGGATCGTTATTTGTGGTACGGGAATTGGGATGTCAATAGCAGCAAATAAAGTTACAGGTATTCGCTGTGCACTTGTCCATGACGTATTTAGTGCTAAGGCCACCCGACTTCATAATAATAGCAATATGTTAGCAATGGGAGAGCGAGTGATTGGTCCAGGGCTTGCCAGTGAAATTGTAAAGGTATGGCTCTTTACTGAATTTGAAGGTGGGCGTCATGTTAATCGAATTGATAAAGTGATCGATTATGAACATAAAAACCAGTTGCAGTGAAGGGGGAATACGAGGATAGATGCAATAAAAAGGTAATGAAATGTATAGAAGAAAAGATGGTTTCTAGCAGTGAGTGCTGGGCCGTCTTTTGCTTTTTAATGAGGGTGAAAGAGTAAATTAGATCATCACAATGTTGTACAAATCCTAATCAATGAATGGGGATGAAAACGGATACATTTTAGGTAGCTCAGATGATACTATAAAAATATAGAAAGGCGATAAAGCCTGCTAGGTAATCAAGTAAAAGAGGGTTTGTTGGTTTCATCTACAGTAATCAATCCCACTAAAATGGTTATCTTAGCAAATTTATCTCCCATTCTTAATCCAATTTAGTATTTATAGAACGACTAAATAGATCATTGTACAACTAAGGAGGACATCAGATATGTTAATTGATGAAACATTGATTTTAAAAGATATAGAGGCAGCTAATGCCGAAGAGGCCATTCGCTTAATGGCAGGGAATTTGTTTGAAAGAGGAATTGTAAAGGAAAGTTACATTGAAGCGATTGTAGAACGTGAAAAAAACTTTGCAACAGGGTTGCCAACAAAAGGATATTCAGTGGCTATTCCTCATACTGACAAAGAGCATGTTAACGAAAAAGCTATTAGTGTGGCTATTCTAAAAGATCCGGTTGATTTTGTCATTATGGGAGAAGACAGTGAAACAACTCCTGTAAAGTTAGTCTTCATGTTAGCAATGGATGAAAGTCATTCACAGCTAGAACTACTCCAAAGGTTGATGCAAATCTTCCAAGATGATGAAACGTTAAATTCGTTGGCACATGCAGAGTCAAAAAAGAAAATAAAAGATTCACTTGTAAACTTATTAAACTTTCAATTGAAAGGGGGTGAGTAAGAATGAAAAAGAAACAAATTTTAATCGCTTGTGGAGCTGGAATTGCTACTTCTACAATTGTTAATGATGCAATTGAATCAATGTGTAAAGAAAATGGTATTAACGCTAACCTAGTACAAATTAAAATCACTGAAGTTGGTGGTTATGTAGATACAGCTGACTTATTAGTAAGTACAACAATCGTACAAAAAGAATACCCATTCCCAGTAATCAATGCTAGAGCGTTTTTAACAGGAATTGGACTAGATGAAGCAAAAGCAGAAATTCTAGAACAACTTCAAAAGTAATAAAATTATTTTTCATAAAAACATTCTCGGTTCCGAGTTTTTTAGTTCAGCCTTAAAATGAGGAATCGAGAAAAAATTAGAAATAAAGGGGAATCCGTTTATGGATCGTATGGTTGAATTTCTACAATCCTTTTTGGCACTAGGCCCAACAGTTATTTTGCCAGTTGCTATCTTCTTAATCGGTATTGCATTTGGACAAAAAATTGGAAAGGCTTTCCGATCAGGTTTAACGATTGGGGTTGCATTTGTTGGGATTTTCCTTGTTGTAGATCTACTAGTTAGTAACCTAGGACCTGCAGCAAATGGAATGGTGGACCGATTTGGGATTGAATTAAATGTAATTGATGTTGGGTGGCCAGGGGCTGCATCCATGTCTTGGGCTTCTCCGATTGCAGCATTTATTATTCCTTTAGGCTTATTAATTAACGTGATTATGCTTGCAACAAATACAACGAAAACGATGAATGTAGATATTTGGAATTTTTGGCATTTTACTTTTACAGGAGCGATTGTTTATACAATCTCAGGTAGCATGATTCAAGGGTTGATTGCTGCAGTTCTTTTCCAAATAGCTTGTTTGAAAATTGCAGACTGGACTGCACCTATGCTACGAGATTATTTTGATCTACCAGGTGTATCTGTTGCAACGGGTAGTACCGTATCTTACGCACCGCTTGGGATTCCGTTAGTTAAACTATTGCAAAAAACACCGGTTATTAAAAATTGGAATGCGGATCCAGAATCGATTCAAAGAAGATTTGGAGTGTTCGGTGAATCGATTTTCATGGGGTTAATTCTAGGGATTGGATTAGGACTTTTAGCAGGCTACCCAATTGGAGAGACGATTCAAATTGGTATGGCAATGGCTGGGGTAATGGTTTTAATGCCTCGTATGGTTAAGATATTAATGGAAGGTCTAACACCTGTTTCAGAATCGGCACGTGAATTTTTGAAAAAGAAGTTTGGTCAAAAAGATATTTATATTGGGTTAGATGCAGCAGTAGCAATCGGTCATCCATCAGTTATTTCAACTGCTTTAATTCTAGTACCAATTACAGTTGCACTAGCAGTTATTTTACCAGGAAACAATGTATTACCATTTGGTGACTTAGCAACAATTCCATTTATTGTAGCCTTTATCGTGGGTGCTGCAAGAGGAAACATCGTTCATTCTGTTATTGTAGGGTCTGTTTTAATTGCTTTAACATTATATATGGCGACAGATATTGCAGTTATTCATACAGAAATGGCTGTGAATGGTCAATTTAATTTGCCTGAAGGGACAAATTTAGTATCCAGCCTGGACCAAGGTGGAAACTTGATTAACTGGGTAATTTGGAAAGTATTTGCGATCTTTAACTAATAGAGAATACGAAGTACCACAAACATAAAAAAAACGAGTAAAAAAGAAGAAATGACCCTCTGCCAAGAAGTTATTTTCTTTCCTACTCGATCAACATACTAAAACTTTATTATAGCAAGCGCAACTTTTCAATAAGAAAAATATGAAAATAGGGTGATCATATGGTTGAACATTTTGTAGATTATGCATTAGGTCCACATGGTAGATTCTTGAGCGATCTTTATTTGCAGTATCAGTTTCCGATTAATACGGTTATAGTCGCGGTAGCCGTCTATAAATTATTCTCTGGAAAAAGAAAAAAGACAGCAGAGACCAATTAAGCTTAAACTATGGATGTTGCTATTCTCAAATGTACGTATGTGTGAACTCTATTGATATATTTCTTTTGGAACGAAGAGAGATAGCAAATAGCAAGGAGGATTAATCTATTAGTTTAATCCTCTGTTTGCTTATTTATTAGTTAATGCTATAGAAAATAAGGAGTGTATGACATGAGTGCAGTTGTTAATCAAAGTGTTAGCGAATTAGCCGTGAATGCAATTCGAACTCTTTCCATTGATGCAATAGAAAAAGCCAATTCTGGTCACCCAGGCATGCCGATGGGGGCAGCTCCAATGGCTTACACATTATGGGCTAAGGAGATGAATCATAATCCTAGGAACCCGAAATGGTATAACCGGGACCGATTTGTCTTATCTGCTGGTCATGGTTCGATGTTGCTTTATAGTCTTCTACATTTATTTGGGTATGATGTGACAATGAATGATTTGAAAAATTTCCGTCAATGGGGGAGTAGAACACCCGGACATCCTGAAGTTGGTCATACCCCAGGAGTGGAAGCAACCACAGGTCCATTAGGGCAAGGTGTTGCTATGGCAGTTGGGATGGCTATGGCTGAACGTCATCTAGCAGAAACTTATAATCAGGGGCAGTTCAATCTTGTTGACCACTTCACTTACAGCATATGTGGAGATGGCGATCTGATGGAAGGGGTGTCAGCAGAGGCGGCGTCATTGGCAGGCCATCTTAAATTAGGCCGTTTAGTAGTCTTGTATGATTCTAATGATATCTCTCTAGATGGTGACTTACACCTTTCTTTCTCTGAAAGTGTTGAAGAGCGTTTTAAAGCGTATGGTTGGCAAGTGATTCGTGTGGATGATGGAAATGATATAAATGATTTGCACAAAGCCATTCAACTTGCAAAGTCAGACAAAGTGCGACCTACATTAATTGAAGTTAAAACGACGATTGGTTTTGGAGCTCCGAGTAAGTCTGGGAAATCGGCTTCACACGGTGCCCCGCTTGGTTTAGAGGAAACAAAATTAACAAAAAAGGCGTATGGTTGGAATTATGAAGAAGATTTTTACGTTCCAGAAGAAGTCGTGAGTCATTTCAAAGAGCTTGCTGATTTAGGAGCGCAGAAAGAAACGGAATGGAACCAAATGTTTGAGCAATATCAAAAAGCCTATCCAGAATTAGCAACGAAGTTTGAGGCTGCAATGAATGGAGAGCTTCCTGAAAAATGGGAAGCAAGTTTGCCAGATTTCGAAGCTGGAACAGCATTGGCAACAAGAGCTTCTTCTGGAAAAACATTAAATGCAGCCGCAAGCGCAATTCCTCAGTTGATTGGTGGTTCTGCTGATTTAGCTGGATCAAACAAAACACTGATTTCATCTGAACAAAATTATGGAATAGATCGTTATGCCTCAAGGAATATTTGGTTTGGCGTTCGTGAGTTTGCGATGGGTGCTGCTTTAAATGGAATGGCTCTTCATGGAGGAATCAAAGTTTTTGGAGCAACATTCTTTGTCTTTTCTGATTATCTACGTCCAGCCATGAGGCTTGCTGCCTTAATGCAGCTACCAGTTACATATGTCTTCACACATGATAGTGTTGCGGTTGGAGAAGATGGTCCTACTCATGAGCCGATTGAACAGCTGGCATCATTACGAGCAATGCCAGGATTATCTGTTATTCGTCCAGCTGATGCAAAAGAAACGGTTGCGGCATGGAGGATAGCGCTTGAGAGTATAGACACCCCAACAGCCTTAGTTCTTACACGTCAAGACTTACCGACATTAGGTATGGATCAAAAGCAAGCATATGAAGGCGTTAAGAATGGAGCGTATGTTGTAGCTCAAGCAAAGGAAGAGGCTGAAGGATTATTGTTGGCTACTGGATCTGAAGTTTCACTAGCTATTGCTGCACAGAAGGAACTAGAGAAAGAGGGAATCTTTGTTTCTGTTGTCAGTATGCCAAGCTGGGATCGATTTGAACAACAAACAGCTGAATATCGGGAAAGTGTATTACCAAGTCATCTACCAAGACGTTTAGCAATTGAACTAGGCGCTTCGCTTGGTTGGAGAGAATACATTGGTGATCGTGGCGATAAAATTACGATTGATCATTTCGGTGCATCTGCTCCAGCAACTAAGCTATTTGAGGAGTACGGATTTACAGTAGAAAATGTTGTTAACAAATTTAAAGCGCTAAAGTAAATAAGAAGACTTATAAGATAGACAAATAACGTTCTAACATTAATAAGAGGTGAATAATGATGCCAAACAAAACATTTACAATTATTGACAAGACGGGGATTCATGCTCGACCAGCGACGGTTCTGGTCAAAGAAGCTGGAAATTTTGAAGCAACAGTGGAACTAGAGTATAACGGGAAAAGCGTAAATTTAAAATCGATTATGGGGGTTATGTCTTTAGGGATACCAGAAGGGGCCGAAATTAAAATTACGACATCTGGTCCAGATGAGGATAAGGCATTAGCCGCCATGACTGAAACCATTACAAGTCAAGCTTTAGCAAAATAAAAAAGAAGGTAATTTCCTACTAGATCAATAAAAAACAGCTAATAACGACAACCTTAAGAGCAAAATCTTAAGGTTGTTTCGTGTTGTAAAAAATGCAAATGTCATAAATTCATCACTCTTCTGTAACGAAATCGTTCAATTTGTGATGTAATTCACATACATTTTGCTTATACAATAACAATATCTTCACATTAGTAACATGAAGAGGAGGAGAAAGATGGATTCGGTTGAATTTAGTCGATATTTAACGATGCTGACATTGTCTGTGCATGTTATTTTTGCCACACTCGGTGTCGGTGTTCCGATTATGATAACAATTGCTCACTGGCTAGGGTTAAAAAAGCAGGATGAGCATTATCTTTTATTAGCAAAACGTTGGGCACGTGGCTATGTCATCACGGTTGCTGTCGGTGTTGTAACAGGGACAGCCATTGCGTTGCAGTTAGCACTATTGTGGCCGCGTTTTATGGAGTTTGCGGGGCAGCTTGTGGCTCTTCCATTATTTATGGAGACATTTGCGTTTTTCTTTGAGGCGATCTTTCTTGGAATCTATTTATATACTTGGGATCGATTCAAAAATCCAAAGCACCATTTTTATTTATTAGCTCCCGTTGTATTAGGTTCAGCTATGTCAGCATTATTTATTACGTCAGTCAATGCGTTTATGAATACACCACAAGGGTTTACATTAGTGGATGGTCAATTAACGAATATCCAGCCGCTAGTGGCGATGTTTAACCCAGCGATGCCTACGAAAGTGGCACATGTGTTAACGTCTGCCTATATGACAACTGCCTTTGTGTTGGCGTCGATTGCAGCGTATCACTTGTTAAAAGGAAACCGCCATGAATATCACCGGAAAGCTCTTGCGTTAACGATGAAAATTGCGCTTATTTTCTCGATTGCAACGGCACTTGTTGGTGATTTGTCAGGGAAGTTTTTAGCTGAGTATCAACCAGAAAAACTTGCTGCAGCGGAGTGGCATTTTGAAACAGAGGGAGAAGCTCCTCTCGTTTTATATGGTGTGTTAACCGAAACAAATGAAGTAAAATATGCGATTCGAATTCCATATGCGCTTAGTATGCTTGTGCACAGTAACCCATTTGGGGTTGTTACAGGGTTAAATGATATTCCACAAGAGTATCATCCTCCTTATGTCATCCATTATTTCTTTGATATTATGGTGACAATTGGAATTGGGCTTACGGTTTTAGCATTGTTTTATTGGCTAGCTCTATGGCGTGGATGGACAGTGATTAAATCGCGTCTATTCCGCATCCTTCTGGTGGCATCGGGTCCATTAGCGATGATTGCGATTGAAGCTGGTTGGTGGTTCACAGAGGTTGGTCGTCAGCCATGGATCATGCGTGGATTTATGAGTACGGCAGAAGGGGCAACAGATTCGCCATATGTCTGGATGATGTTTATTGCCTTTGCGATTCTGTATATCATCCTCATGATTGGTACAGCTGTTGTGTTAACACGAATGTTTAAAAAGAATCCAGTAGAGCGAGAACTTGAAAAGCTTGCAGATGAACAAAGGAGTGTTGCGAAATGACAATTGAGGTGATAGGAATATCAGTATTATGGTTGTTCCTATTTGGCTATGTCATCGTAGCATCGATTGATTTCGGTGCCGGATTCTTTAATGCATCGACGATCGTTACAGGAAAGCACCATATTGTTAATACCGTAATTCAGCGCTATTTATCGCCTGTTTGGGAAATTACGAATGTATTTCTAGTATTCTTTTTTGTTGGAATGATTGGGTTTTTCCCGCAGACGGCTTATTACTTTGGAACAGTGCTGTTAATTCCGATTA
Source organism: Halalkalibacter okhensis (assembly GCF_000787375.1). Taxonomy (GTDB): domain Bacteria; phylum Bacillota; class Bacilli; order Bacillales; family Bacillaceae_D; genus Halalkalibacter; species Halalkalibacter okhensis. The sequence continues at coordinate 151,059 of NZ_JRJU01000003.1, read as the reverse complement.
GCATATCGATCATTTTGCTTGCACTGCGCGGAAGTTATTATGCATTTGGAACATATGGGACAAAAGGACATGTCGGTTACACCCTTATGTACGGAGTGACCGGTGTCTTGATCCCGGCATCTCTTTCAACAGCACTAATTGTTTCACAAGGGGGATTTATTCGTGAGACAGCAACCGGACGAATTGAATTAGACTATACGGCTTTATTTACGAGTCCTTTTGCTTGGTCGATCGTTGTGCTGAGTCTTGTGAGTGTCTTATTTATTTCAGCTAGTTTCCTAGCTTACTACTCGTCTGTTGCTCAAGATAAAAAGGCTTTGAAACTTTTTAAGAAATATACATGGATTTGGAGCTTCCCTACGATTGTGACAGCTTTAGGGATTATTATTGAGATGAAATGGCACAATCCAGCTCACTTTGAAGGACTTCTATCGCTTTGGTGGCTGTTTGCCTTATCGTTTATTTGTTTCTTGCTCAGCTTATGGCTGTTAAAAACGAGAAACTATGGCTGGTCCTTTCTTTTTGTTGTGCTTCAGTTTGCATTAGCTTTTTATGCTTATGGCGTATCAAGGTATCCGTATTTACTATATCCACACTTAACGATCTATGATAGCTTTACGAATGAAACGATGGCCTATGCGCTCATTACCGTATTTATTTTAGGTTTGATGCTATTAATTCCGTCTCTCTATCTAGTGTTTAAATTGTTTATTATGAATAAGCCATATATTCAAAGTGGCAAATAAGGAGGAAGTAAAAATGCACAACTTTTTGTTGTTCTATGCACCGCTGCTTATTGTCGTGCTGGCCATGGTTATTTCCTTTTTCGTAGCAACGAAAAGCACGAAGTATGAGGAATAACCGATGAAGTCACTTCAGAAGCTAGCATCTCTTGAAAGAGGCCGGTATTACGCTTTATATGTGATTGCCATGGTTCTTGGCATCGTTGTGATCTCACAAGCGTATTTAATCGTTACGATCGTTGATGATTTATTTTTAAATAAACAAACGTTTGATCAAATTGTACCGCTGTTATTTGTGCTATTAGGTGTCCTAATTCTTAGGGCATCTTTATCCTATTTAAGTGGCAAGCTTGGTGTGAAAATGGCCGCAAGGGTGAAAGCGAAATATAGAGAGCGATTATTAGATGCATATGGAAATCACTCTCTTTTGGCATCTGCGAAAGGACAGGTTGGCTCAAAGATGAGTGTGATGTTGGATGCGGTTGATGAATTAGATAGTTTCTTTAGTAAATATGTGCCGCAGAGGATCATCACAACGGTTGTCCCACTTATGATCTTACTAGTCGTTTTTAGTCAACATGTATATTCAGGCTTAATTATTTTGCTGACAGCTCCATTTATTCCGATGTTTATGGCTATTGTCGGTAACATGACACAGCGAAAGTCAGAAGAAAAATTAGATAGTTTAAAAGCTTTTTCTGGACGGTTCCTTGATACGATTCAAGGTCTTGAAAGCCTAAAATTATATGGGCGATCTAAGCACTTCAAAGACACGATCCAAAAAAGTAGTGAGAACTTTCGTGATACGACAATGGGAATTTTAAAGGTGGCCTTCACATCGTCGTTAATGCTTGAGTTTATTTCGATGTTAAGCATCGGGCTTGTTGCACTAGAGCTGGGCTTACGTCTCGTTGTTTTTAATGAAATCACCTTTTTTACAGCTTTTTTTATTTTGTTATTAGTACCTGAGTTTTTTAATTCATTGAAAGAGCTAGGTAGTGCTTTTCATTCTGGGCGCAGCAGTTCAGGTGCTGCAGAAAAGATTGAAAAGGAACTAAAACAGGAAGTGAAGGGACAACAGTGGGGGACTCGTACATTAGTAAAGCCCGTTGCGGTCAAGCTGAACAATCTAGAATATTTCTATGAATCAAGTGATTTTCGGCTTTTAGGCATACAAAGTGACCTTCCTGCAATCGGTCAAGTGGCGATTGTTGGTAAGAGTGGATCAGGAAAGACCACATTATTAAACGTCATAGCTGGTCTACTTCAGCCGACAAGCGGTGATGTGATGGTCAATGAGTCTAAACTCTACGAATACAAAGAGCAAGATTGGTTCTCACAAATTGGTTATATTACACAACATCCTTATTTATTTACAGGAACGATTGCAGAAAACATTTCTCTTGGTGTTTCAGCAACAAAAGAGGAAATCGAAAAAGCATCAAATCAAGCTGGACTGACAGAGTTAATCGCCACCTTGCCTAACGGAGACAATACGACCATAGGTGAAGGGGGTAGAGGACTTTCGGGAGGCGAGAAGCAAAGAGTTGCACTTGCTCGTGCCTTTTTGAAGAAACCCTCGGTTGTTCTGTTCGATGAACCGACGACCGGATTAGACTTAAAGACAGAGCAATACCTTCATGAATCCATTCAGAAGTTGACAAAGACGTCGCTCGTTATTACGGTTGCACACCGTGTACAGACGATTAAGGGCGCAGATCATATTTTGTTGCTTGATCAAGGAAAGCTGGTAGGGGAAGGAACACATAATGAACTATTGGCAACATCAGAGTATTATCGCACCTTGTTTAATCTACAAGGCAAGGAGGAGCGGCAATGAGTGAGCTTACCCATATCGTTAAACAGATGATCCAGGACAAAAAAGACGTCGTACGATCGATATTCTTTGGCTTTTTAGCAGGGATTACAGCGGTGGGGTTATTTGCAGCGAACGGATACTTAATCTCCCAAGCGGCTCTTGAGCCCCCGTTATATGTCCTTATCGCAATGGTTGCAGTTGTGAAAATTGGAAGTTTCATTCGTGCTCTCAGTCGCTACGCTGAACGTTATTATTCGCACAGAGCAACATTTACGATGTTAAGTAATTTGCGTGTATATTTTTATGAAAAAATAGAGCAGATAGGCCCTGCTCTGTTTCAGAAGCATCGTAGTGGGGATCTGCTTTCTCGTATAGTAGGAGATGTTGAAAGTCTTCAAAATTTTTTCTTGAGGGTTTTATATCCACCAATTGTAATGGCATTAGTGTTCTTAAGTACGATGATCTTCGTCTCTTTTTATTCAATGGCCATTGTTCTTTGTTTACTTGTTGGCCTTCTGTTAACGGCAGTCATTATTCCAGCTTGGTTTTCAAAAAGACAAAAAAAAGCAAGTAGCCAAATTCTGGAGGAACGGTCACGATTATCTATTGATGTAGCAGAATGGTTTTATGGCTTCAGGGAGTTAACGATCCATCAAAAACGAAAAGAGAAAGAGCAGGATCTTGTTTCGTCTTCAAACCGTTATATTAAAGAGCAAGAACAAGCGGGGATTCAGTCAATATCTTATCAATCGATTAATATGGCGGTTTCGTTGCTTGTCTCTTGGCTCGTTCTTGCTGTTGGAGCATTTTTAGTAGCAAGTGGAGAGTTGAATGGACTTTTTCTAGCTATGCTAGTGATGATTAGCTTCATTGTTTTTGAACAGTTGGTCCCTATGGCGCTATTTCCGATTCATTATGAAGAAAGTGAAAGGGCGGCTAGCAGGTTGTATTCAGTAGCTGATAATAAACAACTAACTCAAGCACGATTGGTTAAGCAAGATCAAGACCTAAACCTAAACGAAGGTAAAGCCCCTTCTGTTCACCTAAAAGATATAAGCTTTGCATTTGTTGGAGACAGTCGTAACACGTTATCAGACATATCTGTAAGTTTTCCTGCAGGTTCAAAAACAGCGATTGTAGGGCCAAGTGGTTCGGGAAAATCAACCTTATTGAAGCTGATTCTTAAGCAATATGAGGCAAAGGGAGAGATTTTCTTTGGTACGACTCCACTAAAGCAACTCGATCAAGAGATGCTCTGGGAGAAAGCTAAGGTCATTTTGCAGGAAAATCATTTTTTCTATGGTACAGTTAAAGACAATTTATTATTGTCGGATCCGAATTTGACGGAAGATCAACTGCAACAATTATTAATAGATGTGCAATTACCTTATTTGAAACTAAATGATCTAGTTCTAGAGAAAGGTCAAAACCTTTCTGGTGGTGAAAAACAGCGATTGGCCATGGCTCGTGCTTTAGCAAAGAAGGGTCAATTATGGCTTCTTGACGAACCGACCTCTTCCTTAGACTCTTCAACAGAACAATGCTTGTACGACCTATTTTTTAATCAAGCAAAAGAGGATACAGTGATACTCGTTAGCCATCGATTTGTTGGATTAGAGAAGATGGACCAAATCATTGTGATAGATCAAGGAAGGCTCGTTGAAGTCGGAAGCTACTCTAAGCTGATGAGGTCCAAAGGATATTTTTACCAACTTAAGCAAATTGAAGACAGCATATTGCAATAGATTGAAAGAGAAGCAGGAACCGAAAAGTGAGGTTCTTCTTCTCTTTTTTGTTTCTATAAAAATGAAACATAATTTTAAAAAAGAACGCAAAAGCTAAAAAAACCAAGTTCACTAAAATATGGGTGATGATATGGAAGAAATATTAGATCGATTTTTCGGTTTTTTGCCACAAAGAGGCGTATTTTGGACAGCTGTAGGAACGTCTTTGTTTATTGTCGTTTTTCACTATATCATTTCAAAGATAAACGAACTATTAAAACTTCCTTGGATGAAAGAAGAAAACCAGCAACAAAGGCGGCAAATTTTGCAAAAGCAGAGGAATGAAAATCAAAAATAGAAGAGAGGGGTGAAAAGAGTGAACAATCAAGACTATTATCGAATTTCTCCAGTAGAGATGTCGGTTACGCTTATTGCCATGTTATTAGCAATTGGCGTGTTAACTCTACCTCGCACATTAGCGGAAACCTTAGATACCGGTGATGGGTGGATTTCCGTTCTTGTGAGCGGCTTTCTGGTGATGGGGCTTGTGTATTTAATTGTCAACCTTCAAAAACAATTTCCAGGCCAGAATCTCCTCGAATTTATCGGGGACAAGAGGGTAGGCAAAGTAGTCGCCAAGCTTTTAGGGTTAATGTTTGTTCTTTATTTCATTCCTTATTTAGCTTATGAAGCACGAGTGCTTACGATTATTGTCAGGATGTACTTACTTGATCGAACCCCTCCAGAAATCACCATCGCTATTATTTTGTTAACGACAACATACGCAGTGACAAAAGGAGTACAAGGTATTGTCCACTTGAATCTAATGTTTGTTCCATTTATCCTCTTTGTCTATTTTATCTTGATGATTTTCAATTTAGAGAATATGTCATTCACTGAAATTCGCCCGGTACTGCCAAAAGGTGTGATGTCATTAGTTCCTTCCCTAGAGCCAACGATGTTTTCGTATTTAGGGATTGAATTGCTCTTTTTTTGGCTTGCTTATACGAAAACAAGTAATTTACGTGCATTGCCATTAAACATCGGCATTTTTTTTGTCACCCTTTTGTATGTGATGATTGTTTTAGTCTCTTATATGACTTTGTCTGTAACTGGGGCAATGAATACGGTGTTTCCTACCGTTGCGTTAGCAAAAGAAGTTGAAATTGTGGAGGGATTAATTGAGCGGTTTGAGCCTATCATGATAGTCATTTGGATTATGGCGATATTTAATACGATGACAATTATTCAAATTTTGGCTGTTCAAATCATTAAAAAAGAGCTTTTTAATGTAAAGAAAGAAACATGGGTATTGGCTGCCGTTATGTTTTTAACCTATATCACGGCGTTTATACCAAACTCAAATCAAGAGGTTTTTACCATGGGCGATTGGGTCAGTTATGCAGGGGCCTCACTTATTGTTCTTTCACTTATGATTGGGTATTTGAAAGTGTGGTTACAGAAGGTGGGGAAAAAGAGCCAACAGCGTGGCAAGGAGATAGCTAAATGATATTGAAATTCAAACGAGTGTTTTTGATGTTAATGTGTGTATTCCTTTTAACAGGGTGTTGGGATTTAAATGAGATTGAGGAAATTGGCTTTGCTCTTGCTGTTGCATTAGACCCAGTAGACGATGATGAAGAAATTAAAGAAACGTATTTGCAAGAAACGGGTAGGCCATTGCCTAAAGAAATGATTCAACTGAACTATCAGGTTGTCATCCCTGGACAAATAGAAGCAGGGGGAGAAGAGGCTGGGGGGCAAGCAGAAGGACCATTTTTTAACATTCGTTCTGTTGCGATGACCATTATTAAAGCAAACCGAAACTTTACAACAAGAAGAAGTAGAACGATGAACACGGAACATTTAAAGGTACTTATTATAAATGAAAAATTAGCTCGCAAAGGGATTATAAAGGAACTAGTCGACTTTTTTGCTCGTGATCATGAAATGAGGAGAGATAAGATCGTCTTAATATCTGAAGGCAATGGGTATGAAATTCTTGAGAGAAAAATGCCTTTAGAGATGATGCCTGCCTTATCAATTGACATGATTAGTGAGAATGAATCAAGAAGCCACAGTATTCCCAAACCAATGGAAGTAGGCGAGTTAATCAATAATGTAATTGATCAAAATAGCTATATTATTCCGAGGATTATAAAGACAAAAAATGAATTCAAAATGGCTGGTGCAGCTGTTTTTAGGGGACCAGATAATTTAATGCTAGGTTGGCTTGGCGTATATGATATTCAAGGGTATAACTGGCTCATTGGAAATGTAGAGAATGAAGTTCTAGAGGCATTTTATGGACCGAATGAAATTCCATTTGCTTATGAAAACGACTTTTCGGATGCAGAAATAGATTATCAACATGAAAATGGAAAAGATGTCTTTCGAATTACGATTAAAGCTGAAGGGTTCTTTGGGGAAGATTGGATTACGGAGTTAGAGTTGAACTCTGCTGATACGTTAGTAAAACTAGAGAAAGCTGTTGAGGAAGAAATTAAACGTCAGGCAGAGAAAATAATTGAAAAAATGCAAACGGAATTTTTTACAGATATTTTCGGATTTCATGATGAGGTTAGAATCCATAACTTTTCTTATTGGGAAAAAGTAAAAGAAAATTGGGACGGTGAGGATGGAGTTTTCCGTGATGCAGAGATTGAGATAGATGTAAAAGTGAAAATACGTCACCATATGACACAAGAAGAGTTACAGAAGAATTGAGGTGAGTATATGTATAGAAGGCTTTTACGAAAACTAAATGAACAGAAGGTACGTAAAGATGATGAATTTCCAATCAGACTTTCCAAGGATCTTGGGTCAATGGTTGACTCCATTCATAATGTTGTTGGCGAAAGTGATGATATTATCCAAAGGGACTTTAAAATTGGATCAAAGGTAAAAGCGAGCTTGTTCTTTGTTGATGGTCTAGTCTTTGATTCTGGCATTGAAGATCGAATTATCCGGCCATTAATCTATTTTGCAAAAATCGATGAAGAGCGCACAACGAAACAATTCGTTGATTACTTGTTAACGGAAGTGATCACTTTTATTGAAGCAAAGGAAGTTCCAACGATTGATGAAGCGATTCTTGCTCTTCTTTCAGGAGAAACACTTCTTGTCATCGATGGGGTTGATAAATTGCTTTTGTTTGAAACGAGGCAGTTTAATCAACGAGGAATAGAAGAGCCTGAAAGTGAGGTCATTGTTCGTGGACCGCGAGATGGATTTAATGAAGTTCTTCATACAAATGTAATGTTAATCCGTAGGCGGTTACGTGACCCAAATTTAACGGTTCAATTTGGCCAGCTTGGAAGAAGGTCGAAAACGGACTTTGCCATTGTCTATTTAAAGGGAATTACGAATCAAGATCTAGTGGAGGAAGTTCGTTACCGGCTTTCTTGTATTGACCTTGATCTGCTATCAGAGACAGGGGTAATAGAGCAATATATCGAAGAAAACGTCCTATCTCCTTTTCCACAAGTATTGCGAACCGAAAGGCCAGATAAAACGATTCATGCTCTAACCAATGGAAAAGTGATTATTGTAGTGGATGGTACTCCTTTTATTCTAATGGCACCTATAACGTTTAGCGATTTATTAAAATCAACTGAAGACAATTACGATCGCTGGCAAATTAGTAGTTTTATTCGTTTGCTTCGTTATTTCGCTGCATTTATGGCTGTATTTTTGCCAGGGTTGTATATCGCGATGGTTTCCTATCACCAAGGGATGATTCCTACCGTTTTTGCCTTATCGATTGCTGGAACTCGTGAAGGGGTTCCGTTTCCTGGGTTTGTTGAAGCATTTTTGATGGAATTAACGTTTGAGCTGTTAAGGGAAGCTGGAATCCGTTTGCCTAGGGCCATTGGCCAGACCATTGGCATCGTTGGCGGGCTTGTGATTGGAGATGCAGCTGTAAGAGCGGGGATAGTCAGTCCAGTTATGGTCATTATCGTAGCCATTACAGCGATTGCTTCCTTTGCTATTCCGGCTTACAACGTCAGTATAACCTTTCGATTATTGCGGTTTGGCGTAATGGTTGCTGCGGCTATGTTTGGCTTATTTGGGATTGTTATCGTTTATATTTTAATTAATATTCATTTGGTCGGGTTAAGAAGTTTTGGCAGCTATTATACGTCACCATTTGCCCCATATAAGTTTGAAGAGTGGTTAGATCTCATGATTAGGGGTCCTCTCGTTCTGTTGAAAAATCGTCCTTCTGAACCGCGGATGTTAGATGAAAAGCGGAAAGATGTTTAAATAAACGTTTGTTCAACTGTATTAAACAAACGTTTATTTAAATTACATATTGAGGTGTTGTCATGAATCAAATGCTTGAAATTGCCTACGCTAATTTGTTATCACCGATGATATTGTTCTTCCTTATTGGGATTTTTGCGGTTGTTGTAAACTCTGATTTGAAAGTGCCAACAGCATTTTATACAGGGTATACGATGATTATTTTGTTTACGATTGGAATAAAGGGAGGGGTAGAGCTTAGGAATGTTTCCTTATGGGAGATGGTTCCTTCCATTATTGCTGCTGTTATATTAAGTATTTTTATGTTGTATATGACCTATTTTCTTATCCAAAAGCTTTTTTCCTTTTCGGTGATCGATTCATGGGCTGTTGCCGCTCATTATGGTTCGGTTAGTGCCGTTACGTTTATAGCCGGATTAGCTTTTCTTGATAAGGTAGGAATCTATTATGAAGCTTACATGTCTGCTATTTTAGTCATTATGGAAGGCCCCGCAATTATCGTGGCCATTATTATGTACAAGCTCTATTTGCAAAAGAAAGGGCAAGAGGAGATCAATCCAAATGCAAGCATGAAACATGTTGTGAAAGAAGCGTTCTTTGGAAAAAGTATATTCTTGCTATTAGGTGGCATTTTTATTGGTTTTGTAGCTCATGAAGATGGACTTCTTTTAATTAAACCTCTCTTCGGCGATTTGTTCTATGGGGTGTTATGTATTTTCTTGTTGCATATGGGGATGATTGCGACACAAAGTATCAAACAAATGAACAATATAAACATTGCTTCTTTTTTGTTTGCGTTTATCCTGCCAGTCATTGGAGGGACAATTGGAATCGTAACAGGACAGTTGATTGGACTTTCGATGGGGGGAGCTTTTATTTTTGCGGTGTTAACAGGGAGCGCCTCCTATATCGCAGCACCGGCAGCAGTTGCTCAAGCGATTCCAGAAGCGAACTCAGGTATTTACCTAGGATCAGCTCTCGGTTTAACGTTGCCGTTTAATTTAGTGTTTGGAATCCCGTATTTTTATTGGGTTGCCACTCTCTTTTATTAGTTATTCATGATTGAAAATTTAAGACAAACAATGAGAAGAAAAGGAGGCTTCATATGCCGGAATTACCTGAGATGGAAACGTATAGACGTCTTCTTAGTGAAAAGTTGGCTGGTCAAAGAGTTACCGATGTTGAAGTGACGAGAGAAAAGACAGTGAATCTACCTGTTGAATCGTTTATCCAAGAAGTACAGACCCGAACGGTTGTAGCAATTGAGCGTCGTGCTAAGTTTCTTATTTTCAAACTTGATACAGGAAAAAGTTTGTTGCTCCATCTCATGCTTGGTGGACTCATGTACATTTTTGAAAATGGAGAGGATATAAGCCGGACAAAACAAGTCACCATTACTTTTGGGAAGAAAAAGTTACATTTCATCGGACTTCGACTCGGCTATTTGCATTTACTTACTGCAGAACAATTAGAAGAGACGTTAAGTGATTTAGGGCCGGAGCCTTTAGCGCCTTCTCTTACAGTAGAAACATTTCTTGAACGAATGGATAAGAAAAGGGGAGCGCTAAAAACATCCTTAGTAAATCAAAAATTTATAGCTGGGATTGGGAACCTTTATTCAGATGAAATTTGCTATCATGCACAATTACTGCCAATGAAGCAGACGAATGAATTAACTAAAGAGGATAAAATAAGACTTTACAATAGCATTCAAACTGTATTAAAACGAGGAATTCAACTAGGTGGTTACATGGACATTCCTGTATACAATGGAGATCAACTGACTGGTGGATATAATAAGCATTGTTATGTATATGACCTAGAGGGAGAACCGTGTAAACGTTGTGGGAAGGGGATTATTAAAGACAAAATTTCCTCAAGAAAAACTTTTTATTGTGATCAATGTCAAAAATAAAGGGGAAAGGAAAGATGCTCAGAACTAAAAGACAGTTTTGAGCATCTTTTCCAACGATTTATAATGATGTCGTTATGTTTGTTAAGTTATCAGAAGAAGCGGCGACATGTTCCGCTGCATGATTAATCTCTGAGAAAATTTCTGTTAGGCTCTTCATCTCCGTGGCGATCATCATGTTTTGTTTTTTCATCGTTTCCATTGAATGGAGAATCTCATCAAAAAATTGATTGGTCTGGCTCGATTCATTTGTGCCATTTTCAATGGAAAGATTGTTTTGCGTGATTGACTCAGACATAGTCGCTGTGGAGCGATTGATCTCGTTAACTAAATTGGACACTTCAGAAACGGTTGCTTTCGTATTTTCAGCCAGCTTACGAACTTCACCAGCCACTACAGCAAAGCCTTTCCCTTGTTCGCCAGCACGAGCAGCCTCAATCGAAGCATTTAGCGCAAGTAAATTCGTTTGGTCAGCAATCGAAGTTACAATTTGAGAAATTTGCTCAATTTTCTTAGAAGTCTCAACTAATTGCTCCATTTCACTTGAAATTTTATGCATCGTTGATTGTGTATTCAACATGATTTGTTCAAGGTTTATTAAACGATTTTTTCCATCTTTTGATTTAGCTTCCGTTTGAATTGCGATATTTGAGCTTGATGCGGTTAGTTTTGTAATTTCTTCTGTTTTTTGCGTTACATTTTGTAACGAAGAGCTTGTTTCCTCACTCACAGCCGCTAATTCCTCTGCGTTTTTCTTGACTTCTCTTTTTAAGACATTCTGTTGGTCCTCAGCAATTTGTCGAATTCGTTCCGTTTCTAACTCGTACGCTTCTAAAACTAATTGTTGTTCAAGATTTAAGATTTTAGTGACAGCAGAGGAGGCCTTTTTAAATTCCTCTTTACTATAAGTATATTGATTGAGTATTTCAAAGATTGATAATAACAGGTCTTGAAAAGCGCACATATACCATTTTGGTTGCAACCCAATCCTTACATGGACATGGGCGATTGTATTTCTTTTGTTGATAAATTGCTCGTTAATTTGTCCGCTGAACATTTCAAGGATATGTGTAAAAAGCGTCTTCTTCAAGCGTTCGACGGTGCTATTTTCGTTAATAATTGACGATAAAGATGGTTCTTTAGCTAGGTTTTTGTAAAATTGGTCAACGATACCTTCTAGGTGTTCTTGAACAACAGGCTGGAATGCACGAATGATGGAAAGGTCTTCAATATTCAAATCTATTAGTTCTATTTGCTTAAGAACAGTACTTGAGCTTGGAAGGTCAATACACACGTTATTATTGGAACGGTCGATAGTGGCCAATATGCTAGTTTGAACATTAGTTTTTCGTTTTGAAAAAAGTTTCCCCATGTTTTTCACTTCTTTTCTATATAAAATTCGATCCAGAATTCATAGTATAAAAATACTACATATCCCTAATTATTGCATATAAAAGTCATTGACCGCTACTCATTTTTACCTAGTTCCATTTATATCCTTCTTAATACATTACATAACCTGGTCTGTTTTTGTTTTGAGCCTAACTAAAAAAACTTCTTAGTTATAAAATCTGACTAACTAACTGTTAACATTAGTTAAATCGTACAAAATAGAATTACCATTCTGTATCTTCATGTTCAGTTATGTTAAACAAGTGTAACCGGTGAATAGAAAAAGAACATCATTTCTGATTCTAAATAATTAGGAAGTAAATCTAACAATCTGCAACACGGCACTATTTCCTATGTTTTTCTTAGGTTTTCAGCGATTGGTAGAGTGTTTGCGTTAGTTTTTATTAACAAATTCAATGGAGTTTTTTAGCTAGTTTGTACAATGACGACGTGGAAATCGAATAGTACGCTTTGAATAGATTGAATATTTAGTCACTGTTTTAATAGTGATCTAAATCAGGAGTTCGTTATAGAAAGAGGTGTCTCGTCATGATTGCAACGAAAAAGATCTGGAGACCAAACAATGTAAAAGAAGCATGGCAGATTCAGCAGACTCTCCAGCCCAATGAATATTGTTATGTATCTGGAGGAACATGGCTTAGGACGCAGTGGGAGGCTGGTTTAAAAAAGATGCCTTCTAATTTGATCAGTTTAGAACTGATACAAGAAATGAACGAAGTGAGAGAAAGGCTATCTTATGGGAAGAGGGAGATCTCCATTGGTTCACAAGTGACGTTAGCAAACTGCATCCGTCATTCGTTGATTACTAAGCATCTTTCTCCTCTGGTGGAGGCATGTCGCCAAATTGCAGCTCCGTCGATTCGAAATGTAGCAACCATTGGAGGAAATATCTATACAACAGCAGGAGATACCATTCCTGTGTTCTTAGTTCACAACGCAAAACTACGCTGGTTTAATGGAGAGGAAATAGAGACGCAGTTATTGGAAGAGTGGTTGATTAAACTACAAGCAAATGGATTTCAAAGAGATCAACGTATTTTAGTTGATATTGTCATTGAGATTGAAGAGCCGTTTAACGAGCAGTTCACTTTCTTTCAAAAAGTAGGTCGACGAGAAACGTTTACGGCGTCACTAATCACAGTGGCTGGAAGGGGAAGGATGAACCATCAAGGAGAGGTTCAAGATGTTTTTTTAGCTGCTAGTGGTGGACCTATTCCACTCCGGCTATCCAATACGGAAATGGAGCTTCAGAATAAAGTCTGCTCTATGCAATTATTTCAAGAAGCTTTTTCATTGATTACGAATGAGTATGAGACCGCATCAGACCCCTTTGCATCAGAAGGATACAAAAAAACAATGGTTGCTAATTTAATAGTCAGTGAGTTGTTTGAACAATGGGAAGGGAACAAAGAGGGAGGTGGGACGAATGTGGTTAGATCGTAAGTCGAGCGGTGATAAATGGAAAGTAAGACGAGATGGACAAGAGAAAGTGACCGGGGAGCTACGCTATTTAACGGATATGACGTTTCCAAATATGCTTTATGGAAGAGTGCTAAGAAGTACGGTTCCACACGCTCGAATTGTTTCAATAGATACATCCGTAGCACTTAGTTACCCTGGTGTAGTTGCTGTTCTGACCTATCGTGATATTCCGGGTTTAAATGGATTTGGAATTAGCACACCTGATCAGCCAGTCTTTTGTCAGGATCTTGTTCGTTTTGAGGGGGATGCGATTGCAGCGGTAGCGGCAACGACAGAAGAAATTGCCGACGAGGCTTTATCGCTTATCCGAGTTGAATATGAACCATTACTCACATTAGACACGCCCGAACTAGCACTCGAACCTAAAGCACCTAAACTACACAATCAAGGAAATATCTTGCATCAGACAGACTATCAGCGTGGGAACATCGATGAGGGGTTTAAGCATTGTGAGTATGTGATTGAAGAAACTTACAAGACCCCAAGGCAAATGCATACGTATCTTGAAACGGAGGGAGGCATTTTTGTCCCTAGTCAGGAGGGGAAGCTAACGGTTTATGCTCCGACACAACACGGGTATAAGGACCGAATGCAGCTCGCAAGAATATTAGGTTGTGAGGAAGAGCAGGTTCGTGTCATTTCTAGTCCGATCGGAGGGTCTTTCGGTGGAAAAGATGAACTCAATGTGCAACCATATGGGGCACTGCTTGCTCTAAGTTGTCATCAGCCAGTAAAGATGCATTATTCAAGATGGGAATCGGTTAAGGCTGGGTTAAAAAGGCATCCTATGAAAATTACGATGAAAACAGGAGTAAATGCTAGCGGAGAATTGATGGCTCATCAAGTTCAAATTCTGTCTGATACGGGGGCTTATTCTACATTAGGAGGACCTGTTCTAAACTTTGCTACGGAACATGCAGTAGGGCCTTATCAAATTCCTCATGTAGATGTGAAGGGGAAAGCCGTTTATACGAATAACGGCATATCTGGAGAGTTTCGTGGATTTGGTGGAAATCAAGTGATCTTTGCATTAGAAGGTCAGCTTGATCGATTAGCGGAGAAATTGAAGATGGATCCTTGGGAATTACGCAAAAGGAATTTAAGGAAACTGAATGATCTCGGTCCAATGGGGCAGAGGGTGGTTCCGACAAATGGACCTGAGCAAGTGTGGGATGCGATCAAGCAATCGCCACTTTGGGAGAAGAAAAAGACAAAACAAAATAGTGCAAAGCCATGGTTAAAAAGTGGCATCGGAGCAGCGCTGGCCATGCATGGTTCAGGGTTAGGGTATGGGATTCCTGATCATGCAGGGGGACTTATCCGCTTGAATCAAGATGGAAAAATTGAGGTTGCTTTCGGGCACGAAGAGTTTGGCCAAGGATTAATCGCGACATTAGAAATTTTGTTGCAAGATCACTTTCAGTGCAATCAGGATGATTTGAGTATTGTCATTGGGGATACGGACCGTGTCCCTTCAAGTGGATCATCGACGGCCTCTAGAACAACAAATATGGTTTGGCAAGCACTTAATCGTTTGAAAGGACCTTTTTTAGAAGGGTTGTTTACGAAAGTAAATGAGTTAACAGGTTATCCGAAGGAAGAGTTGAAAACGGGTCCAGGCGGAATTTGGGTCGATGCTTTTGAAGGGCCAAAGCAGGTGATGACCTATGTAGATATTGCTAAAAGTGGTGTAGGAGAGCTTGAATGTTCAACCGATTTTCACTTTCCGGTTACTCCAGATCCATTTGTAGGTGGACACTATTTGTATACAAGTACGTCGGTTATTGCAGAGGTTGAAGTGAATATACTAACAGGTTCAGTTAAAGTAACGAGAATGGATCACGCAGTTGCAGCAGGTCCTGTTATTAATCCGATGGGCTATGTTGGTCAAATTGAAGGAGGAAGTGTCATGGCATTAGGCTTTACCCTTACAGAGGATGCCGTGATGAATGATGGGAAATATGTAACGAAAAACTTAGATACGTATTTAGTGCCAACTATTTTTGATGTACCAGAAGAACACCATGTGCAGGCAATAGAACAGTTGCCTGATGGAGACTCTTTTGGCCCTCGAGGTGTAGGAGAGGTAGGCTCTGTTGCTTTAGCCCCTGCGATTGTTGCGGCGATAAAAGAGGCAACGGGTGTTTGGGTTACAGAACTACCAGTAAATCGAGAGCAGCTGCAAAAAGCGCCTTTTCTCATTGAGCAGTAGAGTTACCATTAGGAGGGGATGAGAATGAGTCAAAAAGGTAATTTAATGGGAGTTGAGCAGGAAGCGAAGGATCTTCTCTCTTTCGACTTAAATGGAGTACCGATTCGACTTACGGTAGATCCTTCACGTCGGTTGGTAGATATCATTAGAACAGACTTAAACTTAACAGGAACAAAGATATCGTGTGAAATTGGTAGATGCGGTGCGTGTATGGTGCTTGTTGATGGAAAGCAGCAAAATTCATGTTTAACGATGGCTTATCAGTGTGAAGGGAAAAAGGTTGAGACAATTGAAGGTATCGGTACAGAGATGATCGATCCTGTTCAACAAGCCTTTTTGGAAGAGGGGGGGTTTCAATGTGGCTATTGTACCCCAGGTATGATTGTTTCAATTAAAGCGCTATTAAACGAGAATCCCAAAGCGACTATGGATGAATTGAAGGATGGGTTAACGGGCAATCTCTGTCGATGTACAGGATACGGTGGTATTTACAGAGTGTTACGAAGAATAACAGATCACCAAAACAAGTAAATGAAGGGGTGTTTGACATGAAAGAACTATATGAGTATCTCAAAATTATCAAACAACACCCTAATCAAACTTGTGCATTAGCAACAGTGATCCAAGTTGAGGGTTCTAGTTATCGTCATGAAGGGGCGAAAATGCTTTTTTTAGCAAATGGCAACCAATATGGGTTGATTAGCGGAGGGTGTCTTGAGGAGGATTTACGAATTCGTGCAAATGAAGTAATGAAGGATAAGAAGCCAGAAACGATCACATATGATTTACAGTCAGAGGATGACCTAGGCTGGGGACAAGGAGCCGGGTGTAATGGCAAGATCAAGGTGTTATTAGAGCCGATCGAGTGGACAGAGATAAGTGCAAATAAAAGTAGTTCTTGGGCGCCGGTATTGGAAGCTTTTGAAATGGGCGAAGAGGTTATTTCAGTGCGGGAGGTTACTGGGGAGAAAATGAAATCTCGACTTTTTTTTACGAAAGCAGGAAAGGTGCTAGGCGAGCAAGGCCCAGTAGAAAAAGATCGTTTGTTAAGCAGGGATGTCATCCGGTTTTATCAAGAAAATCGGATTTTTGATTATCAGATGAATCTTGAGTTAAATACCCAATTTTTATTTGAATTACATGAATCAAAGGATACAATTTTTATTTTTGGAGCTGGACCTGATGTTGAACCTGTAGTAAAGAGAGCGGCAGAGTTTAACTTTTTACCAGTGGTTATTGATCCTAGGGAAAGTAGGTGTAAGGCTGAGTTTTTTCCTGATGCCATCCACTGCATCCAAGAGCATCCTGAACACTTTTTAAAAAGTCGCTCAATCCCTTTAAATAGCTATATATTAATCATGACACATAGCTTTGTTAGAGATAAATCGATTCTTGCTTTTTTTAGTCAACATCGACCGAAATATGTTGGGATTCTAGGCCCGAAAAAGCGGACAGAACGACTTATGCATCCAATGCCAGTCCCAAAATGGATACACTCTCCAATTGGTGTAGATATTGATGCTGAAGGAGCTGAAGAAATTAGTTTAAGTATAGTTGGTGAGTTAATTAAAGTGAGGAACAAAAAGCGGGTATTAAATAAGCAACGTAAAAAAGGGAATGCAAAGACAATTACATTTTAATGGATCATTAAATTTAGATCAGGGAGGTCAAGTGTGGTGGATCATAAGGTATGTGCAGTTATTTTAGCTGCTGGAACCTCTTCTCGCATGGGAACAACAAAACAGCTATTAAAGATAGATGGGAAGATTTTGTTAGAACGTGTCCTGGAACAAGTTTTACTTCATCCATTTGAAAAAGTGGTTGTTGTTCTTGGACATCAGTCCAAAGAAATTAAAGAAAGTATGAAGATCACATCAAAGAAGGTGAGCTGGATCTATAATTCCAATTATCGACTTGGGCAAAGTACTTCTTTTTTAACGGGACTCGAACATATAGATTCTGCATGTCCATCCGTCGTGTTCTTTTTAAGTGATCAACCTTTTATCAAAAATGCCACAGTAACGAACGTAATCAATGAGGGTAGGAGGCGAGTGAAAGTAAATTCGGCTCCTTTTGTTGTCCGACCATACTATGACCAGAAGCCAGGTCACCCTATTTTTTGGGGGAATATAAAGGATGTGGACTTCTCGAGGCTTACAGGAGATTTGGGAGGAAGGGGGATATTGAGTTCTGTAAAAAAAGTGAAGTTAATCGTTAATGATGCTGGTATTCTCTTTGACATTGACACGCCAGAAGATTATCATCGGGCATTACAAGAAAGGGGATGACTCAACAGGTATTCTAAACTTGCTGAGTCATCCCCTATCCTATATTAGGTATAGACATTAAAGTACTTGTCGTTCAATTTTATTATTAAAGAAAGATCGAATAAATAAGGCGATTCGTAATGTGAGGGTTTCGTCAGACCCTTTGATTTCAAGGCCTAGTATTTCTTCACACTTTTTAATTCGATAAATAACAGTGTTTCGATGAATAAACATGATTTTGGCTGTTTCTGATATTTGGCAATTGTGATTTAAGAAGACAGAAAGGGTTTGGACTAGATCTTCTTTTTCTTTATCTTTCGGATAGGCTAATTCTCGTAAAGTAGATCGGTAAAACTCTTTTAATTTTTGAGAAGGGATCGTCTTAAATATTTCTGCTAACTCCTTAATGCGATACGTTTTGATAAAACGTTTTTTGTTTTCGCGGTAACCAGCACGTAATGCATCGACGGCTTCTTGGAAAGCCGTTGGTATGTCCGTTATGTTTTCTGTATAATTGCTAATTCCAAATGACATAGAAGAGTCGATGGCTTGATACAAATCAGATTGTAAGTCTGTAATCGAATCTAGGACGTTTTTTTCGACATCATCATTATAGAAATCAAAACCTAATAAGGTTGTGAATAAATCCCCCTTTGTAAAAACAATACAGTTCTCAAAGTTCTTTGTTAAGATTGATTCGAAAAGTTCGTAAATGCGATCTCTCCGTAAGCTAATTTCTTTTTCTGTTTGCAATGGATGAGTATCTTGATAAAGGTCAGATGTGTCATCCATTTTACAAGTAATGCAAATGTATTGTAATGACTTATTTAATTGGTATGTTTTGCCCCGGTTGATGATCTCCTCTTCAGTTGGAATAGCCCCTTCTACAAGGTCTGCAAAAAACTCATTTTTTAACCTGCGCGAATGTTGCTCAAGAGCATGTAATTTCATAAATTCAAAAGAAATGACATTTGCTGCTTGTTCAACGGCAAGTGTAAAAGAAGGTTGATTTGATAATGCTGTACCAAAAATAATGATATAGCCTTTCTGCTGATTTGTTGTATTGATAGGATAAATGGAAACTTCTGTAAATTCATTTATTCCTCCTTCTTTTGGAAGGGTTAAAACTTTATACGTGTCTAGGTTTTCGTGGTGGATCTTTTCGTGAATGTACCAATAAATATCAAAGAAAACATCCTTATCAATATCGTGTGAATAGGCCATGATGTCGAGTCGGTAATTCAATAGAATAACAGGTAAGTTTAAAATGGTTGCTAAACTTTCAATGATATTAGAAAAGCCTCCGCCTGAAACAACAATATCGGTAAACTCACGATGAATAGTAAGTGCATAGTTTAACTCATGTGTCCGCTCTTTTAGGATGCAGCTTAAAGCCTCATTTAACATTTCACCTAAAGAGTAATTTAGAGGGATTTCAATAATGGGGAAGTTCAAAGCATTTGCTTTTTCAATGACATCAGCAGGAATTTCATCAATGAAGCGTTTCGTCTTTAGTCCGAGCCCGGCACAACCTTGGTTAGCCATTTGTGTAACTAACTCTATTAATGCATTGGGGTTATTCTTAATGGAATAGGCTGTTGTCAAAAGCAATTGCTCATCATTTAAGTAATCAATAATATCAGGAGCGTCCATAAGGTTGACGGACTGAACGTTTTTTGTAAGGCCGTCTTCTCCAGCCACAACCGTAGCTTCTTTAAACGTTGGTAAGTTTAGTATATCTAATAACCTCATTGTATTCACTCCTCGCAAAAAAACTATCGTTGTGAACAATGTACAAGAAAATCTATAATTCTGAAACTTTTTCGTGAGGTTTTCTGACAAAAATTATCTATTAGTTAGTTATTTCATACAAAATAGGTTCAAGAAAATCGATCGGAGGATGGGAAGAGAAATGGTACCGACGATTACTAACGGATTAAATAGGCTCAGGTAAAAGCGGCCGGATTTTTAACTTTGGTGTTTTTGACGGTGATGTTTTCTAACATCCTTTAAATACAGGCGAAATAAACCCTTTTCTATGTCTGGCCTATTGTAAAAGTGGCGAAAAACAAGTTTTCTATACTTTTTCTTTTATTAAGTAGCGAGCAAATCGCTTTGTTTTTTTGTTCATCTTGAATGTATTTGTTAGGTTGTTTGAACAATTTATCTGGTGTTTTTGGGTTAAGGTAAACAATGACTAGCAAGCTTTTACATTTTATGATGTGGCTATAACATAGTGAGGAATAATTATTAAGTTAAAAATAGGAAAGCAGGTGTTTCAGATTAGCATTTCAATGGATCACGTTAATAAAATGGATCAATCAGAATTTGTTGAGGTTGTAGGAGCTGTGTTTGAACATTCTCCTTGGGTTGCAGAAAGGTCCTGGAAAAACCACCCTTTTGATCATCTCGAGCAAATGTACAATGTAATGATAAAGGAAATGCATGCAGCTCCTTCATCTTTGAAACGATCACTTTTAAGAGCTCATCCAGATCTAGGGACAAGGCTAGAGGTTTCTGAATCATCTAGAGACGAACAAAAAAATGCTGGATTGAGTCAATTAACAGAAGAAGAGTTTGAAGAGTTCTCTATGATGAACAAAGAGTACACGAATAAATTTGGATTCCCTTTTATTATGGCTGTAAAAGGCCAAGATAAGCTTACAATTAAAAACAATATGAAAGAGAGAATTCATAATAGTTATGAAGAGGAGTTTGAAACAGCCCTTATACAAGTAAGCAAGATTGCTAAATTTAGGTTAGACGATCTTATTGAGATAAAAACGGGGAAGCTCACAACCCATGTCTTAGATATTAGTGTAGGAAAACCTGCCAAGCAAGTTCGTATTGAACTCTTCAAATTAATTGAAGATCATCAACTTGTGAAAATAAGAGAAGCTAGGACAAATTCGGATGGAAGAGTTTCTGAGCCACTCTTAAATGAGAATGAACTCGAAAAAGGAACCTATCAACTACAATTTCATGTTGGCGATTACTACCGTTCAAACAAGCTAGAGCAAGAAACATATTTTTTAGAAATAGTGCCGATTCAATTTGTTGTTTCAAATGAAGAGGAGCACTACCATGTTCCGTTGCTACTAGCACCAGGGGGATACAGTACATATAGAGGTAGCTAATCATTGAATAAAAAATATGTTTGAGAGGAGTTCATAAATATGATTTTGAAAAAACATTTAATATTCATTCTGATGGGAGCGTTCTTGCTTTTAGTTCTTGCAGCTTGTGGAGGACAAGAATCAGGCGGGGAAAGCTCAGATGGAGAAAACGCTGAATCAGCTAAGCTAGTACTAAACTGGTTTCCGAAAAGTCAACATGGTGGTGTCTTTGCTGCACAAGAACAAGGTATGTTTGCTTTGCATAACCTAGATGTTGAAATTGAAGCAGGGGGGCCGCAAGTTTCCTCTATTCAAATCGTAGCTTCAGGAAATGCACAATTTGGTTTAGCTCATGCAGACCAAATTGTGATTGCAAGAAATGAAGGGATTGAATTAGTTACATTAGCAACAGCTATGCAAAATAGTCCAGCCGCATTAATGTTTCATGAAGGTGAAAAAATAACAGATTTTGAAGATATGAATGGGCGAACAGCTTACATTCAACCAGGAATTCCATATTGGGATTTCTTAACGAATAAGTATGATTTAAGTGGAGTAACAGAAATGGGGTACACTGGACAACACGTCAATTTCATTGAGGATCCCGAGGCTGTTAGTCAAGCATTCGTCACGTCAGAACCATTTTTCTTAGATAAGGAAGGGGTTAAGACTGAAACCATACTAGTTTCTGAATCTGGTTTTGATCCATATAATGTCGTGTTATTTGCTACAAAGGAATTTGTTGAAAATAACGAAGAGACGGTGGGGAACTTTGTAACAGCGTTTGTAGAAGGTTGGAATTATTATAAGGAGTCTCCATATGAAATTAACGAAGTCATCCATGAAGCCAATCCAGACCTTGCTCTTGAAGACTTAGAATTTGAAACAGATTCTCAAAAGGATTTTGTCTATGGCGGTGATGCAGTAGAACATGGTTTCGGTTATATGTCAGAGGAGCGCTGGCAATTGCTTATTGATCAGTTATATGAATTAGGGTTGTTAGAGGATCAGTTCGATGCAAATGAGATTTTTACAACTGAATTTTTACCATCTCATTAAAGTGGAGAAAGAAGGGGTTGTCCCAATGGTCCAATACAGACCTTTGGGGCAGCCTCTTTTTAAAAGGCTGTTTTCGTAAAGAATGTTGTTATGAAATGGTTTTCCTGTTTCTTTCACCTAACCCATAAAAACAACGAAGTATGCCAAACAAGCCTTTTGAAAAGGCAAGGTCGTTGCTATTCTGTTCTGAAAAAGAATAGAACAGGATAAAAAATAAAGAGAGAAGATCTTACAATCAAAAAAGTACATAAATCAATTCTCCCTATGACTAGAGTAGAAAACTCCTTAAATGATTAGTTGAATCGAACAATAAAAGACTTCGTTTTTAGACATTATGAACAATGACTAACTCCTTGCTATTCTCTACAATAAAACCAATTAGAAGCTTGGAATTTACAAGGAGGGATTGATTCTAGATGATTATAACAACTCAAATAAATCAACAACGTTTATGGAGGACCATTCATGAACTTGGTAAGATCGGTGCTGGTTCAAATGACGCTGAAGGTGTGACAAGACTGGCTCTTAGCTTAGAAGATTTAGAGGCAAGACAATATATAATTGAACTAATGGAAGAGTCTGGATTAGATGTTCGAGTCGATGTGGTTGGAAATATTATTGGCAAGCTAGAAGGAAAGGACAAGTTTGCACCCGTTGTGATGACTGGCTCCCATGTTGATACGGTTTATCAAGGGGGATTGTTTGATGGAGCTCTAGGGGTACTAGGAGCGATCGAAGCTGTTCGTTCCATAAAAGAATCAGGAATTGAACTTAGCCATTCGATTGAGGTTGTCTCTTTTACAGATGAAGAAGGGACTCGGTTTGGAACAGGTTATATTGGCAGTAAGGCAATGACCGGTTATTTAGACCAAGCTACCCTTCAATTAAAAGATGCAAATGGAATCACATATCAAGAGGCATTCAAGCAAGCTGGTTTTGATTCAAAACAGTATAAACAAGCAATTCGGAAACCCGAAGAATTAAAAGCTTATTTAGAAATGCATATTGAACAAGGAAAAGTTCTCGAAGAACACGAATTAGCTGTTGGGGTCGTTACAAATATTCAAGGACCGGTTTGGTTAGAGGTTACCTTAAATGGTTATCCAGACCATGCTGGGGCTACACCGATGAATATGAGAAAAGACGCCTCGCTCGCCATGGCTGAAGTAATGCTTGAAGTGGAACGGATCTCAACCACTTATCAAGGAGTCGGTACAGTAGGGAAAATCCATGTTGAACCAGGTGGAGTGAATGTTATTCCTGGAAGAGCTGTATTTTCTATTGATTTAAGGCATGGTGACAAAGAATTACGTACGAAAATGATGGAAGAAGTCACAACCGCGGTTAAAAAAATAGGTGAACAAAGAGAAATCGGAGCAGAAATCGATATGAAAAAAGCAGTCGATCCAGCTATTTGTTCCGAATCGATTGTTCATATTCTTGAAGAGTCATGTGACGAGTTGGATATTCCGACGATGAAACTACCGTGTGGAGCAGGACATGATTCCTTAATGATGACGAAAGTGACAGAGATGGGGATGATTTTTGTTCGTTCAAAAGATGGAATTAGTCATAATCCAAAAGAATGGACAGATCAAGAAGACTGTGTCATTGGTACCCAAGTTTTGTTACAGGCATTAGTAAAATTAGCAAAATAGTTGAACATAATGGGGGAAGAGACTATGCAACTATCTAATAGATTACAAGTACCAGCAAGAACAATTATGACACCTGGACCAGTGGAGGTTGACCCAAGAGTATTGCAAGCTATGTCTTCATCGATTTTAGGGCAATTCGATCCTAGTTTCACATCTTTGATGAATGAAACAATGAACCAACTGCGGAAAGTGTTGCAAACTGAAAATCACTGGGCTTTTCCGGTAGATGGGACTTCAAGAGCAGGGATTGAAGCGATGCTTTGCAGTGTTCTCGAAGTTGGAGATAAAGTTCTTATTCCTTCTTTTGGACGATTTGGTGGATTATTAACGGAGATTGCCGAGCGTTGCGGAGCCGAGATTCATTCGATCCACTGTGAATGGGGAAGTGTGTTTGACCCTGCAGAGGTAATTTCTGAGATTAAAAACGTTCGTCCGAAAGTGGTAGCAATGGTTCATGGTGACACATCGACAGGAAGAATGCAGCCTTTAGAGGAAATAGGCCATGCTTGTCGTGAGCTAGATGTTTTACTCATTGTAGATGCGGTGGCTACAGTGGCAGGAACGGAAGTGAAAACGGATGAGTGGAAAATTGATGGACTCATTACCGGTACACAGAAATGCTTATCTGTTCCTGCGGGAATGGCTCCGTTAACATACAATGATCGAATTGAAGCAATCTTATTAGAAAGAAAATCAATTGAAAAAGGATTAGTAACAGACCAACAAGCTTCCAACAACCATAGAAAAATTCGTAGTAACTATTTAGATCTTAGTCAATTGCAAGATTACTGGAGTCCTGCAAGGCTAAATCATCATACAGAAGCCACTACGATGTTATATGGACTTTATGAAGGGTTACGCTTAATTCTTGAAGAAGGGTTAGACCAACGTTTCAAACGACATCGCCTTAATGAAAGAGCGTTGGTTCGTGGAATTGAAGCGATGGGACTCTCTCTCTTTGGGGACCCTCATCATAAATTACCAACTGTGACGTGTGTTAACATTCCTGAAGGGGTTGATGGCGATTCAGTCAGGTCGATGCTGTTAGAGGAATTTGGAATTGAGATTGCAAGTTCGTTTGGTCCATTACACGGAAAGATTTGGAGGATCGGGACGATGGGTTACAGTTGCCAGCAGCGCAATGTTCTACTAACGCTTGCTTCACTAGAAGCCGTACTGTTGCGTCATAAGGTGAAACTAAATGTTGGAGAAGGAGTACAAGCAGCATTAGATGTTTACCAAAGCAAGGAACGAATTGAGAGTGTGTAATAAAAGGAGAGGGTATTGTGATGGATCGTTTTAATGCGTTTGTTGATGAGAAAGTCATGGTAAAACCAGTGAAAACAGGGAACCTCTCAGGGCGTACCTTTGCTGTAAAGGATGTATTTGATATTGAAGGAGTAACAGCAAGTGCGGGAAATCCCGATTGGTTGCGTACACATTCAAAGGCGAAAAAAAACGCTTCATCTATAGATCTGTTGTTACAAAAAGGCGCTACGTTAAAAGGGACGACGATTACCGATGAGTTGATGTATAGCTTAAATGGAGAGAATTATCACTACGGGACACCGGTGAATCCGAAAGTACCAGGCCATATTCCTGGTGGTTCATCAAGTGGATCGGCTGTTGCGGCCTCATCAGGAGTCGTAGATTTTGCATTGGGGACAGATACGGGTGGATCGGTGCGTATTCCGGCAGCCTATTGTGGCATTTACGGTTTCCGTCCTACTCATGGGCTCGTGTCTATTGATGGTGTTATCCCACTGGCTGAAAGTTTTGATACCGTTGGATGGATGACAGCCGATCCACAATTGTTAGTGGAAGTAGGAGATGTTTTAATTAATGAAAATACACCTTCTTTAGTAGAAAAACCTTTTAACTCCATCATGTTTGGGACCGACGCTTGGGAGTTGGCCGATGAGAAAAGCATGGAAATTTTAGTGAAATATAAAGAACAACTTGAGAAATCACAAAAATCTACTTGGGTGACGATTGCAAAAGAAGGTTTGCCAAGATGGGCAAGTTGTTTTAGAACACTTCAAGGGCTAGAAATTTGGAAGAACCATGGTGAGTGGATTAAAGAAATAAAACCGAGTTTTGGCCCTGATATAGCAGCAAGGTTTGAATGGGCTAGTACATTAAGTGAAGAAGAGAAGCCTGAACAACTAAAATTAAAAGAAAGCATCCGGATAAAGATGGTTGAATTGTTAGGAGAAGATCGCTTGCTCATGATCCCGACGACACCTGGTGAAGCACCACGTTGTAATTTGTCAGGGAGTGAGATTGAGAAGCGACGCTCACAAACGATGCAACTTTCTTGTATTGCTGGTCTTAATGGCCTTCCACAAGTAACCATTCCAATTGAAGGAAACAATGAGGCACCACTTGCTCTCTCAGTTATTGCTGGGCCGAATCAGGATAAGCGTTTATTGCAATGGGTGAATGAATATGCAAACCTGTTTAAAAAATAAGAATAAATAAAAGATAGATAGGTGATAGCATGAAGCTTGCAACAATAAGAAAAGCCGGAGAAGAAGTGGCTGGACTTGTAACAGATAAGGGGATTGTATTAGTAGAAGATATCAACGAACAAGAACAGCAAAACTGGGCAACGTCCATTTTGGGTCTTATTGAGTCAGAGGAAGTAGGTGAAGTGGAGGACTGGGTTATCAATGGCGGTACTAATCGAATAAATAGAGAGTTTTTTCTCTCTGAAAATGAAGTGGAGTATGCTCCTCTATACCGTACCCCTCATCAAATTTGGGGAATAGGGATGAATTATGTTGCTGTGAGATCTGAACTAGGTGGGGTGGACACGTCAGATCCTGTGTTCTTTATGAAGCCTGATACAAGTATTATTGGTCAAAATGATGCAATTGAAATCCCGAGTCAATCAAAGAAAACGACTGCCGAAGCAGAATTAGCTGTCATCATAGGCAAGAAATGTAAAAATGTAGGTGTAGATGAGGTCCAAGATGTCATTAGTGGCTATACAACAGCCATAGATGTAACAGCTGCTGATATCCACGCAGAAAATCCTCGGTTTATTCAAAGAGCGAAAAGTTTTGATACCTTCTTTGCTTTTGGCCCGGTGATGTTAACGAAGGATGAAATGAAAAACGTCGAATCGTTACAAGTGACAACCGTCCTAAACGGGGCTGTAGAACATGAAAATAAAGTAGAAAACATGATTTGCTCTCCTGATTATATTGTTTCCTTTTTGTCTAAAGTAACGACACTGTTGCCAGGTGATGTCATAATGACTGGTACACCAGGAGCTTGTGTGATTCGTAGGGGAGATGTCGTTGAATGCCAGATTTCAGGATTTGAATCATTGAGAAGCACGGTAGTAAAAGCTTAATAGGTAAGAGAGAAGGTTTTTAAGGTGAGGCCGCTGAGAAGGGAAAAATGACTTTTTCAATGCCCTCTTTTAAGAGAATCTTCTCTTTTTCTATGAAGAAAGTAAGAAAATAATTGAAAAAAGATTTAAATGTACGTTTTGAAAAAGGGAGAAGTGGGTATGGGATAGTAACGGTCATAGTGAAAAGTGGATATGGATTGAATTATCGCTACGGATATGCTACGATTTAGGTGATTACTGTCTAGCTGTCAGTAGTCACCTATTACTATTTCAACGTCGAAAACATAATCTATAAAATAATATATTTAATGGTAAATGAAAGAATATATACATAGGTATAGAAGTCTTAATCATGGCCTAACTTTTCACTAGTGTGAAGGTTAGGCCATTTTTGTATTTTTTTGGTAGTTTTGTTCGGATAAGGGGGATTTTAACAGATGATTAAAGAGAGTCATCAGCAGCAAGATTTAACGTATTTAAGTAGCTTTATTTGTAAGATCATGAAACGAAGATTGGGGAAAGGACCAGAGCAATGCAATATTGTTGTGAAGAATAACCTTGTAATTGTAAAGATCCACAATTTTATTACACCAGCTGAGGAAGTCCTCTGTCATAAACAAGAGCTAAGTCTTGCTTTGAAATTTCGATCTGTACTAGTGAAAGCGATTATTGAAGAGGTGAAAGCTGATATTACAAAGGTGACAAGGGTTGAAATTACAAAGTCACTTTTTGATTGGGACTATGAAAAAAATGTAGGAATAATGATGTTTGTTGGAAATGAATCGCTTCATACTAGCCCTTTTGCAAATACTATGTTGGAAGACTCCTTTATTGATAAAATTAAGATTATAAGTGATAGAATACATAAAAGACCATCTAGTGTAAAATGGGTTCTTTCTGACCCCGTTGTACAAGTCATTGAATGTAATGATGTTCTTATAAAAACGGAAAGTCTCCTGTTTGAAAATGGATATGAAGATTTGTTACTTGAGCGGGGCCAGGAAATAAGAAAAAATTATAATGACTACTGTGATGAATTTGAGTCCATTCTTGGTCAATCCATTCGTCAACTATTCGTAACGTGGGATTACGAAAGCAATAAAAATTATCTCATCTTTTTTGTGAAATGAAATGTACAATTTCAAAATAATGAAGTATACTTTCAATAAAATTAACTTAGAAAAGAAAATATTTCTTACTCAACTTTCGCACCAATAAATCCCTAATTAATGTAAGGTATATAAGAGCTTGTGACATTAAAGTTTTCTCCTTGACAATACGTTACCTATGAAAAACATCTCACCCTGACGTTTCATTGAGTGACGAGAACCACGCAAAAAAAGCTCGAATCCGGAGCTCGACCGATCGCTGCAGAAATGCTCGCTCCGCGTCCTGCGGGGAGGCGCCGAGCTAACTGGCTACGCCAGTGGATCTCGGCTCTGCCTCTAGTTCCCGCGGGAGTCTACGCGGCATTTCTTCCGCTGAAGATAGCGGTGCCACCAGTTTGTCCATTTTAAACACACACTTGAGGATCTCCTAAAACACACCACTAAACGAATACAAAGAGTGATCAAAAGTCAATTGCAGAAATGGGTTGTGGGTCTGACTAGCTAGATCAAGGGTTGCCTGCCTATTTCAGCTTGCGAAAGTTGAGTTTCTTATTATTAGGCTACACAATTTAAAGAAACATTAAATTAATACATAATGGTAGAAATGATTTAGATAAATCACTAAACATAAGCCAAAGCAGAAATGAAATACGTTGATTCTCTGTTTTGGTTTTTTTGTTTTTAGCCGATTTTGAATTTTTAGATAATAGGAGTATGAACATGAATAATATACATAACTTTTTAAAAACGGTTGATTATTCGAATTACGAATATCAGTATAGTGTACAGATCATGGAGAGACTGCAGGAGAAAAGACCAGAATTGAATAGAGTTGTTGAGGAGATAGACAGAATTATTATTGCAAATAGAAAGGTAGTAGGTGGACATGTTGACTACTCTTTAAATGAAATAATAACAGAAAAAAAGGCGAATTTGAATAGACTGAATAACGTACTAGATGGCGGAGGGGATGATCGATCTTCCATTATTGAGTGGGGTGCTGAAATCGTGAAATTGATTGGTGTTCAAAACACCTTCTTTACGAGACTACAATTACAAATGACACAAGAATCATTTTTACGTCATGTAACAGCAGAACATACGACTACGATCAAGTACTTAATCGACTTAGGAAGAAGCTTGTTAATAGAAATAATTCGTTAAGTTTAATTTGAAAAGGAACAGTAAATACTATTCTTAGTTTGAATAGGGTATTGGCTAGATAGGAAAGTGAAGATTTTTCAATGACATTAAAAGCAAGGGACGTATGCCATTAGATTAGTGTCCAATGTAGGTGCGTTGTGATATAATGAGCTTGGTTGATGTCTTAATGACATTGATTGCTGTTCCCTTTAAAGTGAGGGGTTTTATGACAGGTGTTTTAGATCAGGTCAATCATATTAGTAGTTATACGAGTAAATTATTAAGAAAGAAATTTGGGAGAGGGCCTGAATCTTGTTCTGGAACACTCTCAAAGAGATATTTATTATTACATATACGTGGCTTTATATCACCAATGGAAGAAGTTCTTCTTCAACAAGGCAAGTCAAATGATGTAGATAATGCCCGAGCGGTAGTTGTTGCAAATGTACTAGAGGAACTAAAAGGGGTTGTGCAGGTATCTCTGGACGTAGATGTTATCGAGTATTATCACGATTGGAATTTTCCTAATAATACAGGAGTAATTATACTTGTATTTGAGGAGGAACTGAACCATACTGAAAATTTTGTGAAAATTAACAACGTCCAAGAGTTTGAGAAGGAAATTGCGCGTATTAGTGCTCTCGTTCAAAAAGTCCCAGATGAAATGGAAACCATTCCTTTATCTGATAAAATTTTGTTAGTAAGAAGAGATGGGATTTTAATTCAGATTGAGAAGGCGTTAATAGCTAAAGGGTATAAAAATGAATTATTGATCACGAAAGATCAATTGGAAAAAGAGTATTTTCATCGCTATAGTAAGTTTACTGAGATCTTGTCACGGAATGTGCGTGATATTTTTATTGATTGGGATGTGCATGAAGACAAATCGTACATGGTCTTTATTTTACAATAGAACAACAAGGTAAATGTGGGAATTAAAAAGTCTCGCATGGCCTAACTTCAACCGTAAAAGGGAGAGTTAGGTCTTTTTTTGTTTCTAAAAAGGGGGAGCTATGGTTAAGAACTTTTTAAAATTACTTTTCGTCATTCTACCAGTTAGTATAGGTA
This sequence comes from Halalkalibacter okhensis, assembly GCF_000787375.1. Lineage (GTDB taxonomy): Bacteria > Bacillota > Bacilli > Bacillales > Bacillaceae_D > Halalkalibacter > Halalkalibacter okhensis. The sequence continues at coordinate 120,707 of NZ_JRJU01000003.1, read as the reverse complement.
TTGTGTTACTCACTCATTATATTGAAAGTGTACTGTTGCAAGGAGGGGTGATCAGTCTTGTTCTTTTATTCTTTTATTTACAATTGAATAAGAAAAAAAGTGCCCATGGGAGAAAGGATGAACAACTAATCGTTGAGCATCTGCCATTTCCCATTGTTGTTGTAAGAAATGACCAAATTGATTATGTTAATAGGGCTGGGTTACAGATGTTTGGTACATCATTGGTTCAAATAAGGGGGAAAGGCATAGGAAGGTATGTAGCCTTTACTAATGAGGTGCAACATAAAAGTGATAGTGGACTTGGAATCGTTACAGATGAAAATGGAAAAACAATAGACGTAGAATTTTATAAAGAAACGCTGTCGAACGAAGAATTTGGCCATTATTTCTTATTGCTGAGAGACATAAGTGAGCAAAAAGAAAATCAATTAAAGCTACAGCATGTTGAACAGTTATCGCTACTCGGGGAGCTCGCTACAGGAATTGCTCACGAAATCCGAAATCCGATTACTAGTTTAAAAGGTTTTTTACAGTTGTTAGATAGTTCGGATACTCGTTCTAAATCCTATACAAAAATTATGTTATCTGAGATTGAACGAATAAATATGATCGTGAGTGAATTGCTCTTTTTAGGAAAGCCAAAGGAATTATCGATCAAAAACCAGAACCTCTTTGAGATCATTGAGATGGTCGTTACTTTATCGAAGACACAAGCGATCATTCATAATATTGAGATTGAACTTCAGATGGATTCTTCCCTGAAGCAACTTCATGTTCAATGTGATGAAAGTAAACTGAAACAAGTCTTTATTAATATTTTGCGAAATGCCATTGAAGCGATGAAGCGTGAAGGAATCATTGTAATTACTGTTTCTCAACAGCAAACATTCGTTGAGATTTCTTTTATGGACCATGGGAAAGGAATTCCAAAAGAGAAGTTAGCGAAAATTGGAAAAAGATTTTATACAACAAAGGAAAATGGAACAGGGCTTGGTTTGATGATCAGCAATCATATTATCGAAGAACATGGTGGGAAATTGCGAATTGATAGTGAAGAAGGAAAGGGAACGAATGTTCAAATTAGCTTGCCATTTAGTATATAATGTTACGTTTTGACTTTACGAAGCTTACCCCACTTGTATGTCTACAATTATTGGTATGTTTATATGTCAAATAATTCTAAATAATATTAGTGGAAGTAGAAAAAATAAGCTATAATTAAACGCAACTAAATAAAAAGTTTATGAAAAGAAACGGTTGGCTAGAGGGTATGAAAAAGGAGAAGAATGCTTTTTTTTGCCTCCTCATCAACGTTATTTCGGATATCGAAAAAACTTTTCAATAGGGGATGTTTTTGTGTCCAACGTATTTTCATTTTTAAAACCATATAAACTTCCAATTACGATAGCGTTGTTCTTAATGTTAGTTGAACTTTTTGTGGAGTTGCTCCACCCATTATTGCTGGCTAAAATCATTGATGATGGAATATTACAAGAGGACGTTGCTGTTATTATACGCTGGGGCGGCATGATGGTTGCTTTGTCTTTTCTTGCTTTTGCAGCCGGAGTCATTAACTCATTTTACGCAGCGCATGTTAGCCAAAGTACAGGGTTTGACTTGCGTTCGGGTCTTTATAGTAAAGTCCAACAATTTACTTTTTCCCAGTTGCAAAAGTTTGAAACCTCATCATTAATTACAAGATTGACTAATGATGTAACTCAAATTCAAAATACCATTTTTATGAGTTTACGAATTATGATGCGAGCTCCCTTGCTCATCATTGGTGGGACCATTATGGCTTTTTTCATCAATGTTAAGTTAGCCCTCATTTTAGCTGTGGCCATTCCTGTGATTGTGATCTTTTTAATTTGGATGATGAAAAAGGGGGGAGCCTTATTTAAGCTTGTTCAAGCGAAATTAGACGGTGTGAATCATGTGATGCGTGAAAATTTAACGGCTATGCGGTTAGTGAAGGTTTTTGTGCGTCATGACTATGAGAATAATCGATTCAAAAAGAGCAATGAAGCATTGATGGAAAAAACAATGTCGGCACTAAGACTGATGGAAATTGCGATGCCTGTATTGTTGTTTCTTATGAATGTGGGTATTATGGCTATTTTATGGTTTGGAACCTTTGAGGTTCATTCAGGTGGAGTGCAAGTGGGGGAAGTTGTTGCGATCGTCAACTATGCAACTCGTATTACCTCTGCGTTAACGGTATTTTCAATGATTATTATTGTCTTCTCACGAGCACGTGCATCGGCTGAACGGATATCCGAAGTGTTAGAACATGGAGTGGAACAACGTGGAAACGACAGTGACCTTTTGACAAAACACATAGATGGTTCCATTGAATTTGAACATGTTGATTTTAGGTATCCTACTAAACGGAATAAAGCAATAGAGGATCTCTCTTTTAAAGCACATGCAGGAGAGATGGTAGCGGTGCTTGGAGCAACCGGTTCGGGAAAAACGACCTTATTTCAACTTATTCCAAAGCTATACGAGCCAAGCGAAGGTCGAGTTTTAATAGATGATTTAGATGCAAACAAAATAGATTCTGAACACTTGCGTCGTCAAATTGGCTATGTCCCTCAAGATGTATTCCTATTCTCTGGTACGATCCGAGAAAACATTCAATGGGGCAATGAAGAGGCAACTTTAGATGAAATAATAGAAGCGTGTAAACATGCTCAAATTCATGAAGTGATTGAGAGTCTCAAAGACCAATATGAGACGAAGATTGGACAAAAAGGTGTGAATTTATCTGGTGGACAGAAGCAGAGACTGTCTATTGCCAGAGCGTTGGTAAGAAGACCGAGAATATTGCTTTTAGATGATTGCACAAGTGCTTTAGATGTAAAGACGGAAGCTAGCTTTCTGCAAGCACTAAAAAACTATTCATGTACGACATTTATGATTACGCAAAAAGTGAGCTCTGCGATGAAAGCAGATCAAATCATCTTATTACAAGAAGGTAAATTAGTAGTTAAAGGAAATCATGAAGAACTACTCGAAGATTGTGAGCTTTACAGGCTAATACTTCAATCTCAGTTGAGAGAGGAGGAGTTAAATGTCTAATCAGTTGACGAGACCTTTTCGTTATAAAAAAATTCCATTAACTGATTCCGGTGAGAAAACATACTTAAAAACGAAAACAAAGCCAAGAAATTGGAAAAGTACCATCAAACGTATTTGGTCTTACCTTGCTGTTCATAACAAATACATCGTTCTTGTTATATTAATGATTGTCCTTAGTTCTGGATTAAGTTTATTAGGACCATTTCTTGTGGGAATGGCTATTGATGAGTTTTTAGTCAGCCATGATGTTACTGGGTTGGGGAAACTATTATTTTTCTTATTCTTTATCTATGTTTTTTATTCAATCAGTATCTGGTTGCAAAACTTTTGGATGATAGGGGTGGCTCAAAAGACCGTTTATGCGATGAGGTCGCAATTATTCAAGCGACTTCATAAGCTGCCAATTTCCTATTTGGATAAGCGTCAACACGGTGAACTAATGAGTAGGCTGACTAATGATATGGAAAATGTCAGCACCACGCTAAATAGTTCTGTTATTCAAATTTTCTCAAGTATTCTGACCTTTATTGGGATTATTGTGGTGATGATTTGGCTAAGTCCGATATTAACTCTCATCACATTAGCGGTTATCCCGCTCATGATCTTTGGAATGAAATGGATTACGAGAAGAACTAGCCTGTTTTTCAAAGAGCAGCAAAAGCACTTAGGAGAAGTGAATGGCTATATTGAAGAAACCATTTCTGGTCAGAGAATTGTAAAAGCTTTTTCTAAGGAAGAACATGTAGTAGCTGCGTTCAGAGGGAAAAGTGAACGATTGAGGGGAGCTGGATTTTGGGCGCAAACATATTCTGGTTTTATCCCAAAATTAATGAATGTATTAAATAATATGAGCTTTGCCCTTATTGCTGGAATAGGTGGGATTCTCGCTTTTAACAACGTCATCACAATTGGGGTCATTGTTATTTTTGCTGAATACTCGAGACAATTTACGCGGCCACTAAATGATCTTGCTAATCAATTTAATACATTATTGTCTGCTGTTGCAGGTGCAGAGCGAGTGTTTGAAGTGATTGATGAAGAGGAAGAAAGAGACAAAGGCCGGGCTTTGGAACTGTCCGAAATCAAAGGGACTGTTTCGTTTGAAAATGTGTCTTTTTCATATGAGGATGATCAGAACACGATTTCGAACGTTAGCTTTAAGGTGAACGAAGGAGAAACCGTTGCTTTAGTTGGGCCAACTGGAGCAGGGAAAACAACCATCATTAATTTACTTTCCAAGTTTTATGAACCGGTAAGTGGAGTTATTACGATTGATGGCCATGATATTACTGATGTGAAAATTGAAAGTTTACGTCAACATCTTGGCTTTGTGCTTCAAGATACACACTTGTTTCAGGGATCGATTCGAGAAAATATTCGTTATGGAAGACTTGATGCAAGTGATGAGGAAGTAGAGGATGCGGCGAAGCAGGCAAATGCTCATTCATTTATTGCCACCTTATCAGATGGATATGAAACGGTATTAGATCAAGATGGCAGCGGGATTAGTCAAGGCCAAAAACAACTGTTGTCGATTGCGAGAGTGATGCTAGCAAATCCATCTATGTTAATTTTAGATGAAGCAACAAGTAGCATCGATACCATTACGGAAATTAATATACAGGAAGCGCTGAAAAGGCTTATGAAAGGACGAACGAGTTTTGTCATTGCCCATCGCCTAAATACGATTAAAGAAGCAGATCAGATTATCGTGTTAAAAGAAGGGCAACTATTTGAAAAGGGATCCCATGATAACCTACTTGCAAAAAGAGGTTATTATTATGATATGTGTAGTCGTTCGTAAAGGAACCTCTTTGTTGCGTAGTTAGAAATAAGGTCTTTAGGGTTTAATGAGAGGGCAGTGAGGTCAAAGTTGACTTCGCTGCTCTTTATTTGGTTCATTGTATGGACCCCTAATCAAAGGAATGGGAACACTTCTCACTTTGCTAGATAAGGTCAGCTTGAGTCAGAGTATTTTTGTGAAATAAGTTAACAAAATCAACTTTTGATACTCTATTACCTTATCTAACAGAAAGTAGAAAGGAATCTTGTTAAAGAAAGCTTTTTTATTTTTGTTTGTGTGATTATCTCACATAATTTTCAAAAAACTGCAAAGGGGATCGGAATTTGTTGTCGAATTATATATAGCAAACTTCAAAGGCAGGTGCTCCTATTGATAAAAAATTATGATGTTTCAACCACTTTTTTTGATGAAATGTTTACCACAAAAGAGTCTCCCCACACTCATTATCAACCCCTATATGAAAATATTTCAAAACTTGACAAAAAGGTTGTGGAGTCACGTTATCAATTAGCACAACAAAATTTCCTCAGGCAGGGGATTACGTTTACTGTCTACAACAATACAGAAGGAACGGAGAGAACGATGCCTTTTGATCCACTGCCACGTATCATTTCAAAGGAAGAATGGGCGTTTGTGGAAAAGGGGTTACAGCAACGTGTATTAGCACTTAATGCCTTTTTAGAAGACATATATACGGAACAAAATATATTAAATGAAGGTGTCATTCCGAGGGATTTAGTTGTTACTTCTCCTCATTTTTATCATCAAGTTTATGGAATCAAGGTTCCAGCGAAAAATCATATCTTTCTAGCTGGAATCGATCTCATTCGTGATCATGAAGGCAACTATTTAGTTTTAGAAGACAATATTCGTAATCCTTCAGGTCTTTCTTACGTTTTTCAAAATAGATTTGTTATGAGAAAATTATTTCCTGATCTATTTAATAATTACTCAATAGAATCATTGGAGAATCAATTGCATGAAATGCATGCGGCATTGAAATACATTACACCAAATAAGAAAGAGAACCCGACGATAGTATTATTAACACCGGGGGTCTACAATTCAGCTTATTATGACCATAGTTTTCTTGCAAAGGAAATGGGCATTGAATTGGTGGAAGCGCGAGATTTAGTTGTTAATAATCAAGTGGTCTATATGAAGACAACAAAAGGGTTAAAGAAAGTTGATGTCATATATAGACGTATTGATGATGATTTCCTAGATCCACTTGTATTTCGAGAAGATTCGTTGATTGGCGTTCCTGGGTTAATTGATGCTTATAGAGCAGGGAATGTGTCCATTGCAAATGGGGTAGGCAATGGAGTGGCCGATGATAAGGCAACTTACGCCTATGTTCCTGATATGATTCGCTTTTATTTAAATGAAGATCCAATCTTAAAAAATGTTGAGACCTATCAGTTGTCAAAGCAGGAAGATTATGAGTATGCTCTGAATAATCTAGATCAATTGGTTTTTAAAGAAAGGAACTCATCTGGTGGCTATAATATGTTGATTGGGCCTCAAGCAACGGAAGATGAAAAAAGGCTTTATCGTCAGAAAATTAAGGAAAATCCAAGCGCATTTATTGCTCAGCCTACCATCTCCCTTTCTCAATCACCCACTTTCACGGATGAAGGGATACAGGGGCGACATGTTGATTTGCGAGCCTTCGTTGTATTAAATGAAATCCCTCATGTCGTACCTGGAGGGTTAACGCGTGTGGCATTACAAAAAGGGTCACTAGTAGTTAATTCTTCACAAGGCGGTGGCGGGAAAGATACATGGATACTAGACTAAGTCACAGAAAAGAGGAGAAATCATGTTAAGTCGTGTCGCTGATTCACTTTATTGGTTATCGTTAAATATGGAGCGTGCTGATAATATAACTAAATTACTTTCGGTTCGGTTAGTAAGTATTTTAGAAAATAATAATCAAAAAATAGATCGTGATGATAACTGGGAAGAACTTGTGAAGATCTCAGGTGATATTCAACAATTTTATGATCAATATGCTGATTGCAATCGATCTTCTGTCATTGAATATCTTGCTTTTTCTAAGGAAAATCCTAATTCCATTAGCTCTTGTGTGGCAATTGCTCGAGAGAATGCAAAGGGAATTCGAGAAATTATCCCGATGGAGCTTTGGGAAGTGATTAACGAGCTGTACTTAAAAATAATAACATTTTCAGCAAAAGACGTAACCATTGAACAATTAAATGATTTTTTTCAAATGTTATTGGAGAAATCATTTCAATATCAAGGGATTATTACTGGGTTAATGCCACGTGGAGATTCCTATTCTTTTATCATGTTTGGGAAACATTTAGAGCGATTACGTAAGCTTTCTAGAACGCTTGATGTATACTATCATAAAAAAATATCGGTGCGAGATAATAAAGAAAATGTAAATTATCACTACTGGAGCGCGGTTTTAAGTGCAGTCGGCGGATATGAATCTTATTTGCAAAAGTATCAAGCGTTAATTGAACCATTAAAGGTTGTTAATTACTTAATATTTGATAAAACGTTACCGCGATCAGCAAATTTCAATGTCCATCGTTTGCAGTATGCATTTGGCAAGTTACAAGCTGAGGGGGTAACAAGCTACTCGGAAGCCCTATATAATAAGTTGAATGAATTGATGAGTGAGGTTAGTTATGACTCACTTGATCAAGTGTCAATCTCACTTCATGACTATTTTCAAAGACTTCAACAATTATGTGATGATGTAGGTAAAGCGATTATGGATACTTACTACTTAGGAGAGATTAAATCATTATGAAATACGAAGTGCTTCAAAGCACTCATTACCAATATAGCATGCCAATAAGGCAAAGTATTAATCAGAGTATTTTTAAACCGATAACGAATGAAAATCAGCAAGTCCTTTCATACGAACAAACAATTAGTCCAGAGGCATTTTGTTCAGAACACCGCGATTATTGGAAGAATGATGTTGCTACATTTTACATATGGGCTCCACATCATGAACTACTTGTTAAAACAAGGTCAATTGTTGAGTTAACCCATCCAAGCGTGGATGTGAGTATGACAAATGAAATGAAAGATATAATGGGAAGCGAAAAGTTTAAACAAACGTTTGCTGAATATTTGATGAAGACGCCCTATACTTCATTATCATATGAGCAACTTTCTTTAATTGGTGAAGTACTAGAAAGCAAAAAAGTGGATCTTAACGCTTTTATGGATCGGTTAAATTCGTATATTTATGAAAATTTTCAATACCTACCTGGGTCAACTGACGTAAAAACAACGGCGGCTGAATCATTTGAAAAACGAACTGGGGTATGTCAGGATTTTACTCATGTGATGTTAGCTGTCTGTCGTCATTACGGAATTCCTGCCCGTTATGTAAGTGGGTATATTTATTCTGGTGAAGATGTGGCTATGCGTGGTGACTCGGTTACACATGCTTGGGTTGAAGTGTATTTTCCTACCTATGGTTGGATTGGATTTGATCCTACAAATAACATTATGGCCCAAAATCAGCACATTTGCGTAGCTACTGGTCGGGACTATGCAGATATCTCACCGCTGAAAGGTGTTCATTACGGCAGTGCAGAGCAAGATTTGAATGTGTCGATATCGGTCAAATCGATGATGTAAGGGCAAACTCTGTCTAGGGGTTTTCCACAAAGGTAGAACATGACCTTTGTGGAAAACCCCTTTGTTGTTTGAATGGAATTAGAGATTTGATATATTTTACTTTTTGTATATTGAATTTGATATTTAATTTCCTTTTGTGCGAAAAAGTTCTTAAAATAATTAACAAAAGATATTATAATGGAAAAGCAGGAGAGGAAGGGTGGTATTTTATGAGCAAGCGTGATCAAGCTTATCGAGCAACAACCATGGGGCCAAATGGAATGATTACAACCCCTCACTACTTAGCGTCACAAGCGGGAATGAATGTCCTGCAAAATGGAGGAAACGCGATTGAAGCAGCAATTGCGGCTGCTTCAACGATTTCTGTTGTTTATCCGCATATGAATAGCATTGGCGGAGATAACTTCTGGTTGATTTACAATGCGAAAACAAAGAAAGTGGAAGCTCTAAATAGCAGTGGTCGTTCAGGAGAACATTGCTCAATCTCTTTTTATAAAGAAAAGGGATACAACAAAATTCCTACTCGTGGCTATTTATCTGCCAATACAGTACCAGGTGCTGTTGCTGGTTGGGATGAAGCTTATCGCTATGCAAAAAATAACCTCAATTGTACATACTCTTGGAAAGATTTACTACAAGCTGCAATTCGTTATGCGAAAAATGGATTTGCGGTTACACCTAGTCAAGAGCACTGGACGAACGTGAACATAAACGAAGAAGATCGTGAATTTCGATACTTACATCGATTTGATGAGTTTAAGAAGACATTCCTCAAATCGAATGGTTCTTTATATAAAAAGGGAGATCTGATGAAGCAACCGGACTTGGCGAACACATTAGAAACAATTGCTTCTTGTGGGAGCAAAGCATTTTACGAAGGGGAGATTGCAGAAAACATCGTTTGTGATCTTCAAGAAAATGGTGGTTTGTTGACTCTTAATGATTTTAAAAATCACCGTTCAAGTTGGGTGGATCCAATTAGTGTTAATTATCGAGGGTATACTGCATATAATTTGCCTCCTAATACACAAGGGATGGCATCGTTATCGATTTTAAATATTTTAAATAACTTTGACTTCCAGACAATTGAAGAAGGTTCAAAAGAATATTATCATTTGCTGATTGAAGCTACGAAACTAGCATTTAAAGATCGTGACCAGTGGTTAACAGATCCAGACTTTGTTGATATCCCGTTAGAAGATTTGTTATCTAAGTCACATGGCATGGAGCTTGCGCAGCAAATAAATCGTAGCTTTTCAAATGAAATGGCAAAGCAATTAGACCCGAAAGGAGATACAGTTTGGTTTGGGGTTGTTGACCAAGAAGGAAATGCTGTTTCATTTATTCAAAGCATTTATCATGATTTTGGTTCTGGAATTATTCCAAAACAAACAGGGATCCTCCTTCAAAACAGAGGAAGTTTTTTCTCGTTGGATGAACACGATGTGAATCGTTTAGAGCCTAACAAGAGAACATTCCATACGTTAAACCCAGCTATGCTTCTAAAAGACAACGATCCATACCTCGTTTATGGAACGATGGGAGGCGAAGGGCAACCACAAACTCAAGCTGCATTAGTGACTAAAATTGTTGATTATCAATTTGATGTTCAAGCGGCTATTGAAGCACCAAGATGGTTATATGGTCGAACATGGGGGGAGAGTTCGAATAGTTTGAAAGTCGAATCGAGAGTGCCAAAGGAAACGATTCAAGCTCTTGAAAATCTGGGGCATGATATAGAAGTAGTGGGAGAATTTACTGATGTTATGGGGCATGCAGGTGCCATTCTGATCGATGATCACAACGTAAAACGTGGTGGAGCAGACCCGCGAGGAGACGGAGCGGCGCTAGGTTATTAACATTTATGAAAGGCATTTTAGATAGATCATTTTGTTTTAAGGTGGGAGTCATTTGAAAACTCATATTAATCTTTTTATCGCATTTTTTAGATCGGGTATTTTAGGATTTGGTGGTGGTCCCTCTGCTATTCCGCTTGTCCATAAAGAAGTGGTAACAACGTTTAAGTGGATGAACGATGACGAATTTAGTGATGTTTTAGCACTAGGGAATACATTACCAGGTCCAATTAACACAAAAATGGCTGGATATATTGGATATCGAGTTGCTGGGGTATTAGGAATGATTAATGCTGTGCTCTCATCCATTGTGCCATCGATTTTGATGATGATCGTATTATTAACGACATTGACAGCATTCAAAGACCAGCCTTGGGTTAGTGGCATGACAAGAGGGGTTATACCGGTTGTTGTTGTAATGATGGCGGTTCTTACGTGGGACTTTTTTAAAAAGTCCAACCAAGGTCTCGGTTGGAAAATCAGTGTTACTCTTTTATTGGTTAGTTTTTTACTTATTGAACTCGTACATGTTCATCCAGGGATCGTAATTGCCATCTTACTTGCTTATGCTTTGTTCAAGCCTAACAAACAGAAGGAAGAAGAGAAGCAAAAGCAGAGGGGGGCGAATTAAATGATCTATTGGGAACTGTTTCTGGCGTTTTTTATTCCAGGCATATTGGGGTATGGTGGAGGTCCTGCATCTATTCCGTTAGTTGAGTATGAAGTTGTAGCGAAATATCAGTGGATGACCGTTGAAGAGTTTAGTGAAGTGCTTGCATTAGGTAACGCATTGCCTGGACCGATTGCGACAAAAATGGCTGGATATATTGGATATGAGGTTGGAGGTGTATTTGGAGCGATTGTCGGCGTCTTCGCAACGGTTGCGCCATCGTTAATTTTAATGATTGCTCTTTTAGGACTTTTGTACAAATTTAAAGAGTCTCCAAAAGTAAAGCGAATGACTTCACTTGTACGGCCAACTATTGCCATTTTATTAGGAGTATTAACATATCGTTTCTTAGAAAGCTCATATATAGGAGCAGGAATCTGGCATACGCTCTTTTTAATCGTAGCAGCGTTTTTATTATTAGAGAAATGGAAGGTTCATCCTGCATTTGTCATCGTGGGTGGACTAGGATATGGAGCGATCTTTTTAAGCTTTTAGTTGCAGAGGGCATTGGAAAAGGTGAAAAACGGCCTTTTTCAATGGCCTCTGTTGATTTTTATAAGATATAGGAGGGTTTTTTCTTGTTGTCTTGAATGAATATATAGAAGAAACATTAGAAAAGGTGATAAGCAAATGAGTAAAACGGTAAAATGGGGCATTTTAGGTACGGCAGGTATAGCAAGGAAGGCAATCATTCCAGCTATAGAACGAGCTGGAAATGCAGAAGTTGTTGCTGTTGCTAGTAGTAGCGACCGTAAAAAAGCAGAGGAATTTGGAGAATTGTTTGACATTCCTAAACGGTACGGTAGCTATAATGAATTATTGGAAGATGATGACATTGAAGCAGTCTATATTCCTTTACCGAACAACCTTCATGTTACATGGGTGACAAAAGCAGCTCAAAAAGGGAAGCATATCCTCTGTGAAAAACCAGCGGCAATAACTGTTGAAGAGACCATTCATATGGTTGAAGTTTGCAAGCAAAACAATGTTTTGTTTATGGAAGCATTTATGTATCAATTCCATCCCCAGCACCAGCGTGTGAAGGAGTTGATTGGAAATGGGGAAATTGGTGATGTGAATTTCATACGATCAACATTTTCGTATTCTATGGATGTTGTCAATGAAGCACAGAACATTCGATTGAATCCGGAACTAGGTGGGGGAAGTCTTTACGACGTTGGCTGTTATTGTATACATGCGAGTCGTTTTATTTTAGGAAAAGAACCAAAGCGAGTGTTTGTCTCTGGTGACATTCCAGAGAATATAGGTGTAGATCTTACAGCTGCAGGATTAATGACTTTTGAGGACGGGGTTACCGCTAGCTTTTCTTGTAGCTTCCAGCAACCGTTTGAGAATCAATATACAGTTATCGGTACAAAGGGAAGAATTGAATTGCCAGCAGCTTTCAGGCCAGATATTCATGAAGGAAATGGTCAAATATTGATTACGGACCAGGACGGAAAAACACGTGAAGAATCAATTAAGGGTGATCAGTATGCTTTGCAAATAGAGCACTTCTCAGATTGTGTATTAGAAGGGAAAAACCCAATTTATAGCGCTTTGGAGACGATCGCAAACATGAAAGTACTTGAGGCTTGTCAAAAGTCCTTACAGCAAAATATTTTAATGAATGTGTAATAATGAATCAATCTTCCACCCTTAACGGCTGACGTTAAGGGTTCTTTTAGGTAGGCTGTTTTCTCATAATTTGTTGTTTTTAATGGCCTTCCTCTCTACCTCACTATGAAAAAATATTCCTTCTGCAACAACCTTTACGAAGCGGCCTTTAAGTATGTTTAGAAAATGGTCAATGCTCACCTCTAACTTCTAATTCGTTGGCAGAACTTGATAGAGGAACAATGAAAATATGTAATAAAACCTTCCGCATTTGACATGAAGATGGAAGAGATATGGTAGGATACGATTAATTAAATAATTTCCAATTTTAATAAGTAACAACTTGTATAATGCAACAAATGGAAGAAGCCATTAGTGCAAACTTTATTGTTAGAATAGTTAAAAAATTGATTATTTTGATGTATTTGTTTAAGTAGTATCAATCTTGGTTCTTTTGAAAAAAGGAGGTTTATCATATGAGTATAAATCTGAAAAGTCAATTAATTAGCAAGCTTGAACAAAACTTTCAAGAAGTCGACAACGGTCTTTCAAAGCAAGAGGCATTAGAGGAAGCGAGTCGTTGTCTATATTGTTATGACGCCCCCTGTATACAGGCTTGCCCAACCGGAATTGATATACCGGCATTCATCAAAAAGATCGCATCAGGAAATGTTAAAGGTTCTGCAAAGACTATAATGCAGGAAAATCCAGTTGGCGCAAGCTGTTCAAGAGTATGTCCGACAGAAGAACTATGTGAAGGAGCTTGTGTGTTAAATCACTCAACAAAGCCAATAATGATTGGCAATTTACAAAGATATGCAACAGATTGGGCGATGACAAATGAACAAGTGTTGTTTAAGGCAGGAGAAAAAAATGGCAAGACAGTAGCCATTGTTGGTGGTGGACCAGCTGGCCTTTCAGCGGCTCGGGAACTGGCTTTATTAGGATATAAAGTAACCATATTCGAAGCAGAAAAAGAAGCAGGTGGGTTAAATACATATGGGATTGTCTCCTTTCGTTTGCCGCAGGCTGTTTCTTATTGGGAGGTAGATCAAGTAAAAAGTCTTGATGTTGAGATCCGGACTAATACAAGAGTCGGAGTGGATGTTTCTGCTTTTGAACTAGTGGAAAATTATGATGCCGTAGTTCTTGCTATTGGAATGGCTGCTGTTCCTTATGTAGGAATAGAGGGAGAGGATGCAGAGGGAGTTCTTGATGCAATCGAATTTGTAAAGGAAACAAAATCTGGCGCGTTAACAGATCAATATATCGATAAAAAGGTAGCAGTAATTGGTGCTGGAAATACAGCCATTGATGCAGCGACATGTTCGGTACGTTTAGGGGCTGAGAATGTATCTATTGTATACCGTAGAACGGCTGAGGAAATGACGGCTTATCCATTTGAATTTGAATTTGCCAAACAAGAAGGTGTTGAGTTTCGTTGGCTCACCTCACCTAAGCGTGTTATCACAGATCAAACAGGCAAGTTAACAGGTCTTGAGTGTATCAAAATGAAGCTAGGTGAACCGAATGATGATGGACGGAGGCGCCCTATTCCCATTGAAGGATCAGAATTCGTTCTTGACGTGGATGTTCTCATCCGTGCCATTGGTCAATCGCGTTATATTGGATTAATTGAGCAATTTGGCTTGAATCATGATGACGGAGTGGTGGAAGTAAACAGTGAATCCTATCAAACATCGAATGAAAAAGTGTTCGCCTGTGGAGATGTGATCTTTGGCAAAGGACAAGGAGAAGCGATGGTTGTATCCGCTGCTCAGCAAGGAAAATTAGTAGCCTACCAAATTCATAAGCAGAATAAGAAAATTGCAAGCGAGACGGCCTAGACGAGAAAATGGGAGGGGATAATATGGTTAATTTACGTACAAGTTTTGCGGGAATCACATCACCTAATCCTTTTTGGTTAGCATCTGCACCACCAACCAATTCAGGGTATCAAGTCCAACGAGCGTTTGAGGCGGGTTGGGGAGGAGCAGTTTGGAAAACGTTAGGTGACCCAATTTTGAATGTATCGTCTAGATTTGCCGCGGTAAGTTTTAACGGTCAAAGGGTAGCAGGATTTAATAATATTGAACTCATTACCGATCGGCCGTTGGAAGTGAATTTAAAAGAAATTGCAGAGACGAAGAAACGGTTTCCAGATCATACGATCATCGCCTCTTTAATGGTCGAGCCAAAACAGGAGAAATGGCATGAGATTGTGAAACGTGTGGAAGATGTAGGGGTAGATGGTTTGGAGTTGAACTTTGGTTGTCCTCATGGAATGGCTGAACGCGGAATGGGAGCCGCTTCAGGCCAAGTACCAGAGTTAGTTGAACGTCAAACCTACTGGGTAAAAGAAGTGGCCCAAACGCCCGTCATTGTAAAATTAACTCCTAATATTACAGATATTACGGTAACAGCAGAATCAGCTGTGCAAGGTGGTGCTGATGCGGTCAGTATGATTAACACGATTAATAGTTTAGCAGGAGTAGATATTGATTCGTGGAATACGATTCCCCATGTTGCCGGAAAAGGAGCACATGGAGGCTACTGTGGACCTGCTGTTAAACCTATTGCTCTTAATATGGTAGCTGAATGTGCAAGAAATCCGCGTGTTTCCGTTCCAATTTCAGGAATGGGTGGAGTGTCAGACTGGAAGAACGCTGTTGAGTTTATGTTAATGGGAGCTTCCAATGTTCAAGTATGTACAGCTGCGATGCACCATGGTTTCCGAATTGTAGAAGACATGAAAGATGGTCTATCTAATTATTTAGAGGAAAAAGGTCTCACCTCTGTTAGTGAATTAGTTGGTCAATCTGTAACACGGTATTCAGATTGGGGCGATTTAGATTTGAATCATAAAATCGTTGCACGCATCAATCCAGAAACCTGTATCAACTGCAACAAGTGTCATATCGCTTGTGAAGATACATCGCATCAATGCATTGATATGTTGAAAGACCCTTCAGGCAATAAGTATTTGAAAGTAAGAGAAGAAGATTGTGTCGGTTGTAACCTTTGTTCTATTGTTTGTCCAGTAGATGGAGCCATAGATATGATTGAGCTTGAAAATGGACTGCCTTCAATGACCTGGAATGAACGTCAAGCAATGATTAATGGAATAACAACAGTAAAAGCATAACGGAGGGGATGATTAGATGAAAAAAATCATTAAAAATGGAACGATTGTCACGGCAACAGATGAATATCAAGCTGATGTATTAATTGAAGGGTCGACAATTTCAGCAATTGGGGAAAAAATAACGGCAGAAGGGGCAGAAATAGTCGATGCAACTGGATTATATGTTTTTCCAGGTGGCATTGACCCACATACGCATCTAGAAATGCCGTTTGGAGGTACGGTAACGAAGGATGATTTTGCAACGGGAACAAAAGCAGCTGCTTTTGGAGGAACAACAACAATAATCGATTTTTGCCTTACGAATAAAGGAGAACCACTTCAAGCTGCCATTGATCGTTGGCACGCGAAATCAGAGCATAAAGCAGTGATAGATTATAGCTTTCACTTAATGGTTGGGGAAATGAATGATTCCGTATTAGAACAACTCCCATCTGTGATAGAGGATGAGGGAATTACATCGTTTAAAGTTTTTATGGCCTACAAAAATGTCTTTCAAGCAGATGATGAAACGTTATTCCGGACGTTAATTGCAGCAAGAGATCTTGGTAGTCTCGTCATGGTTCATGCAGAAAATGGCGATGTGATTGAATATTTGACAAAACAAGCACTAGCGAATGGACAAACGGACCCCATATACCACGCAAAAACAAGGCCGTCTGAAATAGAGGGAGAAGCAACAGGACACAATTAACAGGGTTAGCGGACTCGCAGCTTTATGTTGTTCATGTTTCTTGTGCAGAAGCTGTGGAAAAGATTACTGAAGCCAGACAAAAGGGAATTCAAGTGTACGGAGAAACGTGCCCTCAATATTTAGTTCTCGATGAAACTTACTTAGATAAGCCTGACTTTGAAGGAGCTAAGTATGTTTGGTCCCCACCATTACGAGAGAAGTCGCATCAAGAAGTTCTTTGGAATGCCTTGAAAACAGGACAGCTTCAAACACTGGGATCCGATCAATGTTCTTTTGATTTTAACGGTCAAAAGGATCTAGGCAAAGGTGACTTTACAAAAATACCAAATGGTGGGCCGATTATTGAAGATCGTGTTAGTTTGTTATTTTCAGAAGGGGTCAAAAAAGGTAGAATTTCATTGCAACAATTTGTTGATCTCACGTCAACTAGGTCAGCAAAATTATTTGGATTGTTTCCGAAAAAGGGAACCATTGCAGTTGGGACAGATGCTGACTTAGTTTTGTTTGATCCAAATGCCGAACGTGTAATTTCTGCTTCTACTCATCACATGGCGGTCGATTATAACCCATTTGAAGGAATGAAAGTGACAGGCGAACCAGTCACGGTTTTATCACGAGGTGAATTTGTAATTCGTGAGAAAGTGTTTGTTGGAGTAGAGGGGGCAGGCAAGTATATAAAACGGCAAAAATTTGGACCTACTTATGAAACACTCGTAAATGAATCGTCTTTACAAGTGGAGGTGTGAAGCATGTCAGATTATCAGCAGTACGTAACAGAACGTGAAAAAGTGGATATGCTGCTTGAAAAAGGCTATGAAATCACAAAAGTAATCGAGAATTTAAGTGGAGCATTCGTCGATTTTTTACGGTTGGGCGGAAAAGAAGACGAAGACTATGTTCAACTGCATATACAAACAGCTGACGCCCGAAAGTATTTTGCTACAAAAATGCTTGAAAGGCAACAAAGCTAGTATATTGTTAGAGGCGCTAATAGTGTATCGAAGCAGGAAACGGCTGTACAGTTGTTTTGTCTTAAGCAGACAATTTTTCGTCGATGTAGAAAAAATGAATCCTTGCTAGGGGTGAGTTGATGGATTCAGTGTCGATTATTAATTGAATGGATGATCGTTTCTTGAAAGTTTAAGAAAACGTGAAAGGGTTGGTGATAAGCAAGGCCGTTTAGAGCTGAGAAAAAATCGATCTTTCTCAGCTCTTTGCATGTTGAGAGAGACCATGTTTGCTTTTACATATTGTCTAATGCTATTAGAACTTGATTCGCTGATAATAAAGGAGAGAAATTGTAATAATATCGTGTCTAAATCCCAGAGCCAATAAATAAAAATGTAAAAAGGTTAGGAGGAGGTATTATGTCAAAATCTGAGATGACGAGTATGAATCAAAAGAAGGATGAAGCCTATGTTTGGCATGGCATGAAGCCCTATAATCCAGAAAGTACTCTCATTGCTAAAGAAGCAAAAGGTGTATGGGTAACAGATGAAGAAGGCAATCGCTTCTTAGATGCGATGTCAGGTCTTTGGTGTGTGAATGTTGGGTATGGGAGAGAGGAATTAGCCGAGGCGGCTTATGAACAAATGAAGCAACTTGCTTATTTTCCACTTACGCATAGTCATGGTCCTGCTATTGAACTGGCAGAGAAATTAAATGAATTACTTGGTGGAGATTACGTCATTTTTTACTCGAATAGCGGGTCTGAAGCCAATGAAGCAGCCTTTAAAATGGCGCGCCAATATCACCAACAAAAGGGGGAAACGAATCGATATAAAATCATCTCAAGATATCGTTCTTATCACGGAAATACGATGGGCGCCTTAGCGGCTACAGGTCAGGCACAAAGGAAATATAAATATGAACCAATGACGACAGGGTTTCTTCATGTGGCTCCTCCAGATACGTATCGATCTCCAGTGGTACCGACTAAAACTGGGAGGGAACGAGAAGAGGTAAAAGCGATTGAACAAATGATGGTGTGGGAGCTAGCTGAAACGGTAGCTGCTGTTATTATGGAGCCAATTATTACTGGTGGAGGCATTCTTCTTCCGCCTGAAGATTACTTGAAGTCAGTACATGAAGTGTGTCAGGAAAAAGGCGCGCTACTGATTGTGGATGAGGTGATCTGCGGCTTTGGGCGAACGGGAGAGCCATTTGGATTCATGAACTACGGTGTAAAGCCCGATATCATTACGATGGCTAAAGGGATTACAAGTGCCTATTTGCCATTATCGGTTACAGCTGTAAAAAAAGAGGTTTACGAGGCTTTTAAAGGTTCGGATGAGTATGATTATTTTAGACATGTCAATACGTTTGGTGGGAACCCAGCGGCTTGTGCACTGGCGTTAAAGAACCTAGAGATCATGGAAAAAGAAGGACTTTATACAAGAGCCAAAGCGGTTGGAGCTAAAATGTTGGATGAACTCATTAAGCAATTATTGCCGCATCCCAACGTAGGGGACGTACGAGGCAAAGGATTGCTAATTGGAATTGAGTTAGTCAATGATAAGGAGACAAAAGACCCGTTGAATGTTCAATTGGTCAATAACGTAATTGCTAGTTGTAAAGAGAAGGGGGTCATTATTGGGAAAAATGGCGCAACGGTTGCTGGTTTTAATAATGTGTTAACGATTGCTCCGCCTCTTATCATTAATGAAGAGGAAATCAAGCTCCTTATTGAGACCATTGTAGAGTCAGTGAATGTTAACTTGTAGGTAAAATACATTAGAGGCCCTACTAAAGGTCGAGTAGGGCTCTTGGTGTTTTTCGATAATATCTCTGACAAAATTTCTATTTTTTTGAAGGAATAGCATGGAGTCTGTCGAATATTGATGTAGCATAATTGAAACCACAGCACGTGGAACAAAGGTGGGAGCCTCTATATGATCGCAGAGAAACTACTGTTACACCTTTTAATTGTATTGATGCCTATTTTAGTTGTTACCCTTTTTCTTAATGAGAGCAAAGAAAAACAGTCTAAATCGGTCTTAGTTGTTTTATTTGGAATAGCAACGATTTTATGCATCGTTTTTTCTTTTGAGGAACAAGGGTTACATTGGGACCTTCGTCATGCGTTGTTATTGCTTGCTTTTTTATATGGAGGTACGAAAGCCGGTTGGGCGGTATGCGCGGTGGCTCTTCTAACAAGAACCATTATAGGTGGGGAACATTTTATTATTGGGCTTGCTGTAATTATTGGTTCCTCGATTCTTTTTTATCTGTTTACCAATCGTTATCAACAGATATTGGCAAAGTGGCAGAGAGTTAACTTTACAATAATGTTGGTATTTTGGCCTGCTCTTGCTCAAATCACCCTTTTGCTTGTTTATCTAGATTTAATAGGTCGTTTAAATGGACAAATAGGTCATATTATTTTTTACATCTTTGTGTTTATTGGGGCTAATGTAATTTCCGTTGGTTTTGCCACATTACTTCTCGAGCAATTGTCAGAAAGAAAGCGGATGCAAGAAGAAATGCAAAGAGCCGTGAAATTAAATGCAATTAGTGAGCTAGCTGCTTCCATTGCCCATGAAGTGCGGAACCCATTAACTGTTGTTAAAGGCTTTTTGCAATTAATGCAAAAAGATGAAAAAGGAAAGAAGAAAGAATATTTTAATATTGCCTTATGTGAAATGAATCGGGCGGAGCAAATTATAAGTGATTATTTAAACTTTGCTAAACCACAATTTAAGAATATTGAGGTCATTGAAGTAAATCAAATTTTAAATGAGATTATTAGCTTTGTAACCCCTTATTCTCTTAAAGAGAATGTCGAATTACATATTGTAGGGACAGAGAATACGTTAATAAGCTGTGATAAAAATCAGTTTAAGCAAGTATTAATCAACTTAATAAAAAATGCGATTGAAGCAACACCAGAAAAAGGGCAAGTCAGAGTGAAGGTTGAAGAGGATAAAACGGTAGTCAGACTAACCATTACAGATACCGGCAAAGGAATGAGTCCAGAACAGCTGGCTAATATTGGGACAGTTTTTTATTCTACAAAAGAAAAGGGAACAGGTCTTGGGACCGTGGTGTCATTTAGAATTATTGAGGAAATGGGCGGTACACTCAGATACGAAAGTCGGGTGAATGTAGGAACAAAGGTAACTATTGTTATGCCAATAAACGAAAGAACAAAACCGACATTAGAAGTTGCCCTAACCTTGAATGAGTGATGAAACGGAAGTCTATAGTAACGAAGCAGTTAAAAAGATCCATACATAAAATATTTACATCCGAGCTTAGTATACAAGCTTGGTTTTTTTGTTGTTTTTAAATGAATCTTGTTTTCTCAACCATATTTTAGCAACTTGTCTCATATAAATTAATTGGACAGGATGTGGGGGAGAGAAACAATGAATATCTTTTTTAAAAGTGCGTTGTTGTTGATTGTTGCTGCATTTTTAGGAGAATGTATAGAATTTTTAATTAATATGGTTTTAGCAAGGGAGTTAGGGGAAGAAGGACTAGGGTTGTACATGTCCATCTTACCGACGGTGTTATTTATTGTCGTTATAGCAAGTTTGGAGCTGCCTATTTCGATTTCGAAATTTGTTGCGGAGAAAGATGTTATTTTCCATCGCAGTATGCTAGTGCATGCATTAAAATTTGCGACAATATGCACCATTGTCTTTTCTTTGCTAGCAGTATGGATTCTACCGATCATTCCTGTGT
Source organism: Halalkalibacter okhensis (assembly GCF_000787375.1). Lineage (GTDB taxonomy): Bacteria > Bacillota > Bacilli > Bacillales > Bacillaceae_D > Halalkalibacter > Halalkalibacter okhensis. The sequence goes on along the minus strand of NZ_JRJU01000003.1, from coordinate 99,527 downwards.
TTGACCGCTATCATCCGCTTGTTCCATGGTTGTTCCTATGTTTAATACCAATCATTTCTTTTTCCTCGGTTGCAAGGGGATATTTCATGGGTGCACAAAAAATGGGGAAGATTGCATTTGCCAACTTCCTTAGACGTGCGGGGCAGCTTATTTTGTTAATTCTTTTATTTACATTAACTTCATTTGAAGCAGAAGTAGCATTGCTGGTTGCATTATGCACGTTAATTGCGAGTGAGTTTCTTGTACTTAGCTTTTTATTTATTGCTTTTTTAATCCAGATGAGAGCATTAAAGAAAGAGCCAAGAGCAAACCTATCAGGTAGTAAAGTTCGGAAAAGCTTGCTCGAAGTGTCGATACCAACAACCGGATTACGAATTTTTCATGCGGCAACATTTGCTGTTAAACCATTTTTTATTAAAGAAACGTTAGTGAGAGCAGGAATGATTGATTCGCTGGCAATGGTGCAATATGGAAAAATGGCGGGAGTTGCATTTACCATTGGTTTTTTTCCTGCTTTTATTGCTCATTCCTTGTTGATTGTGTTAATCCCAACGGTGTCTGAGGCTTACTCAAGAGGAGAGGTGGCAAGGCTGCGATCTCTTTTACGAAAAGTGATGGTATTAACAGCTGCATATGGAATACCTGCTGTGGCTGTCTTTTACTTCTTTGCTGAACCGTTAACGAGTCTTTTCTTTGAGAACTCACCGGCTATTCGTTATTTGCAATTGCTCGTTCCGTATTTCTTATTTCATTTTTTTGTTATTCCGATGCAAGCCTATTTAATTGGACTTGGACTTGTGAAGGATGCGTTTGTTCATGCGCTTTACTCGACGGTTTTTTCTTTTGTGATGATGTATGTGTTAGGGTCGAATCCAAGTTTACAAATGGATGGAATTATTTTAGGGATGAACATGGGGGCCGTGTTGCTAACGTTCTTACATTATTTAACGATTTGCAAAAAAATTAATGTAAATTTATTGTTACAAAAAAAATAAACCAAATGATACTGTCATTTTGAGGGTGTTACAAAAGATTAAAACTTTTGTGACACCCATTTTTATGGGGGCTTATTGATAGCTTCAACTAAAGGGGAATATCTCTGCTCCTTTAAGGCAAAATATGAAAACAGTCTTATAGAAGATCGTTCTTAAATAGAGGATAAAAATTTAAAATAAAATATCATTGACATACTTGTACATACAAGTTAGAATGAAAACGCAAACAAAACTTGTATATACAAATAGTAAAAATAAATGTTTTGTTATGAAAGTGAAAAAAGGGGGATAAAAATGAGCAAATATACAGATTCAGCCAAACAGTTGCTCGAATATATAGGTGGAAGCGAAAACATCTCAGTTGTCACTCACTGTGCTACTCGAATGAGATTCGTTTTAAATGATACGAGTAAAGCTGATATCAAAAAAGTAGAAGAGATTGCCATTGTTAAAGGAACATTTACACAAGCGGGACAATTCCAAGTGATCGTTGGGAATGAGGTCGCATCATTTTATAATGAATTTACAAAGATAGCTGGTGTTGGTGACACATCTAAAGAAGAGGCGAAAGAAGCCGCTAAACAAAATATGAATTTCTTACAACGTCTAATTGGACATCTTGCTGATATTTTCACACCATTAATTCCAGCACTAGTTGTCGGGGGTCTTATTTTAGGTTTTAGAAATGTGATTGGCGAAATTAATATGATGAATGGTGGAACGCAAACGTTAGTAGAGGTTTCTCAATTCTGGGCCGGGGCTCATGCGTTCTTATGGTTAATAGGTGAAGCGATATTCCACTTCTTACCTGTTGGGATTACGTGGGCGATATCAAGAAAAATGGGAACAACTCAAATTCTTGGTATTGTCTTAGGTATTACATTGGTTTCTCCACAGTTATTAAATGCTTATGGAGTAGCTGGTACAGAGGAGATTCCTTTCTGGGATTTTGGTTTTGCACAAGTAGAGATGATCGGTTACCAAGCTCAAGTGATTCCAGCTATTCTTGCTGGTTTTGTTCTTGCGTATTTAGAGTTAGGTTTACGTAAGGTGATTCCAAGTGTCATTTCAATGATTTTTGTTCCATTCTTTGCATTGATTCCTGCTGTTTTAGTGGCTCATGTTGTACTAGGTCCAATCGGTTGGACAATTGGTTCTTGGGTTTCTAATGTTGTTTACACGGGCTTAACGTCCACGTTTGGTTGGTTATTTGCTGCTGTATTCGGATTTGCTTATGCACCATTAGTTATCACTGGACTTCATCACATGACAAATGCGATTGATTTACAACTAATGAGTGAATTCGGTGGAACGAACTTATGGCCAATGATTGCTTTATCTAATATTGCTCAAGGTTCTGCCGTTGTAGCAATGATTATCATCAATAGAAGAGACGAGAAAGAAAAGCAAGTATCGGTTCCAGCTTCGATTTCATGTTATTTAGGTGTAACGGAGCCAGCGATCTTTGGGATTAACTTACGATATGGATTCCCATTCCTTGCAGCGATCATCGGCTCAAGTTTAGCAGCGATTGTTTCAGTTGGTAGTGGGGTTATGGCGAATTCCATTGGTGTAGGTGGTATTCCAGGAATTCTTTCTATTCAAGTACAACATATGCTTATGTTCGCTGTGGCAATGGTGATAGCCATTGTTGTCCCAATTATATTAACAATGATTTTTGCTAAATCGAAAATGGGTGTAAATGCATATAAGCGTTTAGGTAAATAATAAAAAGGAGTGCAACCACGAAAAGTGGTTGCTATTCCTTTTTTGTTTTAAGTTTAGAGGAGAGTGAATGTTTATGTTAAAGAGTTTATTTGGAAAAAAGGAAAGCAAAGTAGAAGTAACGTCACCTATTACCGGAAAGGTTCTTGAACTAGCAGAGGTTCCAGATCCAGTATTCTCACAGAAGATGATGGGGGATGGAGTTGCTTTTGATCCTGAAGATGGGGAAGTAGTCAGCCCGGTTGATGGTGAAATCGTACAAGTATTCCCGACAAAACATGCTGTTGGTATAAAAACGAAATCAGGTATGGAGATTTTAATTCACATCGGGTTAGAAACAGTGAACTTAAATGGGGAAGGCTTCGAAAGCTTTGTTAAAGCAGGTGACAAAGTAAAACGAGGAGATAAGTTAATTGAGTTTGACTTAAATGTTGTTCGTGAGAAGGCGGCTAGTACGATTACCCCAATGATTATTACAAATACAGATGATGTTGTTGAGATAATGGAAAAAAATACAGGCGTCCCGGCGACAAAGACAGAAACGAACGTATTAACGATTACTTTGAAGAAATAGTTCATATTAACTAAAAATCAAAAAACAAAAGCACATCAATAAGGACTTTATTGGTGTGCTTTTAAGCGATACTTGTTTTTTTAGTTGAAACAAAGTAAACTCAACTTGTATATACAAGATCACTCTGTTATTTTCAAAAATACGTAGAAGAGTGGTTTTAGGATAGGCTGAATGAAGATACTAAGAACAATGACAACAAGATGGCTAAGTTAAGGAAGGTGCAAAAGATGACTGAATGGTGGAGAAAGTCTACAGTTTATCAAATTTACCCGAAAAGCTTCAACGATACGACTGGCAATGGTGTTGGAGATTTACAAGGAATTATTGAGAAATTAGATTATCTAAAGGAACTAGGAGTGGATGTGCTTTGGCTCACACCAGTATATGCTTCTCCTCAAAAGGATAATGGCTATGACATATCGGACTATTATTCAATTCATGAAGAATATGGGACGATGGAGGATTTTGATCAACTTCTTGCAGAAACACATCAGCGTGGAATGAAGTTAATTATGGATCTAGTCGTCAATCATACGTCAACGGAACATAATTGGTTTAAACAATCGCGTGAATCAAAAGACAATCCCTATCGAGACTTTTACATTTGGAAGGATCCTGTAGAAGGTGCGGAGCCGTCCAATTGGCAATCTAAATTTGGTGGGAATGCATGGAAGTACGATGAGAAAACAGGTCAATATTACTTGCATCTTTTTGACGTGACGCAAGCAGACCTGAATTGGGAAAATGAAACATTGCGTAAGCATGTGTACGACATGATGCATTTCTGGTTTGAAAAAGGGATTGATGGTTTCCGTCTCGATGTGATCAATTTGATCTCTAAAGATCAAACATTTCCAAATGATGATGGAAGTGTAGCACCAGGGGATGGTCGCAAATTTTATACAGATGGTCCAAGAGTTCATGAGTTTCTAAATGAAATGAATAAAGAAGTGCTATCAAAGTATGACAGTATGACAGTTGGTGAAATGTCGTCGACCTCGATTGAACATTGTATCAAGTATTCAAATCCTGCAAGCAATGAATTAAGTATGACCTTTAATTTCCACCATCTAAAAGTAGACTATCCAAATGGTGAAAAGTGGGCGATTGCAGATTTTGATTTCCTTGCCTTGAAGCAAATTTTAACGAAATGGCAAGTTGAAATGAACAAAGGTGGGGGTTGGAATGCACTATTTTGGTGCAACCACGATCAGCCAAGAATTGTTACACGTTATGGAAATGATACAACCTATCATAATGAATCAGCAAAAATGCTAGCAACGACGATCCACCTTATGCAAGGAACTCCATATATTTACCAAGGTGAAGAGTTTGGTATGACGGATCCTGGTTTTGAGTCTATAGCGGATTACCGTGATGTTGAGACATTGAATTATTACCGCATTATGAAAGAAAAAGGGTTAAGCGAAGAAGAAATCATGGAGATTATAAAACGCAAATCTCGTGACAATTCTAGAACTCCGGTACAATGGAATGATGAAGAAAATGCGGGCTTCACTACAGGAACACCTTGGATTCCAGTAGCTGCAAATTACAAAGACATTAACGCTGAGCGTGCTGTAGCGGATGAATCATCGATCTTCTATCATTACAAAAAACTGATTCAATTACGCAAAGACTATGATATCTTAACAGTTGGTGACTACCGTTTATTGTTAGAGAACGATCCACAATTGTTTGTATATGAGCGTGTACAAGGAAATGAAAAAGTTTTAGTTATTAATAATTTCTACGGTGTGGAAGGTACATTTGACCTACCTGAAGTGTGGATTGATTCGATTTCAAGCAGTGAGTGTCTTCTTTCAAATTATGAAGAGAAGCAACCACTTTCGCGCAGTATCAAACTTAGACCGTATGAGTCACTCGTTTATTACACGAAGTAAACATGATACACTATACGCAGGTGGTATAGATGATGAAAAGTAAATTTCAAAAGATTTATGATGATTTAGCTGAGCGAATTCAAAACGGAGGATTAAAGGCTAACGAACTCCTACCATCCGAAAATGAATTAGCTGATAGCTACAAAGCCTCACGTGAAACGATTCGTAAGGCATTAAAATTACTATCTGAGCATGGATATATTCAGAAGATGCAAGGAAAAGGGTCGGTTGTTTTAGACGTGACAAAAATTAACTTCCCAATCTCAGGCTTGGTTAGTTTTCGTGAACTAGCTGATAAAATGGGGAAACGGGCGAAAACAGATGTCATTCGTCTAGAAGAACAAATGATGTCTCTTTATATGCAAGAGGAATTTCAGGTGAAGGAAGTAGCACCTATTTGGAATGTTACACGAGTCCGAGAAATTGATCGAGAACGAATTATTTTAGACAAAGATTATTTACTTTCTTCCCTTGTTCCTGGACTGACTTATGAGGTATGCGAGCGATCGCTTTACGCGTATGTTGAAGAAGTTCTTGGACTAACGATTAGTTTCGCAAAAAAAGAAATAACCGTTGAAACGCCAACAGAGGAAGACAAAGAATTGCTTGATTTGCAAGGGTATGACACGATTGTTGTTGTAAAGAGCCATGTGTATCTTGATGATGCTACCATGTTTCAATACACAGAATCGCGGCATCGTCCTGATAAATTTCGATTTGTTGATTTTGCGAGAAGAACACGCTAACTGATCAAAGCATAATCTTCGTGCCAAACCCTCATTTACAGTATAATGAGTGTAAACGGAGGAGGAATTTGATGAGTGTTCATGACTTTTCGGTAATGAAGCCTAATGGAGAAGAAGTAAGTCTCAAATCGTATCAAGGAAATGTCTTGTTAATTGTTAATACGGCTACCAAGTGTGGACTTGCTCCTCAATTTAAAGGGTTAGAAGGGCTCTATCAAAAGTATAAAGATCAAGATTTAGCCGTGCTTGGTTTTCCAACAAATCAATTTCTTCAACAAGAACCTGTTCCTGACGAAGAAATGGAGGATGCTTGTCAGATCAATTTTGGAGTTACGTTCCCCTTGTTTCAAAAGATTAATGTCAATGGGAAAGGTGCACACCCTCTTTATCAGTTTTTAAAAAGTGAAAAAAAGGGAGTATTAAGCTCGGAGATTAAGTGGAATTTCACGAAATTCCTCATTGATAAGCATGGTAAGGTTGTGAAAAGATACGGCCCAACGGTGATACCTGAAAAGATGGAAGAAGATATACGGAAGTTATTAGTAGACTAATGATTAAAAAGACGTTTCGATGTAATGTTGTTGACGGTTCAAATAACACAGCAAAAGTAGTCCAATTTGCCAATTGGGCTGCTTATTTTTATGGGTAATGCCCTACTTAACAGGAAACAGCTCCTCCTCTTTTCTTTTTTAAGACATGCTGGATTCTCATTCCGTTAATAGGTAGAAAAACCGTGCAAATAGGAGTGCATAGGATCCTGGTTCCGCTAAAGTAACAAAACCAATAAGCATTAAGGTCAAAATAGGAAATTAACGGAATAGGGATCCTAAACCGCTCTCAAAACTGGGCATTTAAATAGAATAGCGGAAAAAGGATCCGGGAAAACATGCTCACTCCTTAATAGTGTAAAATTGAAAATCTCGCCTACAATAAGAAGTGTATTTGGTAAAATGAGGTGGACGAAGTGTTACAAGAAGAAGCAAAGCAGTTTTTGAAGTTGTGTTATCAAGAATTAGGAAAAGATTATAATGACCGAATGACAAAAATTCTTCAGGAAATTTCTGATACAGGAACCTATACTCATACATATGAAGAGCTTGCTCATGGGGCGAGGATGGCTTGGAGAAACAGCAATCGTTGTATTGGCCGTTTGTTTTGGGAATCCATGCATGTCCTAGATGAGAGGGAGCTTGAAACCGAAGATGAAATCGCGAATGCGTTGTTCTTTCATCTTCAATATGGAAGCAATCAAGGCAAAGTGATTCCAACGATTACCATTTTCAAGCCTGGTTATGTTCGTATATTTAATCATCAATTAATTCGTTACGCAGGGTACGAAACTAAGGATGGAATCATTGGAGATCCAGACTCAGTTGCATTCACAACTTTTTGTGAGTCACTTGGGTGGAGAGGGGAGCAAACTCCATATGATATCTTGCCATTAGTGATTCAAGTGGAAAATCGGGAGCCGAAAGTATATTCGATTCCAGAGGAATGCCTTTTAAATGTTATGATTAAACATCCGACGATAGAGAACTTTCAAGAACTTGAGTTACAGTGGTATGCTGTTCCATTTATATCTGATATGAAGCTTGAAATCGGGGGAATTACATATGAAGCTGCCCCATTTAATGGCTGGTATATGGGGACGGAGATAGGAGCAAGAGATTTAGCAGACGAGCAACGTTATAATGTGTTGCCAAAAGTGGCAAATTTGCTGGGCCTTGAGACGACCAGAGACTCAACGTTGTGGAAAGATCGTGCTCTTATTGAACTGAATGAAGCTGTATTATACTCATTTAAGCAAGCAGGAGTCAGCATAGTCGATCATCACACAGCGGCCAAACAGTTTAAACAATTTGAAGAAAGAGAAGCAGGAAAAGGAAGGTCTGTAACAGGGACATGGTCGTGGTTGATCCCTCCCGTCTCTCCAGCTGCTACGCATATTTTTCATAAGGACTACGATGATAGCGTCGTTAAGCCAAATTATTTTTATCAAGACAGAATGTATTAGGATTGTTTGGGTGTCTAAAGGGAAGACCTTTGGGCGAGATTGCTTAAAGGCCACTGAAAAAGGTGAAAATCGTACCTTTTTCAGTGGCTTTCTTTTTTTGCTGGGTGTTATTAGAAGATGCAAGCAATGGTAAGTTGCGCTAAAATAGAGTACATAAGTCTAGGGGTAAAGGACGGAAAATAATGAGCATTTTACAAATTGAGGAGTTAACTAAAACATACGGTGATAAGACGTTATTTGATCACTTGTCATTTACGATTGGAGAAAAAGAGCGGATAGGATTAATTGGTGTGAACGGCACAGGGAAGTCTACGCTTTTAAAGATTATTGCTGGAGTGGAGTCAGCAGATAAAGGCGAGCAAATTCATGCGAATGACTTTCAAATAGAATATTTGCCGCAACAGCCTGCACTACAAGATGATCTTACGGTGATGGAACAAATTTATTATGGTGACTCTAAGGTCATGTCAACGATGCGTGCGTATGAGCGAAGTTTGTTGCTGTTTGAAAAAGCTCCAGAAAGCCCAGAATATCAGCAGCAGTTTATGAAGTGGCAGCAAAAAATGGATGAGCTTGATGCATGGGAGGCCAATACCATTGCTAAGACGGTTCTCTCGAAGCTTGGGATTAGTGACTATGAAGCAAAGGTTCATCAGCTTTCAGGCGGGCAAAAGAAGCGTGTCGCGATAGCGAAGGCTCTTATTCAACCGGCTGATTTGTTGCTGTTAGATGAGCCAACAAACCATCTTGATCATGAAACCATTGAATGGCTAGAAACGTTCCTTTCGACATACAAGGGGTCAATTATCCTCATTACGCATGACCGCTATTTTTTAAACCGCGTAACCAATCATATGTATGAACTCGACCAAGGGCGGTTATTTAAATATGTTGGAAATTATCAAACGTTTTTAGAGAAAAAGGCAGAAAGAGAACAACAGGAAGCGCAAAGAGACCAGAAACGAGCAAATATTTTAAGACGTGAGCTAGCATGGCTAAAGCGAGGAGCAAAGGCTCGAACAACGAAGCAAAAGGCCCGAATTCAACGAGTTGAAGCACTGCAGGAGGAGGAAGGATTTTCTGGACGTGGGGAGTTTGATTTTGCTATTGGGTCAAAGAGATTGGGAAATCAAGTCATAGAACTAGAAGGGGTTTCTAAAACTTACGATGAACGTATCTTGATCGACTCACTCGATTATTTACTCGTTAAAGGAGAACGATTAGGGATAGTAGGGCCAAATGGAAGTGGGAAAACCACCTTGTTGAATATGTTAGCTGGTCGCATTGCTCCGGATTCAGGAACCATTACAACTGGGGAAACGGTAAAAATAGGTTATTACACGCAAGAGGATGAAGAAATTGATGGAGCCTTACGTGTGATTGATTATATTAAAGAAATAGCAGAGGTTGTCTATACGATAGACGGAACCACGATTACAGCTGAACAAATGCTAGAACGATTCTTATTCCCAAGATCGATGCAATACACGTATATTCGTCGTTTGTCGGGTGGGGAACGAAGACGTCTTTATTTATTGAGGGTTCTTATGACGGAACCGAATGTGTTGTTTTTAGATGAGCCTACAAATGATTTAGATACAGAAACGTTGTCGGTGCTTGAAGATTATTTAGAGCAGTTTCCAGGCGTTGTAATCACGGTGTCGCATGATCGTTATTTTCTTGATCGTGTAGTCGATCACTTGCTTGTGTTTGAAGGAAATGGTTTTGTTTCAAGGTTTCAGGGGCATTACACGGATTATTTAGCCGATAAGCAAAGGAAGTTAGAGCAAGCGAAGGCAAGTGAAAAAGAAGAGAATAGTAAACAAGCGATGCCGAGGAAAGAACCCCGTAAAAAACTCTCTTACAAAGACCAGCAAGAATGGAATCAAATAGAAGACAAAATTGCAGCAATTGAAGAGAAGATTGAAAAGATCGAACTAGCCATTACTGAAGCAGGTAGTGATTATGGGGTCATCTCGGATAAAATGAAGGAAAAAGAATTGGTTGAAAAAGAACTAGAAGAAACGATAGAGCGGTGGACGGAGCTTTCTTTGTTAGTGGAGGAAATAGAAAGCAAGTAAATTCTATATAGAAACCTACCCACAGTGCATAGCAGGTCTCGTCAAGATTTACTTAGTAGGAAGAGTGTTCTAAAAGGGTAAAAGCTTTTTAGAACACTCTTTTAAATTAACAATTTACTATAAATTTTCAGTAAGTTCTTGATTTAATGGAGAAAACCATTTAAACTATGATTAGTTAAGCGCTTTCCTGTTATTCTAGGATAGATTGGAGGAACATTATCGTTTGTTAATATTTAAAAACGCTTTTAATAAGTGGATTAAATAAAAGGCCATGAGAAACCTTAATTATTATCTTTTATTAGGTGTACATAGTAATCATTATGTAATCGATTTCTTTTTGTTGTTTGATTAAGCGCTTTCCCTCAAGAAAATACATTGTAGCTATATCGTTTAAAACTAGTACTATTAACTATTTTCCTAATTTAAATGATTAATTAAATGGAGGGTTTTAGAATGCTTTGGGTGATATTTACAACGTTTATGGTTTATACCGTCTTTGTCATGTGGTTTTCCTGGTACAAAACAAAAGGAACGGATTTAAACAGCCAAGATGGTTATTTTCTTGGGGGAAGGAGCTTACCTGGTTTAGTTATTGCTTGTTCGATTATCCTTACTAATTTATCAACAGAACAGATCGTTGGGTTAAATGGTCAAGCTTTTGGTGAATCAATGGTTGTTATGGCATGGGAAGTATCATCGCCGATCGCGCTGATTATTATGGCGTTTGTCTTTTTGCCTCGTTACTTAAAAACAGGGATTACAACGATTCCAGATTTTTTAGAACAACGCTATGACTTACGAACAAGACAAATAGTTTCGATCCTTTTTATTGTTGGATATGCGGTAGCCTATTTGCCAACCGTTCTTTATTCGGGGGCGCTTGTTCTAGATAGTATATTTTCATTAACATCCATTACAAATATGTCTCCATTTATGATTGTTTTGTTGGTATCGGTTGCAATCGGTCTTGTCGGGTGCGGGTATGTTATTTTAGGTGGACTTAAAGCAACGGCAATGAGTGATACCATTAACGGAATTGGACTGATTGCCGGTGGTTTGCTTATTCCCTTTCTGGCGCTAATCGCGCTTGGTGGAGGGAATATTCAAGAAGGTGTCAATCAATTGTTAACAGCGAATCCAACAAAGTTAAATGCGATTGGTGACCATAACTCATCGGTTCCCTGGGCTGTTTTGTTAACAGGGATGTTGTTTAATAACTTATTCTATTGGGCGACAAATCAATCAATTATTCAACGAAGCTTAGGGGCAAAGAACTTAGCTGAAGGTCAAAAAGGGGTACTTTTTGCAGGGATGTTTAAAGTGTTTGGAGTGACGTTCTTGGCATTGCCAGGTATCATTGCCTTTTTGATGTATGGCAATACGCTTGCTAATCCAGACTTGGCTTATCCTACATTAGTAGCTGATGTAATGCCACTTGCTCTTTCGGGGATTTTAGCAGCGATTTTATTTGGGGCGATCATGAGTTCATTTAACAATGCATTAAATGCTTCTATTACCTTATTTACATTAGATATTTATAAGCCTATGTTTAAACCTCAAGCGAAAGAAAATGAACTCGTAAAAGCAGGGAGAGTCTTTGCTGCTACCTTGGCGGCGATTTCGGTTGTTGTTGCGCCATTTATTATTTTTGCGCCTCAAGGGTTATATGCTTATTTACAAGAGATGTTCGGATTTTATAGCATGCCTATATTAGCCATGGTTTTAGTTGGATTCTTTAGTAAGCGCATTCCAGCCATTGCACCTAAAATTGCAGTTGTTGTTCATGTTATTTTGTATGCGGCTTCAAAAGTGGTTTTAGCAGATATTAACTTCCTTTATGTCTTATCGGTCCTATTTCCACTTAATGTTCTTACGATGGTTATTGTTGGTAGACTTAGACCAAGGGATACGCCATTCGAATTACATGATGCCAATGTTGTGGATCTTAAACCTTGGAAATACGCGAAGCCGTTCTCTATTGCAATGATTGTAATCATGATTGCTGTCTATGCATTCTTCTCACCAATTGGAGTGGCGGAAGTAAGTGTTCCTTACTCACCGTGGCTATTTGTTTTCTTATTTGGTGTCTTAGCGTTAATTGGGGCTATTATTTGGTACTGGGTGAAGATGGAGAAAAAACATACAAATTTCAAGACAGATGACACGAAGAAAGTGTCTTCTTACTAAAAATACAATCAATACATTATATCGAAAAGAGGGAAAAGAAATGAAAAAAGTTAGCATCGGTATCATTGGAGCAGGTAGAATTGGGCAGTTACATGCAAGTAATATACTAAACTCAAGCTTGTTACAGTTGATAGCCATTTCAGATGTTTATACTGACCATTTAAAAGGAACCATTTATGAACAACAAGTACCTATTATTACAAATCATTCGGAAGAGCTAATTAATAATCCAGAAATTGATGCGATTTTCATTTGTTCATCAACAGATACTCACGCGCTATATATTAAAGCTGCTGCAAGAGCAGGGAAGCATATCTTTTGTGAAAAACCTGTGAGCTTTGAGATCGAAGAGACAAAAGAGGCGCTTCAAGTTGTTGAGGAAGCTGGTGTGAAATTTCAAGTGGGTTTTAACCGACGTTTTGATAAACACTTCCGTCGCGTACATGAAGTTGTAAAGTCTGGGAAAATTGGGGAACCACATATCATTAAAGTTAGTTCAAGAGATCCTGAAGCTCCTCCTGAAGAATATGTGAAACGTTCTGGCGGCATGTTTATGGATATGACGATTCATGATTTTGATATGGTTCGTTATTTGTCAGGGAGTGAAGTGACGGAAGTGTCCGTTAATGCAGCTAATTTAGTGGATCCAATGTTCGGTACTCATGGAGATGTTGACACGGCGCTTATTACGTTAACATTTGAAAATGGTGCTATGGCAATGATCGACAATAGTCGTCAAGCAGTCTATGGTTATGATCAAAGAGTAGAAGTATTTGGTAGCAATGGGGTGGTTTCGGCTGAAAATGAAGCTCAAACTAATGTGCAGATTGCTACAAAAGATTCAGTAGAACTAGATCACCCAAAATATTTCTTCTTAGATCGCTATAAGGATGCTTATGTGGAAGAGATTAAGGAGTTTGCTGAGGCTATTTTAGAAGATAAGCCGTTAACATGCAGTGGTGAAGATGGTTACAAGGCAGAACTACTAGCGCTTGCAGCGAAACGTTCGTGGGAAGAAAAACGTTCTGTTTCTTTAACAGAAGTCAATACGGTGAACATTTAAGAGTTAAAGTGAGTCGGTCTTTGCGGAGGAATGCCGCAAAGACCGTATCTGTTTAAATGAGATGATTTAATTCTAAAATGTTCGGTAGAATAAGTGCTCTATTTAGAATCTGACTGTTATCTAGAGAATAATACTAACAAGTAAGGGATTATTTAGTAGAATTTTTAAAGATGATCTAGCGGCAATCAATAAATCTTTTTCGAAGTGGTAACCTAATAAATGGTTAGCGCTTTCTTTTTGGGTATTTGTGATCGAAAATGATTGAAAATGGTCGAATTTGAGTGTATACTAGGATTGAAGTTAAGATGAGGTGAAGAGTTTTGCTCACAATTGAACGACATGAAAAGATCCTCTCGATGTTAAAAGAGAGAGTAACAGTAAAAATGCAGGAATTAGTTGATGAGACTGATGCCTCGGAATCAACAATTCGAAGAGATTTAACCGACCTCGAAAAAGCAAAGAAATTAAAGCGTATTCATGGCGGAGCGACACTTCTTCAAAAGAAGTTAGATGAACCAACCGTTGCGGAAAAAACGATCAAAAACAGTCAAGAAAAGAAAAAGATCGCTGAAAAGGCTGCGTCGTTTGTTGACGATGGCGACTGCATCTTTTTAGATGCCGGTACAAGTACAGTTGAGATGATTCCTTTCTTGGCAGGCAAGGAAGTGGTTGTTGTAACAAATGGACTATCTAACATTGGGATGTTGATTGATTTACAGATACAAACTCATGTGGTAGGTGGATATGTGAAAGAAGGAACGAGGGCTTTTGTTGGCAGAAGTGCGATTCAAACGTTGGAGTCGTTCAGGTTTGATAAAGCATTTATTGGTGTTAATGGTGTATCGATTCAAGATGGCTATACAACCCCTGATCCTGAAGAGGCATTTATTAAAGAGAGTGCAATGAAACGATCACGCCAAAGTTATATATTGGCAGACCATTCAAAGTTTGGTGAAGTTTCATTTAGTAAATTTAGTAATGTGGAAGAGGCAATACTAGTAACAAGTGAAAAAATAGGTGACGAATACATGCGTGACGTACGTAAATTGACAACATTAGAGGTGGTTAGCCTGTGATATATACCGTTACTTTAAATCCTGCTCTTGATTATTTTGTGGAAGTAGAGCGAGTTAACTTTGGGGTAGTGAATCGTTCTAATTATGATTATAAAGCCCCTGGCGGCAAAGGAATAAACGTCTCAAGAGTTCTTAAACGACTCGGACATCAAAGTGAAGCACTTGGGTTTATCGGAGGGTTCACAGGTGACTATATAAAAACGGTCGTTGAAAAGGAAGACATTAAGACAAACTTTGTTCAAGTTGCTGGAGACACAAGAATTAATATAAAGATTAAGAGTGAATCGGAATCTGAAATTAATGGGGTCTCACCTGATATTACAGATGAACATCTTGAGCAATTGCAAAAGCAATTAGCTGTGCTAAATGAAGGGGACGCACTTGTTCTGGCAGGTAGTGTACCAGCGACAATTCCTAGTGAAATATACGAAGTGTTATGTAAGAGTGCAAGAACTAGAAAAGCCGATGTATTTATTGATTCAAGTGGTGAAGCGATGAAAAAAGTGCTTGAAAGTCAACCGACATTTATTAAGCCGAATCACCATGAATTAGGAGAGTTATTCTCAGTAGAAATAAATGAACCAAAAGAGGCAATTCCTTATGTACAAGAGCTTATTGGAAAAGGAATTCAATATGTGTTGGTTTCGTTCGCTGGTGATGGAGCTATTTTAGGGACGAAAGATCAGATTCTTTTTGCAAACACACCTAAAGGAGAAGTGAAAAACTCTGTAGGGGCAGGTGACTCTGTTGTTGCTGGTTTTATTGCTGCTAACCAAGAAAAAGTGTCATTAGAAGATGCCTTTAAGTTTGCAGTCGCAACAGGAAGCGCAACCGCTTTTTCTAAAGGATTTGCAGACAGAGATCAAGTAGAGTCTTTGATGAAAGAAATTAACATCAGAGAATTAGAAAGGGATGAATAAAATGAAAATCTCAGATTTATTAAAAAGAGATACAATCCTTCTTAACATGAAGGCAAACGATAAAACATCAGCCATTGATGAATTAGTGAATAAGCTTGACGAAGCAGGCAGATTAAACAATGCAGCTGACTACAAAAAAGCAATCCTAGCTAGAGAGGAACAAAGTACAACTGGCTTAGGTGATGGAATTGCAATTCCTCACGCAAAAAGTGAGGCAGTAAAAACACCATCGATTGCGTTTGGTCGTTCAGATAGCGGACTAGATTATGAAGCACTTGATGGCCAGCCGACACATCTATTCTTCATGATTGCTGCTTCAGCTGGAGCGAACGAAGCGCACCTGGCAACATTATCGCGCTTGTCGACATTTTTAATGGATGAAGCTTTCCGTAAGTCTTTGCTTGAAGCAAAATCAGAGGCAGATGTGGTTGCAGCGATTGATCAGAAGGAAGCCGAGCAGCTAGATAAAGAAGAAGCAGAAAAAGTACCAGCAAAGGATGGCTATGATCTGTTAGCTGTTACGGGTTGCCCAACAGGAATTGCTCATACGTTTATGGCTGCTGATGCTTTAAAGGATGAAGCGAAAAAGCAGGGCTTAACCATCAAAGTAGAAACGAATGGTTCTGGTGGGGTTAAAGATCAACTAACTCCTGAAGAAATTGAGAATGCTCAAGCAATTATCGTTGCAGCGAGCACGAAGGTCGCGATGGATCGCTTTGCAGGTAAAAAAGTAATCGAAGTGCCTGTAACAGATGGAATCCGTCGTACTAAAGAGCTAGTCGATCAAGCGAAATCAGGAAATGTTCCTGTTTATCAAGGATCTGGTGGTTCTAAAGGCGACGATAATCAAGAAAAAGGAAAAGCCGGTGGCGGATTTTACAAACATTTAATGAATGGTGTTTCAAATATGCTCCCATTTGTCGTTGGTGGAGGTATTTTAATCGCCCTTTCTTTCCTAATTGATATCGACCTTAATAACGAGTTTGCTCAAATGTTAATGGACATTGGTGGAGGATCGGCCTTTGCTTTAATGATTCCGGTACTTGCTGCATTTATTGCCATGAGTATTGCTGATCGTCCTGGTTTCGCTGCTGGTATGGTTGGTGGTCTTATTGCGGTTAATGGCGATGCTGGTTTCTTAGGTGGACTGATTGCTGGTTTCTTAGGTGGTTATATTGCTTTATTCGTTAAAAAGCTACTAGCTGGGTTACCGCAACAATTAAGTGGGATTACGACGATTTTGTTCTATCCTGTTCTCAATATTTTCTTCACAGGTATGATTATGTTATTACTTGTTACCCCATTAAGTGCGATTAACCGCGGCTTAGAAGGCTGGTTAGGCGGTATGGGTACAACGAATATGGTTTTACTTGGAATCATCCTTGGTGGAATGATGGCCATTGATATGGGAGGACCTATCAACAAAGCGGCTTTCACTTTCGGTATTGCAATGATTGATGCTGGTAACTTTGGTCCGCATGCAGCTGTAATGGCTGGTGGTATGGTTCCGCCACTTGGAATTGCGTTAGCAACAACATTCTTTAAGCGTAAGTTTACGAAGCAAGAGCAAGAAGCAGGGAAAACGAATTATATTTTAGGTGCCTCTTTTATTACTGAAGGAGCGATTCCGTTTGCTGCAGCGGATCCTGGTCGAGTGATTCCAGCAGCAGTCGCAGGAGCGGCAGTTGCAGGTGGACTAACGGCGTTATTTGGGATTGGTTTGCCAGCACCACATGGTGGAGTCTTTGTTATTGGGCTAGTGTCTGGTGGTTGGTTTATGTACCTATTGGCTATCATTGCAGGTGCGATTGTTACCGCATTAGTATTAGGTATTTGGAAGAAGAAAACGGTGTAACAGTAGATAAGTGTTTGCTACACGCCATGAGAGGAGAATTCACTCCTCTCATGGCTTTTTTTCGTTTAAGCTTTAAACTAGTTCACTAACGAAAAATTCAGTATAATAAAACAATATAATTATACCTTGAAAGTAGGTCTATGCATGGTGAATCCTAAATTAAAAGAGATTGAAAAGAACTGGTTGTTACAAGCAAGTATTGACGAGATTCAAAAGAAAATGGACGATAATGAAGTATCCGCAAGAGAATTGGTATTTATTTATCTTGACCGTATTGCCCGTATAGATCAATCAGGTCCTGCACTCAATTCAGTTATTGAAGTGAATCCCGATGCTCTTCATATAGCGAATGTGTTGGATCTAGAAAGGGCGAATGGAAAGGTGAGAGGGCCCCTTCATGGAATTCCTGTTTTATTAAAGGACAACATTGATACAAAAGATAAGTTGCATACGAGTGCGGGTTCACTGGCATTAGCAGAGCACTTTGCAAAGGAAGATGCATTCTTAGTAAAACAGCTTCGTGAAGCAGGAGCCATCATTTTAGGAAAAACGAATATGTCAGAATGGGCCTACTTTATGTCGACAGAGAATATGCCTAGTGGCTACAGTTCCAGAGGTGGCCAAGTGTTAAATCCATATGGACCAGGAAAGTTTGATGTTGGGGGCTCAAGCTCTGGGTCTGGTGCAGCCATTGCGGCGCACTTAGCTACGGTCGCAGTTGGAACGGAAACGTCAGGATCCATCTTAAGTCCTTCTAGTCAAAATAGTCTTGTTGGCATTAAGCCGACTGTAGGTCTGATTAGTCGACATGGAGTCATTCCCATTTCGCATACTCAAGACACAGCAGGACCGATGGCTCGCTATGTAAAAGATGCTGTGTATTTATTAGTAGCGATGATGGGGAAAGATGAGCAAGATGTTGTAACAAAAAGTAATCCACTTTCAGCCACATCTTTATTGAAAGCCCTTGAGTCACCTACACTTGCAGGAACAAGGATTGGTGTGGCGAGGGATCCTTTCTTTACTCAATTGACTGATGAGAAAAACGCAATCTTACTTCAGGCGCTTGAAACATTAAAAGGTGGCGGAGCAGAAGTTGTTGATGAGGTCCTCATTCCATCGGAAAAAGAAAAATGGACGATTGACGTATTGTTGTATGAGTTCAAGGCAAATTTAAATGCCTATTTACAGGGGATCAGCCCGAATCTACCCGTACATAAATTAACGGATGTCATTCGCTTTAACCAAGAGGATGCCAAGCGGAGGTTAAAATATGGTCAATCATTGCTGGTGAAATCAGATGAGACAAGTGGGACGTTAACCGAGGTTGACTATTTAAATGCACTGCAGTTTGATCACTATCATTCTACTGAAAACGGCATAGACGCAGCACTGGCAAAGGATGATCTAGATATCCTTGTTTTTCCAAATAATCTCGGAGCTGCGATTCCGGCAAAAGCGGGCTATCCTTCGATTACGGTTCCCGCAGGTTACACAGAAGAAGGAGAACCAGTTGGAATGACGTTTACAGGCAAAGCATTTTCAGAGGCGAAGTTAATCGAGGCAGCAGCAGCTTTTGAAAAGCAAACAAATGTAAGAAAAAACCCGCTCTTTTATGATATAATGAAATAGACAATTTTTAAGATGTATCCACTAGGGGTGTCGAGTGACTGAGAGAGGGAAACCCTCAACTCTTAGAACCTGATCTAGTTTAAACTAGCGTAGGGAAGTGGCTGTTATTCATGTGTACGTATTTGTGCGCATTTTGAATTGACACTTTTCCTCCTTGTGGATAAAAACAAAAGGAGGTTTTTTTTATGTCTCGAGATCGTTTATTAACCATGATTGAAGTGGCAGTAATGACAGGTTTGGCGATTGTCTTAAGCAATGTGAAGTTTGGCGCTCTTTGGGCGATGGGTGGTTCGATATCGTTGATTATGGTTCCCATCTTTATTATTGCGTTTAGACGTGGATGGAAAATGGGTGTGATTACAGGCTTGTTAGTTGGATTGTTAAACCTGATTATTGGGGGTTATGTGGTTCATCCGGTCCAGCTAGTACTCGATTATCCATTGGCGTACCTTGTGTTAGGACTGGCGAGTGTATTTATGTTGAAAAAAGGTTCAGTTCCTAGTCCGCTTGCTATTGTGTTTGGACTTTTGTTTGCTACGACCCTTCGCTTTTTTAGTCATTTTGCATCTGGTGTCATTTGGTTTGGTGAATACGCTCCGGATGGAATCAGTGTTGGTTTGTATTCTTTTTATTATAATATTTCTTATTTAATTCCTGAGATGTTATTAACGCTTGCTGTACTTCTTTTACTTTCAAAAAAGTACCCACAATTCTTTTTGGCCAAACACCAGAAAAAGATCTCAGATGCGGCATAGCAATAGAAAAGAACGGCTCATTATAGAGTCGTTTTTCTATTGCATTTTTTTGGGGGTAAAATCAAGGGGAACTGTGTAAAGTAAAAGAGACAACAAATAGGTGGTGAGCGTAATATGGTATATCTTTTACTAATTATTGGATTTGGGTTATTGATTAAAGGGGCCGATTATTTTATTGATGGTTCGTCTAATATTGCTGCCTTGTTTCGCGTCCCGCCTCTTATCGTAGGGTTAACGATTGTTGCTTTTGGAACAGGTGCCCCTGAAGCAACTGTTAGTATCATTGCTGCCTTAGAAGGGAATGCAGATGTCACAATAGGTAACATTATCGGAAGTAATTTATTAAATATGTCACTTGTTGTGGGGATTACGGCTGCTATTTTTCCACTAGCTGTTGAGAGGCCTACCATAAAAAAAGAAATTCCATTTGCCTTTTTAGCTACTATTGTCTTGCTTGTGGCGATGAGCGATCGAGCTCTTGAATTTACAAATGAAAATTTCATTACTCGAAGTGACGGGATTATCCTCTTATTATTCTTTGCTATCTTTTTATACTATGTCATTGAAGCAGCGCGAAATAGTCGTGAAGAGCCGGTTGGTGATGATGCGACTGACCAAACTGGTGGATGGGGAAAGAACATTCTGATTACAGTAGGGGGTCTGGCTGCTATTGTTTTAGGAGGATATTTAGTTGTAGAAAGCAGTACGGATATTGCTTTGCGCTTTGGTATGAGTGAGACGTTAGTGGGGCTCACAATCGTGGCAATCGGATCTTCTTTACCTGAGCTCATTACCTCGATCACGGCTGCGATGAAACAACAAAGTGAGATTGCCTTAGGAAACATTGTGGGGAGCTCTATTTTTAATTTGCTATTTGTCCTTGGGATCGCATCTATTATTTCACCACTTCCAGTGAACGACAAATTATTCTTTGATATTTTTGTTTTACTAGTTCTAACAATCGTATTGTTTATCTTCTCGTTAACGCACTATAAAGTGAAGAAATATGAGGGAATGGCTTTAACGGTTTTTTATGTGATTTATTTAATTTATATTATTATAAGAAACTAATTCGTAAAAGCAACAAAACCATAGGTGGGTGGTTTTGTTGCTTTTTTGTATGATGTTCTTCTTCTTTCGTTTCCGGCAATGATATAATTAAAACAAATTACAGTAACATGTAGGGGAGGAGAAGTACATGAAACTAGCTTCATATCAAATGGATATTATTCCTGGCAATCCAACTGAAAATCGAAACAAAGTAAAAGAGTGGGCAGAACGAGTATGTAAAGAACAACAACCTGATATCCTTGTTTTGCCTGAAATGTGGACGACAGCTTATACTCTAACAACTTTAGCTGAAGTCATTAAAACGGATAAAGATGAAACCGAACAATTTCTGAAAAAATTAGCGAGTGAGTTAAACGTAAATATGATTGCGGGATCCGTTGCGGTGAAAGACAATGGAGGCATTTATAATCGATCCTATATTCTGAATCGGGATGGTGAAATCATTCATACCTATGACAAAATTCATCTTGTGCCAATGTTAGATGAGCACCTATACCTAAAAGGGGGAGGAAGCTCTGTAGAAACATTCGAGCTTGATGGTCATAAAATGGGGGTTATTATTTGTTATGACTTACGTTTCCCTGAGCTTGTGCGTTCACTTGCATTACAAGAAGCGGAGGTTGTGTTTGTCGTTGCTGAGTGGCCAATGGCAAGAGCGGGTCATTGGGAAATTCTCCAGCAAGCAAGAGCAATTGAAAATCAGCTATTTGTTGTCAGCTGTAATCGCGTTGGTACCTATAATGAGGTTGAATTTGCAGGTGGGTCTATGGTGATCAATCCATGGGGAGACGTTGTTCATCGTGCTTCTTCAACGCATGAAGAAACATCAAAAGTAAGCTTACATCTTGATGAAGTGCAGCGTATCCGTAAAGATGTACCAGTGTTTTCGAGTAGAGTCCCTGAATTGTATATGGATAAAGAAGGGAAATGAATGGAGTAGGCGGAGCGACCTTCTTGGCTCCCGATCGTGAGGGGAAACCTTGTGGGCGGGAGTCAAAGGAAGGGGACGACACCCGAAAGTTGGAGGGAGCCCCGAGAACGGGAGTCAAAGAAGGGGGATGGCACCCGAACTCCGTGGAGAGCCCCAGGAACGGGAGTCAAAGGAAGGAGATGGCACCCGAAAGTTGGAGGAAGCCCCGAGAACGGGAGTCAAAGAAGGGAGATGGCACCCGAAAGTTGGAGGAAGCCAGGAGAACGGGAGTCAAAGAAGGGGGATGGCACCCGAACTCCGTGGAGAGCCCCAGGAACGGGAGTCAAAGGAAGGGGATGGCACCCGAAAGTTGGAGGAAGCCCGGAGAACGGGAGTCAAAGAAGGGGGTGACACCCGAAAGTCGTAGGGAGCCCCAGGAAAGCGGGAGTTAAAGCAAGAAAGCCCCACCCCTCCTGTTAACAGAACATAAAAAAAGCGGCCAACCACGTTTAGTGTGGGTGTCCGCTTTTTCTAATTTTTCAATTTGTCGTTTAAACTGAGATTTTTTGTAGTTTGTCAATGAATTTCAACGAACGGCCTGTACCAATAGCTACGGATTCAAGCGGGTTAGGCGCAATATGAACAGGGACAGAAATTTCATTAGAGAGCCATTCTTGTAATCCATTAATTAATGCTCCTCCACCGGTTAGCATGACACCTTGGTCAACGATATCTCCGCTTAATTCAGGAGGACAATCTTCAAGAGTCGCTTTGATGGATTCAAGCATCTGCAGGAGCAATTCATTAAGAGCATTTTGGATTTCTGTTGAATAGAGAGTGACGGTTTTTGGCAAGCCATGAACAAGATCACGTCCGCGGACTTCCATCGTTAATTCCTCGTGATCAATAGGGGCGTAGCCGATTTCTATTTTAATTTGCTCAGCCGTTCGCTCCCCAATTAAAATATTATATTTCTTCCGTACATGTTGAATAATGGCTTCGTCAAATTTGTCTCCACCAATGCGAGCTGAGTGACAGGTGACCACACCACCAAATGAAATAATTGCGACCTCTGTTGTTCCTCCACCGATATCAACAACGACATTTGCGATTGGTTCATCGACTGGAAGGCCGGAACCAATTGCTGCTGCTAAAGGTTCTTCAATGAGGTGAACGTTTTTGGCGCCGAAGCTGCGAACGGCATCTAAGATGGCACGACGCTCAACAGATGTTGAACCAGACGGGGCACACACAACGACATTTGGTTTCCTTAGAGAAAGGCCTACTTCCTTACTCGTTTTTTTCATGATTGCTTTAAGCATGCTTGCTGTCATATCAAAATCAGCGATCACGCCATCTTTTAATGGCCTGATCGCGACAATATTCGCAGGTGTTTTCCCGACCATATTTTTTGCTTCTGTTCCAACAGCAAGAACATCATTTGTATCAAGATTAAGGGCAACGACTGATGGTTCATTTAAAATTATTCCTTTGTCTTTACTATACACAAGAATGTTAGCAGTACCTAGGTCAATTCCTATTTCCATATTTGAGAACATGATTTCACCAACTTTTATCAAACTTTTCTAGGTAAGTATTGATTTTAACAGGTATGAAGAAACGAGAATAGTGTCGAATCGCTCATCTTCTATGTAATAATATGAGAGTTTACGGCAGTAGTAAGGGATTTGTCGTTATATATAGGAAGGGATTACCACTTTTTCGGGAAGTGCGTCATATGACATAGGTAAAAAGGTCTGAAGAAGTGCCTGACCTCGTTCGTCAAAAGGTTGAACGAATAAAGGGAAGTGGAGCATGGTCAGACACTCATGTTAATTATTTTGACTCGGTTTCATGTAGAAGGTTTGCTAATACGTATGTCTTATAGCGTTCAATTTTTCGTCCTTCTATATAACGTATGCCTTTTTCTTTTAGCTTTTTTACATACCAACCTTTACTTCCAATATACATACCAACCACCCTCTCCAAAAAGTGAAAACAAAAACGAGCAAGCCTGTGGCTTCCTCGTTTTTTCTGTTTGTTTCATTCTATGACTTGAACTTGTCTGACATGTTACTTTTGTTTGATCGAAATAACATCTTTTTCGTTCAATGTTACGTGCTCTTCTTTATTAATTTCTACGAATTCACCTTCAGCTAAGTTGGTGAAGACGATCGGAGTAATCGTTGATGTTGCGTTTTCTTTAATGAAATCTAAGTCAAAGCGTAGGAGTTCTTGTCCTTGTTCGATAGAATCATCTTGCTTAATGAGGGCTTCGAACCCTTCCCCTTTAAGATTTACTGTATCTAACCCAACGTGGATGAGGATTTCTTTTCCTTCATCAGACAAGATACCGATCGCATGCTTTGTTGGGAAGAGGTTAACAATTTTCCCGTTTACAGGTGATTTAACAACACCTTCTGTCGGTTCAATAGCAAAGCCATCACCCATCATTTTTCCAGAGAACACTTGATCCGGTACTTCTGTGATTGGAAGCACTTTTCCTGCTAAAGGTGAGACAAATGAAACGTCACCAGCAACAGCTTCATTTTTTGGTGCTTCTTCTTCGACAGGAGTAGGTGTACGACCGCTAATAATATCTTGCATTTGCGATTTAATTTGGTCAGAACGCGGTCCAAAGATAGCTTGGATGTTGTTCCCCATTGTCATAACACCAGAAGCCCCTAGCTTCTTCAATGTGTCTTTTTCGACTTTATCGACATCGTTTACGCTAACACGAAGGCGTGTAATACACGCATCTAGATTTGTTAAGTTTTCTTTTCCGCCTAACGCTTTTAGTACGTTATAAGGTAGTTCAGATGTGTTGCCAGATGAAGGTGTATCATCTTCTGCCATATCTTCACGACCTGGAGTCATTAAGTTAAACTTCTTAATCGCAAAACGGAAACCGAAGTAGTAAATCACGGCGAAAATTAAACCTATTGGAATAACAAGCCACCAGTCTGTTCGGTTTGGTAGAACCCCAAATAATAGGAAGTCAATAACCCCACCTGAGAAAGTCATACCGATCTTAACGTCAAGGATTTGCATGACCATAAAAGATAAACCTGCAAATACGGTGTGAATCGCAAATAGTACTGGAGCGACAAATAAGAAACTAAATTCAATTGGCTCTGTAATACCAGTTAAAAACGATGTTAACGCAGCAGATCCCATAATCCCAGCAACAATTTTCTTTTGTTCTGGACGAGCACAATGGTAAATTGCTAGAGCGGCAGCAGGAAGACCAAACATCATGAAAGGAAACTTACCTGTCATAAATGTACCAGCTGTTAACTCTGCACCATCTCTAATTTGAGCGAAGAAGATACGTTGGTCACCACGAATTACTTCTCCAGCAGCGTTTGTATACTGTCCAAATTCAAACCAAAATGGTGAATAGAAAATGTGGTGAAGACCAAATGGAATTAATGCACGTTCAATCACCCCGAAAATAAAGGCTGATACCGTTTGGTTTGTTTCAACCATTAAGTAAGAAAGATTGTTTAACCCGACTTGAATCGTTGGCCAAACAAAATAAAGCGCAAGACCAATTAATAATCCAAAAAATGCTGTTGCAATTGGAACGAAACGCTTCCCAGCAAAGAAGCCAAGATAAGACGGAAGTTCGATATTAAAGTATTTTTTGTACGTATAGGCTGCGAGTAAACCGGCTATGATCCCGCCAAATACCCCAGTTTGTAATGTAGGAATTCCTAAAACACTTGAAATCCCTGGGTCATCGGCGATCATTTCTGGTGTCCACTCGCCATAGCCTCCGAGTACACTCATTGTCACGTTAATGATTAAGTACCCGATTAAAGCAGCTAAACCAGCAACCCCATCTCCATTTGAGAGCCCGATGGCAACCCCGACGGCAAATAAGAGAGCAAGATTTGCAAAGACGATGTCTCCCGCATTTTCCATTATGCTAGCAAGCATAACGATCCATTCAGCTTCTAGAGCTGGAATTCTTGCAGTCAAATCTGGGTTTTGTAAGGCGTTACCAAACGCAAGCAGGATACCTGCTGCTGGTAACAAGGCAACGGGTAACATAAGTGCTTTACCGACACGTTGCAAAACGCCAAACGAATTTTTAAACATAATGATTCCTCCTTATATGATTAGTTTGAAATAGTAGTTTGAAATTTATGCAACAAAAAAGGCATGAGTGGCAAGGGAATCACACAGGTATCATAAGATAGCTGTGCAATCGCTTCCTTTCCGCTCATGCCTGCATAACCAGTAACACGTAAAAAGAAATATGATAGCATTCTTATTATTGCTTCGAGAGCCGTTGGAGATGCAGTGTTAAGTATACTGCTTCAGCCTCTGGAATCGCTTTTCTTAAGGTTTGTTGCATAATTTTCATCAATTTCCATGACAAATTGTAGCACACTGGATATTCAGCTTGCAACACTTTTTTTAAAGAATCTTGATTATCAAAATATTGTCCTTTATTTATTCTCTCAATGGCATGGTGAAGATGGCGTACAAGTCTTAAATAATTGACATCTTTACGATCAATCTTTAATTTTAACGCTTCTTCCGTGACTGAAACCAATTCGCTGATTAGTTGTGTATGCCGATTTACTTCTTTTAGTGAACGTCTTGTTAAAGCACTATGGATGTGTAAGGCAACGAATCCTACTTCTCCAGGAGGGATATCAAGGTCTAATTGGTTGCTCAAATAATCAACCAGTTCAGTAGCGACAGAAAATTCTTTTGGATAAGCTAATTCGGTTTCTGGAAGAAATGGATTTTTTACATCTAATCCTTGTTTAACCCTTTTTATGGCGTAAAATAAATGGTCCGTTAAGGCAATATGGATATGCTCATGTAGATTAACCGAAAATCTTTCTTCAACAATCTCTATGATGTCGTTCATAAGCCCGATAAAGCTTTCGTCAACATAATCAAGTAGTTGTTTATATTGCTCTTGTTCCTTCTCTTCTTTTAAAACAAAAAACTTTTCAGCTTGCTCATCAGCCACATGGTCTCCTGTTTTCTTTCCGAAACCGAGTCCTTTTCCAATTAAAATCACTTCTGCATAGTTCGGGTGTTCTGCAACTAAAACATTGTTATTAAGTACTTTTTTGACGGTTAACATGCTTTTCCTCCTTTCATTAAAATAGAATTTTGTCGAATTGTGTACTCTTGTCCACATTAATCATATCGAGAAAAAAAATGAACGTCAATGAAAATGATTACAAACACTCAAAGGCTTGCGACGTAGGGATTATCTATTTCAAGATCAACCAATAAAACGGTCGATTTTTCTTGCTAGATGGACTACTATTATATGTGAAGAAGGAGCTGTTAAACCGTGAAGCATCAATTAACTTATGAAGATATGAAAAAGGTCGTCAAGCAGATGAATGAACGAGATTACAATTACGATGAACCCTTTTTGGATTTAGTAGATGAAATATTAGATGAAAGTGAAGGCAAGCATGTTCAAACAGTCTTAAATGAATCATTTGAGAAAATGTTGTCCCAAGTAAATACGGAAATCGAGCATGTGGAAAAAGAGATGGAACTGAACTCACTTTGTCGGGTTGGGTGTGCTCATTGTTGTTATTTTCCTATTATAGTTACCCGTTTAGAAGTGAAATTTATGCTATCTTATATAAATCAATTGCCAGATGAGAGAAAGCAAGCGATTAAAAACCAAGTTGAACAATATTTGGATACCCAAGTTTCTGCTTTGAAGAAGGCTGGGCAGCTCGATTTTAGAAACGATCAAGATTTCAAGAGGAAATACAAAGAGTTACACCTTCCTTGTGTATTCTTAAATCAAGAAACAAATAAATGCATGGCATATGAAGTTCGTCCCATTCCTTGTCGAACGTATGTCAATTATGTAGATGCAGATGTTTGTGGCAATGAACTATTACCAAAAGAACCGATAAGTTATGAGTTTATGCATCGTTATTATGTAGAAGGAATGGATGAAGTAATTCAAGAGATCCTTGAAGTGGTTGAGGATAAAGAGTTAGGAATTGCTTATCCTGATGATGCTTTAGATGTGAACTATTTGCCATTCTTGCTGCAAGAGGAATTAGGGAGATTTAATTAATTTTCAATAATTTTCTAACTATTTTCCGTTTAGTAAAACCGTTACTCGTGGTATGATGGTAATATAAATTTTGTATTTCTATTCTGAATTTTTGCGATGCTGCATAGGTTAGAACTAATATAACCTGTTGCTGGTTTTTTATGAATACTGTCTATTAGATAGAAAGATGACTGGGAGGGATTACAGGTGGAAGAGAAAGAAATTCATGCGTATTTAAAAGAGCGAGTGATCCAGGCAAAGACACAATTTGAACGTACTGTAGATTGTAAGCATACTGAATTTGATGATCTGTATCCATACATGACGGAGCAACCACAGTTTTTTTGGTACAAACGCTATGTTGCTTGGCAAGAATTACTGACAGTAGTAAATATTGCTGAAGACATGGACGTCGAGTGGAAGAGTCTTTTCTTAGATAAGCAATCGTCTTTCGTTGAAGGCAGAGTACTAGATGCAAAAGTTCTTGATGATTGGTATGAGGAATCCGAGATGCCAGAGAAAGAATCATCGAAAAATGAGTAATGATATTCCCCCTAAGAGCTAATGCTTAGGGGATTATTGTTGAAAGGAAGTTTTGGATGAAGTGGTTTCAAATTTTTCTCCTTTTTGCTGTTATTTGCTTACAGGCGTGTGCAACTCAGGATGAAAACGAAGAGTCAATTGAAAACATAGGAGAAGAACCGGTTATCGAGGAAGAAGTAGTAGAAGAGGAATTCGCTGATAGTGAAAAAGAGATCGACATCAGCGTATATCAAGGGCGTGATCCCATTCAATGGGGGGAGAATGTCGAAGGGGTTAAAACACGGATAGATACAGATGAGAATGTGATTGCTTTAACGTTTGATGCTTGTGGAGGCCCGTATGGCAATGGCTATGATGAAGCATTAATTGATTTTTTGAGAGAGAAAGAAATCCCAGCAACTTTATTTATCAATGAACGCTGGATACTAGAGCATGAGGCTTTGTTTTTAGAGCTTGCGCAAGATCCATTATTTCAAATTGAAAATCACGGAACCGCTCATGTTCCTCTATCTGTAACTGGGAATTCTGCTTGGGGAATTCAGGGGACAAATAGCCCTGAGGAAGTAGAAAAAGAAGTAATTGGGAATCAAGAGACCATACGAGAACGAACAGGACAAGCTCCTACTTTATTTCGTTCTGGTACGGCATTTTATGACGATGTCGCTGTTGAAATTGTGAATGATTTAGGGCTGCAGGTTGTTAATTTTGATATTTTAGGTGATGCAGGAGCAACGTTCACAGCAGGTGAGGTTCATCAAGCCATGATGAAGGCGACAAGTGGATCGATCGTGCTTCTCCATATGAACCAACCTAACAGCGGAACGGCAGAGGGAGTCCGTTTGGCTGTGTTAGACTTGCAGGAACAAGGATATGAGTTTGTTACATTAGCGGATGCTACATTAAAATAATGTGAAAGACTAAAGGGATTAGCTCAGAGGTGAGCCAATCCCTATTAGTTTAATGTAATATGCGAATCTCGATGTTGATAGATTCCGTCGAGCTTGTCTCCGATATCCTCTTCGATCTCCTGGTTTGTCGGAAGCGAGTCATAGCTTTCGATAATCGTAAATGTTTCTAGACATAGAAGATGGAAAGGATATTTTTCACCGCGGTCTTCAATAATGGCATATAGCTTATTCTTTTTTGTGCTG
The DNA here is from genome assembly GCF_000787375.1 of Halalkalibacter okhensis. GTDB lineage: Bacteria > Bacillota > Bacilli > Bacillales > Bacillaceae_D > Halalkalibacter > Halalkalibacter okhensis. The sequence goes on along the minus strand of NZ_JRJU01000003.1, from coordinate 70,267 downwards.
ATAAGGTCCCCAGGCTCGTTAACTGAACGTTTGCGGTTAATCGTCACATCCACGCTAGGTTACACCTCTTTTTTAGCACCATTATTGGAAGATTATTTTGAATTTATTCATCAAAATAGAATTTATTTCTTTTTATTGTTTGCACGGTTTGTCCCGTTATCAATCATTTCACTGGCTACTTCTTCATTGAGTAAGTTTTCTTTTGGGGTTTGGTTGTTTGTTAATGCCTTCCCTTTTTGTCTATTTCGCTTATTCATTGTACATCCTCCTTGATTGTCTTAAATGGGTTTCACTGTTACTATTTCTTTAGATCAAAATTCTATTCAGAGTAGGTGTCGTCGTGGCAAAAAAGAAGTTTTATGTTGTTTGGAAAGGAAGGAAAACCGGAATATTTACATCTTGGGCGGAATGTGAGGCACAAGTAAAGGGATTTACGGGAGCTAGGTTCAAATCGTTTCCAACAAAGGCGGAAGCGGAAGCGGCTTTTAATGGTGAGATGAAACCAACAAGTAAACGATCGCATGAGAAAAAAGGGAAAGAAAGCATAGAGGAAGTAGAATGGGACAGCATTTCCGTTGATGTTGGCTGTCGAGGCAATCCGGGCATTGTCGAATACAAAGGGGTTCATACAAAAACAGGGGAAATCCTATTTGCTCATGATGAAATCCATATTGGTACAAATAACATGGGTGAATTTTTGGCCATTGTTCACGGGTTAGCTTATTTAAAAGAACAAGGAAGCTCTAAGACCATTTATTCCGATTCGATGACAGCCATTAAATGGGTTAAACAGAAGAAGGCTAAGTCAACATTAGAACGAAATGAAAAAACAGCCTATATCTGGTCATTAATGGACCGAGCTGAAAAATGGTTGCAAACAAATAGTTACCCTAACCAAATAAAAAAATGGCATACAGAAGCGTGGGGAGAAATTAAAGCCGATTATGGACGTAAATAAGGGGGACGTATAAAGTTGATAGCTTTTGGGGGTGTCTTTTTATTCTTATTAGCTGTTTTACTTGTAAGTCAGGTCGTCTCGATAAAAAAACGAAACGGGGTTGAAGTAGAATCCCCTGTTTATTATCTGCTTACTACTATGCTGCTTACGTTGTTACCACTGATGAGTAACCCTTTAGGGACCGGTCCTGAGATATTTTATATCTTGATAGGAATGATTCTAACGGTAACAGCATGGCAGTATTATCGACTTCCGAAAATAACCATTATTGAAGTCGATTGGCTTTTTACGGTTCAGACGGTCAGGAAGGTGCTCAGTCAACTTGGATATGATTTTGAAGAGAAAGTAACAACCAAGCAGATGTCTGAATCACAGGTGTATCAATTTCTTATTGATGGAGGAAAAGCACGAATTAATGTGAGTTGGCCTATGATGGAGCATGAAGAACGTTCGAGTGAGGATAATAGTCAAAAAGACATCGTTATCCGCTTTTCTAATCGCTGCCAATTTCCACATGCTAAAGATGTACATACGGAATTAATTGAAGCGTTTCGTGTGAGAAGAGAGGGGAAAATCTTTACGAACAACCTTCTTTTCAGGAAAATGGTAAATGGTATTATTTTTCTAATCCCACTTTTGATGTATCTTTATATTTTATTTATTTAGGAGTTGTGTCAGTGACAGATCATCTATTGTTAAAACAAAAAGAGTTTTTTTATAGTGGAAAGACAAGAGATCTATCATTTCGTCTGAAGCAATTAACGACCTTAAAGCAAGCGCTACAAACGTATGAAGAGGACTTTCTTCTTGCTTTGAATAAAGACTTGAATAAATCAAACGAAGAGGCTTTTTTAACAGAACTTGGTCCACTTTATCAAGAAATTTCGTACATTAAGAGGCATCTTCGTAAGTGGGCAAGGCCTAAAAAAGTTAAGACGGCGCTCTCACATATTGGTTCTAAAGGGTATATTTATCATGAACCGCATGGAGTAACGCTGATTATTGCTCCTTGGAATTATCCGCTTCAGCTAGCGATTGCTCCTTTAATCGGATCAATTGCTGGAGGGAATTGTGCAGTCATCAAGCCATCTGAGTTAACACCTCATACATCGAAGGTCATTTCAAAATTAGTTGAGGATTATTTTTCAAACGAATATATTGCAGCAGTCGAAGGTGACGCGAGTGTTAGTCAATCATTGCTTTCAAAACGATTTGATTATATTTTCTTTACAGGCAGTGTTGGTGTAGGGAAAAAGGTAATGGAAGCAGCTTCGAGAAATTTAATCCCCGTAACGCTGGAACTAGGTGGGAAAAGTCCCGTTATTGTTGATAAGAGTGCCAAGGTTAAGCTTGCTGCCAAACGAATCGCCTGGGGGAAATTTATTAACGCGGGTCAAACATGTGTCGCTCCTGATTATGCGCTTGTTCATAAAGATATCCAAGAAGAGTTCCTCTCTCAATTAAAAAATGAAATTGAGAATATTTATGAGTCAAAATTTAAAGACGGTACATATCCAAGAATCGTAAGTGAGCGTCACTTTAAGCGTTTGCTTACATTTTTAGAGGAAGGCGATGTCATTACAGGTGGATTCTCTAAAGAGGAGCAATTAAGTCTATCTCCGACGGTGCTTAAAAATGTGAAGTGGGATGCGCCTATTATGGAAGAGGAGATTTTTGGGCCAATATTGCCTGTTTTCTCTTATGAAACTGATCATGAGGTGATGGCAAAGGTACGTGAGAGGCCTGAACCATTAGCTTTGTATGTTTTTGCAGAAGATCAACGGGTGCAGCAGTTATTCATGCAGCAGCTCTCATATGGTGGGGGATGTGTCAATGATACGATTATGCATCTTGCTACCCCTCATTTACCTTTTGGCGGAAAAGGAGAAAGTGGAATGGGAGGCTATCATGGGTATGAAAGCTTCTCTACGTTTACAAATAAAAAAAGTGTCTTGAAACAAACGACGCGTTTTGACTTGCCTATTAGATATCAACAAGATAAAAAAACCATGCGTATATTAAGAACATTGTTTCGTTAAATAAACGTTTGTTTAAGTTTTTTTCAATCATGATCAATAGAATGAGAAAGCACAATGAGAAAGATATAAAGAAAGAAACCCTATGGGACTATTTGTTCCATAGGGTTTTCTATCTATTCGTATTGCTAATGATTATTCTTTCTTTAAAATTATTATTGTTTATCATTGACATGGTGAAAAAGGTTCGATACAATAATAAATGTAATCAGATGATAATTATTATAAATAAGGGGTTGCGATAAATGACTGATAAAAGAATGGTAGCTAAACAAGCACCTCGATTCGAAATGGAAGCAGTAATGCCTAATAAGGAATTTTCAAAAGTAAGTTTAGAGGAAAACATGAAAAATGATAAATGGACAGTGCTGTTCTTTTACCCGATGGATTTCACGTTCGTTTGTCCAACTGAAATCACTTCATTAAGTGATCGTTTTGATGAGTTTGAAGACTTAGATGCGGAAGTAATAGGGGTGTCAACGGACACGATCCATACACATAAAGCGTGGATTAATACAGGCAGAGATGAAAATGGACTTGGCGAGTTAGCATATCCGTTAGCGGCGGATACGAATCATGTTGTATCTCGTGAGTACGGTGTACTAGTTGAAGAAGAAGGAGTTGCTCTTCGTGGCTTATTCATTATTAGCCCAGAAGGTGAGTTAATGTACTCTGTTGTCAATCACAACAATATTGGTCGAGATGTAGATGAAACATTAAGAGTATTGCAAGCTTTACAAACAGGTGGACTTTGCCCAGCCAACTGGAAACCAGGACAAAAAACGCTGTAGATCAAATACATAAAGGTGTCTTTTTACCTTTATGTATTTGATCGAAGCGATGAGCGGAGCCGCCGTAATGTTTTAAGCCTTTTGAGTGATTTTCTCGAAAGGCGCACGGCGAGAGGAGCCATCGCCACATGATAGCAGAGTTAAGGTGCAAAGAGCTTTACCGATATGATTGAGTTCGAAGCATAAGCAGGTCCGCCGTAATGTTCTAAGCCTTCCTGCGTGATTTTCTCGAAAGGCGCACGGCGAGAGGAGCCATCGCCACATGATCGCAGAGTTAAGGTGCAAAGAGCTTTACCAATATGATTGAGTTCGAAGCATAAGCAGGTCCGCCGTAATGTTTTAAGCCTTCCTGCGTGATTTTCTCGAAAGGCGCACTCATCTTATTTTGTGAAAATGTGAGCAAGGTTCGTGTTTGAAACATTAGGAAAGTCTTTTAGTATAAAAATAAAGTACTCATATTAATAGATTTGAATTGATAAAATATAAATAATTAGGAGTGGAATTTATGAAACTACGTGAAGAAATGCCAGAATTGACAGGTGCTACAGCATGGTTAAATGGAGAAGTGACAAAGGACGAATTACTTGAGAGTGGCAAAGCAACACTGATTCATTTCTGGTCTGTAAGTTGTGGTTTATGTAAAGATGCCATGCCGGATATTAATGAGTTTCGTGATGAATATGATGATGATCTGAATGTCGTGGCAATACATATGCCTCGTTCTGAGAAGGATTTGGATATGTCAGTCATTGAAGCTATGGCGCAAGGTCATGATATCATTCAACCTACTTTTGTGGACAGTGAACACAAGCTGACAGATGCGTTCGAAAACAAGTATGTACCTGCGTATTATGTATTTGATGCTGAAGGAAAACTTAGACATTTCCAAGCTGGTGGAAGTGGAATGGATATGTTACGTAAGCGTGTCAATCGCGTTCTAGGCCAAGAAGTAAAATAATATCTTTTATGAAAATAAGGAATAAGGAGAGATGAAAATGGATAATTTACCAATCAATCAAGATGCTCCAATTTATGATCTTCAAAATGCTCAAATAATAGGGCCATTTTATCGTCGTTACTCTACTGAAGAGCAAGATGCACTAATCAAAACTATCGCAAAAGATCTTGTAGCGCTTGACGAACAAACAAAACTTCTTGCTGTTTGCAATTTCTTCCGTGCTGATGAAGAACTCGGGAAGCAAGTAGCGAAGGAATTGAATATTGACTTAACTCCATATTTAGAGCATTTGAAATAATAAGGTGCCCTTAATGAAGGGCTGGCATAAAAAAAGCCTGCTATGAAATCTCATAGCAGGCTTTAAAAATGGTATGGATCTATTTATTGCATAAACTATTTATCCTCCAAAGAAAAAGTCAATAACGTTGGATGCTGTTGATGTCTGACTGTTATAAAGTTCTGAGTATCCACAATTTGTACAATACACGACCCGAAACTTATTGTGTTGAACATCAAACATTTTTGAAAGCCCTGTTCCTGTTGTCGCAATTTCTTTCGTTTTGGCTTCTGTGTGCCCACATTTGATACAGCCTCGTTTTTCCATTGAAAGCCCTCCTTATGTTATCTTATCCATAATACGGTTTGAAAGAAGTGAGAGTTTCACTTCATTAGAAGAAAAATTAATAAGTCCAAGCAAGAGATACGAAAGGTGTTTATAGACGAAGGGTGTCTTTATCCTTTATACACTAGAGTTGGAACTAGACACCTGTCTAATTGGATGATCCAAAGTAGATAGGGGGTTCCCGAAAGTCGAGAAACAAGGCCACTGAAAAAGGTGAAAATCGTACCTTCTTCAGTGGCCTTTTCTAGAAACGTTTTAGGGAGGCTCTTATAGCTTCAATCCGGTACGGCTTTTAAATCGCCTTAATAAAATATGACTCTCTACTCTGGTGATTCCTTTTAATGCGTATAGTTCTTCATTGATAAAGTGCTCTAATTGGTCAAAGTCTTCTACAAGAACATGCATATGCAATGTGCTAGGTCCTGTCATTTGATAACAGCTAGCTACTTTGGGATTCTCAGCTAATGTCTCTGCAACCGCAACAAGTGATGTTGGTTCACAATCGACCTCAAAAAAGGCAGATACTTTTTTTCCAACTTTATCAGAGTTGATCACGACACTAAACTTTTCGATCACTTCTTCCTCCATTAATTGATTGATTCTTTCGCGAATAGCGACGCGTGATAGGCCAAGCTCCTTTGCGATATCCACATAAGACATTCGTCCATTCGCTGTTAAAAGCTCTAAAATTCGTTTATCCGTGTTATCTAATTTCATCTTATCAGCACCTTCATCCATTGTTCTTCCTTCTATTATAGTTCAAAACCACTGAGTGAAAAAACAAAATCGTCAAGAGCTTGTTCAAAAAAAACACGAATGGCTCTACAAGCATATGCCTCTAAGGGAACCCGATACCTCTTAGAACCCATTGATGTATATTAAAAGTTGAATTACATGAAAGAAACGTCGGTGCGATTATGACCCGACGTTTCTTTATATATTATTCTGGGACTTGTACTCCAACGCCATCCTTATAGCGTTGAGTGGCTTCTTCAATGGCTTCACGTCCGCCTCGATTTAACCAATCTTCAACGATTTGATCATGGTACTCAAGTGGTTGTTGACCTAAGATAATTCTAGCAGCACCTGTCATCCAAATGTCTGCTGGTGTGTCACTTCCTGGACGAATATCTGGGTTCGTTTGCAATGAATCTAAAGGTGGGTCAAAGTGGAAACTATCACGCCCCTCTTCTGCTAAGATACCGTCAAAGATTTCAATTAATTCTAGCCCCTCATCGGTTTGTTCAAGAACACCACGTGTGAAGGTTGCATCTCTGATTAACCAAAGCCAGTAATTACGGTAGCGCTGTTCGTTAATTCCGTTAGAATCAGTTGGGACATCATAATTAATGTCGCCATTTGCTTCAACTGTATGGTTTTCCCCTTCTAAGCCAAATGTGAAGAACGTTTCGGCTTCTTCTGATACTTGCCAGTCAAAAAACTGTATTAACCTTTCAACATCTGCTTTCGTATCTTTGTTGATTAAGAATGAACGAGTAACTGAGTTGTAAAGGTAGTGTCCACCTTGGCCATCTGGTCCTATAGGAGAAGGAATAATGGACACTCGTGCTTCAGGGACATTTTGTTGAAGCTCTTGTTCCCAAGCTAGAACCTCTTCTGCATTCATCGACCACATGCCTGATTTACCAGCGATGATATTGCTGCGGTATTCAGGTTGTGGTGTTGTTAAAAATTCTCTGTGGATTAATCCTTCTTCATACATCGTACGGTAGAAGGCAAGTGCATCTAAAGTCTTATCTCCTGCCATGAATTTAGGTACGACTTCACCTTCGTAAAGCTCCCACTGATAAGGCAATGCATCAAATGCTCCAAAGAACGTATCCGCATATTTGAATTGCTCACGACCTTGGAATGGATTCTCAATACCAAGCTCCTTAAAGGCTCGTAGTACTTCTAAAAATTCATCCGTAGTTTTAGGAATGTCTAGACCTGTTTGCTCTAGTAAATCCATACGAATGGCCATACCCCGACGAGAACGGTTCGCAAGGTAATCAGGGATGGCATAGATTTTACCATCTTCATAAGTCACTTGGTCCCAAGCGGCTTGGGGAATTACCTTTAGAAGATTTTGACCATGTTCCTGTAATAAGTCGTCAAGTGGCATAAAGACCCCCGCTTCAACAGCACCTGCAAGCTCGGGACCATGAAGACCACCAGAAGACTGGACCACATCTGGAATATTACCAGATGCAAGCATTAACGTCATTTTTTCAACGTATTCACGATGTGGAACGAGATTAATTGTCATATCCGTATTCGTCAAATTCTCTAACTCTTTCACCCATTTATCTTCATTGATATCAGGGTGATTTTCAACATACTCTGTTGCTAAGGTTCTCATAGATATTGAAAAAGCAAGTGGTTCCTCCAGGCCATCTTGGTTCTCATTCTGTTCTGAATCGTTAGTTTGAGGACTTGATGTCTCCTCGTTATTACAGGCAATAAGACCAGTTGCAATAAACATGAAGAGGATAAGCAAAATCGTTCTTTTTAACATAATAGACCTCCTTAGTATAGTGGAATGAAAAATGTAAGTGCTTACAATTAATAAAGTAACAGGCTTATTGATTTTAATGAATGTTATATTTTTAGGTGAGTTTGTGTAAATCCTAGAAAGTCACAAACTAATATGTTAAAAAGGGTTCGCTAATCTTTCAAACTCCCGAGCATAAATCCTTTAATAAAATACCTTTGTAAAAATGGATAGATAAATAAGATTGGAACTGTCGCAACGATAATTGTAGCCATTTTAATGCCTTCTGGTGAGCTTGATAACATTGTCGTGAAGATGTCAGAAGTAGGGTCTGCTACTATTGTATCATCAACAATCATTTCTCGTAGTTTTACTTGTAAAGGATATAACTTTCTATTCTCGATAAACATTAAAGCATGAAAATACGTGTTCCAATGAAAGACAGCGTAGAAGATTCCAAGAGTGGCCAAAGCTGGTTTAGAAAGTGGAAGAACCATCTGCCACAAAATCCGCAGCTCGCTACACCCATCTATTCGACTAGAATCAATCAACTCTTGTGGAATTTGCATAAAGAAAGATCTCATGACAAAAAAGTTAAAGGCACTTATAGAAGTAGGTAAAATTAAGGCCCATAATGAATCAAGTAAGCCCAGTTTCTGTACTAGAAGATAGGTTGGAATAAGTGGAGCAGAGAATATCATTGTAAATAACACCATAAACAATAGAATTCTACGGCCGACAAACTCCTTTCTAGATAAAGGATAGGCAAATGATGCCGTCGCAATTAAATTAAATAATGTACCAAAAACGGTAATGAATATCGTGACACCAAACGATCTCCATATGCTAATGTCTTGAAAAACATATTGATAGTTGTTAAGCGTAAAATCGACTGGTAAGAGAACCACTTCTCCACGATCAATAGCACCAGAGCTACTAAAAGACTGTGCTAACACATGGATAATCGGTAAAATCATGATTAGAGAAAAAATAATTAAAAAGGTTAAATTTGAAAACAAAAAGATCTTTCTTGATCTACTATCTTTAATCGCCATCGTTACACTCCCCCCCTTAATACAGACTGTTTCCAGTTGCTCGTTTACTTAAAAAATTAGCTCCAACTAGTAGGACTAAACCGACTACAGATTTAAAAATACCGACGGCTGTGGTATAGCTAAATTGATTTTGAAGAAGTCCAACATGGTAAATATATGTGTCGAATATTTCTCCATTTTCACGATTAAGTGGGTTTAAAAATACATATACACGTTCAAAGCCAAAGTCTAAGAAGTTACCAATTTGAAGTAAGAATAAAATAGTGATTGTCGGTAGAAGAGTCGGTAATGTAATCGCCCAAGTTTGTTGCCATCTACTAGCTCCATCGACTTCCGCAGCTTCATATAGGTTAGGATTAATACCAGCTAAAGCGGCCAAGTAGATAATCGTTCCCCAACCAGTATCACGCCACACTCCAGAGCCTACGATAATCGATCTGATATAACTTTCATCACCTAAAAAGTAGATAGGATCAAAACCAAAAAACTCCACCACTTGATTAACCAGTCCAGTTGAAGGGGATAGAATACCAATGAAAACCCCACTAATGATTACCCATGATAAAAAATGCGGCATATAGACAACCGTTTGGATAATCCGCTTTGCCAGAACTTTACGAACTTCATTTAGCAATAAAGCTAGAATAATAGGTGCTGTAAAGGCGAAAATTAGATCATAAAAATTAATAAGCAACGTATTTTTTAAAATGCGTAGAAACTCGGAATAGGAGAACATTTTTTCAAACTGTGCGAATCCTACCCATTCACTTCCACTGATCCCTTTAAAGATGCTATAGTCTTGAAAAGCAATGACTGAACCGAGAAGTGGAATGTATTTAAAAATGATAAAGTATGCAAACCCTGGTAGAGCAATAAAATAAAGAGTTTTATATTTCCACATCGATTTTAATGTACTCTTGAATTTTGCCTTTCTTTTAGTTTTCTTTACGTTAACTGGCTTGGTAGATGCCTCTAATTTCATTTGTTTATTCCCTCCTTCTATTATCTTGAATGTAAGATAAGCATAATTAATGAAAAGGCTTACAACAATAGAGTGTGATTTGTATGTCTTGTGTTTTTTTTTGATTAAAATGAAAAATAATTACATAAATTGAATTCTAGTTGCTATAATGGTCATTAAAGTAAGCGCTTTCATATTAAGGAGGTAGATTTATATGAAAATCTTAGTTATTGAAGATGAACCGTTAATTCGAAAAGGGTTACTAACATTGTTATCTAAAATAGAAGTGGAAACCTTTCAAATTACTGAACTAACGGACCTCGATTGTGCTGAAGAGGCAGATCTGCTATTAGAAACGAATAAATATGATCTCATTTTTACAGATATTGAGATGGGAGCAATGGATGGACTAGGGCTCATTAAAAAGTGGCAAGGTATTTATCCAGATACACAGTGGATCATTGTATCTGGATATGACCGCTTCGAATTTGCCCAACAAGCGATACAGTATGGGGTGAAAGAATATCTATTAAAGCCAGTGACGAAAGCGAAAATATCGGCAACAGTAGAGCGGTGTATCCAAAATTTAAAAGAACAAAATCATGACTTTGTGACAGCGGTTGAATTGGAGTGGCTACTAGAACATTTAGAACAAGCAATTTGGGCAATTGATGGACAAAAGGTAGAAGGATATTTAACAACATGGAGACAGAAAGTTCTTGAGAAGTCGATTCACCCCAAATATTATTGTGACTTATTGTCACATAGTCTTGAGGTGCTATTTCGTAACATTAGTAATAAAGGGGGGCAAATGTTCCAATCTTTTCAATGGGAAATTAATGAGTCTAGTATAGAGAAGGCTAATGATCGTCTGCAAGAGAAGTGCTTTGAAATCATTGAGAGAGTAGAGGAAAAAAGGAAGGGAAATGAAGTTGATCCCATCGAAGTTGCTAAAGAATATATAAACGAAAACTTAAATCGAGATGTGAGCTTAGACGAGGTTGCCATTCGATTAGGATTGAACTCCTCTTATTTCAGTCAATTATTTAAAAAAGAGACAGGCGAAACGTTTATCCAATATCGAATTCGGCATCGTATGGACCTCGCCAAAAAGCTTCTATTGCAAAAAAATATTCGTGTAACGGATATACCGGGTTTAATCGGTTTAAATGATCATCCTCATTTTACGAAGACCTTTAAGAAGTTCACCGGACAAACGCCTTCTGAGTATCGATTGAAAATGGGGATTGACTGATGAGCGAATGGTTCTATCATCTAAGTCTGAAAACGAGAATCTTAATCTATTTTGCCTTTGTTATTATTCTGGCCATTGCCTTTGCTTCCTTTTTAATTTACATGCAAGCAACAGCTCAAATAAAAAAACAAGCAGAGATGTACTTAGAGCACATTGTTGAAAATACTAGTTTTCAAACAGACCGCTATATACGGGATCTAGAGTTAGCTACTTTATCGCTCTTAACAGACCGAAAAGCAAAGGAGTTCTTAGATCTAGGAGAGACCCAAGCGTTTGAGAGATACAGCCATTATAACGATATTTTAAAAGAAATGAATAAAATCCACCTACAAAATTACGATATTCAATTGGTTTATTTACTAGGAGAGAACAATCAACTTATCTTATCAGATCGAGGGCTTAGTAACGATAGAGCTTTTCCAACCGAAGAAGTCTATAAAAAACTACTTTTATCAACACCAGAGAGTGGAAGAATTAGTTTAATTGCTAATAAAAGTCTTTACAATAACGAATATGTCATCAGTGTGACAAGGCGCTTAAGAGGAGTCAATTCTTTTGTGCCTAAAGGAATATTAGGAGTTGAAATCAATGCATCAGCCATGGAACAACTTTGGAATATTACTCAGCTTAATAAGGATACAACTGTCTATATAGTTGGTGAAGATGGCAGAATTGTTTATCATCCAAATGAAAACTGGTTAGGGAAACGACTAGATGAAAGTTTAGGGAGTAAGATGGCAGAGCAGGAAAATGGCACTTTTAATGAAATGTGGGAAGACGAAGACATGATGTTCTATTATAACCGTTCCGCTGAGACGGGTTGGACACTGGTTGCAATGACTCCTGTGAAAAGTGTGTTAGAACCTGTTTCAGGCATTAAACATAATGCTATTATAGCGTCATTTGCAGTATTACTTGTTGCTATGGGGATATCAACCGGTTTAGCTCGGAGTGTGGTAGTTCCATTACAAAAAGTACAAATGGGCATGAAAAAGATCGAAACGGGTGAATGGGAAAAAATTAAATCATTAAAAGGATCAGATGAAATCAGTTGCATGGTTAATAGTTACAATATAATGGTCAGTAAATTATCGCAATTAGTGGAGGAGTTATATGAGTCCGAATTGCATAATCAAGAAATAAAAATAGAAAAACAAAAAACTGAATTGCAGGCGCTACAGTCGCAAATAAACCCCCATTTTCTCCACAATACATTAGAAACAATGAATGCGTATGCTGTATTAAATGAATCAGAGGAAATATCTGAAATGGCAGAAGCTTTATCTAATATGTTCAGGTACTCGATTCGGAATTTTGAAGTTGTGACACTAAAAGATGAACTCAATCATATCAGAAACTTTTTAATTGTTCAGCAACACCGCTTTCAAAAGAAGATTAATATATCGTTTGAGATAGAAGAACAACTCTTCAATGAAGACATTGCCAAATTAACCTTACAGCCCCTTGTCGAAAACGCTATTCATCATGGGTTAAGAAAGAATCGTTATCAAGGTAACATCAGCATTCGGGCAGGTGTAACAAATAACGTAATGGAGATAAAAGTCATAGATAATGGAGCTGGTATTTCAGTAGAACGAATGAAAGAAATTAAAGAAAAGCTAAGTGCAGCATCTATAGATGAGTTCAATCAAACAATGGGAATAGGCGTAATGAATGTTCACCGTAGGATTCAACTCATTTTTGGTCAAGAGTATGGCTTGGAAATCTCCGGGGAGGAAGGTGTAGGCACAACCGTTACGATGACCATTCCAAGAACGATTCACTATAAAGGCTCTGCATAACTAAAAAAAACCAACCTTTTCATAAAAAGAGCCAATCCCCTTGTGAGAGAGAGAATGCTACGATTGCTGTAGCGCAAAGCGAAGAAGGGAGATTGAGTATATGGTAGGACAATGGGAACAAGCTGAACCAGGCGTAAGAAGAAAGGTGTTTCCGCCAGGAGCAACCTTAATGATGATGGAAGTTCATTTTGAAAAGGGAGCAGAAGGGTACGAGCACAGTCATCCACATGAACAATTTACTTATTGTTTAAAAGGGTCCTTTCAATTTACGATCGAAGGACAAAAACATGTGATTTCTGCAGGAGAAACACTTCATATCCCTAGTAACAAAAAGCATGGAGCAGTTGCACTAGAAGAAGGAGCGTTATTAGATACGTTTACTCCTTTACGAGAAGATTTAATAGGATAACGGAACTAGGTTAGAGGCTTAGCACGAGTGATGAGGTACCTAAAGGCAACTTAGGTACCTCTATTTTATTAGAATTGAAGGTGGAGGTACTTAAAGAAAGAATTGACTACCTCTATTTCTAAAATTACCCACTTGTACCTAAAAAAAAACCAGATAAAAGCAAAGAACCCCATTTGTTAGGTATTTTAAGTAGGTGCTAAACTTTTACTTGAAAGAAGTAATATTATATTTGAAAGCGCTTAACAAATGGAGGGGTGTATCGGGAATGATTGATCTAAAAGGGAAAAGAGCGTTAGTGACAGGAGGAGGAACAGGAATCGGCAGGGGCATTGCTCTTAGTCTAGCAGAAGCGGGAGCGGATGTTGTTGTTCATTACGGCAGTAATAAAAAAGGGGCTGAAGAGGTAGTTGAATTAATCAAAGCCCGAGGACAAAAAGCACTGGCTGTTCAGGGAGATGTGCTTATAAAAAAAGAAGTGGTTTCTTTCATGGGAGAAGCAACTACTTTTTTTCAGCAAAGATTAGACATTTTAGTAAATAATGCAGGACATTTAGTGCAGCGTGCTTCGATAGAAGAAATGCCAGAAGAACTGTGGCATAAGATCTTTGACGTGAATGTGACGAGTGCGTTTCTTGTGTCTCAACAAGCCATTTCATTCATGAAAGAAAACGGTGGAAAAATCATTAATATGACCTCAATTGCTGCTCATAATGGTGGTGGTCCGGGTGCAGCCGCTTATGCTGCTTCCAAAGCGGCGGTGCTGACTTTTTCTAAAGCGTTAGCTAAAGAATTAGCTTCGTACAACATCACAGTAAATGCCGTTTCTCCTGGATTCATCGGCAATACCCCGTTTCATGATACATTTACGACAAAAGAAGGCAGGACCAATGCGGTAAAAGGAATCCCTTTACAAAGAGAGGGCAATCCAGCTGATGTTGCGGGTGCTGTACTTTACTTAGCGTCAGATTTAGCTGACTACTTAACAGGAGAAACGATCGAAATTAACGGTGGAATGTTCATGCGATAAAAGGAGGATCCTATTGTGAAAGACACATTAATCAGCTTATATCAACCTGAAAGTGGTTCGTTAAACGTTCCTTATCAGCCTGCATCTACAAGTGAAATCATCGAAAACCCACCTAGATTTACATGGATGCCTGCAAAATTAGAAGATGATTGTTATGTCCTTGAGATCGCGAAAAATCCCACGTTCCAAGCAGAAGAAACCCATACGTATAAACCCATTCACAACAACTTCTTTACACCTGATCAACCTTTGGAACAAGGGGTGTATTTCTGGAGATATGCTCTAATATGTAATGAAGACTATGACTCTCAACTAAGTGATTGGAGTGAAGTTCGGTCATTTGAACTGAAGCCAGATTTACCGGAAACGCCACTTCCTAATCGATCAGATCGCTATAATCAGGTGAATCTAGCAAGACCTCGCTTATGGCTTACCGAAGAAGAATTGCACCAGTTTACATTTGAAGTGAAAAAGAACAGTCAGTCTTGCAACTTTGATGTATTCTATGAACGATCGGTAAAACCATTCTTGGACTTACCGCTCACAAAGGAGCCTGAACCTTATCCGAACAATCAGCGGGTGGCTAAGCTATGGCGGAAGATGTATATGGATTGTCAGGAAGCGCTCTATGCGATCAGGCATCTAAGTGTTGCGGGTGTTATTTTACAGGACGAAGAAATCATTCAAAAAGCAAAAGAATGGCTCCTTCATGTGAGTGCATGGGATCCAGAGGGGACAACATCAAGAGACTATAATGATGAAGGAGCATTTCGTATTGCTGGCGCTTTAGCATGGGGGTACGATTGGCTCTA
Source organism: Halalkalibacter okhensis (assembly GCF_000787375.1). Taxonomy (GTDB): domain Bacteria; phylum Bacillota; class Bacilli; order Bacillales; family Bacillaceae_D; genus Halalkalibacter; species Halalkalibacter okhensis. Next base: position 55,087 of record NZ_JRJU01000003.1, on the reverse strand, counting down.
TTCTTACCTATCGGACGATGAACGTACAGAAGTAAAGGAACAGCTGTTTATTCGAACTGAGCAAGTGGCTTTTCACGTCATGGAGCGTTCGAAAATCCATCATGTTCCCTACGATAGTCATGCAGTACGGTCCTTATCATCTGTACTTGTCCCTTGTTGCATTGCCTTATTCGAGGAAGAGCCAAAAGCAAGGGAGTGGCTCGATTATACATTAGAATACTATAGCGGCTTGTATACACCATGGGGTGGCGCTGAAGGAGGCTGGGCAGAAGGTCCTCATTACTGGTTAACAGGAATGGCTTATGTGATTGATGCCATGAACCTAGTTAAAAAGTTCAATGGATATAATTTATATACTCGGCCTTTTTTTCAAAAAACAGGAGACTTTCCGCTGTTTGTGTATCCGCCTGATACGAACCGAGCAAGTTTCGGTGATCATGCAAACTTAGGGGACCAACCAGGATTAAAGGTAGGCTTTAATATTCGTCAGTTTGCCGGAGTGACGGGTAACCCTTATTACCAATGGTACTATGAACAGACGAAAAAGTATGACGTTAAGCCAGATGAGAAGTTCTACAATAAAGGGTGGTGGGACTTTTACTTTGATGAAATGATGTATTTGCACGATTATCCAGAGATCGAGGCAAAAGAACCAACTGACTTACCGACGGTTAAATGGTTCAAAGATGTAGGTTGGGTTGCCATGCATCATCGGATGGATGCACCAGATGACCATATTATGTACTTAACCAAAGCAAGTCATTACGGTTCCATCAGTCACAGTCACGGTGATCAAAATGCCTTTGTATTACATGCGTACGGAGATCCACTTGCGATTCATAGTGGGTACTATGTTGCTTTTAATAGCACGATGCATATGAAATGGAGAAGACAAACAATCTCTAAAAACACTATTTTAATAGATGGGAAGGGGCAGTATGCTGAAAAAGATAAATTTATCGGGATTAAAGCAAATGGAACGATTGAGACAGTGGAAGATCATGACGATTATTCCTATGTCCGTGGTGATGCGACGAATGCCTATCAACAATACGTCCCTTACCTAAAACGTTATGTAAGAGAAACGTATTTTATTAATAACTCCTATTTTGTCCTTATCGATACCATTGATCTCACACAAGAAGGGAAAGTCGATTGGCTCTTGCACACGTTAAACGAAATGACCTTAAAGCATCAATCATTTGCCGTCGAAGGTGAGAAAGCCGCTCTAGAAGGCCGATTTGTGTACTGTTCTAGCGGGGAGTTGACATTGAATCAACACAATGATTTCCCAGGTGTTGACTTAACAGAATTAGAAGGAGCACCCGTTCACTGGCGTTTGCAAGCACAAACGAATTCAGCGAAACGTCACCGGATTGTCACCTTACTGCACCCTATGAAAAAAACAAAACCAAAATATGTCTCATACTTCATGGATGACCAAGACCATGGACTGCAATTTTATTTCACGGAAGATGGGAAGACCTTTAGAGTAGAGGTACCAAAAATTTACTAGAAACATAGATGAAAAGAGTCTTCTTTAGGAAACGGAAGGCTCTTTTTCAAATAAAAGAAATGGAAAGGGGCAGGAGCGATGAACAGTCACAAAGTCGCTTTATGGATCATATGTAGTTTGCTCATGTTTAGTTTTACGTTTCAAACAAGTGGGAAGGCGGAGGAAGCCTATTCTCGATATCAAGTAGAAAGTGTTTCTGCTAGCGTGCATGATGGAAATGTTCCTGAAAATACATTGGATGATGATTTAGGCACAAGGTGGTCAGCTCAAGGAATAGGTGAGTGGATTCAGTTTGACTTAGGAAAAGTGGAAGAAATCGGGTACTTAGGAGTTGCGTTTTATAATGGTCATATCCGGACAACAACGATTGATGTTGAATTATCGCAAGACGGTGAGTCATGGACGAAGGCTGTTCAACAAAATGTGAGCAGCGGAGAAAATTTAAATTTAGAAGCAGTCGATTTTGAGAATCAAGCAGCGAGATACGTTCGAATTATTGGATTTGGCAACTCAAGTAATGATTGGAACAGTTTATCGGCTGTCCATATTTATGCACCCATAGAAGGGGACCCAATTGTCGAAACGCTTGAAGCGATGGATCCAGGACCTAAACCAGACGCAGAGCCTTTCACAAAAGCTGGTCTTTACAACCCAGATGGAACCAAATACACGGTACATTCTCTAAATAAAGTAACAGGGAAAACGATTAACGTCTTGGACTTTGGAGCGGATCACCAAGATAGTGAACAAGACGACACCCCGGCGATTATAGCTGCGATAGAGGAAGCAAAGCCTGGTGATGAGGTTTACTTCCCTAATGGCGTTTATAACTTACGCGGAACGATGCCAAATGATCACACCTCTCATTTTTATTTGAAAAATGGTGTGAATTTACGTGGAGAAAGTGAAGCGGGTGTTCAATTAGTCTCTCACTTTGATGTAAAAGAAGTTCCAAATAGTAAGGTGATCACCTCATACGGCAAGCATGATGTCGTCATATCCAATCTAACGATTACTTCTACCTTTAATGGTACTTACTCTGATAATCCGAGTGTCAATAATCCTGAACAAGGAGGCCCTGCTTACGGAATTTTTATCGCTGACTTTGCTGCTCAACCTTCTTATCACATTACTGTGAATCAAGTGACGATTGAAAAGTTCCAACGAATGGGGATACGTATTGAGAAAAGTAACCGTATCGTAGTTGAAGATGCTACGTTCAAAAAGGCAACCGATGTTGGTGGCGGTGGAGCTGGATACGGGGTCGCCATTCAAGGAATTCAAGGCATTGATCGACTCGGCCACGCCAACGACACGTATTTTAATGTTGTGAGAAACAGTTCTTTTGAAGGACCATATATGAGACACGGTACGCTTATTCAAAACTTTGCACATAACAATCTTGTTCATGGCAATACGTATATTGATAACATCCATGACGCAATCGACTTACATGGTCAAGGTGAATATTTAAATGAAATTAGTCACAATGAAGTAAAGGGTGTCATTCGCGGTGGGATTGGAGTAGGAAATACGGGAGGTACAGCACCGAATTCTCACTCAGCTTCAGGTGAGGGCAATTATATTCATAACAACACACTCTCTAATACTCGGGACGGCATTACCGTTATTATGGGTTCACCTGGTACAATCATTGAAAAAAATACAATCGTGAATACGAGAGAACCAGCAAATGCAAAAGGCATTTATCTACTTAATGCACCTCGTACAGTTGTCAAAGACAATATGATCGTCAATAACAGAGCCGACGGATTTTGGGGAATCTACATCGCTGAAGATATGGGAGACAGAAATAATGGCAACAAAGGGGCTGGAATTCCTGAGGACATTACAATATCGAATAATAAAATTGTGAATAGTGCAAATGGAATCAGAGTCGAAGCGGGTAAACGAATCGTCATTGAGGATAATATGCTACGTAATATTGCAGGTGAGGAGTTTGTTTACCTCATTGATGAATCAGAACATGAAGAAGAGGAATTGAATTACGATACCCTCCACCCTACGGATGATGCGTTAGTGGATATTCAAATGCCAGATCGCAACTATGGAATTTACGATTCCAGCATTGTAGGAGAGAGTGATCAAAACTTCTACCGATATTTTAATATCAAAAGCAATGCAGCTAAGACAACGGGAAGAGTGGCTTATTATCAATTTGACCCTTCTGAAACAACAGAGATTCAAGGGGCAACTTTTCAATTAACCGGAAAAACAGGTAGCAATACAACATCTGTGGAGTTATCGGTTTTTGGAATCCTTGATCATAGTTGGAGTGAAGAAACAATCACTTGGAATAATGCGCCAAATCTTATGAATGATAAAGTCGAGGTTACGTCTATCGGGGAAAGTGCGTTTTTACTAGGGACAATTACGGTCGATCAAGCTGAAAACAGTGTATACAGCTTGGATGTGAGTGAATTTGTCAAAAATAATACAGGTGGAAATCCCATCAGCTTTTTAGTAGCTGATCTAGAGGGACAAAGCGGGAATGTCAACCTATATTCAAAGGAAGAAGCTAATTCAGATAGGTGGCCTGTATTATCGATTGGTGCGAAAGAGTAACAAATGAAATTAAAAAACATGTCGGGGAATTTAAAAGAAATTCCCCTTCCTCTATGGGTCCTATTTTTTAACTCATTCACGATGGCATTTGGCTTTTTTATGCTTGTCCCATTACTGGCCGTTTATTTGCTTGAGCACCTCGTTCTATCAGCCATTCTCGTAGGAGTGATCGTAGGAGTCAGGAGCTTCTCCCAGCAAGGGTTCATGCTGCTTGGAGGAGTGGTTTCTGATCGAATTGGTTATAAATCCATTATTTGTTCTGGCGTTTTGATTCGTGCATTTGGATTCCTCCTATTTGGTGTTGCAGAGGCACCTATGCTTCTCTTCATTGCAGCAATCTTATCCGGGTTAGGAGGGGCGTTATTTCATCCCTCCAGTTATGCCTACTACACCGTTTTATCTACGAAAGAGAATCGAGCTACGGTCTATGCAACCCGTGAAATGCTTAGCAATGTAGGGTTTATTTTTGGACCAGTCGTCGGAGCCTTTTTATTAAATATCGATTTTCAGTGGGTGAGTCTTAGTGCTGGATTGATGTTTATCATCGTATTTATCGTTAGTGCCAAGGTCTTGCCGAAACAATCTGCAGTTGATAGACCCACACCTATAATTAAAAATATTGTGAACATCGTAGGCAATCCGCCTTATGTGACATTTTGTTTTTCAATGATGTTTGTTTGGTTTCTTATTGCACAGCTTTATATAGCCGTCCCAGTTAAATTGCAGATGCTAGGTTTACCGGGAGTAAATATTGGATTGATTTATAGTAGTGGTGCGATAATCATTGTATTTTTACAAATTCCAATTATTAAGCAAATGAGTAAACGATTTTCCGCTGTCACCATTATTATGATAGGAACCGTTTGTATAACGATAGGATTAATGATAATTGGTTTTTCAATGAACTTACTCGGAATTTATTTAGGGGTCATTGTTTTTACAATAGGTCAAATGTTTATTCAACCGATGATGAGTAAACAAATTTCAGATCTTGCACCAGTAAAGCTTATTGCCTCCTACTTCGGATTTAATGGCTTAGCATTAGCGCTAGGAGGGCTAATAGGAAATGTTTTAGGTGGTTTCTTATATGAGCTTGGTTTAAATGGATTCAGCTATCTACCCTGGTTGATCTTTGGCACAGTTGGCTTGTTTGTGACCTGCTTTTTAATTGAAATAGAAAAAAGAAAGAGGAAACAGAAAAACAGTGACAAGAACAAGACTTTTTTTCAGGTTTGACTTATCTTCTGTCAATTTCTTCAACTATCTTTGAGACGAGAACCTTTCTTCATTACTATTCATATGCCTAGTTTCCGTTCCGTTTTTTCTGATATTCCTTAAGTCTGTTCAAAAGGCAAAAAATCACCCTTTTGAACAGACTATTAAAACATGCAATTTTATTAATTTTCTGATATAATAATATTACGGGAATCGAAATACTAAGGAGGAAGGCTAGATGAAATATCCAGAGGTATGGGATCTAGATTCAATTTTTAAAGGTGGTAGTAAGTCTAGTGAGTTCACACAATTTATTAAAGAGACTGATCGACTTTTAGCAGATGTTGCAGATTCGATCGGTGAGGAGATAACACTAGATCAACTAGAGCAAGTGATACATACGATCCAGCTGCAAATGCAAAGAACAAGGCAAGCTAGTGCATTTGTTAGTTGTTTAACCGCTCAAGATGTCAAAGATAAGGAAGCAACACTTTGGCAAGGAAAGATAACCGAGCAAGCAACGAAGCTACAAAACATATGGGGAGTGATTGAAGACTTTTTAGGAGAGCTTTCTGTTGAACAATGGAATGATTTCATTTCACGACCTTCATTATCAGGGGTTGCGTTTAATCTTGAAGAACGCCGCATGCAAGTAAAAGAGAAGTTATCCCCTAACGAAGAGAAGCTTGCGGCGCAACTTGCGATTGATGGGTACCATGCATGGGGCAATGTGTATAATGCCGCGGTAGGGCGAATGCAAATTCCTTTTGAAGAAAATGGCCAAGAGAAGTTGCTTTCTGCAGGGCAGTTACAAAATCGACTCAATAGCTCTGATCGCACCGTTCGAGAACAAGCAGCGGGTGCCTTCGAGAAAGCTTGGGAAAAAGAAGCTGACTTATTTGCTTCCACGCTGAACCATCTAGCAGGATTCCGACTTAATTTATATGAAGCACGTGGCTGGGACAATGTGTTGAAAGAGCCTCTTGCTATTAACCGTATGAAAGAAGAAACACTTGATGCCATGTGGTCAACGATTACGGATAATAAACCGAAATTTTATGAGTTTATGGATCGTAAAGCACAACTGCTAGGGGTGAAAAAATTAGCGCTGCACGATGTTCATGCCCCGCTCCCGGTAGAAGAAGATACGACGATTTCTTATGAGGATGCTTGTGATTTAATCATTAAACACTTTAAACCGTTTAGTCCTAAGCTTGCTTCATTTACAGAAGGGGCTCTTCGTGATGGGTGGATCGAAGCAGAGGATCGTGCAGGGAAACGTCCTGGTGGTTTTTGTACATCATTCCCACTATCAAAGCAATCACGTATTTTCATGACATACGACGGGACAATGGCCAATGTAGCAACACTAGCCCATGAATTAGGTCATGCCTACCACAGTCATTGCTTAAAAGACATGGATCCTCTAGCACAACGATATGCGATGAATGTCGCTGAAACCGCATCGACATTCGCTGAAACCATTATTGCTGATGCGTTAGTAAATGAGGCAGAGGCAGAAGATGTGAAGTTATCTTTGCTTGAAAACAAAATCTCTCGTTCGCTTGCTTTCTTTATGAACATACATGCTAGATTCTTATTTGAAACTCGATTTTACGAAGCGCGTAAGGAAAAATTATTATCTGTTAATGAATTGAATTCGTTAATGGAGGAAGCTCAAAAAGAAGCCTATGGAAATCAATTATCTACGTATTCTCCAACGTTCTGGGCATCGAAGCTTCATTTCCATATTACAGGCGTACCATTTTATAATTTCCCTTACACGTTTGGATTTTTATTTAGCTTGGGCATTTATAAGAAAGCTCTTGACACTGGAAGATCATTTGAAGATGATTATATTGCTTTGCTGCAAGATACGGCTAGCATGACAGTGGAAGACTTAGCGAGTAAACATCTAGATGTCGATTTAACAAGTAAAGAGTTTTGGCAAGAAGCGATTGACTTAATTTTAGTTGATGTTGATGAGTTTATGGAATTAACGAAAAATAGATAACATAAAAGCTGTTGAGAACCCACGGATCTCAACAGCTTTTTATTTCAATGAGTGGACTCTTGCTTTAAATAGCGTTTGTCTTTCATAAAGAGGCGCCAAAACCAAATGAATACGGGAATTAAAATCGCCATACCGATGCCATAACCAATTAAGAGCAAGTGAAACATTACTTCATTGGTGAACGCATCATAAATGGTTACATCTGGATACAAAAAGTAAGGCATATGAGCGGACCCATAGGCAAAGCTTGCTAGTCCGAACTGCAAGGCAATTAAAAGGACGGCAACCCTGGGTCTTCCGACTCCAAACTTTTTTGTGGGCCACCAAAGTGCGCTATATCCAATTGAAAAGGCCAATAATGATAATGTAAACAAGAGCCATTCATTCGCCATATTCTCAAACATCCAAAAAGCTTCAGGGATCAGTGTTAAAATCGCACCGACAGCAAAAGATAGAGTAATCGGTCCAAGAATGATCGCATTACGTCGGTACACATGATACGTTTCCTCAGACCCTGCTTCTTTGGCATAGTCACTTAATAGTAAGGCAGATAAGAATAATTCTGTGCTTAAGCCAAATCCAAGATGTGTGTAAAATGTGGGACTTGTAAATAATTGATCGATCAGCACGTACTGTCTGTCACCGACAACTTCGACAAACCCTCCAATCGCCGCTGGCAATATACTAATCAATAAGGCAGGGATGAGTAATCCGGTAATTCCAGAGATGATCACAAGCATATTCGTATATTTTTGCACGGAATAAGAGTAAACCATAAAGGCACTTCGGATCGTCAGTAAAAAGAGCACTAAACAAAAGGGGACAATCATTAATGTGCCTAAAGTTGCGGCAGCGCCTGGAAAAAAACTGACTAAAGCAACCACTAATAACACAAGAAATACATTGGTCACTTCCCAAGATGGGGATAAATACCGATTAGCAATGGATGCGGCTTTTGTGTCAGTTCTCTTTCTATAGTACATCGCCCAAAAACCAGCTCCAAAGTCAATGGAACCAGCAATCGCATACATAAAAAGGAATGCCCATAAAATGATAATGGCAATATAAACATCTTGCATAAAAAAACTCCTCTGTTTTCTATGACATTATTTGTAATTCTTTTGAAACCGGGTTTCGGTTAAAGTAGTAGTGCATCACAAGGCCAGTTAAGACAAGAAGCACAACATAGAGAGAGACAAAAAGGAAGAACAACATGCCAAGATTCCCCGAATTCGTAGCAGCCTCTGATGTTCGTTGAATCCCATAAATGGTCCAAGGTTGTCTACCGGTACAACTGAATATCCATCCTGTTTCGATTCCGATCATAGCAAGTGGACCAGATGCAACCAACCCAGCCAGCAGCCATTTAGGATAGGGTTTATTCGTCTTTCGTCTAAAAAACCACAAAGCCCAAAAGATAACTGCTAAGCCAAAAAGAGCAGAGCCGATGCCGACCATGACGTTAAACAATGTATGAACAAACAACGGAGGCCATTCGTCTTGTGGATAATCATATAATCCCCGTACGACTCCATCCGTTGATCCTGTAGCAAGCCAGCTAAGCATGCCAGGAATTTCAATCCCACCGACAACACGACCTGCCTCAGGGTCAGGTGTACCCATGATGGCTAGGGGGGCATTTGCTTGAGTTTCAAATAATCCTTCTGCTGCAGCAAGTTTAACTGGGATGTGCTCATGAAGCATAATCGCTGTATCGTGTCCGTTGTTCATCGTATAAACAGACATTATAAGACCAATGGCAAGGGAAAGAGTTAATCCTTTACGGTGATACGTTACTTCACGTTCTGTGAGCCCTCCCCGAAAAAGTTTGTATGCGGCAACCGAAGCAAGCACAAAGGCTCCAGTCATATAAGCACTCCCTACGACATGCAAAGAAGTAACATAAAAACTAGGGTTGTTCACCGCAGCTAATGGGTTCACATTGGCCACTTGTCCATTTACTAAATCGAAGCCTCTTGGAGTGTTCATCCAAGCATGTGCATTTGTAATTAAAACAGCTGATGCGGTTGCTCCAAGCGCAACAAAAAAAACACTGACAATGCGCATAGTTGGAGAGAGGCGATCTGCTGCGTATATGTATATAGAAAGAAAGAGAGCTTCTAAGAAGAAGGCGAAAATTTCAACCTGAAAGGGGAGTGCAATAACTTGCCCTACAATCTCCATAAAGCCCGGCCAAAGAAGACTTAACATCACCGCTACAATCGTACCCGATGGAATCGCAACCCCGAGCAAGATGGCAACCCCTTTTGTCCAACGTTTAGCAAGTGTTCCATAATCTTCATCCTTACGAATAATCCTCATAATTTCCGCAACTAAAATCATTAATGTAATTCCTACACCTAATGTCGCAAAAATGATATGAAAGGCAATAGACGTACCAAATATCATTCGCGCAAGCATAACATTATCCATCATTTACTTCCTTTCAGATGTTTTTCTTTGTATCAAACCTTTTCCATGCTATTACTGTGCGTTATTATATTGGTTCTATTCGTTTAATTTTCCAATTTAGGAATAGATCATTTAAACAATGACATAAAAAAAGAGCGAGATACCTAATATGGTAATCTCGCTCTTTTTACTTTGTATCTTTTTCCTCATTATTTGAAGATCTTTCATCAATTCGATCTTCAATTTCTGCTAATGCCTCGGGATCATTTAATAATTGTTTTTTATTTTCTAATACAAGTTCTTCAAATGATGTGGATTGTCTTCGCATGATAACCCCACCTACTTCTTTATTATTTGGTTCTATAACAAGTATACCAACAAGTATATACAAAAATAAAGATAGAATTGTTACAATTTTTCGACAAAAAGAATATTGTTAGAGTTTGTCGAAAAAAGCTGAATACAATAGATGATCGATGTAATGAACTTATGCACAATAAAAATTGGGTTATGCACATGATACACAGAGTTATTCACAATTGTGTGAATAACTCTGTGTATAAGTGGGTTGTTGTCATAAAGTTTAAAATGTTTAAAAAAGCTATTTACAATGAACAATAATATTGTTAGAATATTTTTAACATTAAAAAAGAGTTGTTGTTATATAATAGATAAAAAGTGAGCGACTGCTCAATCACTTAACAACAAAAAAAGGGAGAGGGAAGTCATATGACTGTTTCAGAGAAAAAAATGATTGAAGAAATGCAAAAGAAGTTAGATCGTTTAGCTAGTGAATTAAACGAACTAAAAAAATCTGGACATGAAGGCTTTGAAAAAGAAGAAACAGATGTCTTTTTAACACAAGCATATAATTAGTAATGATAAGAGAATGTCTATTAGGCGTACTCTTTTTTTTTGGAAGCATCTTTCTACGTGTTTACTAGTGTGAGTTTGTAAAAGGAGGTTCATCCATTGACTGTTTGTGCAGAAACCATTCATCAACTAACGATTCCAACGCCGTTTTTAGTTGGGCCTGTCCATGTATATTTAATTTGTGGGCGATCTCTTACCCTTGTTGATACAGGTCCGCTTACAAGTGAAGGGAAAAATGAAGTAATACAACAGCTTTACAATCTAGGATACAAAATAGAAGATATTGATCAGGTGATCTTGTCCCATCATCATCCAGATCATATTGGACTTGCGAGTTTATTTAAACACGCAACATTGATTGGCCATCGGTTCTTAGAGCCTTGGTTAAATAAGGATCAAGCATTCTTTAACAAGTGTAAACAGTTTTTAACAGATTTGTATGTAAAGAATGGCTTACCACATGAGTTGGTCAGCAAGATTGAACGTGCAAGTCAATCCTATATGGACTTTATTGAACCAGCCGAACTCGGTGTTATTGTGAAGCATGATGACGAAGTACCAGGCCTGCCAGGTTGGAGAGTAAAAGAAGTGCCAGGTCATGCTCAAAATCATATTATGATTGTCCGTGAACACGATCAATTAGCCATAGGGGCAGATGTGTTATTGGCTTCTATTTCATCAAATGCTCTACTTGAAGCACCGATGAACGGTGAAATACGACCTAAAACGTTGCTACAATATCGAAAGTCGTTACAATTAGTAAAGGATTTAAATATAACTCTTCTTCTACCAGGACATGGAGAAGTCATTAATAATGTGAACATGTTAGTGGATGCTAGACTAGAAGGGCATAGTAGAAGAGCTCAAGTTATTAAAGATATCATTTCAACGAGGCAACTCACAGCTAGCGAAATTAGTTATGAGTTATTTAAAGAAAAGCATCTAAAACAACCAGATTTGACATTCTCTGAAACATTTGGTCATCTGGATCTCCTATTAGAACAAAAGGAAGTTATGGTTAAAGAAAAGGATGGTTTATTTCTTTTTGAAAATGAATGACTAATCATTCATGAAAAGTAGTCTAACACTATCCTTTCCTTTTCTTTCTCTTTCTTGGTAAAATAATGTTAAGACTGATAAAGAGGAGGAGCAAAATGGAGCAGAAAAAAACCAATTCGTTTAAATTGATCTGGATCTTTGCTGTCATTTTAATTTCGGTTGTTCTAGCCAAGAAAGAATGGAGAACCAAAATGTTGGAAGAGCTTCGAAAGCTTAAGGAAGAAACGGGGAATGCCGTTCAATTTGTGAGAGACAACCGCGAACAGATCGTAGACCAAGTTAGAACGACTGCTAATGAAGTATCATCTGTCGTAAGAGACATTTCAAGGGACGTTAAGATAATTGGAGAAACAGCTTCACATTTAAAAGAAAGCTCCGAAGAAATTGTTAAAGCAACGAAAGAAGCAGCTGATGATTTAAAAAGTTTGAGATAAACTACATAAGTAGCAGCAGGAAACCGTTTAGTGAATCACACATATAGCGGCCTTGCTATATTACTTTTGGGGTGCACGCTAAAGGTTAAATTAGCGACACCCCTTTTTACAGTCAAAGACAACTAATTTACGACATTTTGTTTGTGAACGAAGACAAATAGAAAGACAAGAAATAACATGGCACTAATGATGAAAAAGAAGCTAACACCGCTGAAAAATTGAATAAATAAACCACCCGAATAAGGCCCCAAGAGACTTCCAATACTAAAGGCAACCCCACATAGGATATTCCCTGTAGGCAGTAGAGATTTTGGTGTTAGATCAGTCATATAACTGATTCCAAGAGAAAAGGTTGAACCAACTAACATCCCCCCTACAAAAAGACAAATGGCAAGAGCAAAAATCGACTGCTCAAGAAAACTAGCAATAAAAAAGATAAAACTACCAGAAGCTAATATAAATGTTAGGATTCGTTTTCTGCCGTATTTGTCACTTAATATGCCAAGAGGCAGTTGAAAGACAATGCCTCCAATCGCAAATGAAACTAAAAGAATGGAAACATAGGTTACATCAAGTCCAATTCGTAAACCGTAAACAGGAAAGCTTCCATTTAATGATGCCTCTAAAAAACCATAGCCTAATGCTGGTAACAAAGCGACCCACGAATACGATAATGTTTTCTTAAATCGACTGGCTGTATCTTTAAAAGAAGTCAGTTCAATGCCCTTTTCAGGGAATTCATTATGTAGAGCAAATAAAAATAACCAAGCGATCAAACAAAGACTAGCAGAAAGAATAAACGGCAACGCTTCATTAATATAAATTAAAGGAGTCATGAGTGGCCCAACGGCAAATCCGATGCCAAAGAAAAGCCCATAAATACTAATGTTACGGCCTCTTTTTTCTTTAGGAGATGCCGATGTAATCCATGTTTGCGTACCAAAATGAAGGGCATTGTCTCCTATCCCAATACAGAGCCTTAAGAAAAACCAAAACCAAAATGACTTCCATAAAGGAAAAAGGGCTAGGGCGATAATGACTAGTAATCCCCCTATGATAATGATCGGCTTGTAACCAAACTTCCTAAGAGGAGGTTCCATAAAAGGAGAGACGATCAATATGCCAATATAAAGGGCAGTTGCATTTAATCCATTTAAAGTGGCTGAAATCCCGTCCTGTTCAAAAATAACAGAGATAAGTGGGAGGAGCATTCCTTGACTAAATCCGCTAATAGCTACAATACTAACTAATATCCAAAAACGAAAACGATTCATTGAAAAAACCTCACCTTTTTCAGTGCTGTGAAATTGCACCAATTGCTTGCACGTTGCGTGCTTGCGTAGAGAAACAGATCCTAAGAAAACGGACTTCTTATTTCTAAGACGTTATCTATTGTAGCTTCTTCTTCTTAAGAAGACCATATGTAATTTATCATTAGAACATGACGTTAGGATAAGAGGCTGTTACAATAAAATACGTGTAGAAAAGGAGGCGTATGAAAATGGAATATAAAATGAAGGAAAATAGCTTTGTTACCGATTTGGAATTTGGGGAGTTAGAGGTTTCTGGAAATGCAAAATTTGGGTTTCGCCCCTATCAACTTCTTGTTTCCTCTGTCGCCGTTTGCAGTGGAGGGGTTCTTAGAAAGATATTAGAAAAGAAACGAATCTCTTATGATGATATTCGTATCCAAGCAGACGTGAAAAGAAATGAAGCTGGAGCAAATGAAGTAACGGATATTCATTTACATTTTAAGTTGTTTCAGGTGAATACGACAGAAGAGAAACTAGAAAAGATCTTTGAATTGACTAGAAAAAATTGTCCTATCTACCAATCAGTAAAAGATTCAATTCGGATTACAGAGTCATTTGAATGTATGTAGTATGATAGAGGCATCCAAAAGGGATATTGACATTCCTTAAGGGCAAGCTTATTTTTAGCTTGCTCGCCGATTAGCAGCCGTTGTCACTCACATTTCAAGTGGAAAACACCGCGACTTATACGAAGTTTATACAACTTAAGAGTGGTGTTTTCTTTTTTGTTTTTAGAAGAAGAAGGGGATTAGCATGTCACAATCAAAGCAGATGGATTTTACGAATGGCGAAATTATGAGGAAAATGATTCTTTTTTCTTGGCCTATTTTTTTGACTAATTTGCTCCAGACATCTTATCAATTTATTGATTCATTATGGGTGGGAAATTTATTAGGACCTAGTGCATTAGGTGCTATTACTATTTCAGCAACAGTTGTTTTCACAACGCTCTCTTTTATAATAGGGATTAATAGTGCAACATTGACAGTGATTAGTCAAAGGAGAGGGGCTAATGATGAGGAAGGATTAAAAGATTCTCTGAATGCGTTTGTATTTGTATTAGGAACATTAGCTATTTTACTTGGACTAATTGGCTTTTTATTTTCAGGAACCATTTTACGCTTTATGGGGACACCGGATGAGATGTTGCCTTTAGCCAGGTCTTATTTGCAAATTAACTTTGTCGGGATCTTATTTTTATTTGGGTATAATTTTATCGGTACAGTTTTAAGAGCATTAGGAGACAGTCGCACACCGATTCGCTTTATTATCATTGCTGTAATTCTTAATGCACTATTAGACCCCCTATTTATCCATGTATTTCAGTGGGGAATAGAGGGGGCAGCGTATGCAACGATTATTTCTCAAGGTACTGCATTTGTTTATGGATTATGGTATTCCATTCATCGAGCCAATGTTCCGTTTCAAATCCCCACCCTTCCGGAGAAAAGGTATTTTCTCATTTTATTTAAGATGGGACTGCCTGCTGGGTTATCGATGATGGCCATATCAGGTGGGATTTTGGCTATTATGACGGTAGTGACTAGTTTTGGTGAGGAAGTGGTTGCTGGATTTGGGGCGGCACAGAGATTAGATAGTCTCATTATGCTTCCAGCGCTTACTTTAGGAGCGGCTGTTAATAGTATGGCAGGGCAAAACATAGGGGCGAAGCTATGGGGACGAGTAAATGAAATAGCTAAACAAGCTTTGCTGCTAATTGTAGTTATTTCTTTGTTCATTAGTGCCATTGTCTATTTTGGTGCAGAAGCTTTTATCCGGATGTTTGTCCAAGATGAAGAAACGGTTCAGTTTGGGACCATGTATGTGAAGACCGTCGCGTTCTTTTATCCTTTTTTAGGAGTGAACTTTGTCCTTAACGGAATCGCAAGAGCAGCGGGTGCGATGTTTCCTGTATTAATTTTAAATATTATTTCATTCTGGATTTTACGCTATCCATTAACAGCGATATTTTCCGCTTGGTTAGGGGAAAGTGGGATTGCTTTAGGGATGGGAGTTAGCTTCATAATTAGTAGTTTCATTGCCGGTGGCTACTATTTCCTCGGAAATTGGCGAAAGATAAGTGAAAATATTGAAGAAAACACGGCGAAAAAGGAAGAAAAGCAAGATTCTTAGATAAAGGATGTTTTCGTATACATTGTTGATTTTATGGGGAACGTGTTCGTTCCATTGCGCTCCAGCCACTCGCACCTGCAAGGAGGTGTCGAGCCTCCTCGGCTGCGCCTGTGGGTCTCGACCCTACCTCTTTATCCCACAGGAGTCGAGTGACTTCCGCTCCATTGCACTACGAGAAAAACCGTTTCTTCACAGCAACAATAATTACGAAATGCCTAGATAAAAGTAGAATAGAGGAATAAAGGAAATGAAGTCAGTATATATTAGAGCCTTCAGTTATATATTTGGGTTAATGATCGTGTCGTTTGGTGTGACCTTAACGATATTAGCGGGGCTAGGAGCAGGTGCATGGGATGCATTAAATGTGGGGCTTTCGCATATGACTCCATTTTCCGTTGGGAATTGGGTTATTTTTGTGGGGATTATTCTCATTATCATTAATTCCTTGCTAACGAAGTCTAAACCCGTTTTTGTGTCACTCATTACAATTTTAATATTAGGTTATTTTATTGATTTTTGGTTATTAATTGTCTTTCCAGACACATTGGTGAATGGCTTTTTCTATCAAATGGCTACTTTGTTAGTAGGAGTTGTGGTTCTTGCTTGCGGAGCATCGATGTATATGCAGGCTAAGTTTGCTTTAATTCCTATTGATGGACTTATGTTTGCTTTAAGGGATGTTTTGGGTGTGAAAATCATGGTTGCTAAAACCATTTCAGAGGTAACCGCCTTAGCAGCAGCATTTTTCGTAGGTGGACCAATTGGGATTGGAACACTGATTGTGACGTTTGCTATTGGTCCATTAATTCAATGGTTTTATCCTCGCTTTGAAAAGAGACTTAATTGGAAAGCGGTCTAATAGTGGAGAAGAGCCTGACCTTATCATTTAAGGTCGGCTCTTTTTTTAAGAAATTAGGATGAACCAAGTTCTTTGGCTCGTTTGTTTGTTGCATGTATGGCTTTCATAAGAGAGTCGGTAAAGCCATTCTCATCTAATGATGCTATTCCTGCAGCAGTCGCTCCACCGGGGGATGTCACATTTGCTCGTAACCCTTTAGGGTCACGGTATTTCTCTAGCATCGCAGCACTCCCGATCACCATTTCGATCACTAATTTTCGGGCTTGTTCTGATGTGATTCCATAAGAAGTAGCAGCTTGTTCAAGTGCTTCCACAAAGTAATATAAAAAGGCAGGAGCGCTCCCTGTAACAGCTGTTAAGTTGTGAACCTGCTCTTCTGTAAGCTCCTGGGCATGTCCAATTGCTGAGGCGATCGATGTGAAAACCTTTTTATGTTCTTCTGTTACATCTTCTCCAAAAGCATAAATCGACATGGACTTGCCCACATCTGCTGAAGTGTTTGGCATGAGCCATGCTGTTGCTGTTCCTTTAGGCAAGGCGGCTTCTAAGCTAGATGGGCCGATCCCAGCAGCAACTGTAACAATAAGTTGGTCCTTTTTTAGAAGAGGATGTAACTGTTCTAAGACGTCTGGATGTGCAGAAGGGGGACACGCAAGGACAATAACATCGACTTCTGTAACCGTCTCTTTCCAGTTGCTTGTGGTTTCAATATTATAATGGTTCTTTAATTGTTCTAACCTATTCGTATCCTTATTATTTGAGACTGTAATGGCCATTTCTGGCCTATGTTGAAGGACCCCTGCAAAGATGGCCTCGGCCATTGGCCCCGCACCGATAAAAAGAAGATGTACTCGTTTCATAAAAACCTCCTATAATGGGCAAATTCGTTTAGCGCTACATCATTTACGTTACCAAAAAAATAAAGCATCCGGTAGAGATGGATAATATTTGTCTCTATGATCACACTATAAAAAACAACATTGTCCCTAATTGAAATGAGGAGGAATACAAATGAAACGAGTAATTATAGCGTTTCTTGCGATCTTTTTACTGTCTGTGTCCACACAAGTTTTTGCAGAAGGTGAAGGGAAGAAAGAAGAAAAAGGATTTAAAATTCCTGATTCCGTTCTGAAGATTTCAAAAGAAAACACGTACACAAATCCAACACAAGATTTACCTTATTTACAGCCGAGTGAACTGGCTAAAGAATTGTTGGATTCAGCAGGAGTCACGATTGAAAACCCAGATTTAATTCGAATCTTAAATGAATCGACCGTCAATGATTCTAAATTAGCATTAGGTTTTAGAGCTTCCATTTATTTAGGTGAATGGCCGCTAGCCTATGAATCAGACGGTACGGAAGTGAACTGGGAATATCAAAAAGTAAACACAAACTATGCGGATAACCGTGGAGGTCGTTCCCCGCAAAAAATGACGTATGTCCAAGAACAACAAAAGAAAGTAAATGGTGGTTTAACGGCAAAAATTCCAAATAGTGAAGCCGTCAAAAAAATGATGATGATCAAAGCGACAGAGCACACAAACTTACCATTATCTTTTGAAACCGTGATTGGTCAAGGTACTAGAAAAAATAACACGTACAATGTTGCCCCAAAACAAGTAGGTTATTTGCATAGTTATGTTCCAGCTGCGAATGAAAAAGGGAAAGTAACTTACGGAGAAGTCTATTTAACATTTAAAGGTGGAAAGCGCAAGTTAGAAGTGAAAAATGTGACGCAACAAGGAATTGGAGCGTGGATTCCTGTTCAGGACCATCTATCCTTTACGTTTGTAGCAGCCAACCAACCAAAATAGAAGGAATAGGGGGTGTCCGAAACAATCAAGGACACCCCCTTACATATTAAAGCTTTGACTTTCTTGTTGTGAAGTCAACATCTTTATAATAAGCGTCTTTTACAAGTACATTTGGACCTAAGCATTGTACAGAAGGGCAGTGACAGTTAAGTGATTTTGCTAGCTCAGAATTCATCCAAGTCGCATAAGCATCTTGGAGAGAAGTGGTGGTAACATTACCTAGAGCAGGAGTGTCACCAAAATCAGTGACGATAATATTGCCATCAAAAATATTGACATTGAGTCTTGATCTTCCGTCTGGGTCATTTCGAACGGTTACGTTTTTGCTAGAATAAAGTCGTTTCTGCAAAAGCAAATCCTCCGTTTCGTCACTACAAGGATAAAAAGGAAGTGTACCAAATAGCATCCAGACGTCTTTATTACGTGCATCTAAAAGACGATGAATCCCTGAACGAATTTCTTCAAGCGTTGCCACTTCCAATTGGCTTGCAAAATCGCTTGGATACATAGGGTGAATTTCGTGTCGTTGGCAGCCCATTTCAACGATCTGCTCATGAATTTTCTCAAGGTGTGGAAGAGTTCGTTTATTCAGCATTGTTTCAGCAGAAACAATTACTCCTTGACTGGTTAGTGCTTTGGCATTTTCAATCATTCGGTTAAATAACTTTGCTCGTTGTTCCAAGCTCGGTTTTCGATCCATGACAGCAAACCCAATTTCTGCAAAGTCATTAACACTGCCATAATTGTGTGAAATATGAAGAACATCCAAATAAGGAATAATTTGTTCATAGCGCTTTAAATCAAGTGTTAAATTAGAGTTAATCTGGGTTCGAACCCCTCTATTGTGAGCATATTTCAATAGGGGAACGACATACTCCTCAACGGATTGCTTATTCAGCATCGGTTCCCCGCCTGTAATACTAAATGCTCGTAAAGTAGGGATTTCATCTAATCGTTTGATTAATAAATCAAGTGGCAGTGGATCAGGGTCTTTAGAAGTCAGTGTATACCCGACTGCACAATGCTCACAACGCATGTTACATAAGGTCGTTGTTGTAAACTCAATATTCGTCAGTTCAAGTTTACCGAACTCTTTTATATCTTCATAAGCTTCCCAAGGGTCATGAGAAGGGGTTATTTTTGGATAAATATCAATCACAAAGATCGTACTCCTTTATTAAATTACTTCATTTATCATAACGTAAAAGCAGGTGTTTCAAAAGGACTACTTTTAAGGTGTCCGACGTTTCATTGTGTGAGAGGAAAGAATCTGTTACACTTTACACATTAAAGTTGGTTAGATGAAAAAAGGAGCGAACATAATTGGGTGGACCTATACATGATAAAAAAGAACAAATGACGTATTTGCAAAATAGACTTGATATGGTGATGACCGTTCTGGAAACGATGGATCCCGAAGAAGCGGGTGTAGACGATATCGATCGATTGCTTGCTATGCTTGATGATATCGAAACAAAATGTAAGCAATTCCGTCATGATTGGTCAGAATAAGGAGTATGGTTTCAAATGAATTTATATCTGATTAGGCACGGTGAATCAGAAGGAAACGTGAGTGGATTGATTCAAGGTTGTAAAGATTTCCCATTGTCTGACCTTGGCGAGCAACAAGTTGAACTTGTCGCGGATTATTTTAAGGATGTGCAGCTCGATTACCTTTATAGTAGTGATTTGACGCGTGCGTATCATACGGCAAAGGCCATTGGTGCGTTGCAAAATAGGACGGTGCATAAGTGGGAAAAAGTAAGAGAGGTGTATCTTGGCCCATTACAAGGCTTAACACGGACGGAGATTTATGAAACATTTCCAGTGGTGAATGAGACATCCATCCTTACTTCAGGAATTCCAGGCACCGAAACCGTCCAAGAGTTAACGGAGCGTTGTCAGCACGTAATCGATCAAATGCTTTTGGCACATCAAGGTGATCATGTTGGTATCGTTTCACATGGTGGATTCATCAGTATTTTTCTTATGTATCTTTTAACAGGTGAGAAGTGGTATACCTTTCATCGACCATTTCAGATTAATAATACGGGCATTACGCATATTGAGTGGTCAAAAAGAAGCAATAAACCACTTATTCACTATACGAATAAAACGGCACACTTAGAATCATTAGTTAATCAACATTCGAAAAAGGGATTACTTTAGAAAACGTTCCAGTTTGGAGCGTTTTTTTGTTAAGAAGGGAAGGGAATGCATCAACGATTGACCTTATTTTTGAACACGCTTCCAGTTAGGACTTTCGGAATTTTTGGACTAGCTTTATAATAGTAATGAGATTATATATGTTTGTACCAAAAGGGAGATGGATGATATGAAGAATTTTGAAGAAAGTATGTACCAGCTAATCGTTGAAACATCTACGAATCTACCAAATGATGTGCGCCGAGCCATTGCTAAGGCAAAAGCAAAAGAGAATGCTGGAACGCGAGCTGCATTATCACTATCGACAATTACAGAAAATATCGGAATGGCTGATGAGAATGTATCTCCAATTTGCCAAGATACAGGCATGCCAACGTTTGAAGTAAAGGTTCCGGTTGGAGTCAATCAAATTGAAATGAAAAAAGCCATTTATACTGCTGTTGAACGAGCAACAAAAGACACAAAGCTTCGTCCGAACTCTGTGGATTCACTTACAGGAAAGAACTCAGGTAATAATCTTGGAGAAGGAACTCCTGTGATCCATTTTGAACAGTGGGAAAAAGATGTGATTGATGTTCGTTTAATTTTAAAAGGTGGTGGCTGTGAAAATAAAAATATTCAATACAGTTTGCCGACTGAATTAGAAGGTTTAGGACGTGCTGGTCGTGATTTAGATGGAATCCGAAAATGTATTATGCATTCCGTGTATCAAGCACAAGGACAAGGCTGTAGTGCCGGCTTCATTGGTGTTGGGATTGGAGGAGATCGAACAACAAGTTATTCTTTAGCAAAAGAACAACTTTTCCGTACCGTAGATGATGTCAATGAAAATGAAGACCTTCAAAAGCTTGAGGGTTACGTTTTGGAAAATGCCAATAAGCTTGGAATTGGGACGATGGGATTTGGTGGAGAAGCAACATTGCTTGGCTGTAAGATCGGTACGATGAATCGTTTGCCAGCAAGCTTCTTCGTGTCTGTTGCTTACAACTGCTGGGCATATCGTCGTTTAGGTGTTGTTCTTGATCAAGAGACAGGAGCTATTCAAGAGTGGCTCTATAAAGATGGGGAAAAGGTGGACCTTACTAGTGTAGAACAAGAAGTGGCAGCTACAGAAGACAGTGCCGAAGAAGTACGAGAAGTCGTACTTGAAGCGCCAATTACAGAGGAGCAGATTCGTGAGCTGAAAGTGGGAGATGTGGTAATTATTAACGGCATGATGCACACAGGTCGTGATGCGATTCATCATCACCTTATGGATCATGATGCTCCAATTGACTTGAATGGCCAAGTCATTTATCACTGTGGTCCTGTTATGATGAAAGATGAACAAGGAGAGTGGCATGTAAAAGCGGCCGGTCCAACGACAAGTATTCGTGAAGAGCCTTATCAAGGAGACATCATGAAGAAATTTGGAATCCGTGCGGTCATCGGAAAAGGTGGCATGGGGCCAAAAACCCTTAAAGCGCTTGGAGAGCATGGTGGCGTATACCTTAATGCGATTGGTGGAGCAGCCCAATACTACGCAGACTGTATTAAGAAAGTAAAAGGGGTAGATTTACTGGATTTTGGGATTCCAGAGGCGATGTGGCATCTAGAAGTAGAAGGTTTTGCTGCAATTGTTACGATGGATTCTCATGGAAATAGCTTGCATGCAGATGTGGACAAGTCCTCTCTTGAAAAACTAGCTCAGTTTAAAGAACCTGTATTTAAATAATAAAAATGTAGAAGCCGAGATGACTAGGCACAAAAAGAATCGTTTTCTTTTTCGTGCCTTTAGATCAGGCTTCTTCTGTTTTTGGAAAACAAATCGATTTATTTTCTTAGTCATCCAAAATCATACATAAAGCACTCTTTCAGTGATAAAACTAACAAAAAAATGAGGGAGTATGATACTGAATGCTTAAGAAAATTACCGTAATCACCATGCTCATAGCGATGTTTTTTGGATTCGGGGGGACTTTCGCTTCTGCTTATAACAATACAGTTCATAATTGGAATTATAAACCTAAGAAAGATAATCAGCCTGTTACTACGGAGCCCCTATATCTTGAGCTATTAGAAAAGACGAATGGTTTTTTTATTGGAGACACGTCAAAAAAAGAGCTCTACTTGACCTTTGATAATGGCTATGAAAATGGGTATACAGAAAAAGTTCTTGATGTTTTAAAAGACAAAGAAGTCCCAGCTGCTTTTTTTGTTACGGGACATTATTTAAATGATGCTCCTGAACTGATCCAACGAATGGTGGATGAAGGACATATTGTTGGGAACCACTCATGGCACCATCCAAGCTTACCTGAAGTTGGGGATGGTCGATTAACGAATGAACTAAACAAAGTAAAAGAGCGTTTTACCGAATTGACGGGTGTAAAAGAAATGCACTATCTGCGTCCGCCTAGAGGACAATTTAGTGAACGCTCATTAGTGCTTTCAGAAAAGTTAGGCTACACGAATGTCTTTTGGTCGATGGCCTATAAAGATTGGGAAGTGGATAATCAAAAGGGTGGCGATTACGCATACAATCAAATTATGAAACGAATCCACCCTGGTGCCATTATGCTAATCCATTCTGTTTCAAGTGACAATGCCGAAGCATTGCCTCGTGTTATCGACGATGCAAGAGAACAAGGCTATGAATTTAAAAGCCTTGATGATCTCATGTTCAAAAAGCACACAGCAGAGTGGCCATTTCTTTAAGGGAGATTTAAAACAAAAAGAGATCAGTCACACAAGTAGAGTGACTGATCTATATTCATTAGTTAGCAAAGCTTTGCTGACCAATTGCTGATGCAATAGTTTCAAGTGTACTAACATCGGTTACATCAAAGGCAATGGGCTGACGACTCCGCACAACCATCATTCCAATTTCTTCTTCCATTGAATTGGTAATAGGGAACTTTAATTCACCGTTACATTCCCATTTAATATCATCTTCAAAAGAAGAAGCTGCAACCAATTTATGATCCAAGTTCTCGTACATATAAATTCCGACCCAATCAATGTAAAGAACTTGCTCCACAAGACTTTCCACAGTCTTATCAAAGATAGACTGCAAACTTTCACGTTTATAAACGTGGGCCATAATTTGTAATGATGCTACATCTGTAGGTATAGACAAAATAATCTCTCCTCTATTTAAATCTCTGTGTCTATTCTAGCAGATGTACACGTATTTTCGGTCTAGTAAGTTTAGGAAGAAATGTGCGAACATGCTATAATAGGGGACGCTAAGATAGAACGGAGTGAGGAAATGAACCAAAAACCGATACATAAGGCAATTGATATGAAAAAGGGCCAGAAGTTACCACTGACGATTAAGCGACTTGGCATCAATGGAGAAGGAGTAGGGTATTTCAAAAAACAAGTGGTCTTTGTTCCAGGTGCACTTCCAAATGAAGAAGTGGTGGCAGAAGTGACAAAAGTAAATCAAAGATTTGCAGAAGCAAAAGTGGTTAAAATTCGTAAGCGCTCAAAAGAACGAATTGATCCGCCTTGCCCTGTTTATGACCAGTGTGGAGGCTGTCAATTGCAACATATGAACTATCATGCGACACTCCGTGAGAAGCGAGATATGGTTAGACAAGCCTTTGAGCGGCATACGAAGTTGAATATGAATCAATTAGTCATTCACGACACGATTGGAATGGAAGATCCATGGGATTATCGCAATAAGAGCCAGCTTCAAGTAGCTAAGCGTGGGGAAGAGGTTATTGCTGGTCTATATGCAATGAATTCTCATAAATTAATTGATTTGACCGAGTGTAAGGTTCAACATCAGTCAACAAATAAAGTGACGGAAGTAGTCAAACAAATTTTATCCGATCTCAATGTCCCCATTTACAATGAGCGGAAGCATAAAGGTGTGATTCGCACCATTGTTACACGGGTAGGCTTTGAAACGGGTCAAGTTCAGGTCGTTTTAGTAACAAAGGAAGAAGAGTTGCCTCGAAAAGACGCCATTATCTCTGAGATTCAAAAGCGTCTCCCGGAAGTAACTTCCATTATTCAAAATGTAAATGGACAGAAGACCTCAATCATTTTTGGAGAGAAAACCGTTCATTTAGCCGGAGAGGAAGTCATTGAAGAGAAGCTAGGAGATTTATCTTTCACATTGTCGGCACGTGCCTTTTTTCAGTTGAATCCGACCCAAACAGTGAAGCTGTATAACGTTGTAAAGCGAGCAGCTGCCTTAACTGGGAAGGAAAAAGTTGTTGATGCATACTGTGGCGTTGGAACAATCGGTCTATGGTTGGCTAACGAAGCGGCTGAAGTGAGAGGCATGGATGTGATCGAGGCTTCCATTAAGGATGCTAGAGTGAACGCGAAAAATCATGGTTTTCATCATGTTAGTTATGAAGTAGGAAAGGCAGAAACCTTACTTCCTCGTTGGCAGAAGGATGGCTGGAAGCCAGATGTGGTGGTTGTTGATCCACCAAGGACAGGATGTGATGACAAACTTCTTCAAACAATTATAGAAGTAAAGCCGAAACGGATGGTGTATGTATCCTGTAACCCGTCAACATTAGCAAAGGATGTTGATCGATTAAGTAAAAAAGGGTACAAAGTGAAATCAATTCAACCAGTTGATATGTTTCCATGGACAGCGCAAGTTGAAAGCGTAACGGAATTAGTGAGAGAAAAATGATTAGAAGAACACTTGAAATGATTCAATCAGAGCGTTTGTCATTTGGAGTGGAATCTCATCACATAGAAACATATAAAAGCTACTATGATTTAAACATAAAAAATAGTGACCATCACTATGGTTACATCCCATTGGCGGGATATGATCTTTTCGTTCAACAATTCAAGCCAAATCATTCAATTGGGACCGTCTTATTGATTCATGGGTATTTAGATCATGCTGCTTCTTTAAGTAAGGCGATCAAAGAGCTAGTAGAGAATCATTATGAGGTCATTGCTTATGATTTGCCAGGGCATGGGCTTTCTAGCGGAGAGCGTATGTCGGTGAAAAGCTTTCATGATTATTTTAACACCGCAAACGAATTGTTCGGCTTCTTCTTTTCAAAAGGAACATTACCCATGTTGGTTGCACATAGTACGGGTGCCGCCATTGCCCTTCAATTAGTTAAAAATGGGAATGCAAGCTTTTCTAAGATGTTCTTAGTGGCACCATTGTTTCGCCCATATTTATGGAGAATGTCAACATTAGGGTTGTTCTTAACGAAACCATTTCTAAAGAAACTTAAAAGGGTGTATTCGAAAAATTCTAGTGACAATGAATATCTTGCTTTTACAAAAATGGATCCCTTGCAAGAAAAGATGTTGCCTGTAAGCTGGCTTCATGCTTTAGGGGATTGGTTAAAAAAGGAGTCATATGAGAAGCGGGAGGACATTTCATTTTTAATGGTTCAAGGAAGCGAAGATCGGACTGTTGATGTTGCTTATGGAGAAAAGCAAGTGAAATTCATGTATCCTAATAGCCAAATGATTCGAATTGATCAGGGCAGTCATCAGCTTTTTAATGAAGAAACAGTAATTAGAAATCAAATATTTACCATTATGCTCAAATATCTTAGTGAAAAAAGAAGGTGACCATAGGAAAGCGCGAGAAAGTCACCTTCTTAAACGAGTTAATCATCTACTGTGGTGGATCGCAAATTCATTTGTTCGGCTTGCCTGTAAGCATCAACCATTCCCCAAATCCACATAATGGGATAGGTGATAAACCCAATAATAATGAACATTAAAAGTGCGTTAATAAATTGAATAATCATAAACGCAATGCCTTTACCAATTTGGCCATTATAAATTTGACCAAGTCCACACCAAAGAGCACTTAATACAGCAGCTAAGCCGGGGCTTTTTGGGGGATGAATAGGACCATTAGACATGTGTCTACCTCCTTTTTTAAGCAGTTAATAAAGGTTATTTTGAAAAGGGGTAAAACATGACTTACTTTTAGAAAGATAGACCGTAATAATGAGGAGGAATTTAAATGGAGCGAGTACAATTAACAGAAGATTTAGCGTTTTCTAGAGTGGTACATGGATTATGGCGCTTAGCAGATTGGAAGCAATCAAAGGAAGAAACACTTGAACTATTAAAATTTTGCTTAGAACAGGGAATTACCACTTTTGATCATGCTGATATCTACGGAAGTTATAGGTGCGAGGAATTATTTGGTCAAGCATTAGCGCTGCAGCCTTCGTTACGTGAGCAAATGGAAATTGTTACAAAGTGTGGCATCGTTCTCAAGTCAGCTAACCGACCGCAGCATAAGTCGCATCATTATAATACATCAAAAGCGCATATCATCGAATCGGTGGAAAACTCTCTTCGTCAATTGAGAACAGATTATATTGATGTTTTATTAATCCATCGACCTGACCCAATGATGAACCCTGAGGAAGTAGCTTCTGCTTTTTCAACATTAAAATCAGCAGGAAAAGTACGACATTTTGGTGTTTCCAACTTTAAAAATCACCAATATACGATGCTGCAATCGTATGTTGAAGATAAATTAATTACAAATCAGATCGAGGTATCTCCATATCAATTAGAAAATATGGAAGATGGCACATTGAATTTCTGTCTTGAACAGCGTATTGCCCCAATGGCGTGGTCCCCATTAGCAGGTGGCGCTCTATTTAAGGGAGAAGATGACAAGAGTCTAAGAATTCAAAAGGCGTTGACCAAGATTCAAGAAGAAGTAGGGGCAGAATCGATGGATGAAGTAGCATATGCTTGGCTATTTGCTCACCCAGCACAAATCATGCCGATTGTTGGCTCTAGTCAGAAAGATCGCATTACAAAAGCGGTAAAAGCCTTGGACTATCAACTAACTCTTGATCAATGGTTTGAGGTTCTCCATAGTTCCATGGGGCATGATGTCCCGTAATTTCGTGGTGGAAACATCATAAAGCATAAGATAAGGGTTGTCCTAAAATGCAACAGAGGGGGTGTCTCAAAAGGTTAAAATCAGACCTTTTGAGATACCCCCCCTCTAACTTATGAGTATCTTAGAAGTATTGGCTAACATTCACTACTTGTCCGTTTGGAAAGTCATCCCTATGTAACAAATCCACAACCACTTTGGCAACTAGACTAGGTGGAAGCAATTTATCTTCTTCCTTATACGTTTGAAAGGCTTCTACGTCGATGAAATCTTGCTTAGGACTCGTTCGAATTTGTTGCTGCATGCTTGTGTCCATAATACCTGGACCGAATGAGCAAATCTTAGTCGGGAATTTTGTGTGGGCTTGTTCAAGCGCCGTTGTTTGGCTAAAAAGATCAAGACCAGCTTTCGACGTTCCGTAACAGCCCCAGCCATATATTGGACGTTGCCCTGCTCCAGATGAGATGTTAATAATTCGCTTTTCTCCTCGGAAATTTTTTGTTTTCTTAAGAAACTCTGTAGTTAAGAGCATCGGTGCAAGAAGATTCACTTGAATGTTTGTAATGATTTCTTCTTGTTTCGTACGATCCATAGGCTTGATGGGTTCTAACATCCCGGCATTATTAATGAGGTGAACATGATTTGCTTTTTCTAGCATAACGTTAGTAAAAAGCTGACTCACTACAGCAGGAATGTTCTTTATGTCGTCTAAGTCAAATGGATAGAAGAAGTAAGGGACGTTCTTTTGTTCTGCAAATTGTTCTAAGTCTTTGTTCCTTGTTCTAGCGATACAGAGCAAGGTTGTGTCAGGCTTATCCAGCAAGAGCGTGGAGATCGCTGCACCAAGCCCTTTAGAGCTTCCGGTAATCATTATATAGTTCATCATCAGTCCTCCTTTATCTTCTTTAGTTTATCAAAAGAAGAAGGTTATCGTTGGAATTTGTCGAATGATAAGTAATAATTATTACGTACTAGTTTAGAAAAGGAGGAGAAACATGAACCTTTACAAAGCTCATTTTGTCCACCCCCACACACAAATTCCGTTAATTGTATATTTTAATGAAAGCAATGGACATGTAACGTTTGAAAAAGACAATGAAGTATTAGAAATCATACTTGAACTAACGGAAGGGATGGCCGCTAATAGAAAATTTCTAGAAAATATGAGTCTGACCTCAAATATTTGTCAAACCCAATATCCAGTGAGCTCTTTTCATGAAGTCTATGAATTTTTAGAGACGTTGGGTGTAAAGAAAGCCGATGTATCATTCCAACAATTATACATTCATTAAAGGAGATTCAAATGAAAATAGTGATAACTCGTTATCTACCGGATGATGTGACCAAGGAACTCGTTGAAAATTTTGATGTTGTGATGTGGGAGAAAGAGAATGAACCGATGCCAAGGGAACAGCTATTAGAGGAAATTAAAGATGCGGATGGTTTATTTACGAATGTCGCTGACCAAGTGGACTATGAACTTTTAGAAAAGGCATCGAAATTAAAAGTAATAAGTACAATGGCTGTCGGCTATGACAATATCGATGTAGAGGAAGCTAAAATAAGAGGGATTGTCATTGGACATACACCAGGAGTATTAACGGAAGCAACAGCTGATTTAACGTTCGCACTTTTAATGGCTGCTGGTCGGAGAATTGTGGAAGGGATGGATGTCATTAGAGAGAATGAATGGAATAGTTGGGGGCCCTTTTTCTTAACCGGACAAGAAATTTATAAGAAAAGAATCGGAATTATTGGTTTAGGCCGAATTGGTTTGGGTGTGGCTAGAAGAGCAAAAGGATTCTCAATGGATATCCTTTATCATAATAGAAGCCGAAATAAAGAAGTAGAGGAAGAGCTAAATGCCACATACTGTGAGTTAGATGAATTGTTAACAACAGCCGATTATGTTGTTCTATTAGCTCCTTCGACAAACGATACATACAAAATGATGGGAACAGCTGAGTTTGCCAAAATGAAAAAGTCAGCTGTATTTATTAATACGTCAAGAGGGACAAATGTTGATGAGGATGCCTTGTATCATGCTTTGGAATCTGGAGAGATTTTTGCGGCTGGATTAGATGTGTTTGATCCTGAGCCGATTCATTCAGACCATCCACTGTTAAAATTAAGAAACGTTACAGCATTACCTCACATTGGGAGTGCAGCTATCGAAACAAGATTAGCAATGGCAAGGCTGGCTTCTGAAAATTTGATTAACGGTCTGAAAGGACAACCTTTAGTTCATGAGGTCCGTTAAATGAGAAAGCACTAAGCATACAGGAGCAGTGAAATGCTTCCGTTAGCTTAGTGCTTATTTTCGCAATTGACTTTAGGGAGTTTGATTGTAAAACAGGTCCCTACGCCTTGTTTACTATCAACTTCAATTTCCCCGCGCATGGCTTTTATAATGCTATATGCAACCATGGTACCAAGCCCAGTACCGGTTGTTTTGGTTGAGTAATAGGGTGTTCCTAAACGTTTCATTTGATCTTCACTCATGCCAATGCCCGTGTCTTGGATAGCGATAATAGCTTGTTCATTTGACTCGTGCAAGCTCATCGTTATTTGCCCCTTATCTGGCATGGCTTCAATCCCGTTTTTTACAAGATTTATAAGGCATTGGTGTAATTTTTGACGTTCCCCGGCTACGAACATTTGCTTTGTCTTTGACAGAGTGATCGTAATATTTCTCATCGTGGCATAAGGAGTCACTATTTTAAGAACATATTCTAATTCTTCATTTAATTCAAGGAGCTCGACGTTGTCGAGAGATGGTTTAGCAAATGTTAAATAATCAGAGATAATGACTTCAGCCCGCTCTAACTCATTAAGGGAAAGGCGAATATAAAAATCTTTCTTATCATCGGTTATCGTTTTATCTTGTAAAAGTTGAAGAAATCCTTTTGTTACCGTGAGGGGATTTCTAACTTCGTGAGAGATGCTTGCAGCAATTTCACTTACTACTTTTAATTTCTCTAGTTCTTTTAACTCACTTAACATATAGCTTTCTGCTTTTGCTCGTTCAATAAAAAGGATAAATAAGAACATAACGATCACTTGTAAGCAATAAAACAGAGTTAAGGAAATCCAGGCATTTAGTGTTAAGTTGACATTAAAGAAATAAACGACAACTAATAACAAGATCACACTGAGGGAATTCGCTACGATTGCAATTGTAAGTTTATGTTTAAACTTTGTTGCCTGTTGAAAACGAGGAAACAGATAACAAAGCCCAATAAAAATGAGGACATAAATGATTACAGATGATTGAAATCCTGGTCCAAAATCCATGATGAAACGATAGGTTAGTAAGACGATTAATAATGAAACTCCGACTTTACGACCACCATATAACATTCCAATGATAAAAGGAACTTGACGAAAATCGAAATAAAAACCTGGACTGATGGAGAGAGGGAACGTCATACATAAAATAATGGAAATTGCCGAGATAACACCAATTACGATTTCATTTGAAGCCTTGTTTATTTTACCTTCGACGTATTTATGGTAAATAAAGAATAGAAGAAATACGAAAGAGAGGTTTAACAAAAACACTTGAAGATCAAATAATATTTCATTCACAAGAGTCCCTCTTTATCTACAATTTTTTATCTTTATCTACTTCTTTCTTACTAGTTCAAATTCCTGCTTCGTTAGCGAATTCGTAAGAGACTTCTAAGCAGAAAAAAACCAGCTGTTATCAGCTGGTTTTGTGGGTTGGTATTAATCTTCATCTACAGGATAAACCCCATTTTCATCATGTACTTCTCTTCCTGTAATGGGTGGGTTGAATACGCAAACCATACGCATATCTCCCTTTTCACTCGCACGAAGAAGGTGCTCATCATGCTTATCTAACACATAAATCTCATCTTTTTTGATTGGCCATACTTTGCCATCAGCAAGTGTTTCTACTTCACCTTCGCCTTCAATGCAGTAAACAGATTCAAGGTGATTTTGGTACCAAATATGAGTTTCTGTACCAGCTTTAATAATTGTATCGTGTACAGAATAACCCATACCCGAATCTTTTAATACAAGACGGCGGCTAACCCAGTTTCCTCCGTCTACTTCTTGATCAGTTCCTATAATGTCTTTTAGTTTTACGACTTTCATGATTGCTACCTCCAAGTGTTAGTTCAACGACTTTATTGTTTTTTAATCATCATTTTTCTCTGAATGGGTCCGTTCCATTGCGCTGCAGGCACTTGCTTTCCGCGGGGAGTAAGCCAAGCCTCCTCGACGTGCCGTCTGCGGGGTCTTGCCCTTTCCTCTATTTCCCGCAGGAGTCAAGTGCCTTCCGCTCCATTCCACTCTCGTTCTCACCGATTAGCATAATCAATAATCGAAAAGAGTCTTTTACCTGAGTTACGATGTTACTAGTTCTTTGGATCCTAGTACTGCTTTTACGCTGTCTTCGATGATTTCGAATCCTTTTTCTAAGCCTTCGTTATCGATAATTAGTGGTGGGAAGAGCTTAAATACTTCATCGTTTGGACCAGATGTTTCCATAATTAAGCCACGATCAAATGCTTCAGCAGCAATTTGACCCGATAATCCTTCAACTTCTGAGGAGATTCCAACCATATAACCACGGCCTTTTGCTTCTCCTTTTAATTCAGGGTAGTCAGCCACTATTCTTTCTAAGAAATTGAAAATACGTACGGATTTCTCTTCAATATCTTTTTGGAAGCTCTCATCCTTCCAATAAGAGAGAGCAGCAGTGGCTGTAACAAACGCATGGTTGTTTCCACGGAATGTTCCATTATGCTCACCAGGTGCCCAAATGTCTAATTCAGGACGAATTAAGGTAATAGCTAGTGGAAGACCATATCCACCGATTGATTTAGACATACAAACGATGTCTGGTTTAATTCCAGCCTTTTCAAAACTAAAGAATGTTCCAGTACGACCAACACCTGCTTGAACATCATCGACGATAAGCAGAATGCCCCAACGCTTACAAATTTGTTCTACGCGTTGTAACCACTCGAAGCTTGCAGCATTAATACCGCCTTCACCTTGGACTGTCTCGAGGATCATTGCAGCAGGGATTTCAACTCCGCTACCTCCATCCTCTAGGAAACGCTCGAGATACTCCAGAGTGTCGAGGTTGTCATTAACAAAGCTATCATAAGGCATTGTTACGACATTTTGTAATGGAATTCCAGCACCTTTACGTTTGAAAGCATTACCTGTAACTGAAAGGGCACCAATTGTCATACCATGGAAGCCATTAGTGAAACTAATAATATCCGTACGTCCTGTAACTTTACGTGCTAACTTTAGTGCACTTTCAACCGTGTTTGTACCTGTAGGGCCAGGGAACATTACTTTGTAATCAAGATTCCTTGGTTTTAAAATCACGTCATTGAACGTGGTTAAAAATTCAGCTTTTGGAGCTGTCGCCATATCAAGCGAATGTGTGATACCATCACTTAAGATATAATCGACTAACTTCGCCTTCATCGTTGGATCATTATGACCGTAATTTAATGCACCTGCACCTGAAAAGAAATCAATGTATTCCGTTCCTTTTTCGTCCCACATCTTATAACCTTTTGCCTTCGTAAAGACTGTTGGGAAACTACGGCAGTAACTACGTACCTCTGATTCAAGCTTTTCAAAAATCGTCATATCTGTTTGACTCATCGTCTTTTTTCCTCCTAATAATACCTATACTGGGTAATGTATTTTTATTGTTTCATTAAACCTAGCTTATAAGGTGTTACTTAGTTTTTATCGGGCCTACACGAAAAGTAAGTTCTTCTTCATGCCCATCTTCAGGGAACAAATCTTCTCCAAAACATTCACTTACTTCACATGTGGTTTCAAAACTACGAGCTAAGCGGCGGAATAGCGCCTGTGATGCTTCGTTTGACGGTGTAACAGTTGCTTCAACATAATTTACTTCATGACAACCTTCACGTTGTACCAATGCATGGAGTAATTTTGAAGCCAATCCTTTTCCTCTTTGAGAAGAATGAACACCAATCTGCCAAACAAACACAACATCTTGTCGTTCTGGAGGAATAAAAGCAGTGACGAATCCAACAACTTGATCATCTTCTTTTGCGACCACACACGTTTCTGCAAAAAATTCACACATCATAATGTATTTATAAGCAGAGTTTTGGTCGAGTGTTGACTCATTAACTAATTCCCACATCGCTGCTCCGTCTTCCACAGTTGGTTTCAGAAATTGAACAGATCCTGTTTTTATGGGAGCAGGAGCCATTTGACTTTTAATATTGGTATCCCCCTTGTATCCAAATTTTGTTTACTCATTTATCATACGGGGAGTCTTGAAAGGACGCAACTTAGCTTAAATGGGATTAATTAGCGTGAGACACGATAAGGTGGGATTAAGGTATGTAGGAACATTCATTGCTGAAATTGCTACTAAATGGTTAAGTTTTCTAACTAATTGAAATAGACAGACTGAATGAAAAGAGTGAAAAATCCTTATTTTATAAGGATTGCAAGAGGGTTAATCAAATTGAAAGAAAATAAAAAAAAGAGGAAAACACCTCAATAAAAAGGCTGTTTTCCTCTTTGGGGGTCATGATTTTATTACGATTTGCTTCGATTTGCAGCGCGATCAGCAGCTCTAAACTCTGATCCATAACGAACTTCTTGGGCTTTACGTAATGTGCTTCGCTCTTCTTGAGCTCGACGTTTCCTACTTTCCATCCTGACCACCACTTTCTATAAGGTTACTATCAGTATGGTCAAAATCATGAAAGTTAATCGTAAAGCTACTGAAAAAGTGCTCGTTTACTTAGGACTTGAAAAGGAGCTTTGATCTCGCTCCCGGGATGGGGGGCACGCTTTCCGCAGGCGGACGTTGAACTAACCGGCTGCGCCGGTGGATTTCAACCTGCCCTTCCCTCCTGCAGGAGTCGGCCCCCCATCCCGTCCGCTTGTTGAGAGGAAAGATAGAAATTCCCTACATTTCAACGATCAAAAGAAACTAGGGGAAATAGCGCGAAGAAGGCACTGAAAAAGTGGCCTTTCCATTCACGCTTCTTTTATTTCTAATTCATCCTGCATTGTTCTCATTAGATGAAGGTGATATTGGTCTTTTTCAATCTGGAAAAGGTTATAGACGTCTTCTTTTTCGTTGATTTGCGTGTACACATCGCGTCTAAATTCATTTGCTAGTGTGCAGTAAGGTAATTTAGTTGCTGCCATATAGGACCTTACATTTTCTTTTCGTATACGCATAAATACGGTTTGGATATCACAAGAAAAGAAGAGCTCTTCAAAGAATGCATCTTTCGCTACTTGGTTATACCCTTTGCCAAAATAAGGTTTGCCAATCCACGTTCCTAAGAATCCGCTTTGATTGGAAATGTCAAATAAGTTAATGGTGCCAATTGGTGCGCCCCACTCATCGACAATGGTGCGGGAGATGAGCTCGCCGCGTTCTTCTGCTTCAATTGTCTGTTTTGTTAAGAACACAAACTCATCATATGAATATGCCTTCTGACGAACAAATGGAAACACGGCCGGGTCCACTAACAATTCGAACAAAGCATGACAATCAGCGACGTCTCGTTTTTTTAAGATCACAAAAAGCCCTCCTTTGGATGAGGGCAGACTTGTGCCACCCTCGAATTTAATAATGTTGCCTATCAAATTCGGGGTGGGAATCGAACCCACTAGAACCAGCAGAGCTGGTGGCGCACCAATTGCCTTCCCAATGCTTATTTAATCGTTTATTAAGCGATTTAGGGGATTCTAGCGTGTTTATATTAGTGAAACAGTATAATAAGACTATAATTCGTTTGTTTACTCTTGAATCCTTCTATATATTAAATGTTTTTGGCGAAAAAAGATACCTATTTTTTATAAATTTTTCGTGAAAAAATCTCCCAATTCATAACTTTTTCTTTATTTTTTTAACAGATTCTCTAAAGCAGATAAAAGAGTAGGATACAGATATGGATAACTACTTGAAATAGCTTTGTTTGGCAGTACTTTTTGGCCGTCCAAAACAAGAGTACTCATCTCACCTAATAAAAGGCGTAAGGCAAATGATGGGGCAGGGAGATAGTGAGGCCTATTTAAAACATGAGCTAATGTTTTGCCAAACTCATTCATTTGACAAGGAAAAGGAGTGGTTAAATTAAATGCTCCTTCTAGGTTTGGTTGAGTGGCAGCATAGGAAAACATTCGAACGGCATCGTCAATATGAATCCAGCTTAGCCACTGCTTTCCGGAACCGAGTGGACCTCCAATAAAGAAACGATACGGAAGTAACATCCTATTAAGCGCCCCTTCATTTGGATCTAAAACGACACCTAGTCTACAGAAAACAACTCGTACACCGTAGTTAGAAGCTTTTTTTGCTTCATTTTCCCATTTCTCAACAACGTTTGATAGGAAGTCGTCCCCGCTAGATTCCGATTCTTCCGTAAAGGTCTTGCTTAACGAGGTGCCATAATAGCCGATGGCTGAGGCATTCACAAGGACTTTTGGTTTGATGGGTAATTGTTCAATTAATTGAATAATCGATTGAGTAGACGTGATTCTGCTTTGAAGGATGTTGGTCTTTTTTTGTTTGGTCCATCTTCCTGACCCAATGGATTCTCCCGCGAGATTAATGATCGCATCAACTTCATTTAGGTGATCGATTGGCTTTGCTTCCTCATGAAGCCACTGGACATAGTGAACAGAAGGTAAGACTGGTTTATTTGAAGCATCTCTTGTTAAAATGTAAATAGAATGTCCTTGATTCGTTAAATGGTCAGTGAGTTTCTTACCAAGAAAACCGGAACCGCCTGCAATCACAATATTCATTCCGTTCGCCTCCTGTTACAGTAATAATCGTATGTTTAGTTTAATTGTAGTCGGAGATGTTTTGCAAAGGTTTAGTAGCATAATCTGGGGGTGTAATTTGATGGCCGTAATAGCCAAAATTGAAGTACAAAAACGCAATAAAAGTCGATATAACGTCTTTTTTACAAAAGGACAGTCGTTTGAATATGCCCTAAGTGTCGATGAGGACCTTTTAATTAAGCATCGTCTGACGAAGGGCTTGGAAATAGATGAGAAAACATTAATCCAATTAATTGATGAAGACGAAAAGAAAAAAGCCTATCATCTTGCCATTAATTATCTTTCTTACCGTATGCGCTCTGTTAAAGAGATGAAGCAGTATTTAGAAAAAAAGGAGAAAGAGCCAAAGCATATTAACGCAGTGATAGATGAATTGCTTCAGCAAGGATTGCTAAATGATGAGGAATTTGCACAGGCCTATATAAGGTCAAAGCAGCTAACATTAATGAAGGGTCCGCTAAAGCTGAAACAAGAGCTTGTACAAAAAGGGGTAAGTGATGCGGTCATTGATGCGGCGCTAGCAACCTTTACAGAAGGGGAACAAAAGGAAAAAATCGTCACGTGGTTAGAGAAGCAGCAATCAAAGAAAAATAGCAAAGTGAGTAGCAAGGCTTTTAAAGAGAAACTATCGAGCCAACTCATAACAAAAGGCTATTCACAGCGCGTGATTGTAGAAGCACTTCAGCTTGTCGATTTTCCTGAAGAGAGTTCAGAAGAGTGGGAAGCAATCTGTTTTCAAGGAGAGAAGATTAGAAGGAAGCTTGAAGGGAAATATACAGGTTGGGAATACGAGCAACGGTTCAAACAGCAATTGTATCGCAAAGGATTTCCGATGGATGTCATTGAACAATATCTAAGCGAAGGAGACAAGTAAACGAGGACACTGAAAAAGGTGAAAAACAGAAGGCATTGAAAAAGTCCTTTTAGAAGGTTCGAGGAAGCAGCAATGGCTCCGCACGTTGAAACCTGATATGAGAAACCCCTCTCATATCAGGTTTTTATAAAGCTGTTATCCTAAAGAGTGTTGCTGTGAATAATTGGTTTTTCTCGTAGTGAAATGGAGCGGAAGTCACTCGATACCTGCGAGGTGCAGAGGGAGGGGCGAGACCCCACACGGCCGAGGAGGCTCGGCACCTCCTTGAGGGTGCGAGTGACTGAAGCGCAATGGAACGAACATAGAGAAGCGAAAGCAAAGAGAACGGTAGCTAAAGAAGGGTGTTGACTCCCGAAGAGAAGCGAAAGCAAAGAGAACGGTAGCTAAGAAAGGGTGTTGACTCCCGAAGAGAAGCGAAGACAAAGAGGACGGTAGCTAAAGGAGGGTGTTGACTCCCGAAGAGAAGCGAAGACAAAGAGGACGGTAGCTAAAGGAGGGTGTTGGCACCCGAAGAGAAGCGAAGACAAAGAGAACGGTAGCCAAAGGAGGGTGTTGACTCCCGAAGAGAAGCGAAGACAAAGAGAACGGTAGCCAAAGGAGGGTGTTGGCACCCGAAGAGAAGCGAAGACAAAGAGAACGGTAGCCAAAGGAGGGTGTTGACTCCCGAAATGAAGCGAAGACAAAGAGAACGGTAGCCAAAGGAGGGGATTGACTCCCGAAGAGAAGCGAAAGCAAAGAGGTCGGTAGCCAAAGGAGGGTGTTGACTCCTCGATTTTCTGGGCTTATTGGGATCATCCTTGCGTTCTTCTTTTAACCAATTTCTTTGTTTGTCAGGATGGTTTCAATTATAATAAAAGGAGGATGAACGGGAGGGATGTATCAAATATGGAACAACTACAAAAACGATTTAGTGAAATGACGGAATATGAATTACGAACGGAAATTGCACGCTTGAATGAAAAGGCTAAAAAAGCGGAACAATTAGGGATGTCAAGTGAATTTGCTGTATATGAGCGCCGTGTATTATTAGCGAAAGCCTATTTGTTAAACCCTGAAGATTTTAAGCCGGGAGCGACATATGAAATGGAAGGCGGCTCTTCATTTCAAATTTCCTACATGAACGGTTATTTTGCATGGGGATATCGTGACAATCAAACGAATTTAGAGGCTGTGCCTATTTCATTATTTGTTAAAAAAGAAGGAGAAGAGTAATTTCTTCTCCTTCCATAATAAAAAGTTATCTTTGCTCAGCTTTTCTGTGTAATCGAACTTTAATGTCGGTTTGACTCATCTGAGTTTCACCGCCAATTTGTTTGGAAGCGTGCTTTGGATTAGCACGAGGTGAATCAAATGGACTTTTGTATTCTTGTCCAGCTTGGAAATTCATGCTCCTCTTACCCATAGGTTGGCACCTCCAGAAACGTTGGTTGCAATGAAAGAATTCTTATTGCAAATTAATTGTTCGTATCACCATCAGTGTTTCTCATGCGATCTCTAGGTCGGGTATTAATGCTGAGATCAGCACGTTTGGATTCATTTCTGTTTCTAATATCCTTTGGTGAATTCCCCTCGAACTTAATATGGTTCGGAAAGCCCTTTGCTTTGTTTCGCATTGGTAGACCCCCTTTCCAACGTGTTCAATAGTATTATTAACAGACACAGATAAGTTATGAGACGTAAACATTGTCAAAGGAGGAAACGGTGTGGAAGATAGGTTTCAACGATTAACGGAGCAATTATTATCCATTAATTCAACGATTACAGCAGCGCAAGCAAGAACGTGGGTTGAAAGTTTATGGGAGGATTTTGAAACAACAAGGGCGAAAGGTGGTTGGTCTTATCAAGGACAAGATCAGACCGAAAAGATTGTGACAAAGTGGATTAGCCAATATGGACCATATTTACATAAATACAATCCGAGTAAAGAAAAGTTTGCCCATTTAAATAAGGATGATGACGTGAAGCACTAAAGAAAGAGGGTTTCTCACGGTAGGCTTTTAAACCTTTCCTGAGAAACCCCTTTTACTTATTCGGTAACAATATTTAATTTCTTTTGGAGCGTTTCTTCACTAAATACCCAACCCGTATAAGAGCTTAGAATGTTTAGGTCTTGATCAAGCTGCACAATGGCTACAAAAGGGTAATGACCTTTGCTCCGGTATCGTAAATCAACAAAGCGTACTTCTGTAACATTGTCTTCTTTGTCTTCAACTTCCCAGCGATACGAAGGAGAAAACGATAAGAATGCTGATAAATTTGGATCTTTCCTGGCTGCGTTAATAACTGGAATATCTGGAATCGGATCGAATGAATATTGCTCAAAATACTCTATTTTGTGATTTCTAGATTCCGTAACAAACATGATATCAGGTGTGCGAATGACTACATGCCATTGATTCCATCTGATCGTAGGAGAGACAAAGATATGGCTTGCATCTGGATGCAATTTCTTTGCATGGTTGACAACTCGCTGCTTTTCCCCAATGCGCCAAATATAATATCCAATTAAGACTAAATATAATAGCAAAATGGTTGGTCCTGGTCGTGCTAAGCCTAGTCCCCATATGCCAAACGCGACAAGGTGACTGAAGAAAATAAATGGATCAAAGATGTTAATAATCCCAAGAGCAATCCACTTATTCGAAAAGGGTCTAAGAGCTTGTGTTCCATACGCATTAAAGATGTCGACAAACACATGTAGAAAAACGGCAATAAAAGACCATAGCAACACGATCGACCAGTTCGTCTCCGGAGTGAAAAGTAAAATGCCACTTGTCACTAAAAGAGGCCAAATAAAAAGAGCGGGAACGGAATGGGTAATGCCACGATGGTTACGTATGTATACAGCATTATTTCGTAATTTTAATACTGTATCAAAATCAGGTGCTTGAGAACCGATGATTGTAGCGATCATGACCGATGTGGGAAGCAATGGATCATTTGCGATTGTTGGGCTTAATGTTGCTAATCCACCGAGAGCAACCCCCATAACAACATGAGTACCTGTGTCCATCGTGTTGAGATACCTCCTTATCGATCTAAAACATGGTATAGTTTATTTATACCCGAAAAGTCACTGTTTAAAAAGGGGAGATTGGAAAAATGACAAAACCTTTACAGATTTTTATGGAATACAAAGTAAATAAAGAATACATCAATGAATATGAGCAAGCAATGAAAGAGATTATCGAGGTTCTTCCTGATTATGAAGCAACCAATATTAGCTGGTATGTTGCTGATGACCAGCCACATTTGTATGTCGAGATGTTTGAGGTACCAACAACCTCTCATTACCAAGCATTAAAAAAACTACGTCGGTCAAATGAACATGCTATTTTTAGCAAAATGGTACCACTAATTGAAGGGGGAGCAGAGAAAATACACTGCTGGGCCTTTGTAAGGAAGGAATCGTGAGTTTACCTTGGAACAAATGCATTTACAAGATTTTTACATCACAGAATTTCAAGATGATTTAGTTAATTGGTTTCTCGAGAATCAACGTGAGCTGCCATGGAGAATGTCAAAAGATCCTTATCGCGTTTGGGTATCGGAAATTATGTTACAGCAGACAAGGGTAGATACCGTTATC
The DNA here is from genome assembly GCF_000787375.1 of Halalkalibacter okhensis. Classification (GTDB taxonomy): domain Bacteria; phylum Bacillota; class Bacilli; order Bacillales; family Bacillaceae_D; genus Halalkalibacter; species Halalkalibacter okhensis. The sequence goes on along the minus strand of NZ_JRJU01000003.1, from coordinate 14,520 downwards.
CCGTATTACAACGCGTTTATGAGAGAATTTCCGACGCTTGAGGCTTTAGCAGAAGCAGAGGAGGATCGTATTTTAAAAGCGTGGGAAGGGCTTGGTTATTACTCACGTGTACGCAATTTGCAGACAGCTGTTCGTGAAGTGGTGGAACAGTATGAAGGGCGTGTGCCTGATACAAGAGAGGAGATCTCTTCTTTAAAAGGGGTTGGACCGTATACGGCTGGAGCAGTCTTGAGTATTGCTTACGGAAAGCCTGAACCTGCTGTGGATGGAAACGTTATGCGTGTTCTTTCTAGAGTCCTATTGGTCGAAGAGGATATTGCAAAGGCATCCACGAGAAAGATCTTTGAAAACATTTTATATGATCTTGTCTCTAAAGATGATCCATCTTCATTTAATCAAGGCTTAATGGAGCTAGGGGCGTTAATTTGTACACCTACTTCTCCGGGTTGCCTGCTTTGTCCAGTGAGGGAGCATTGTCGTGCGTATGACCACGGAAAGCAAAACGACTTGCCGATCAAGTCAAAAAAGAAAAAACAAACAGCAAAGCAGATGGCAGCTGTCGTTCTTCGTAATGAGCGTGGAGAAGTGTTGATTGAAAAACGACCAGAGACAGGATTGCTCGCACGACTGTGGCAATTTCCTAACGTTGAAGTCACGGATGGACGGTCTGTCGAAGAGCACTTTCAGGCCAGCTACGACATTGAAGTTGTACTAGATGAACCGATTCAAAAGGTTGAACATGTTTTTTCTCATTTAATATGGAATATAACGGTGTATGAGGCGCAAGTGAGTGGGCAGCCAGACGGCGGACAAGCAACAAGAAAGTGGATACCTGTAAAAGATATAGAAAAATATGCTTTCCCTGTTTCGCATCAGAAAATCATACAAAAATCGTTGTTGTAATGGAGGAGTACGTATGGATTTACAATTAACAGATAAAGTCGTACTTGTGACGGGTGGTTCAAAAGGAATTGGGTATGCCATTGCCAAAGCGTTTCATCAAGAAGGAGCTAAAGTGGCGATTGTCGCAAGAGGGCAAGAGGCGCTCAATGAAGCCAAAGCACAGTTACAAGATCAGATTGTAACGATTCAAGCTGATATGACAAAGGAAAATGAAAGAGAACAAGTAATTAGCGACGTGTTGGATACCTATGGTACGGTCGATATCCTTGTGAACAATGTAGGGGGGAGCAATGGTTCGACAACAGCTGAAACAGACCTTGATCTGTTTCATGAAGCATTCGAATTAAATTATTTCTCTGCCGTTCATTTTAGCAAGCTTGTTCTTCCTTATCTTAAAGAAAAGCAATCAGGAAGCATTATTAACATATCATCCATCTTTGGAAGAGAGTCAGGCGGGAAAGTAACATACAACAGTGCAAAAGCCGCAATGATTAGTTTCACAAAAGCCTTGGCTGATGAGGCCATCAAGGATGGCATACGTGTAAATGGAGTCGCACCAGGTTCTATCCTTCATCCATCGGGTAACTGGCAAAGAAGACTCGATGAAAACCCAGAAAAAATCAACCAATTTGTTCAAGATGAAATCCCTGCAGGGCGGTTTGGAACAGCAGATGAAGTAGCCAATGTTGTCACATTTCTAGCCTCGGAAAAAGCAAGCTGGGTTGTTGGAGCAACGCTGAATGTCGATGGCGGACAATCGAAGTCGAATTATTGAATTGGGGTCAGACCCCTCTGGAGGTCTTTACAGTACAAAAGCGGGGTTAGACCCCGCTTTTGTTATTGATCATCATTAATCATATGAATTTCTTTTATTTTTTGTTTTGTTTCGGCGGTTCCTAGGCGGTATAGTTCTTCGTAGACATCATTTAACCCTCGTTGATATTCGTTTTTGTCTTCATCTACTTTTTCGTCATCAAAATGGCGGAACGTCACTAAATTCCCTAGTTCAAGGTCATGAGATTGGACTTCGTGTAATAAATCTTCTAATGCTTTTTTCTCAGCTGGTGTGGCTGCAATTTCATATTCAATTAATTGTCCATCATCGACTCTAGTCGGGCTAATCGTATCCATGCTAATGGGATTTAAGTTAACGTAGAACAATTCTTTTTCCATTAAAAAAAGCTCCTTTCTAAATGAGCTACTAAAAAGGGCTTCTCAAACAAACCTTAAACAGTAGCCTGTTATGTTGTTTATATTCCCCATAAAAATAAACTTTAACAAACAAAAAAGAGTGGGGGTCAAATAGAAATGAGGTTTATCGGAATGGGTAGGTCCGTTTCAATAAGTGTTCAAGAAGATTCAATCCTACGGGTTTAAGCCCTGGAATGACCTTATTTCAACGATTCACCGACAACCGCAACGAACTTCAAAAGGTAGGGTGAAGAAAAAGAAACGAGGAAGGCCGAGGAAATATCCCGTCGTACTAAGGCACTAAAAGTACTAGTTCTATAAAAGAAAAAAGGAACATGTCTTCACTCTTGAGTGGTGTTCCTTTTATTAATCTCTACACAATATACACATGTAAAATAAACACATTTAAGGACCAAAAAGTAAACCTAGCAGGGGAATGACACGGAGACTCCTGCGGGACCAGTGACCCACGTGTGAGACCCCGCAGGCGATGCAGCCGAGGAGGCTCACCGGGCACCCGCGGAAAGCGGAGTGTCATTCCCCTGCGGAGGGTTCCCCATTGACTTATGTAAGGAAATTCCTGTTTTCTGCAAGGCTAGTGAGGTGTTTACTCAAATAACGGAACGTAGGACCATTTAGTTTGGTAAGCCAAATAATTACCTCAATTAACTGCAATAAAAAACAGAGTCTAAAACCTACACGGTATCCTACTCTGTTTCCCCACGTTATTTAATGAGGCCACTAAAAAAAGTACGATTTTTACCTTTTTCAGTGGCCTCTTATTTTATCTTTATGCAACCCTTCGTTCCTACTTGGAATGCTCTAAAATAATTCGTCCGTCGTATTCTTTTTTCTCTAATGCTACATGAGCTTGCGCGGCTTCTTCATATGGAAACACTTTGCCGATGTGTGCGGATAAAGCACCGCTTTCTATGCCTTTTGATATAAAGTGGCCGGCATTCACTAATTCTTCTTTTGGCGCAGTGAATAGAAGGACACCAATAAGTGAGGCATGTTTCATATTTAATTGACGCCACATTAGTGGAGGTGTGTTGTTAACCGGTGATCCTATAGTAATGATTCGACCGCCTAATTTAATGATTTCTAGATCTTTCTCCATGTTTTCGCTAAAGGACATATCTAAGATGAGGGAGACCCCTTCATCGTTTGTTCGTTCTTTTACACGCGTAACAAGGTCCTCCGTCGTGTACACAATCACTTCATCGGCGCCAGCTTCTTTAGCAATTGCTGCTTTCTCTGGAGTACTAGCCGTTGTAATAACTGTAGCACCTGCATTTTTGGCGAGTTGAATCGCTGCATGGCCTACAGCACCAGCTCCTCCGAAAATAAGAACGGATTCATTTTCTTTTAGCTGACCTCTGTTAAATAAAGACAAATAAGCTGTCATATAGGGCATAGCTATGGCTGCACCATCTGCAAATGACGATTCATTCGAAAGAGGAAAAACAAGGTCACTAGAAACAGCAACGAATTCTGCAGAAGCACCTTTGGCATTTGTTGCCCAAACGCGATCGCCGATGTTCACATTATTCACATCAGTGCCTTTTTCCACAACCTCACCTGCTACATCAAAGTGGGGGATGTGAGGAAAGGACTCGACCGGGCGGATTCCTTTTCTAAAATATGTATCAACTGGATTAATGCCGCTTGCCCTAACCTGTATGAGCACTTCATTCGTTTGTATGGATGGCTTGGCAACTTCAGAGACTGTTAAAACTTCAGGGCCTCCGTATGTTTCGTAAATAACCGCTTTCATCTTTACCACTCCTTTGCTTCATTGTCTTTTTTAGTGTATAGCAAAAGTAGGTAAATTCCTATAAAAAACCGTTAACAAATTAAAGCCCTCAGAGAGCGAAAAGTTCCCTGAAGGCTTACCACCTCTTGCCTTTTAATCATAGTGAGGTTTTGTTCCTTGAGTCCATGTTGCTTCTTGATGCAAGCCGCCTCTTGCTTCGATTTCACGAATGATTTCTCGATGGATACTGGCCCCTTCTGCATTGAGATAAGGAGTCATTTGTTGTAATCCATGATGAAAATAAGCAAGCTCTTTATCAGTCCATTGGTCAATGGACATCATAGAGAGTTCGGTCATGTCTCTTCCGACATACATGTAATCCACTTCCTTTTACTAGGTTTGGTTGTAGTGTTCCTGTTCTGGGAGTGACCTATACGATATAATAAGGGCATATGAAAATATTGGAGGATTGTATATGGAACAAAAAGTTGCATTAGTCACTGGTAGCAGTCGAGGAATTGGCAGGTTGATTGCTTTAAAATTGGCCGAGCGAGGCTATGATATTGTTGTCAACTATGCAAGAAGCAAACAAGCGGCATTAGATGTAGCTGCAGAAATTGAACAGCTAGGACAAAAAGCTCTAGTTGTCAAAGCAAATGTAGGAAAACCTGAAAAAATCAAAGAGCTCTTTGAAAAAATTGACGAGGAGTTTGGTCGATTGGATGTTTTAGTGAATAATGCAGCATCTGGAGTTCTTCGTCCTTTGATGGAACTAGAAGAAAGCCATTGGGATTGGACAATGGATATTAATAGCAAAGCCCTTTTATTTTGTGCGCAAGAAGCAGCAAAACGAATGGAGAAAACAGGTGGCGGTCATATCGTAAGCTTGAGCTCATTAGGATCGATCCGTTACTTAAAGAACTATACGACAGTGGGAGTATCAAAAGCGGCTGTAGAAGCCTTAACACGTTATTTAGCTGTAGAGTTAGCGGAAAAAGGAATTGTCGTTAATGCGGTTTCTGGTGGCGCTGTCGATACAGATGCCTTAACGCATTTCCCAAATCGTGAGGAACTTTTGGCAGACGCAGCACAAAGAACACCAGCTGGACGAATTGTCGAAGCGGAAGACTTGGCCAACACGGTATTATTTTTATTATCCAAAGAAGCCGATATGATTCGTGGTCAAACGCTTATTGTTGATGGGGGAATTTCTCTTTTAACATAAAATAAATTTAGTTGCATAAAGGATCTCATCGCCGGACATCTTAATAGTCGTGGAGGTGATATCACATGGATAGACAACAACAACAACAAGCATCTAAAACAAATGCTCAACAAGTAAGAAAACAAAACCAACAGTCTGCTCAAGGCAACAGCTATGCGACTGAGTTTGCTAGCGAAACGAACGCTCAAGAGGTTCGTCAGCAAAACGCTCAATCTGCAGCTCGTAAGCAGCAGAACTCTTCAAACCAACAATAGTAAGACTTAAAAACAAAGCACCCTTTGGCAACTCGTCCAAAGGGTGCTTGTTTTTTTGTACATAGACTTTTACCTATATTAAAGCTTAACATTTCAAATTAACTGACAAAACGTTATAATAGAAAGTGAATGTAAGCAAATGAAGTGATTAAGTTAGTTTTATTGGTAGAGAATAGAGTAGACGAGCTTATTTTAAAAGTGGATACGTATGAACTACTCTACCCTACAGGCGTCCGAAACTATGCAAGGAAGGGAGTTTGACATGAATTTTCCCAAAGTAGGAAGTAATATTGAAATCCATAGCTATAAGCATAATGGATTGATTCATCGCATTTGGGAAGAAACGATTGTGCTTAAAGGGACGTCAAAGGTTGTAATTGGAGGGAATGACCGTATTCTAGTGAAGGAATCGGATGGAAGGAATTGGAGAACGCGAGAGCCGGCTATATGTTATTTTGATTCCGAACAATGGTTTAACACAATTGGTATGATACGATCAGATGGTATTTATTACTATTGCAACCTAGGGTCACCTTTTACTTGGGATGAGGAAGCAGTGAAGTATATTGATTACGACCTCGACATTAAGGTGTTCCCAGATATGACCTTTAAGCTCTTAGATGAAGATGAATATGAGCTGCACCGGAAACTTATGAACTATCCGCCAGCTGTAGATGACATTCTTAAACGAAGTGTCGATGAATTAATCTCATGGATTCACCAAAGAAAAGGACCATTTGCCCCACAATTTGTGGAAAGCTGGTATGAACGATTTTTACAATATCGATAAAGAAAGGGTCTGACTCTCGGGGGTGGCTACCAATGGCTCTCCATGTGAGTCAGGCTTTTGTCTTAAAAAGAGGGGGTGACGAAGCTGAATAGTATTAAACGCTATATGGCATTCGTCAAGCCGTATTGGAAGGAAATTATCGTTACCATCATCATCGGAATTTTTAAGTTTGGGATTCCGTTATTGCTGCCGTTAGTGATGATGTATGTAATTGATGATATTATCTTCGCTGAAGCGATGGCACAAGATGAAAAAGTGTCATTGTTGCTGAAAATTATGGCCGTTATGTTTGTTATTTTTGTCTTTTTGCGTCCGCCGATTGAATACTTTAGACAGTATTTTGCGCAGTGGATTGGAAGCAAAGTTCTATATGACATAAGAGATCAATTATTTACCCATATCCAAAAGCTGAGTTTGCGTTATTATTCGAATCGCAAAGTAGGAGAAATCATTTCTCGTGTTATACATGACGTTGAACAAACGAAGAATTTTGTGATAACAGGGTTAATGAATATTTGGTTAGATTTAATTACCATTGTTATTGCTATTATCATTATGTTAAATCTAAACGTTTGGTTAACGCTTGTTGCTATTTCGATGTTCCCGTTGTATGGCTTCTCAGTGAAATACTTTTATGCCAGACTTAGGCATTTAACGAGAGTGCGTTCACAAGCATTAGCGGAGGTACAAGGACATTTACATGAACGTGTCCAAGGAATGAGTGTGATTCGAAGCTTTGCGCTTGAGGACCATGAGCAAAAGCAATTTGCAAAAAGAAACACCCATTTCCTAGATCGAGCCATTGATCATACAAAATGGAATGCTAAAACGTTTGCTGTGGTTAACACAATTACAGATGTGGCACCATTACTCGTTATATTTGTGGCGGGCTATTTTGTTATTATGGGCAATCTTGAAGTGGGGGCGATGACAGCATTTGTCTTGTACATGGAGAGATTGTATGGGCCGTTAAGGCGTCTTATTAATTCGTCAACAACTTTGACTCAATCGATTGCTTCGATGGACAGGGTCTTTGAGTTTATTGATGAAAAATATGATATTGAAGATGAGCCTCATTCCAAGCCGCTACAGCGAGCTCAAGGTCATCTTGAGTTTAGAAATGTAACCTTCCATTACGATGATGATGAAAAGCCTGTGTTAAAAAATTTACAGCTAGATGTGAAACAAGGAGAGACCATTGCGTTTGTAGGAATGAGTGGCGGTGGGAAAAGTACGTTGATTAGCTTAATTCCTCGTTTCTACGATGTGACGTCTGGTCAAATTTTATTAGATGGGACGGATATTAGAGAGTTCAAAGTGCGTACTTTGCGTGACAACATTGGGATGGTTCTGCAAGATAATATTTTGTTTAGTGATTCGGTTAAGCAGAACATATTAATGGGAAGGCCCGATGCGAGTGAGGAAGACGTCATAGCTGCAGCAAAGGCGGCGAATGCACATGATTTTATAATGAATCTTCCAAAAGGGTATGACACGGAAGTGGGCGAGCGAGGTGTGAAGCTTTCTGGTGGCCAGAAGCAACGTGTCGCGATTGCTCGTGTGTTCTTGAAGAATCCACCAATCCTCATCTTTGATGAAGCAACGTCAGCTCTGGATTTGGAAAGTGAGCATTATATTCAAGAAGCTCTTGAAGTGCTAGCCAAAGACAGGACAACCTTTATCGTTGCTCACCGCCTTTCTACGATTACCCATGCTGATCGGATCGTTGTGATTGAGAATGGTGAAATTGCTGAGGTTGGCAGTCATGAAGAGTTAATAAGCCGTAAAGGGAGCTACAAGAAGTTATTTGAAGTTCAGCAGTTGAATTGATAAGGTCATAAAGAGGCTACTTCAAAAGGTGAAAGTTCAAACCTTTTGAAGGGGGAGGGCAATGGCTCCGTTCGCTACGCGCCTTGAGAGGAGAACCCCACTCCTCTCAAGGCTTTAAAAGAAGTAGCGACTCCGCTCATGCATAGAGGCTTCTTCAAAAGGTTAAAGTTCAAACCTTTTGAAGGAGCCTCTTATTCATCATCTCGTTCTTGAATTTTAACCTCATTTTCCTCCTGGTGATACGTAAAGAAGCTGTCTACAAGGTGGTTGAGGTGCTCAAGTTGTTCTTGGTATTCGATCATTTGTGAAACAGCAGGTAACAGGTGTAACCATTGATTGTAATCAATGCATGAATGGTTTTGCAGGCCGATATAATAACTCATGAGTTCTTCTTTCCCTTTATTCATCTTAAGAACCAATTCATCGGAATGACTTGAATGAGCTTTTCCGACATACCTTAGCAAAATTCGATCATGATAAGTGGTCAAGTAATGAAGCTGCTTTTCGAATTTTTTATGTGTGTCCTCTGCCATCAGATTCAACTCTTCAGATCGTCTTTCTAAATTTTTTAACACAAATAAGGCTTTTTTTGTTGCGACGATCATCTGACGGTAAAGGACTACTTTTCGTGCTTTGCCGTATTTATTTTTCATAAAATAATTTCGTTCTTCTTTATAGAGCAAATATAAATTCTCGAGTTTAAGAACTTGTTCTTCTAAACGATTTAAGTCGCTTTTTAACGAGCGATGATCGGCTGCGTGGCGGATGTGTAACATCGTCCATTGGTTGATATCTTCCGTTGCTTTCGATATTTTATGATAAAGCTTTGTTTCGTATTTTGGTGGGATAAAAAGCAAATTAATAATAAATGCCGCGACAACCCCAAGTAGAATAAGAGCAAAGCGCCCGGCAGCAAACTGGATAAAATCAGTTGCAGGACTTTCCATGATAATAATGACCGTCACGATAGCTAGTGGAATGGTCGTTGGCTCTAACTTCACCTTTAAAATAATTGAAATGGCTAATACGACAACCAAACCGACGACAAAAGGATCATGACCAAATGTCATCACAAAAATAACGGCTAATATGGCTCCGATTAAATTTGCTTGAATTTGCTCCAAAATCGTTTGAAACGTTCGGTATAGGGATGGTTGCACAGCAATTGCTGCTGCTAAGGCGGCAAACATTGGTGGGTCAAGTTCCAACCAAATGGCCAAGTATAAAGAAAGCATTACAGCAAGCCCTGTTTTAAATATTCGAGCCCCAAGTTTCATATGGTACATTAACTCCTTTGTTCGTTCACTTGGAATCATAAATCCTTCGATAGTGATAGTATTTCAGTTGTCTCACAATAATACCCGGAAAAATGAACACCGAAGCGTACTATACAACGGATATGGGTACGAATCAAGCTTTTTTATTATCGTTGCAAAAAAAGATGACTAACGTATGAGGTGGGACCCAATAGCTCTTAGTTCAGACCTTTTGGGGCACGAAAACGTTAGTCATCTTGTATTCATTATTTATTCATGGCGGCGAAGGATTCATCGACGGCTTGTAATGTTTCTTTTATATCTTCCTCTGTATGAGCAATCGTTAAGAACCATGCTTCATATTTCGATGGAGCAAGATTGATTCCTCGCTTTAACATCTCTTTAAAAAAGCGGCCGAACTGTTCGCCGTTTGAATTCTCGGCTTGCTCATAATTGACGACTTTATCAGAAGTGAAGTAAAGAGTTAATGCCCCTTTTAGGCGATTGATTGTAATCGTCTGGTTATGTTTATTAGCAAGGGACTGAATTCCTTCTTCTAATAAAGCACCTAATTGATCTAATTTCTCGTACGTTCCTTTTTCTTTTAATACTTCTAAGCAAGCAATTCCTGCACTCATTGATGCGGGATTTCCGGCCATCGTTCCTGCTTGATAGGCAGGGCCAAGTGGAGCCACTTTTTCCATAATATCAACTCGACCGCCGTAAGCTCCGATCGGTAATCCGCCACCAATTATTTTCCCTAGAGCCGTCATATCTGGTTCGACCCCTAAATAATTTTGAGCTCCTCCATACATAAAGCGAAAAGCTGTAATAACCTCATCGTAAATGACAAGAGCACCTGCTTCGTGAGTAAGAGTGTTAACAGCTTCTAAGAACCCGTCAACAGGCTCGACAATTCCGAAATTCCCTACGATTGGTTCAACTAATACAGCGGCTATCTCGTCGCCCCATTTTTCTAAGGCAGCTTTGTATGCTTCGATATCATTAAACGGAACGGTAATGACTTCCTTGGCGATGCTTTTGGTCACTCCGGCTGAATCTGGAGTACCAAGAGTAGAAGGTCCAGATCCTGCAGCTACTAAGACAAGATCTGAGTGTCCGTGATAGCAGCCGGCAAATTTAATGATTTTATCTCTTCCTGTATAAGCACGTGCGACGCGGATCGTTGTCATCACAGCTTCCGTTCCAGAATTGACAAAGCGAACCTTTTCTAGGGAAGGGATCGCTTCCTTGAGCATTTTTGCAAATTGATTTTCAAGTTTTGTTGGTGTTCCGAATAAAACGCCATTCTCAGCAGCTTGTTGAATGGCTTTGGTTATATGGGGATGAGCATGCCCTGTAATAATTGGTCCGTATGCAGCTAAATAATCTATGTAACGATTTCCGTCAACATCCCAAAAGTAAGCACCCTGTCCTTTTTCCATAAAAACAGGTGTCCCGCCACCTACGCCTTTGTACGCGCGTGAAGGGCTATTCACCCCTCCAACGATATGCTCTTGAGCTTCTTTATATAAATGTTCTGATTGTGTCCGGTCCATGTTTTGCCTCCTTAATATAGTTCAATATCTTCTGTTTGTATCTAACCATAGAGGAGCGTTTGGGGCAAGTTCAATGATTCTATACAAGCTATCAACTTCATAAAATTAGTGTGAGAGAGGTGATCAGGGTGAATTGGTTATTATCGACTGCGTTAATTATCGCAACTGTTGGGACAATCGTTAGTTTATTGATGCTCTTGCGGTACCGTCCCGTTCGGGGAACCTACTCAGTGTCACTAAGGCACTTTACCCTCCTATTACTTGTTTATATCACAGTTATCTTATCCTTTTCTAACTTGTATTTAGGTCTTGAAATGTTAGGAATTGCCGTGCTGAAAGAAGGGAATTCTCATGTGGAAGGAACGGTGAACCACCTTATTGAAGATATTGTTTATTTTAGTGCGGTGACACTTCTTTCTGTAGGATATGGTGACTTAGTGCCAGTAGGGATTGGCCGGATTATTGCGATGGTGCAGGCTCTATTTGGGTACTTACTTCCTGCAGCCTTTGTTGTCACATCGGTTCTTCAAGTGGCTAAGAAGGAGGAATAGTTGTCATTTGAAAGGTTCTAAGCTACGCTATAAGTAAAAGATTTGAAAGGATGAGTATTTTGACGATTCAAGTTGGACAAGAGGCTCCACTATTTTCATTGCCAGCTAATAACGGTGAAGTGGTTTCATTAGAGGAATATCGTGGGAAGAACATTGTATTGTATTTCTATCCAAAAGATATGACACCTGGATGCACGACTCAGGCTTGTGACTTTCGTGATAAGGTAGAAGACTTTTCTGAGCTTGATACGGTTATTTTGGGTGTTAGCCCAGACCCTGTTGCTCGCCATGAGAAATTTATTGAAAAGTATGAGCTTCCATTCTTATTATTAGCAGATGAGGATCACAAAGTGGCCGAGCAGTATGGAGTGTGGAAGTTAAAGAAGAATTTCGGGAAAGAATACATGGGCATCGAACGTTCGACCTTCATCATTGATAAACAAGGGAATCTTGTTAAGGAATGGAGAAAGGTAAAAGTAAAAGACCATGTAGCAGAAGCTCTTTCATTTGTGAAGGATGAAATGGAAGGAAAGTAATCGTTTGATTTAAGTGGCAACTACTGCCTCCAATTTGAAAGATTTAAAAAAGTAAAGTAGGAACACCTTACTTTAAAGCAGAATAGTTGTAGGTATAACCTTTTAGAATGGAGGAAGAGTCGTGAAGCTGCTCGTTTGTATTATTGATAATGTGTATGCTGATGAGGTTGAATTAAAATTAAAAAAGCAAGGCTATAGAATGACTGAGTTAGCTAGTTCAGGTGGTTTTTGGAGAAAGGGGAATACAACATTCCTATTTGGGGTTGAAGAAAAGGATATCAAAGAATTGCAGGATGCTTTGAAGGTGGTTTGTTTGGATCTTGAAAGGAAGAAGCAAAGAAGCAGCAAGCAAGAACATCGATATACATCGTTTTTGTTAGATGTCAAAGACGCAGCTCCTTTTCTTGCGATAGGAAAGTAGTTGGATTAGCGCAAGATTGACAAATTGTCAAATTGTATATTATACTAATTATAAAGTAAGAATGGTTACTTGAAAGAGAGGTGCATGACAATGTCTGATCATCGTTTGCAAGATGCACTTGATGCTTTGAAAAGCACCCGTGTCCGTATGACTCCGCAACGTCATGCGATTCTAGAATTCCTATATGAATCAATGACCCATCCAACAGCTGATGAAATATATAAAGCTTTAGAAGGGCGTTTTCCTAATATGAGTGTCGCAACTGTCTATAACAATTTGCGCGTCTTTAAGGAAGCTGGCATCGTTAAAGAGTTAACATATGGTGATGCATCGAGTAGATTTGATTCAGTAACATCGGATCATTACCACGTGATTTGTGGGGAGTGTGGAAAGATTGTTGATTTTCACTATCCAGGGTTAGATGAAGTGGAAACCCTAGCAGAGCATGTAACAGGATTTAAAGTTCATAGTCACCGTATGGAGATCTATGGAACTTGCCCTAAGTGCAAAGAGAAAGTTGAACATTAGGATACCTTCTGATTGATGAGGGTGTCTTTTTTTTACTTTACATTCAAAGAAGAGGCGCGAAAAAGGTACTAACCTTTTTCGCGCCTCTTCTTTAGTTATTTAAAACTAGCTTATTTTTTCTTTGTTTTACGATTGTAATTTTCATCAAATTCCTTGCCTTCAAGTGACTTGTCCATGGTTAGAGGTTCACTGCAGTGCATGCAGGCGTCAACCCGACCGAGCATTTTTGTCGCTCCACCACAGCTTGGACAGACAACCTGAATCGTCTTCGTTGAAAGCATCCCGATCCAAAAGTAAACAACTGTACTTCCAATAATAAAAAGAAAGCCAATTAACATCGCTAGTGTCATAACGATGTAAGATTCTCTGAAGAAGATACCAATGTACATAACGAGAATTCCTACAAATACAAGAGACAATGCAAAGGTTCTAATTTTATTAATTTTGTTTGTATATTTTAAAGCCATCAATAGTCCCTCCTAAATCTAGTTGTAGTATAGCATAGATCATCACCGTTCTTCCTTAAAGAAATGTTAACAGTTAAAGAAGATTCCTTAGTTCTTTAGCAGGAGATGCCCCTTTTGTGTAGAACTTGTATGTCTGAATCAGTCTAAGATGAATGGCTAGTTTAAAACGGGGAGCTTGTGAATCTGACTGTGGGCTGTTGATGTTGTATAAGAGAGGGGAAGAATGAAATGGATGTATTGTTACGACAACTTTATCAAGACCGTGCGAGTGAGGAAGAGACATTAGCGATTCTTCTAGTGGAGAAAGAATTTTTGCCTTTGTCGGTTACGGATGGTTTTGATGTCGTTATAGTGCTTATTAATCACAATCAAAATATTTCATGGGAAGTTAAACATTATACATTGGGGGAAAAGCGGGTTTCGTTACATTCACTTAGCCAAGCGATGATGCATCAAACGTTAATAGTTGGTAACCATAGAAGGTTGGTTGATTGGTTAATTAATGGGAAGATTGTTTTTGATCGGAATGAATTTTTAAGTAATGTAAAAGAAAGGATTGATTCTTTTCCTCCTGGTGATCGCACGAAAAAAATGACGATCCAATTCACGAAAATGTTAAGAAGGTTTGAGGAAGGGAAGTTATTATTTTATAATGGGCATCATTTTGATGCGTTTAGTAATATGATGCATTCGCTTCACCACTTAGCTCGTTTGTCGGTGATTAATCATGGCTTTTATCCGGAAGTGACCGTGTGGGAGCAAGTAAAAAAGATTGAGCCACAAACGTATAAGTTGTATCAAGAGTTGTTAAAGAGTGAAGAGTCGCTTGAGAAGAGAATTGAGCTTCTCATATTAGCAACGGAACTTGCTATTCATTCAAAAACAGAATTGGGAAGCCAGCATTTTCTCTCTTTATTAATTAGTAGAAGTGAGGAGTTGCTGTCAGTGGCTGAGTTAATGTCGTTGCCTGAGGTGGAGGACTATAGTGTGGACCTGGAACTCCTTCTTCGTCATTTAGTTGAAAAAGAGTTGATTGAAAGTGCACGAGTGGCGACTAAAGTTGAAGGAATTGAAAAGGTATTTTATCGTTTGAAAAAAAATTGAAATATATTGTTGACGTATTAATTGTATGATGATATATTATTACTTGTCGCTGACGAGGCGTCGGAAACGAAAAAATAACATCGAAAAAAACATTTGACTTCAAATGATGTAAGATGTTATGATAGTCAAGTCGCTATCGAGTGACAAGT